>JBAPVR010000001.1:0-1609 GCA_049283295.1 Candidatus Aquirickettsiella sp.
ACGCCTTCCCGCCGGCCAAGCGGTTCCCCAGCCCCTCGCTGCTCGCCACCAACTACTACGGCTCGACGATGGCGCTGATTCAGGCGTTGCGCCAGGTCAACGGCGACCTCAGCAACAACCAGGCGAAGCTCAAGGAAGCCCTCGCCAAGACCGAGATCGATGCCCCCAACGGCAAGATCAAGCTCGACTCCAACCGCCAGGCCATCGGCACCAACTTCGTCACTGAAGTGGTGGATGACGGCAAGGGCGCCTTGTTCAGCAAGGTCGTGAAGGTGATCCCGAACGTAAACCAGACCTTGGGCTACGACCCGGCGGTCTTCTCCAAGATCGGGCTGCCGAGCCGTACGGTTCCAGAGTGCAAGAAGTACTGAGTTCTTCGCATTTGCGAACGGGTCCCGGTCACCGCCGGGGCCCGGACTGGACGTGATCTTCCCTTGCATTCCCGCGGCGGATGTTGAACGCTGGTTGAAAAGACAGGAACATCCCCGCGGGAGGGAAGGCATGAGCAAGGCTCTGGCTGTCTTCCACGGCCGGTTCGGTCGCGCGACGGTCTATCAGTTGAACCGCCCCTTCAACATGCATGCGCATCGCGAAGGACACCTGGTTTTTCATGTCGGTGGAACGCCGGCCCGCATCGACGTCTGCGACGAGCGCTGGTTCCTCGCAGAAGACTCCATTGTTGCCGTCAACCCTTGGGAACCACACAATTTTATTCCCACCGATGTAGAGAACGGCGCGATCTTCTTCGTCCTCTACGTCAACCCCGAATGGTTCGCCCCAGATGCGGCCCGCGCCCACAGCCTGCGGTTCGGCCGCACCCGTTTCAAGCGCACGGCCACGCTCGACAAGCATATTCGCCGATCCGCGGCGCTGGTTTGCGGCGCGCCATCGCTCAGCAGTCTTGATAGCGAACTCAGGCAGTTGATCGACAGTTGCTATGACGAGAGCTGGCAGATACCCGAGCCGGTGCAGGAGGCGCGCACCACGGCCGCCGTCACCGACTTTCGCGTCCGCAAATCCATCAAGCTGATGTCCGAAAGCCCGGGCGCGGAAATCGAACTGGATTCGATCGCGCGGGCGTCGGGGCTGTCGCGTCCACACTTCTACCGCCTGTTCCGCACCCAGACCGGCGTCACCCCGAACCTCTATCTCAATACACTCATCATGGAACAGGCGCTGGACGCGCTGGTTGCGACCGAAGTGCCGATCTCCGATATCGGCTTCGATCTCGGCTTCTCCTCCCAGAGCGGTTTCACGCGCTTCTTCGCCGCCAATGTCGGGATGGCGCCGACCGAATACCGCCGCGCCGCCAAAGTCTTGCGCCCCTGAGCGCAGAGAGCGCGAAAAGATACTGACAATCAAGTGCAGGGTTCGCGGCGCCGTTAGGATGCCCTGAAAACGCGAGCCGAAAAGGCCGCGGCGTCTGGGAGGACGGCATGGCGACGGTCGGGCCAAAACCGTGACACGATTCATCGAACGTCATCCGGCATGGGCGCTGATCCTGCTGATCGCGGTCGCGGTGATGCTGTGGCTGATCCTCGCCGTCTGGCCGCCCGGCCTCGAAGAGGCGATCGGCAGGAAACGTGTGTTTCTCAACGCCGTCTTCAAC
>JBAPVR010000002.1:0-42888 GCA_049283295.1 Candidatus Aquirickettsiella sp.
AATTAGGCCTCTATGTGATTGTCACGGGTAATGTTGATAGCGTAATACTAAATAGCGTTGACGGTATGACCTGGACTAATCCAGGCGCAACGAATTTATTAAATCCTGGAAGAAGTGTTACATGGTCGCCCCAAGTCGGTAGGTTTCTCTATGTAGGAGTAAATAATTTTACCGCTACGAGTGACAATGGTACGACTTGGCAAAATCAACAAGTGGTTGGGTCCCAAAGTATCAATGACGTCATTTGGTATAATCGTCAAAGTCGTTATTATGCGGTGGGTGCAGACACTTGGGTTTACTATACTCCAAGTGGTTTAGGAGACATGCGTTCCAAACGACTTAACCTCTTTGGTGTTCCAAATATTTTAAGCATAGCTGCAGGCGCATTCATTCCTTAAATGACCAATTTGTATCGCCATTATAGTGATTGATACCAAGGTCATGTTAGTCTTCTAACATGACCTTTTTTTATCCAATCGATACTCATCAAAGCGGGCTCAGATTGAAATAATTTCACTTTTCTGCGGGTTCTTATCCATTACTTAGAGATCAATAAAGTAACAATTGTTGCTTGCTTTCCTCGCAAATTCATCAAAGTGAATTACACTGTAAATTGAGTAGCCAATAAATTCAGCTCACTAAAATCCATGACTACCCTCATCAGCAGGGTAAATTTTTTGTACAAACTAAATAAAAGGATAAACGCGTATGAAACTAAAAATGTTATTTTTTTTCTTGCTCAGTTGTTCTTTATTAGGTTTTAGTAGCACACTGTTTTCGGGTCAAGCCAATACATCCCCCACCCCCGAAGACAAACTTTCTCAAGATGTATTACGTTTTAATCGCGAACTCGACATTATTAAAAATGAGTATGTACAAAAGACTTCCGAACACGAGCTGTTACAAAATGCCATGCAAGGCATGGCGAGTGGACTCGATCCGCATTCAAGCTTTTTAGATGCCGATGATTTAAAAGATTTACAAACAGCCACAACCGGTGAGTTCAGTGGTTTAGGACTCGAGGTGGGTATGGAGGAAGGTTTGTTACGTGTCGTAACACCGATTGATGATGGGCCTGCACAAAAAGCGGGTATTAAACCAGGAGACTGGATAGTACGCATTAATAATCTGCCTATTCAAGGTTTAAGTTTACGTGAAGCGGTCAGAAAAATGCGCGGTCAAAAAGGCAGTTCCTTACAATTGACCTTAGTCCGACAGGGTCAACATAAACCGCTGTTAGTTAATTTAAAACGCAGCATTATTCGTATCCAAAGTGTTAAAGGACACCTCTTAGAACCTAATTATGCGTACATCCGTATCAATAGTTTCCAGGCCAGCACGCGTCATGATTTAGATCAAATGCTGTTAAAATTACAACACCAACAAAAAACACCATTACAGGGCTTAATACTCGATTTACGAAATAATCCTGGTGGCTTATTAAGCTCTGCCGCCGATGTCAGCAATGCCTTTCTTGATGCGAAGAAGATGCGTTTCAATCAGATGATTGTCTACACCAAAGGCCAATCCTCTGAAGCCAATATGAAAATAACGGCCAAACCGAATGATCAAATCTATGCGGGGACATTAATCGTCTTAATCAATCAAGGGAGTGCGTCCGGGGCCGAAATCGTGGCTGGGGCCTTACAAGATAACCAACGTGCCGTCATTCTAGGAACAAAAAGCTTTGGCAAGGGCTCGGTGCAAACCGTTATTCCCTTAGATACATCGACCGCACTTAAATTAACCACGGCTTTATATTACACCCCTTCAGGGCGTTCGATTCAGGCTTCAGGTATTTCTCCGGACATCCTATTAGATGAATTGAAGATAAATTCCTTAGCTGAAAATCCGGCTCAAGCTATCTATCTGCATGAATCGGAATTAAAGGGACATTTAAAAAATGCCAATGTAACTGAAAAAACTATTTTTTCACACGCCACGACTAACAACAATGATTTGGTGAAAAATGATTATCAATTATTTGAAGCATTAAACCTATTAAAAAGCATGGTGGTCTTACAAAATACAAAAAATTCCGTGTAATAAAGTTCATGCCCCATCATCATTCATCTTTTCGGATGTAAATGTCGATTATTTTCGTAACGATTCGTACGCGATCGCACGTCATCACGCTCTTCAAAAAACACGCTCAATTTAGGTGCAAAAGTCACCGTTTTTCTTGCCTGCTTGGAATTCAGAGCGGTATTAAAATCTATCGGTGCATCGATATAATCAAAAAAATCTTTAGCCGTTTTAATGTGATATTTATCGACAAATGCATTTCTTAATTCATTTAAATTATATTTTAGAGCAAATAATTCATGTTGACAGGTCGCATAGATAGCTTCTTTGTCGAGGAGACCGCTCGGGATATTTATTAAACGGGCACATACCGCTAGACTAATACAAAAAATAAACACTAAAGGCACAAAAACAATCGGTAAATAAGCGCAAGCTAGCCCTGAAAACAGTAATAAGATAAAAAATACAATTGATAAAATCAAATATTTTTTACTATATTGCTCACTCGCGAGTTTATTAAAAAAACTAAAATGATCTCGAAAAACACGTTTAATTTTCTGTTGATCTGCTAGACTAAGTTTTCGATTTTGGTGCAAAATATAGATAGGGTTTAAAGATTCTATAATGAGTGGGGATTGAAACAGGACGGGAAAATACTTTGGATCGATGCTGCATCCTGAAAATTTATTGACCATCGTTATTAAACGCATGGTATTAACCTGCTCCTTTTGCATAGAATTTCCTCCTGAAATGTCAATTTTTTACTTTATAGCAACATTTAATTTTTAATTAGGGTGTGTCGTCGAAGGGGGAATAAATCAGAAAGCGTGGTTTTTCGAGTAGCAATAGTAGAGACACTATGGCTGAAATTTATCTGAATTTTTGACTATTGTCTATCTAATTTAAAAAATAGCTACTTTGCAAATGCCCTCGATTATCTAGAAGTAGCTAGTAGCCTTGGCTAGCTACATTCGATAGAGCACCCCAATCAAGCGAGTGAAACAGCGCTCGTCACACCTCTAAGCGCATCCCTAGCAACTCTCATACCGAAATATCGTACTCCCCATCGGCTAAAAAGATCCTGGACGTAACCCGCTCCTTGGCTAAGGATACTTCCGAGTTGGCCTACACGTCTATTAAAATGAGGATCTGACGTGTGCGCTAATGCTGTCCCTACACCACCTACAGCCGCCCCAGTCACACTACCGGTCCATTCATTTGGACCCCCTACATTATTATTGCGACTACGCGTCATCAACCTTGCGAGACGCCCACCCGCATATCTCCCCAATGTTTGGCTAATAAAGTTGTTACCCAAAACATAATGGGCAAGAGACGAGACGCCACGATTAATGAAAGCCCTTCCTAACGTTTGATACACATACGAGCCAGCGGTGTCTGCAAGCCTTCCTAGCATACCGCCGATAAAACTGCCCAGAGCAGCATTATTGCCAGCCTCAGCACTCCATTGCGTACCTGTGAAAAATCCGCCCAAACCTCCAAATGCAGCAGTGGACACCCTCATTGCAGAGCTGGTTGTTCTACCGCCCATAATATCTACCATACCTAGACCCGTGCCGGCTCCATGCGCTCCACCGGCCCCTTGATCAGCGTTACCCACCAAGTATCCTAAATAACCAAACGATCCTCCAGCAATACCCGCTAAAGCTAAGCTTTCATTACTTGCACCAAGGAGCCCAGCCGTGGCTACTGCGGTAACGACCCCCATACTAATATTCACAGCAGCCGATTTACCTTTAGCAAACCTTCCAAAAATTTCTGCCATCTTACTCGTGATACTATCTAGATTCCATCCGGCAACGGCGCCAACTAAAAAAGACACCCCTCCGGCGACGAGTAGCCCCACTAAAGGAGCACCCGCAGAAGCCACAATCCCCCCGATAATACCTGCGAGCGCCAAGCCTCCCATAATCGTCAAGGTAATTTTTTTAGCTCGAGCAAAAGAACTCGCCGCGCCCTCTCCTCGTCGACGCGTAAGGAATGCAGAAAGCCAAAAAATGTTTCGAAAACGGTTTTTACTGGCCTGACCATCTGGATCGAGATATAGCACGGGATTATTTTCTGTCATCTGGTAATCATTGAGGCCATTCACTGTTCCTGCCGAATCGGGGCTTAACCATCTTCCTTCCGTGGGTAAATAATAACGATATCCATAGTAATAAAGTCCCGTCATATCACGCTCTTTACCGGAATATCGGATTATTTTGTACTCTGCTTCCGTTTGGCTGCTTGCTGTCCATAGTGCAGTTCCACCGTAAGGATAAAATTCCTCATAGGTGATTATACGCCCCTCATAGTCCAGCTCTAGATTATTACTACCCGTTTGGCTACTATAGTTATAACGTATTTGGTTATTGACGATATCTTCAGGCTGACCAATTTCCCAATGCAGCACCCGTACTTGCGCTTGAGCTACTTCATCCAAAGTAATTACGTGTAACTTCTCTTTTGTTGTTTCACCTGATTGCGTGGTGCGAAGTTCTAATCCTGGAAGATACAGCGCTTGTCGGGTTTGCAGAGAACCGCTGACTTTCTGAGTGCTGATTTTCAGCATGCGCTGACTATGCGCATTATACATATAACGCTCCATAGTATTCAGATCGTCATTGATTATTGCCTGCTTCAGCTCGCCTCGTTCTGTCCAGATGAGCGATTGATCGGGTATTATTTTCAACTGATGACCCGCTCGGTCAAATAAATTCGTTACGTTTGCTGGATTATCCGTTAAGGTACTAAGTACCGCCTTGTTACTACGATCAGACACCGTGATGTTCATGGTATAGTTATTCGTTGTTGCTGGCGCACTATGACGAAATTGAGTCAAGTTGCCGCCACGATCATAACTATAAGCACGGGTATAGTTAGTATACGTACTATTATCTGTCGGTAAGGGAATTAACGGCGTTGGTAGTTTGTAGTCTTGTTGACCTATATTAGCCAACTCCCGCCCGGAAGCACTCACGAGCTGATACAAACTATCGTAAGTATAATCATTAACCGCATCCACTTGTTGGTTTCGCCAGAAACGGGTGATTTCTGTTTGATTATGGACCCTGACTACATTTCCGGTCGGATCGTATTCATAGTGCAGATCCTGCAACACTTTCGCTCCAGCAGGATGACCACTAGGACGCTCGAGCTTGCTGCCAATAAGCCGCAAGCTCTCTGGTTCATAATCATAGCTGGCAATCACACGGTTACCATACTCTTCCTGCAATTTCTGACCCATGGCAGAATAACTTAGGGACTTAACCATCACTTGTTCAGCTTGTCCTTGCAGTGTTAACCAGCTGCCGCACAGCATACCGGCCAGATCATAAGCCAGACGCTGGATATTACCTTTAGCATCAATATGGATTAGCAAGGCTCCGGTAGCATTGCTGGTACTTTGTGTCGTAAAGACATCAATAGCCAGCCGATCCTTCCAAACTGACTCATCGTCCCCTTGCCAATCCGGGTCAGTATCCACTTTTAGTAACTGCTGACTCATCAACTGCGGAGTATCTGTTAGTGAAATACTGTCAGTCTGCGTAAGTCCGGCCGTGTCATAGTGACGAATACATTGACCGGCCAGATTATGGTTTTTCTCTACCTGACTGTTACCTGCCCAAACCAAGCGTTCCGTAATCCTAGTCGCTTTACCCTTCATTTCTTCAATAATACTCAGCAGTCGCCCCGGCTGCGTATCCTCTTCATACCGGTAGGTTTGGGTCGCACCCGTAGCATTGATACTCAACATCGGCCGGCCAGCACTATCATTCAGTGTAACCGAAGTGCCCGCATCTGCACGCTCAATCCGCAAAACCTCACCATTAAGCGCTGTGTAATAGGCAACATTAGGTTTGATCGACGGATCAGACTGCTGCAACTCAAACAATCTCGGATCAATGCTTTGGGTCAGATGTCCATAGATATTGAATCGATGGCGGAAGATCCGTTCGTCAGTCACTTTCGGCGCATCCGGATGACGCTGATAACGGATTTCCCGAACTATTTGTCCCCGGTTGTCCACAACCGAAACCTCCGGGGTTTTTTCATATAAGCGATAGTCAGCACGATTCATTAATAATCCTTTTAGCTTTGGCTAGTTACCCGGTGTGCGGTATCGTTCTCATCCTCATTCACCACAAACCAAGGTGTAAACAAACCCTCTCGCAGATACCCTTTTGCCGTTTTTACCTGGTATTCACGTCCCAATGCGTCATAACGGTAGGTATCGGCATACAAGTCTTTCCGAGCACTGCTGTCACTTACGTAATACCAACTATCAAGAAAGAAAGCTTGATAAGCTCGTACGGTTTGGCCCTTCCCGTCATACTCGATACGTCCAGAGATAGCCCAGCGTGTTTCTGTATGTTTTACGATGGGCCTGCCATCACTGCCGGTCACTAAACTGCCATCCGCTGCCCGTTGCCAAGCCTCGCCTGCCCGATGACGTACGGCACTTTGTAACTGACGTCCAAAACCGTCACTGAAGCTAATTATTTGGCCTATTTGCTGCGCTGGATCTCGATCATAGCGGTCTGTCACCAGGGCAAGTACATGGGCCGGCACACGCGCAGTGGCCTGAATATCTTTTCTCAGAGTAGCTTGCTGGCGACCCATCCAGCGACGATAAGCCAGTGAACACATTCGTTTGTCTTCCGTAATAACACCTGCTTGACGTAAAGCCTGCCATGGTGTTTCGTCCTTTTCCTCACTGCGCATTTCTACCCTAGGCATCCAACTGAGTAGTGCATAAACCATACAGTTTGCGACCGGAATACCCGGCTGTAGTGTTAAGGCCTCGTCCACAGAAGTGGGCGACGTAAACGGTTTTTCGTCCGCTGGGGTATAACCATTCATCTGATCCCCTTCCCGCCCCCAGAATCGGTTGGAAGAAACCTGCCCCAATGCAGTCAGTGTAATCTGAGATTGGTTGTCATTAATATCGGTTATTCGTACCGGCGTGAGGAAACGGTAATCATAAACCGCCTCCGTGTTCAAACCAGCCGCATCTTGTGTTCGAATAACCACGCAGTAATGCGAATCCCAGCTCACTACACGTTTACCGGTCAATAAGGTATCGCGTTGCGCCAGCGGGCGATAAAAAGTTTCCGCTCCACCATAATCGGTATACCCTTGTCGAGTCACCCAGACATCCGACTCCGTACCCTCACTAAAAGGTTGAGAAGCCAGCAAATAACCTGCTTTGGTCAGCTTCTCCCGTAAATCCTCTGCGCTCAGTACCCCCTTAAAAGCTAGCAAGCTCTGCTCATCGAAGACAGTTTTTTCAGTATAAGCAAGCAGTGCCTGCATCGTGGGTTTTTCATCAAGTCCGGTATAAGCCACTCGCATATACCCCAGAAAAGTCTGAGCTGTGCCCGGCATAATGAGGCTATTTTCTGCATTCAAGGCTTCCAGCGATAAACCGTTATCAGGCACATCACTTGCACCGTATTCCCAGGCATCACTGCGTGTAACATCAGACAGACCCAAAATCTGTCTATCCCTTTCAGTGATATGATAATAAGTTTGCTGTCGTCGAGTCAGACGCACTATCTGTTGCTGTTTATCATAGCTGCTGTCAAAAAGCGTCTCTGGCAATGTGTCAGGATAGGGAGATACAGACGGTTTTGACCGACGCGGATAAGCAATATCCACCGTTTCCAAAGGGAAACCATAGCGATCACTTTTTAATACCAACTGCTGACTGCAACGTGGATCAGAGGGGATCCGTTCGTACTGATAACGACGCGTTTCAATCACCGACGTCCAGGCTGACAGTCCACCGCTCTTCAGCCCAGTAAGCATTCGAACCTGTATGCGATGGTCAATGACAGTATAAGGGAGGGCCGAATAATCAGAAGCATCATCCGCATAAACCTCACTGTGCAGTAATTGCCCCTTCAGCGCCCGATGCAGCCAATAGCTTTCATCCTCTTCAGGAATAACGACTCGATCACTTTCTGTCTCGTTGTCATAGTGGGTAAACCGTACTGAAAAATGCGGAAAAGACTGCTCATCGCCCTGCCAAAACTCAACTGGAAGCTGTGCATCCACCTCTACCACCCCGGTTGCAAACCAGCTGACGGTCCGGGAAGGGGAAGGCATTGGCGTTCCAACGCTGTCTGTTGCCCGTGCAAAAGCATCCCTATCGATCTGGGTCACTTGACCAAACCCCCTAAACTCGTGTTCCTTACCATCCCAAGCACCATGCGCATAGGTTTGTACCATGGTCAGCTGGTTTCCCGTAATTTCATCCCGTTTCTCTGTACGCCATAACAGATGCACAGGGAATGGCAGGTAACAGCTTACTGACCGGCCTTGTTCCTCCGCACCTTGTTTTTCATCGAGCCAAAACTGCGCAGAACTTCGATAAAACAACGTCGTTTCAGCGCCAAGATTGTTGTTGATCACATTCAGCAGCCAGGGTTTATGCTGGGTAAGATCAAGACGCCAGTGATTAGGGGACATATGCGGTACGGTCAAAATAAGACTGGAGATGCCTAATCCCTGGGTATCTGCAAGCTGTAGCAAACAGGTCCGATCAAATCTCACCCCTTGGGGTAAAGCAATACGTATCGGGGCACGAAAATTGTTGCCGCTCTCATTTAAAAATAGCTCCAGAAAACTGCTATGTGCATAGAGAATGTCAGTGGTCCCAGAACCGTCGATATCCGCCAGATACAGTTGACTCGGATTAAACGTTGCTCCCGATGGATTAAACCCCGTCAACAATATCGGATGTCCAAAACATCCCTGTCCCAGATTCGGCCAGCAACGCACTTCTGTCGCAGAGATCTCGACCAAATGCGCTTGACCCGATCCCAGCATATCCGCAAATGCCACCAGCTTGCGTGCATCCGATCCAGGAATGGGCAGTGTAATATCACCGGACTGAATAACATTCACCGCTTTATTCCAGCCATCTTGATGACTGGCGTAAATACGGACGCTGCGAGGACCGATCAATACGAGATCAACCCGCCCATCCCCCAGCAAATCAGCTAGTTGTGCCTGGGGGTGAAAGTATTCGATCGGCAGTGCAGAAATAGGTATAAATTTTGTCCATTGCCCCCCTTCCATACGGTGGTGATATCCCCGGATGCTGGCCGTCGCCACAACCCAGTCCAAGCGGCCATCCCCGTTGATATCCATCAACATGACAGCATTTTGCTGGCTGGGGATTTGTGGTAGTGGCTTCATTGCGCTATATAGCACCGCATCATTTTCCCCACGTAGCGGCGATCGATACCACCATGCCCCTGGCAAATTCTGATAGAGCACACCAGGCAAACCTTCACCATATAAATCCACCAGTTGATAAGGCTGCTGGCCATTCAGCCCAGCTAACTGGGGCATGGGTTGCCAGGCTGGAATTTGCGTCGTATCAAGACGCTGATAATCGAGTTCCAAAGGCGGCATGCTAACGGGCGTACCATCCTCCTCATGCGCCAGCAAACGTACAGAAACCAGCAAACTGAGACTGCTATTGAGGTCGTAGCCCAAAATAAGACGGGAGACCAGTGCGGGCACTTCTCCTTCGTTTTCTTCTCCCGCCAATGCTTGCAGGCGATGGAACATGAGCACCTGCTGACACAGGCGACGCGTCCGTATTTCAAACCCATAATCAAAACGGGAAAAACAGTCCGGGCGAACCCCCCAAGACTCAACATCCGCCTGAAAATTCGGTACAGCATAGATTGAAGAGACACGCTCACCGTAATCAAATACCAAATGAAATAGCCATTGACTGTCCTCTGGTAATGCCGCGTCCAATGCAAACAGACTATTCCGCGGCGTGATGTTACCGTAATTGACCTGCACCAGATAACGCTGCGCACTCACATGAGGATGCTGTTGCTGCTCACTCCGATCACAACCAGCTTCATCCTCAGCACGATACTGATAATAGATATGCTCACCGGTTGGCGTCACCGTTTCTTCCAATAACCACTGGGCAACTTGTTTGTCATTCGTCGGATGGGCTACCCGGGCATGGGCCTGTTTGCCGAAAATATGTATCTGGCCATTCGGGCTATGCATCACCCAAAATGGATTTTCAGTACTGTCCAGCACAGGCTGCCAGTATTCCAAACGGCTGAAGTCGTGAATAATACGAGGCTGATAGCGAGTAACTTCATAGGATTCCGGCAACGTCACTCCTTGCAAAGTATTGCTGGTACGGGTATCCGGCTGTCCCGCTTCATTAGGGGCGATTGTCATCACCTCCCCCATCGGATCTAAAAAAGTATCCGTGTCATTATAACGTGGTACACCCTGTGAAGTGCGCAAGCGGATAGACAGGGTCTCACATTGCCATCCCATGCCAAAAGGACCATTCCCCGCACTGCTTTCGTAAGTCAGAGATAAACCGGGGGCCACCCCGCGGCCGCCTGAAATGGGCAGCGGCAACGACAAAGAGGCCACACCATCTGGCCCCGCCGGATTAAGATCCTCCCCCATACCCTTGATAGTCCCGCCACCCTTAGGCAGTGACAGCGCTGTCACGGTCACATCCTGTGAACTTTGCATTAAAGCTCCCTAGTCAATCCTTAACTGAGCCATCCTTAACTGTGAATGGTGTAACGAATATGCAGGATGATATCGTTTAAGCTCTTCAACATCTCTGCTTGCTTACCCGTCGCATGCGGGAAACTTAGACTGAGTATGCTGTTATCATCCACCGGAATACCTTCAAAAGGCAGATATTTGGCGTCATTAAAATCCAAGACAAATTGACCACTGTCATTGATGCCATGCGAAACCGCCAGCACTTTACAACCCCGCGGCATCACCGCGCTACCCCCGTAGCTAAGCACGGCCTGCACATCCTGATAAGGACCAAGTAATGCGGGTAAAGTGACGCTGATCTGTTTGATACGGCGCACATCACCCAGGCCAACCGGGTAATCGTCTCGGATTTTCAAGTCCGCTAGCTGCACCGATGCGACCAATTGCTTTTCTGCAATGCTCAAACCATTACTGTCTGTTCCTGCACTGCCAGAGCCAACCTCAATCAATGCCTGAACCTGGCTGCTGAAAATAAACTTATCGGCTTCGTCCAAACCGGCATAGACCTCTGCCAGAGAAACGGTACGCGTCACTTCCAGCGCCCGAGCATCCTTTTCCAGATACGATTTTTCCATTTGTACCAAATTCAGCATCAGTGTCTCACCGGCCAGCAAGCCGGCATAAGTACCTTGCCAGGCCCCGGGTTTAATGAAGCTGGCGGTGTTATCGTTGAGCTCATATTGGTACGCTTGTTCAGCCATCAAGCAACGGGAAACCGTCAGATCATAAACTTGGTAGTAAATGGCCGCTAGCCGCCCGCGCAGCCAGTTATACAGTGCCTTATTACTGAATTTATTTTGTAAGATAGCCAGCTGAGCCTGCGTTTGCGTCTGCTGCGTTTCCAAATACACTTTCTGCAGTAGGGCCGCTGCACGGCGTATCTCCAGAGTACCGAGTTGGGCTTCAAGCTGTTTTATTTCAAACTCGACATTGTTGCGTTGGCTTTCCCATTCTTGACGGCGGCGGCGGTAGGCTTCGGACTGACTGATTTTATCGGCCGCGGTACGTGTGGCTGAGGAGGTGATCTCGACGCCGATACCGGTTGCATTGAAAAGCGCACCAAACCGCGTGCCGCCTACCGCCAAACCATAGATATTGGGCACCAAGTCAGCTGCTGCCGCTGCCATATACAGTGACTTACCACTGGTGCTAATGACCGATGAAGAAAGGTATAAATCCATTGCTTCTTTCTCACCGCGGTTAACATTTTCATCATACAGTGCCTTAAAACTGTTAAAGCGGGACTGTGCACTATTGAGCCCTTCCTGCAGCGCAGCTTGATCGGTATCAATTTCGGCAATCACCTGCTCCTGCATCTGGATACTCTGCAGGGTAAGTTCACTACCCTGGGCTTGCAGCAGTTCCGTCAGCGCCTCGGCATCCTGTCGCTCGGTAATGCTGAGCAGCGTATTACCAAACTGTGTCAATTGGGCGACGGCCCCTTTGGCATTCTCTAGGATAACCGGAAAGCGACAGAGCGGCATCACCGCCTGTGGTAAATTCCCGCCGCCTTGCGAGGCACTCACGGCGGCACTCCGTAACGCGGACGGATTGGCAGGTGTGGCATAGATGGGGAGTGATAGCGGGTAGCCATCAATCGACAGATTATGGCGCAGGTTGTACAGACGTTGCGCCAGCGTCTGCCAGTAGCCCTGCAGCTTTTCGTTCAGCTGCGGCAAAAACAATGCGGTTAACGAATTAGCGGTACGCGTCGCCGGCGCCGGCAGTTCCACTTGCTCGGACAGTTGGAATAGTGCGCGCTGATAACTATTCCGGGTTGTCAGCTCCGCCGCTGCATCCAGCCGTGGTTCTGACCAGAAAATATCCTGTGCGATATAAGACTCATCGCCCAACAGCATGAATGCCTGCATATACCACATCTTGGCTTCGTTCAGCGTATCACGTTCCAATTGACGGTAGGCCGCATCACCACGCGCAATCAGCAAATCCAGCGCCCGCATAAAAGTAGCCACTTTATAATGCATCGGATCATTCTGCGCCACCGTATCCGGATCCACTACATCAAACGGATTGACGTTCCAGGAGGTATCCTCCGCTAACGGACGGACATTCCAGTAGTAGTCCTGCCGTTCGCCCTGGACTAGGTACCCGACTGGATTCCAGATATAGTGCAGCCAGCGCGTGGCCTCAGCAAAGCTCTGCTCTTGCAACAAGCGCTGAAACACCAGCATCGGCGTGTAATAGAACATCTCCCAGAAATACAGCGCGTTGGCACCGCTAAAGTCCATCGGCTCTTCGTAGCTACTCCTCAACAGCGCCACATCCGCGGCTGGATTGCTGGCGGCTGTATAGCCGGTCAATATAATATGCTGGTTAGCTATTTCAGTCTGCAGCGTACCTATCAACTTCCGGCCCTTGTCACTGCTTAAATACATCTTCAGACCAGACGATACCGAGTAAGGGAAATTGATGATGTTATAAAAAGGTGATTCTTCAGCAGACAGTGGCACAAACAGGATAACAGGCTGTGGAGAATCGGTTAAGGTACCCTCCCAAAAATCATAATAACCCTCTTCTCCCTCGCTCTCGAGCCCGCGCCAAAGGGTAATTTTGACATACCGGGAATTACCGTGTTCGCTGCTGTCATACGGCGCTAGTGTAACGCGCACATAACCTCCGTCTCCCATAGCCGGTTCAGGTAATGTCTGCGTATCCCGCGTTAATACCGTGTCAATACCCAGATTAGCACGCGCAATTAATTGCGTGGCAAACAAGGTGTTAAGCCGCGTCCGATACGGACCGCTTTGCATGTATTGCGCCCTATTATCATTCGTATTTAACGTAAGCGCTGGCCCGATGTCATTTTTGCTTATTGTGATCTTGAGTTCGTTTATTGCAAATATTCCCTGAGAATCTCTTGATACCGCAAAAAATACCGCAAAAATGCATTCTATAACTACGGTTGATGCAGAAATCCAGCTGTCAGATAGGGTTACACGAATTTGGTCGAAGCGGTAAGTTTCGCTGTTGTCGTTAAATTCTGGACCTTTGCTACAGTCCTCTTTAGCGTTCATCTCTTCATCTCTGCCATCTTGCTGCACGACATCAAAATACACACTTTCAGCATGAATTAAGCTGTATTCTTTATAGTTATTGGCATTGTTGATGTCGATAGATGCTACTAATTCTGTTCCTTCATCTTCATTTTCACTTAATATACTTAGGCTCATCTTTTTTAATAACCGCGGGTCACCATTATACCCAGATACTAAACCAGGAAAAGTTACGTATATCGTCATTTCTCCATTAAATGGCTTAATAGGGAATAGCACATTGATTAATGGCTCATACTGCTCAAATTCGATTACTAAACTCAATTCATCTTCATTTATTGCTTTTTGTGAATAAACGACAAATAAAAAAGCATAATCACCTTTAGAGTCTTTATAATCACCTTTAGAGTCTTTAGAAGCATTAGAAATATTTATGCCAATAAAACGTACATCATAAATGTTTACGTTATGAAACTTTGGAACCTGCCCTTCGTAAATTAAAAAGGTATACACACCATACTCGTCTTCTGCCGCCTGGCAAAGTAATCGCTCCGCATCGGTTGTACTAGCCTTGTGCCTTATTTTTAATTCAGGGCTGAAATCTATGTTTAATACCCCTGCACTCGTTATAGAATAATTAACCTCCCCCACCCCTGCTTCAAGAGTAAAAAAATCATTTTCATTTTGCTCGCACTGTGTAAAATCCACTTTTTTAAATTCACTGATAGGACTATTGATCTTATGAAGTGAAAGGGTATCAAGCTGATTGTATGCCAGTTCAATAAAGCTTTTTAAACGTGCAGAATTGATTTCTTTAATCGTTATATCTGAGAAGACATAGAAACCACTGGCCTTAACCTTGCTAACATCGGCATAAGTGTTTTGTTTTTTATAAAAAAATATAATTAACGTATTTTCCGAGCCATATTCTGCACTGAACAAGCCGGTAGTTTCATTCAGTGTATTATCGTCAACCTCTTTAATATAGGCTGTTATATCGAAAGTAAACGGAGACTCCCAACTTCTGTCATAACGAAGATGGGAGAGTTTAAAATGGTAATAGACCGTATCGGTGCTCGCATCCTCACTTTTACGCCGCTCTTGTTCAATCCAGACCACATACAGTCTGGACTTATAGAGTACCGGCCGAATAAAGCCCTGATAGGGCACCATCGCGCACACGATTTCATTCCACTCGCCCCAAGCATTCGCTGCAAACCTTCCTACCTGGGCTTTGCTGTGGTCTAGTTTACGCCAGTAATAGCGCTTGGGCTCAGTTTGACTATAACCCATGAAGTAGGTAAAACCCTCATCGACATCCAGATTGTCATGATAGCCACCGGTAACGTTCAGGTTAGCGACCTCTTCAAAGACCGCCAGATAATTTCTAAAACCTTCCTCTACCGTATCAGTGCTGAGCTGGCTTTGTGAAATCTGCTGCAACAAATCATCCATCATTTTTGTCTGACCGATACGCAAGGTCGGATCAATATAGTTTTCCGGATAATAGACCAGTAAAGATACTCCTGCCCAGGTACTATAACGCTTGTTATAGGTTTCCCAGTCGTTAAAAAATGGGTGTGTTCTCACTATTTCTACGGCACCTATTTCAACACCGCTCAGCGCCCGATTGACATACAGCTGAATACTGGCAATCGCTTCTGCTAGACGGGTGGTTTTGATCTGAGCAGAAACCTGATTATCAATGAGCAAGTAATTATAGAGCTCATCCCGACTCGCAACCCAACTAGGAGCGACATTTTTAATATAATACGCACTGACCGCTGCACTGCTTGCCTCATCCAGTGCGGCTTGTAAATCGGCCGTTTGTTGGCTGTTCAGTCCAGCCTGCAGCAGACTGCTGACAGCGCGCCAATCGCTGAAGCTTGGAGTGGCCGTATTAGGTTCAGCAATGTATTTCAGTTTAATAAGCGCCGCCACACCGTCCGGCGTAATACTCAGCTTCGCCGCCGCCGCTAGCCACTGCAGCGTAACATCCACTGTTTTCCAGTCGCTGAAGACCGTCGTGGAGGCTGAACGGGTATGTTGCAGGGCTTGCGCTATTTCCTGAGCATCAAGTGTCAGTGCCAGCGCCAACTGCTCTGTCGTCAGCGTCCCTAGTCCCAATGCGGTCAGTACTTCTGTGGCATAACTTCCGCAGTGCGTAATCCAGGTGTGGAAACGCGTCAATGCCTGCAAGGTGGCAAAATCATGCGTCAACAGGGTTGCCCCTTTCTGGAATTGTTCCGGCTGCGTTACCAGCAGTGACAGTTCGCTGGCACTGAGCCCGGTATTGCGCACCATCAGTGACAGTTGTCCCAGCACCTGACAGAAAGCCACCAGGTTCTGGGTGTCCTCATCGGCACGGGTAGTCTGTGTCACGAGCTGCATGAAATCATCAAAGCTCAGCCCCTGTGGCTTAAGTTGATTGATCCACCGCAGAATCGCGGTTGCCGTTTCAGCCGAATCCAGTTGCGTCGCCGCCGCAATAAAAGGCGCGGCAGCGCTCATTAATGTCTCACCAGAAAGTGATGTGTCGGACACCCCATTACGCAGCGTAGTGATAAGATTTTCAATGTCGGGCGTCAGTGTAGTACTATAGTTGCTAGTGAGCATCAGGAAAACATCACTGACTGTCCATTGCTGTGCTGCTAGCCACTGCGTACACTGGTACAAAAAATTGACCAACGAAGCCCATTCCGCATCAGAGAAATTAGCAAGATTTTGGCCAGCGTAAGAGGCAATCGACAACAGCAGGGATAACTCATGCACCGTCAAATGATGCCACTCTGCCAGCAAACGAAGACGATACAGCACAGACAGTTTTTTTACTGAGCAGGTAAACGCCGTGTTCTCTGCGCCGCAAGCTAGTTTCCACAGCGTATACAGTTCGATATCATTAACCTGGAAAGCCCGCTTTAACACGCCCAAACGGAAATCATCATCGGAAACCCCCGGTGTTAAATCCAGATCGGTATTATCCGCAGAAAACTCCTGACCATTCAGAAAAGGGGTATTAAACAAGCGTGTAAACAGACTCGCTTGCTGTTGCACCGTATACTGGCCGATATCTGCATTACTCAATACCAGCGCATCACTCACGCTAATGGGGTAACGCTGCAAGTAATACTTAACATAAAACAATTTATCGAGCACCGCACTGTCAATGATGACGTCATTAGGATGTACACTTTGAATGAGCTGCCCGATATCAGCAACATCAAGACCGGTCGCTTTATATAAGCGAATTAGTTTGTTGAGGTTCAGCAGGAACGAATCCAAATGCAAAACATAGATTAAAAAAAAGGCAGTATTGTAATGATAACTACCCGTAAAATCATTTACACCATAACGGGTCATTCCGAGAGTTATACCACCAGCAAGCTGTTGGCGTGTTAATGTCACGGGAATACTTACTTTTTCATTTAATTCATATCCAAGATCTTTTGTTTCAAATAGATAAATAGGTTTCCCGTCAACAACATCTATCTCTAGTTGCATGGCTTTAGTGGGACCTGATGCAAGACTGAAATTATAAAGATAAGAATCACCGCCTTGCGGGATTAACTCGACATAATTCACCTGAGAGTAGTTTCCACCTGGCGTTCGCTTAATCATGAAGGCTGTCGTACCGGTATCGTCTTTTATCAGAGCCATCAATTGGTCATTCGTATACTGTTGCTGAGCAGTATCCGCTATGCCCTTGGTAAGCAGACTATCCGCTTTGTCCTTGCTCAGCAGATTGAACTGCGAGCTCAGTTCTTCGTAAGACAGATCATAATAGTGAGCCAGATTGGAATAGTTGCAGAACGCTGCGATGTTAATTTCACCGAAATTCTTCTTAACCAGTTCCGGCGCATTTTTTTCCGTAATGTCTTCTATGAGAATTTGATACAGCCCAGGTGAAATATCCGCCTGTATGGCCAGTAATGAGGCCGGGTCTATTAACTTCATCACATCAGGATTATCGGTGAACGCCGAAAAATCTTTATCTTGCAATAAAATCGCATAACGTGCGGCCTCATACGGCAAATGATAGGGCGTTATGCCGGTCTGCCGATATGTGGACAACATTTCCATCACCTCATCGTAACCCTTGCCCTCCTGCGTCTGAATATTATTCAGTAGCAGCTCATTAGACAATGTGAGTGTGGAAATTTCAGCATCCATGTTCTCCTGCGTCAGTGTCAGGGAGGCTAGGTCCGGACGACGTTCTGCTAAGCAGTAGGACGAAGTATCCTCGTATAAATCCTTGGCTTCACGATACAGCTCGGTCAGATAAGCAGCCGGAGAAAACATGGACGCCACCGCACCGGGTTTAACAAAACGCCTCGCGCGTTTGTCAAACCACTCATCATAACTGCGGGTTTGTGCTAACGGCATAACACCAAGCCGCATCGCACGTGCCAGCTGTGGATTAGCGTGGGCCAATAACCGAGACTCCAATAGAGTACTGTCTTTTCGCCCCTGTTGGGCAGCTTTATACAGCACTCGCATCTCTCCCCTGGAGAGGATATTTTTTGTTTCTTGTTTTAACGCCTCAAATGATAGCGGCATGAAATGATCAAGTCCCTTTGTTTTTTCTTTTGATTTTTTTACTAATTTCGCCAAAATTGATTGGACTGTATATGTAAAATCCTTTTCCATACATCAAATTCCATTAAAATACTTATCCAACAACCTAATAGGTTGATGCCTGACAATTTAGCCATTTTCTAACAATACTTCTCTCGATAGTTTAATTGTCTACTATAGTAGACAATTCATAAAATTAAAAATAACCAAGTCGATTCAATCGACATGTACACGAGTAACGTTTTTGCCTGCTATTCAATAAAATTGATGGGATCTAAAATCAATAGACTTTTTGCGTAACAAGCTACGTTAAAAAGAATGAGTCAAACAGATATACGGTAATGTAATAATAAAAAAATTTAACTTTAGAAAGCATTAAATTTAAAAAAATAATGGTGCCTATTTTTCTAAACACTATTTTTATCTAAACGGGATATATTGCCTTTTTTTTATTTTTCACCTATAATTTTTGGTTTGATAAGCGCCGATTTGAGCTACCGCTTGCTGGCGCTATATTAAGTTTAGCTAAAGCGTCATAAAGACCACCGCAGCTTTAGTCAGGTGGTTTTTTTTCGCTATTTATTTTAGTCGTAATACCAACCCAGCGTGAATTGTCATGGATGATTATTGTTGTTATTTCAAAGATTTCATATCTATTCAGCATAGCTCCCAAATCCTACTTTTATTCTGCTTATTACGCCACCTAGGTAGCCTGTTTTAATGCGCTAGCGTTTTCATACTTTATCATTAAAGCAGGCTTTTAATTATTCATTTGTTTTTTATTAAGGCAGGATTTTTTTAAATTTTTTTAGGGAAAATATTATGTCTATGAGTTTGAATCAATCACACGTATTAGGTCTACCGCGAATGGGTGCTCATCGTGAAATGAAAAAAGCGCTAGAAAATTATTGGCGTAATGAACTATCTATCTCTGAACTACAACAAATAGGCCAGCAAATTGAAGAAAAAAATTGGCGCATGCAAGCCGATGCCGGTCTTGATTTGATTACTGTCGGTGATTTTTCTTGGTATGACCACGTTTTAGATCATAGCGCTCTGTTCGGTGTCATTCCAGAACGTTTTCAGGAAGAAAATAAAAAAATTGATCGCAATACAATATTTTGTATGGCCCGAGGACAAGCCCCAAATGTAAAGGAAGCCACGGCGTGTGAAATGACGAAATGGTTTAATACCAATTATCATTACATCGTTCCTGAATTTAATCCAAATCAAAATTTTCAATTAAGCACCGATTATTTGTTTGCAGCCATCGATAGAGCCCTCGCCAAGGGTTATCGGGTAAAACCGGTGTTACTTGGACCTTTAAGCTATCTCTGGTTAGGCAAAACTAAACCTGCAGAATTCGATAAATTAAGCTTATTAGAAAATTTATTACCGGTTTATAATCAAATTTTTGCTGAATTCCGCGCCAGAAAGATTGAATGGATGCAACTCGATGAGCCAATTTTAGTTTTAGATTTAAATGAAAATTGGCAACAAGCCTATCGTAAAACATATCAACAATTAAATTTTAATCAGGTGAATTGTTTATTAGCGACTTATTTTGGATCCATCCGTGATCAATTATCGATTATCCAACAATTACCCATTAATGGTTTGCATATCGATTGTTGCACGGCCCCTGAACAATTATCCCACTGCCTAAAGCAGTTTTCTAAAGATAAAATTCTTTCTTTAGGCTTTATCAATGGCCGCAATATTTGGCGCGCCGATTTAAATGCAATATTAACTCGACTACAGCCTATCCACGAGGTTTATGGTGATAACTTATGGCTAGCTAGCAGTTGTTCATTACTGCATACCCCCGTTGATTTAGATAACGAAACTAAATTAGATGCCGAAATAAAAACCTGGCTCGCTTTTGCTAAGCAAAAATTAGCTGAAATATCCTTATTATCTCGTGCTTTAAATTCAAATGCACCCACTATTATAGATTTATTGCATGAAAATCAAATTGCTTTGCAAACTCGAAAAATATCCCAGCGTATCCATAATCCTGTGGTGCAAAATCGGGTAAATTCGCTCAGCAACGATCTTGCTAAACGCAACACCGAATACATTTTCCGTGCCAAACAACAAAAAGCCGCTTTAGAATTACCTTTGTTACCCACTACGACTATCGGTTCTTTTCCACAAACAACGGATATTAGAAAAATTCGTCAAGAATATAAGTCGGGAAAAATGACACCGGCAAGCTATCAACAAAAAATAAAACAACACATTGCCGATGTCATCGTGCAACAAGAAGCGTTGAATTTAGATGTCTTGGTCCATGGCGAAGCCGAACGTAATGATATGGTTGAATATTTTGGTGAACTGCTCCATGGTTTTGCTTTCACTAAAAACGGTTGGGTACAAAGTTATGGATCACGTTGTGTAAAACCACCCATTATTTATGGCGATGTGAGTCGTCCACATGCCATGACAGTCGAATGGTCGGCCTATAGTCAAAGCTTAACGAAACGTCCGGTCAAAGGTATGTTAACAGGGCCTGTTACGATATTAGCCTGGTCTTTTGTTCGCGATGATCAACCACGCCCAGCCACAGCCTTGCAAATTGCCTTAGCATTACGCGATGAAGTGCATGATTTAGAAAAAGCCGGTATCTCTATTATTCAAATTGACGAACCCGCTTTTCGTGAGACCTTACCCTTACGTCGTAAAGATTGGCAAAATTATTTAGATTGGGCGGTATTTTCATTCCGCATTGCTTCCTGCGGTGTACAAGATAGCACACAAATACATACCCATATGTGCTATTCCGAGTTTAATGATGTCATAGCCGCGATAGCCGCGCTGGATGCGGATGTTATTACCCTGGAAAGTTCTCGTTCAAAAATGGAACTGTTACAGGCCTTTGAAAATTTTTCCTATCCGAATGAAATCGGTCCGGGTATTTATGACATTCATTCTCCGCGTATCCCCACCTCCGATGAAATGATTCAGCAACTAAAACTTGCCTTGCGTTATATTCCTATTGAACGCCTTTGGATAAATCCGGATTGTGGCCTAAAAACTCGCAATTGGTCCGAAGTAACGGCAGCGTTACGAAATATGGTAAGCGCTGCGAAAATACTCCGTGAGGATAACGCTGTTGGCCCACCCTTAGCGAGGAAGGAGTCCTCAGATGTCATCTTATCCAAAATTTAATTTTAGTTTTGAAGTTTTCCCCCCTAAAACAAAAAAAGGCTTAGACAATTTGAATCGGACGCGACGGGAATTATCTCAACTTAAACCAAAATATTTTTCTGTAACGTTTGGTGCGGGTGGATCACTGCAACAAAAATCATTGGATGTGGTGCGTCAATTCGTAGCCCAGGGTACGGCCGCAACACCCCATATTTCCTGTGTCAATATGACCCACCCACGTTTACACGCATTGCTCAGCGAGTATAAACAATTAGGCATCCAACAATTGTTAGTGATTCAAGGCGACTTACCTAGCCATGATACCCAAGCACCTGAATTTAATTATGCGAGTGAATTAATTACGGCTATCCGGAACATGAGTGGTAACTATTTTCATATTATTGTGGCCGCCTATCCTGAATTTCATCCACGCGCCACCAGCCCTGCGATGGATATCGAAAATTTCAAACGAAAAATTGAAGCGGGTGCTAATAGCGCTATTACGCAATTTTTCTTTAATAGCGATGCCTATTTTCGATTTTTAGAAGCCTGTGACAAATATTCTATTCACATTCCGATTATTCCCGGTATTACACCGATTATGAATTATCAGAAACTCATGCAATTTTCGACGGCTTGTGGTGCAGAGATTCCTTTATGGCTGCATAAACATCTTAAAACCTATACTGATAATCCGATTGCTTTGCAAGAAATCGGGATCGAATTTGTTAGCAAACTTTGTCGTAGTTTATTACAAAACGGCGTCAAGGAATTTCATTTTTATACCTTAAATCGTTCAGAACCCACACAGCGCATTATTCAAAATCTAATCCACTAGGCCGCTCTATACTATTCTCCTATAAACCATTATTTTAATACTATTTTAAAAACTTTTTTTACGCTTACTAAGAAAATATTTTTTAGTCGTTCGATTGAGAAATTTTATAAAATGCTAGATATAAATAAAAAAATAGTTGGCTTATAAACAAGATTTTTCTCTTATTTATAATTAAAAATTACTGCATTATTTAGATAAATAAACAATAGTAAGAATTATTAATTTATTAAAAAATAAATTAATGGGTTTAAATAAAAATAATTATTTAAATTATATTTTATTTTCGTATTGAATAAATTCAGCTAATTAGGAATAGAAAACCTTCGTTACTTTTATCGTATACCGGTATCTTGGCCTATGCAAAGCGAGACTGTCTGGTATGGATAGTAACAACTAGAAGACTGGGCTTCAGTGATAATCGATAGGGAAAATTTAAAAATTTTTTGTAGTTTTTCTGAAAAATTAACTTGATGATAATTTTTAAAGTATAACGTATAAAAGCGATCAGATTTTAAATGAGATTCTTAACCAAGAAAGAGTAAGTGTCTGACCACTTTTTAACGTAGCGCACTATTTTAATCTTTCTATTACGCTATAGAAGAAAGTGTAACGTTTAATTTATTTTCATATTCTTAAAAGTTTTGACCTAATATTATGCGTGACATTAATAATAGTTAATATTAATGAGATTTATAACTTTTAACGTTATCTTTCGTTATTTCACAGCATTGATCTGAGTCATCACAACTCTGTAAATACAATTCTTTATAAACACATTGCCAATTTACTGTGTTACCTGTGACACAGTGTATGGGAATACAATCACAAAGATAATGCGTAGGCTTATAATTGTGGGCTTCCTTGGCATCAATACTTACACTTATAAATAAAAAAGCACACGCAAGAGTAAGCAATGAAATAAATGATCTAGGATTCATATAAATCTCCCTATTAGTTATTTTATAAAATATTTAGTTATAAAATTTTTCTATTGAAATAAAAAATTTATTATTACCAACACGGATAGTATGCAAGCAAAAAATTAAATTTAAAACTACTTTATAGGATGCTTTTTTGTATTCTTACTAAAAATAGATAAGCTAAGCAATGAGTAGAACGACTAAAGAATTTTTTTATATCTATCGATATCAATAACCAAAGGCTTCGTCTCGGTCCAAACAGGAATGCTTGCATCGACGATGTCATATAACACGCTTAGCGTGTGGATTTATTAAGTTAGTTTACGATGATAACCCACCACATCGCTGAACCAAAGTAAAAAACTGAATACAAAAATTAAAAACAATCGCTACCATGCTCTATCCACGTGTTAGCGTAGAGCAATGCTTTTGTGACGGCGGAGGGCTTATACGGCGTTGAAATAAACCGGGACTCTTTCCTGATGAGGCACTAGAAAGCTTAGCTGGCAATAGCGGTGCTTTATCTCTCATCTTAGGTGGCAAGGGTAAGGGTGGTACTTGCTGTTCCGATGCATAAATTTTATCTAAATGCTCTAAGCATTCATATCTCTTAAGTGGCAACGCTTGCTGTTCCGATGCGGAAATTTTATTCAGATGTTCTGAGCATTCATATCTCTTAAGTGGTAACGCTTGCTGTTCCGATGCATAAATTTTATTCAAACGATCAATTGTGGAGATTTCTATGCTAGTGAAAAAGTCTTTAAGAACATTTATTTGATCTTCTACAGTTTTTTTATTTTTTCCCTTTAATTGATCTGTATGGGTTAAAAATTTAATTAATATTTTATTTAATGTTGCTAATTTTGTTTTACTCAGCTCTAAATTAAAAAATTTATCCGTCGAACTGGGAAGTAGAAAATTTAAAATTTCATTTTCTAATATTAATAAGACATTTAATGCTTCTAGGTTGTTTTTAAATGATTTTTTTAAGTTACTTATTCCATCAAACACATTTTCGTTATAAAATGTTAGCCGCGTTGGATCGAGAACATTATTAGGATTTTTATGTTGGGATAATGCCTCACATATTTTATGCTGACTTTGTAATAAATCTAATTTTATAAAAAGACATTGTAATTTTAAATAGCAAAGTTTATTTACATTAAAATATAAAGGCGTACATAGCAGTTTTTCAATGATATTTTGCTTTTTTTTAATTTCTTCGATTAATATCTCTGTTTTTTTATTGTAATTTTCTTGATACTTTATAGACAGTTGATTTTTCACATGAGGCGGCAGACCTCTTACATTTTGAATATCGTTATTTAACCTGTTTAAGGTTAACTCAAAGCTATTTTTCAATCGTTTCACTAAGTCTTTAGGTAGTAAAAAATTTTGCGCCGAGTTTTCTTCGTGCTTTTTTGGTTCGAGTTTGGGTTTATCAGGTTTTGGAATTGATGAAGTTTGCAAAGCGATTTTTTCTATGTTTAGTTCCCGCAAATTTTTATCCAAACCTAACAAGAAGGAAACAATTACCACAGTAGAATTTAAAGATTGTTTTTCTTTTAATAATTTTAAAACATTACCGAAATAAATTAGCATTGCTATATAACTAGCTTTTCGTTGCTCAGCGTTTGTTTGCGGCGTTAATTTTAACACGGCTTCTATCTTACTTTTTAAAACGTCAAAATTATAAGCAGGAAAACTAATGGTAATCTCATTGTAAGTAGTCAGTATAGTTGTTTTTAACATATCATATTGTTTTTCGGTATAACATTTCGGATTTTCATTATCAATTTCATTGTCAATTTTATTATAAAAATAGGTTGAATGTTCGTTAGTAACCCTTATTATCTGAATCATTTCGTTTACCGCATCTAAACATTTTTCTCTAGTAGATCTGTCCTGGATAAAATAGGCCTTTTCCAAGAGTTCTTCTACCGTACCCTGTAGCTGAGTTAAAAAAGGACCACAAGAAGTTTTTAGCTGCTGATTTTCTAAGTACATAGGGGGGTTAGTGAATATAGGATCGTAACTTATGCATGCTGCATTGTTCAGTTCATCAATGAACTCTTTTTCTGCTTGTGTTATTATTGATTCATTCAATAAAGCATTGTCTAATATAGTTATATTTCTTATTAATAACTCATTTAGGGGTAATGCTAACGTATAAGCAGATAGGGGCTCATCTTTTTTATTAGAACTATCTACATAGTTCAATTTTTTCATACGGGATATTAAATATTCTAGTTTAAAATGAAATCGATAAATTTTAGAGAACTTAAGAAAAGCTGATCCATTACTTTTATTTAGTTGTTCAAGCACTTTAGATTTAGAATTTTTTATTTGTTCTAGATTTTCATCGAAACTATTTTTCTCATTTTGTGTCAATTCAAAATAAGCGTTGTACTCTCTTATCCGATTAAACAATGAATTAGCCCGTAATAATAGATTCTGCGTGGAAATACTTTTACAGGGCGTAATATCGGCAATAAACTTTCTTAAATCTTTCCTTAATTTCTCTTGTCTATACTGCATTTGCCTGGCGTCGTTTGGATGTATTTTCTTATCGATATATCTACAAGAAACCAATACTAATTTTATATTTTTTATAATATTTTTATTGACTAATTTTTTACATTGAATCTTCTCAATACTAGTTTCAAGCGCATCAAAAGATTTCGTAAGCGGGTCTAATTCTTTAGTATTTTTGATAATTTCTTTTAATTTATTTATTTTTTTTAAAACTTCATCAATCAATTCTTTATTTCCAGAATTTTCAGGGTGAAGAGCCAGAAGCTGCAATTCTAAATGCTTAATACTTAGCAGCAGCGATTCTTCAAGCGTTATGTCAATACTCGGCTTAGCTGGAGCGCGATACTTAGCCCAAATTTTCATTACCTTATGATTCTCTCCGAGAGTTTTTTTTAATATATCGCCTCTACCTCTAACGTTTTTTTCTGGATTATTCTCTATGTCTTGCTCAGAGGGCGGCTTAGCAGATAGTTGCATTGCATCCGCATTTATTTTGGGTATGTCGTTATTGTTAGAATTTGCTTCTGACATTGTATTGCCCAGTTATTTATTAATTTTATAAGAGAGTACCAGTGAAATCTTAAAACTTTATTAATAAACGTAGGGAATTAGCGATCTTACCAGGGCGATCTTACTCTGTAGGGTACAAAAATCGTGCCGAAAAACGTCTAGAGTCCCGCTGAAAATCCGATCTGGTAAAAATTAGCCGAGTGATTATCATCAGAATTAATGGGAAAATATTGAAAACTGGTTAATAGATCTTTATAAAAATTATGAGTAATAGCTCTCCTCAAATAGGAATACTGTGCACAGAATATCCCAATTTTTAGAAGCGCCTGGGTCTGCCCCAACATTTGATGGTTTAAGAAAAAGTAACAACTTAGTAGACGTGACTCACGCAAAAGTCGCGCAGTGATATTTTAGATAGCTTTTTAAATAATGTAAGTCTTTGATTTAACTGGTGGGCCATGATGGAGTCGAACCATCGACCAATAGATTAAAAGTCTTAATCATATAACAAATACCAACAATACAAAAAAAATAATTACAGTTAAATCAATAAGTTAGGTTATTTTACTTGTCCCCATCTATTGTCATTTGTTGTGGTTTTTTATTTCTAAGTGCCCCATCAGTGTGATGGGAGAGCGGTAAGATTAGCTAAGTCTTTGATTTTACTGGTGGGCCGTGATGGGATCGAACCATCGACCAATAGATTAAAAGTCTACTGCTCTACCAACTGAGCTAACGGCCCATAAAAATGCAAGCCGAGATTGTAGACAATTTAATAGCGAATAGCAATCCTAAGACGCTTTTTTTTCGATTGCTTTAGTCATTATTAGCAATGGTCATAGATCCATTAAGCTACAAACAATCCTAAGATAAGTGTTCATTGCTTATAGCCATAAATAATCTATTTATAAAATTCCTGAAATTCCGCCGAATAAACCAAATGAAGAAGTCACCAATAAAATAATTCCCACCATAACAGCATAAACAGGTTTTAAACGAAATTTTTTTGGTAAAGTACGTACCGCTAAGAGATACAGAAATCCCAATACTATAGGCAATAATAAAGCATTCATTACTTCGACACCGACACTCAGATTGACTAAGTTTATACTCCCTGAAGCGACTAAAACTGCGCCTAAAACTAAAATAACGGTATAAATCCCATAAAACCAAGGCGCTTCTTTAGGATGATGCTCTAACGAGCGGCGAAAACCCATCACCTCACCTAAACCCCAAGCAGCCGTTAGAGAAACGACAATACTGGCAACCAGTGCCGCGCCTGTCATGCCCAGCGCAAATAAAACCCGACCGACTGTAAAACCTAAACTGGGTGTAATAGCCTCACTAATTTGTTGAACCGTATTAAGCGGTGCTTGGGGATTTATTTTACCTATCGTAGCCGCGGTTGCTATTAATAGGGCCGCCATGATCAATTGCGTAATAATAGCGCCTATCGCAGTATCCCAACGTGCAATCTTCAAATGACTCGCGTTAAGACCTTTATCCAACACGGCCGATTGCTGATAAAAAATCATCCAGGGCATAATTACCGCACCAATATTCCCCGCCAGCAAATATAAGTAAGATTTATTCTGCCAAGGAATCGTGGTAAAACCTGAAAGTATTTCATACGCTACCGGCCTAGCCTCCCAAGCGACCCATAGGAAAACTAATTCGAATAATCCTAGTAAAATAGCAATCCGTTCAACCGAACGATAAGAACCCGTCCAGGCGACGATAGTCAAAAAAGCGACCGCTAAGGACAAGGTTTCCCAGGCTGGAATATTAAACAGCGCTCCGACCCCTGCCAAACCACTAAACTCACTGAGTATGGCACCTATGCAGGAAACTACTAAGGTCGAAACCGACAACCAGGCCCAGGTTTTGCCAAAATAATGCTTAATTAACTCACCATGGCCCATACCTGTGGCAATACCTAAACGTACCGTTAATTCTTGGGCAATATACAGTATAGGCATTAAAATAAACTGTAACGCCAGTAACCGATACCCCCAAACCGCCCCACTCTGGGCTGCAGTAATTAAGCTACCGGCATCGGTATCAGCCAACATCACCACTAAGCCTGGACCCACTATGCTCAACCAAAAAAGCGGTTTTTTTAAAGGGCGCCGGGTATTTAAAACTTGGGAAACAGACATACCTTTTCAACTATTGTTATGATTATTCTAGAGTCATTTTATCAATAATCCTACCTGGCATCAATATTAATGATAATCATTATCAATGAGACTCTGTTCAATGGCTTACATTGAACAGCTAATTTTGTAACGATAGGAGCACCTAAACCTTAGCGACGGTTAAAGCCTAGAAGTTATTTTTTTGGATGAATTGCCCAATAGAAGCTGGCCGCTAAGCCTAATAAACTTAGAAAACCGAGCAAGCTGGCAAGTGCCTGCCAACTCGCGGGAAAAATAGCAAATAAGCGCGTATTTCCAGTAATAGATAAAGGGATGGCGAGTAATACATCCATCAAGGCTGCACCCGCTACTAATCCACAACTGAGTAAAACCGCATCGTGCTGCTGAAAATCCAGTTGTGATGTTATGCCTTTATTCATTTTTTTTTGTAAAAATAATTTAACCCCATAAGCAAACAAACTTCCAATAAACAAAGGAGTAGAAGAACTTAAGGGTAAATAAATTCCCATGCCTACACCTAACAATGAAATATTAATTTTTGCCAATGTATTCACTAAAATGAATACCAGCATAATAGTCGCGCCTATGCCTAACAGGATCCAAGGCAAATCGTGATTAAATACCCCTTGCATTAAGCCTGCCATCATAGCGGCGGGTGGCGCGGATAGAGTTTGTTGAGGATCCATACCCGCATGCGGTAATACATTGGTAAGCCCATACACATTAAAAAGTAATTGCATTACCATTGGAATGACTAACGCGGCGATGAGTACACCCAGTATTAACATGACTTGTTGCTGCCATGGCGCCGCACCAATCAGATGCCCTACTTTCAAATCTTGAATATTATCATTGGCAATACAGGCGGCACCGGCTACCACCGCACCGATAATGATCGTCATAGCCGCTGCGTTCAATAATTGCGCGTTTAATAATTCTTGTCCTTTAAAAAACAGCATCGCGCGTAACATTAATGCCATAAATAATAGGCCAGAAATGACTATGGCTGAACCGGGACTGGCTGTTACACCTACCAAACCGGAAAAATAACCACACAGCGCTGCAAACACAAAACCTATCACCAGCACATACAGAACGGCACCGATAATAAATAACTGTGGAAAAGCAAACAGTAAACTTTCAATCGGCAATAGATAATCAAATAAAAAATAAATACTAACAATAACTAGCCCTAAACCTGCAAGTAAATAATTCAGTGGGATATCTTGTTCGGCAGATGATAACTTAATTTTTTGTGGCTGGAATAAACCTTGCAGTGATAAACGCAAACTGAGATAAAAAGGATGTAATAAATTTAGTAAAGTCCAGAATCCAGCGGCTAACATCGCACCTAAACCAATATAATGAATATCGATTGAATACGCCGTTAAACTATTTGCCAAAACAAAAGTTTTACCTACCGGGGCAAAATAACTTAATAAAGGTAATCCTATTCCCCAAGCAATAAACGCGCCTAACAACAGACTAAGACCTACATTCCAACCAATTAAATAACCTACGCCAATTAAAGCAGGTGCAAAGCCTAAACCAAAACCGATAATGCTTGATTGCCCAAATACCATCCATTTTTCAGTGGCTACCGCAATAATTTTTAAACCGGTTTGCGCGAATTCCAAACCAGCACCCAAACTAGTCCCGACTAACATTTTAGTAATAGGAAAGTTTTGTTTTTGGCTTAATTTTAAAACTTCAGATATCGCACGTGCTTCGGGAAAATACAATTGCGGTGTATTAATTAAAATTTTACGTAACGGAATCGAAAACAAAATACCTAATAATCCACCTAAACAGGCAATCGCAAAATTTGCAAAATAAGGGAAATAATTCCAATAACCAATAATGATTAACGCTGGAATGGTAAATACGATGCCGCCTGCAACGGCTTCTCCCGCTGAAGCGGCGGTTTGAATCAAATTCGCTTCAAAAATATTTCCATTGTGAAACAAACGAAGTATTGCCATGGCTAATATGGCTGCCGGTATGGACGCTGAAGGTAACATCCCAACTTTTAAAGCTAAGTAAGTGCTTGATGCCGCCAACACTATGGCTAAAAAAATTCCTAAGAAAACGACTCTTAAGGTAATAGTACCGGATGGATGTCTGCAGTCATCTAGCATAACGATATAATTTAAATGTAATCATCTTGAATATAATCTTTTAATACATTTGGAACACGTATTTTTCCTTCTTTAGTTTGATAATTTTCCATCAATGCAACTAAAGTACGACCCACGGCTAAACCGGAACCATTTAAGGTGTGTATTAATTCCAGTTTACCGGTTTCTGGATTTCGCCATCGAGCCGCCAAACGACGTGCTTGAAAAGATTCAAAATTACTACACGATGAAATTTCACGATAAGTGGTTTGACTCGGTAACCATACTTCTAGATCATACGTTTTTGCTGAACTAAAGCCCAAATCACCGCTACACAAAGCGACAACACGGTAAGGTAATTCTAATTTTTGGAGTATAATCTCCGCCTCCTGAGTTAATTCTTCTAAAGCTCGATAGGAATTTTTAGGTTCCACAAAACGAATCAATTCAACTTTTTCAAATTGATGTTGACGAATCATCCCGCGGGTATCTTTACCGTAGGAACCCGCTTCACTACGAAAACAGGGTGTGTGCGCAACATATTTTTTAGGTAAATCTCCTGCAGCAAAAATAGTATCGCGGACAAGGTTAGTAACCGATACTTCGGCGGTAGGTATAAGATAAAAACCTTGCTCCCCTTTTAAGCTAAATAATTCTTCAGAAAAATTCGGTAATTGGCCCGTACCGAGTAAACTTTCACTATTGGCGATATAGGGTACATAGACTTCTTGATAAGCATGTTCTTTCGTATGTACCTCTAACATAAATTGAATCAGGGCGCGTTGTAGTTTTGCCAATTTGTCAAACAACACCACGAATCGCGATCCGGCAATTTTACTGGCACTAACAAAATCCATCAACCCATTAGCTTCACCTAATGCCACATGATCTTTTACCGCAAAATCAAAACTAGGCACTTTCCCCCAGTGGCGTAGTGTCTTGTTCTGGGATTCATCTTGGCCAACGGGTACTGAGCTGTGAGGAAGATTAGGGATAGTTAGATAAACAGCGGACAATTCAGCCAGTATATCTTTGAGCTGACTTTCACAGGCTTCGCGATTTTTTTTCAACCCAGCGACTTCTGCTAATAAAGTCGTGATGGATTCTCCTTTCGATTTTGCTAAGCCTATCGCTTTTGCGCTGCGATTACTGATGTTTTGCAAGGTTTCAGTTTCAGATTGTAATTCTTTACGCCGCGTTTCTAAACGGGACACTAATCGTGTATCCAGTTGATAACCACGCTTAGCCAATTGCTGGGTAATTTCTTCGATTTGCACATTGTTACGTAAATACTTGGGATCTAACATATAATGCCTAAATTGCTCTTTTTTAAAACGGGTATACTCAAGCAATTGATTTTTTGACCCGGCGGCGCGAGAATGAAGCAACCGGAGTGTATTAAAATACATGCGGATTGCGAATTGAGCGGCAACACAGACAAAAATTCAAGTGCGAAGCGTATAAAGTAAAAAGTAATTATGACCGCAATTATCATCGATGGCAAAGCGATTGCCCAACAAACTCGTCTTACTTTAAAACAACGACTTGAACAACGACATCAGCAAAACTTGATAACACCTGGTTTAGCAGTCGTTTTGGTGGGTGAAGATTCTGCTTCGCAAATTTATGTGCGTAACAAACGGGATGCCTGTCGAGAGATTGGAATTAATTCATTTGCTTATGATTTGCCCCAACATACCACTGAATTCGAATTGCTTAACTTGGTTAAAACCCTGAATGTTGATCAGAAAGTGCACGGTATTCTCATTCAATTGCCTCTTCCTTCCTCGATTAATACCGGACGGATCATAGATAATATTGATCCGCGAAAGGATGTCGATGGTTTTCATCCCGCCAACCTAGGTCTTTTAGCGCAAGGTCGTCCTTTTTTACGTCCGTGTACTCCTTATGGAGTGATGCGTTTATTGGATCATGAAAAAATTTCACTCAAAGGTTTAAATGCGGTGATTGTTGGAACTTCAAACATTGTAGGCAAGCCTATGGCCTTAGAGCTTTTAAATGCAGGATGTACCATCACACTGTGTCATAGCGCTACACGCGATTTAAAACAAGCTATTCAAACAGCAGATATATTAGTGAGCGCAATAGGCAAGGCAGGAATTATTCAAAGTGCTTGGATCAAACCCGGTGCTGTTGTCATTGATATCGGCATTACGCGCGCACCGAATGGAAAACTGCATGGTGATATCGAATTTGCCACGGCTAAAGAAATTGCAGGTTATATTACACCGGTACCGGGTGGCGTGGGCCCTATGACGGTGGCGATGTTATTAGAAAATACTTACTTGGCTAGCCAACATCATTTATAGCCTTAAAAAAATCGCGGACCAGATAAAGCTTTTATTACCCGATTTTCTATTTCATCTATTTCATCCTTTTTATTCGTGAAGGGTAGCTGAGTTTTTGCTGACTTGAGTAGAAACCCTTTCTTCTTATTGAGAAAAACACTGAATAAAAGCAGGTTACTGATATTCGTCAATGCGTCATTAAAAATAACTGGGCGCTGAATATCTTGCTGATCTAAGGGTCTAAAATCTATTGATTTATGATCATTGGCTGGATTAAAGCCTATAATCTGTTCTGGAAAAAATAACTGATCAGGATTGGTAGAAACATAATGTATCTTATGTGGGTTTTTCAACCGATGACGCTTGCGCTTAGTATTTCTATGGAAATAGGAAATAATTGGTTTTCTCTTAACTTTTACGCTAACAATAGACTTTTTTGTAGTTTCTTCTTCAGTTTTATCCAGCAGCACATTGGCTGGATGTTTCGGGTTATTACTAGCCGCTCGATCATGAGAATGGAATAACGCCGTTACAAATTCTGCTTTTGGAGAATTAATTTGTCGCTTGAGTCGTACAGAACTATCTGACGTATATTTATCACTATTCTTTTCTTTACGGCTAGCAAATTTAGGTTCATCCAATTGAGTAAGTGAAATATTAGAAAAATTAATACACTGTTTATACGCTTGATCTATTTGTTCTTTATGTGTACTCAAGATTATTTGCCGATCTAAAAAACTCAGTACGGACGCCAAAGTTTTCTCTCTCATCCGCTCATCTTGGTAAAAACGACTATAAATAATTAGAGTAGGATCAAATAATCGGGTAACGCTGTTCCAATCATTCATAAAAATCAAGTCGGTTTTATTATGACAGAAAAAACGGTATTGTTTGGAATCGATTGGTTTTAATACCAGAACATCGCGCTCATGCACTAAATTTTCTTCTGTCAAAACAATAAGCTCTTTATCTTGATTAAAAATTAACGGGTAATGTTCAAAATGCCAATCTCCCTCTTCGCTGCCTATAATCGTCAAAGACTTTTTGTTTAGGATAACTTCGAGTTGTTGATACCAATTGCTGACACAGGCAGCCCTTAATTTTATTTTGGTAACAGGCCAAGAATTTTCTAACCGCACACATTCTGTCCCGATCGGATAGTAATTAACCTCTACACTTATTATTAAGTCTTGCTTTACTTCGGATATTCGCAGCACAATATTGTCTTCGGGGCAGGCTTGCCTAGCTTGTTGCCAAATATCAGTCAAATCTAAAGTTTTTGTAAAATCGTCTACCCCATTAGGAGCGTATATTACTACTTCTGGGTTAGGGAAATTCAACTGGGATCCTGAGATAATTCGGTAAAACGCTTGGCCACCCTGCGCGATTAAATGGCTGCGCATGGATACATCATTTGAGAGAAATTCTTGTCTTCCATAAGCAATTTGCAGCGTCTCATTCTGCGCAAGATAAATCTTTAATGTCCTTTTTAATCGTTGTGCAATTGAGGAATAATAATGGATGCTTTGCTCTAAGGTTCGATTACTATTTTCTTGAATAAAAAGATTTTTATGATTAAATTTAATTTGTACATTATTTGCGAACATATAATTGACATGATTTAACATCTCTGCTTGTGATTGATTAAACCTAGACAATAGCGGGAAGGATAAGGTTAAGTTAAAAGATTGTTGCTCAAAAAAATGCAAGGTGAAGACATAGGGATGGGTAACGATGTCATAGAGTGCATCTAAAGAAAAATCCACATAAAATCGATGATAAATCGGACCATTAAAGTCGAAATGCATCCATGCTTCGCCCGTTTGGTTTGCTTGCAATGTATAGAGGATCGTGGCTGACTCGTTAAATGTTTCGAAGCAATGAATGATAGTATTGGGTCTTAACCCTATCTCTAGATTATTCGCTGTTTTATTGGTTATGTAAATTTCATCCCGTAGAATAGGATTTTTCCCACCCAAACCATCTACATACTTTATATTTTTATCCGCAATAAAAAAAATATCTTTTTGATTTTTTATACCCAATATTTTTTGGATTTGTTTTAGCTTCAGTCCTTTTTCACACAGCTTGTTGCTAAAATTTGGCGTCTTGCTGCAGGCTAAGCCGTTATAATCTATTAATGAAGTGTAGTACTGATCGTTAAGAAAAACCTCTTCGAATTTAACCACATTAATGCCTTTTCCACCTTGAACCAGGCCAGTCATCGCATCGCCTTCTAAAATAAATACATTTCCTGCATCACCGCCTATATAATTTTTATCTCCGTTATTAACATGCATAAGTGTCGGCGTATCAGGCGCGCCAACTACTTGATCATCTCCCTCCCCCAAGGCAATTAAGTGAATATTTCCAGTTCGGTTTTTCATATATTTCACGCCAATAGCATTCTTACAAAGATAAACCGTTACAAAATCAATGAATTGCGTAGGAGGATAAGCCAAATAAAGCCATTCAGCAGGTCTTATATAAGCCTCAGATTCCTTTAAACCTGAAAAGCAAAACAATTCTCCTTCATCAGATGGATCTGGATTAGTTGCACTTAATTTTATAGATGTTTGATTTCTTAAAAAAACAGCATTATTTGCATAGAGTTGCGTAGCAGAAGAGGCCGCTGGGAAAATATACGCTTGAATATCGGTATTATTTTTCAAGAAGGCAATCGCTAGTTTAACGAGCTGGTTATTATACGCCTTAGCTTCAAGATAAGCCGAAGGTGCAAAATGGGCGAATGCACGTAAGCGTTCCCATCCTTTTTCTTCTATATTCAGATGAACATATTTCTCAATCCATTCTTCCTGTTTTTTCGCTCGTTCGATATCACTGCCTACCCAGATAGCTAAACTAGCGGCTTCACCTAAGGGCCCTATTATGTCGGAAATACCTTCAATGAGTTCTAGATATTCTGCGGCTTTAACGCCTGATTGGAGACCATCCAAGCCTAGCATCATACTATTAGCCATTAAGTCGGGCAGCACTTTTGAATCGCCTTGGTGATACGCCTGTATTTCATTAAATAAATAATAAGCATTACTAGAAATGGATATGCCACGTCCAACAAAGGGAGCAGCTACTTTGATGGCATTACCCAAAAACAATCTTTTTGCTAACGGTATAACATCTTCATGAAATAAAATATTAAAGGCTAACTTTCCATTCAAAGCCAAGTCTTTTACTAATAATTGTTTTTCTGTTGCTGTTAATATTTCTCCTTGCGTCAGTAATAAATTAGAAACTTCTCCTAAAAAAGTGCTACCGGTGATTAAACCCAGGTTCATAGCCACATGGCTTAATTTACCTTGCAGCAAGTCGGATAAAATATCCTTAGTCAACATACCCGTTGCTGCAAATTCGGCGAGTTGTCCCACACGCTGTAAATGCTGTATAAATTCTTGCGGAGAAATCCGCTTAGGCATCGAAAAAAATTCTCTCGGTGAACAACGATGCTCCAATCCTCTTTTTTTTCTTTCCGGATAGCAACCCATTGTGCCTTGAGGAAATATTGTATGTTCAAATTCAAAAAATAATCGTAATGCACCCAGTTGTCTTGCTCTTTCGATAGCACCCGGCACCAACCATCTGCCCTTATATTTAACCGCCATTTTATAACGATACTCGATAATCGAACTAATATCCTCTCTAGTAATGACTTCTTCAACTAAGTTTTTTTCGAGATAATTGAGTGTTTCGGAAAGAAAAAATAATAACCCGCGCTTAAGGATATAATGTAAACTCTCGCCCATAAAATAATAATATCCCTCTTTGCACATTATTAAACGGGCATTATCATAGATAGTCGCTATATTAACGTCATAATTAGAATAAATTAATATATCCAGCACTCTTCTATGGGTAAATCCTAGATTTAACGCTAAAGCTAATTGATCATATTGACTCATATGCAATAAAAAATGAATATAATGCAGTTCAGTTTCTTTATTGTGATAGAAATTTTCAGTAATTTTGATAGTTTGTTCCGCAACTCGTTGAAAAGCTTCAATATCTCTTTCAAGATTGATACGCACGACCTGTTGTACTAAGCGATGAATAACTGAAATATCCGGTTGGTTTTGCTGATTAAGCATCGAGTATGAACGTAATAAGTGAATGGCACTGACCAATTTTTCAGGGTTTTCTAAAGGCAAAAATAAGGCATTAGCAATGCTATCAGGATGCAAGTAGGCCATGATATTTAAAATTTCCAAGGCTTTTTCACCTATTAGAAGATCTTGCTTTATTTTATCCAGTGTTATTTGCCAGGTCAGGAAAACTGTTTTGGCATACGGATCATTGCTATAGTTAAAGAAATCAAAATTAAGAATTTCTTGAGACTTAAGCTTATATTGGTTTATGTAATCACTAATACGATAATCATTATTTACATTTCTTTGCACATCAATATAAGCAACCGCTTGTTGTAAGGCTAAGGGTAGGCCCTGTAACAAGATCATTAATTCTCTTATCTTGCCATCTTGTTGATCGTTTTCAATCAATAATTCTGTTTTTATAAACTCTTGTGCTTCTTGTTCAGTAAAGGTATCTATCGATAATACAGGCGCTATATTTTTCCAATTACTATAACGTGAAGTTATCAATAAGGTCGGCGTATTGCCCTTTAATACTTTAGGAAAAAAACCAGAAAATTCTTGATAATTTTCCACATTGTCAAAGATAAATAAGCTTTTTTCAGCTGAAAAATAATGATAAATCTCCTGCGTCAACTCACCCGTATCTTTTAGGTTTCCATAACTATCTTTTATATTAATATCCAATTGGGTGGCTAATTTACGTAAACATTGCCAGATATCATTCTTAGTTTCCGCATTAATCCAAATCACATTGTGATCATAAATGTCGGCATACTGCTGAGCATAACGCAAGGCCAGTTGTGTTTTGCCAATACCGCCTAATCCACTCAGCGATGCTAGTGAGTGGCTTGATCGTATCGGCTTAGCCGCTGAATCCAATGATAAACTCGCTAATAAATGACTCACTACGCCGATATTTTTACCGGAGATTAAGTTATGCAGTTGGATCAATACTTCTTTTCTGCCACTAAAGTTTTCTATCGGATTTCTCAAGTTAAAAATAATAGGTCCTTTTTTAGGGCTAATGACAGACTCCTCACGTTTAACTTCAGTCGGTAAAGCAATTTTGTGTAAAATATCTTGCGCAGTTTGCTTAATGCTAAACGTCTCTAGATAATCTAAATATTCATACCTTCGAGAGAAATATTGAAATTGATTTTCTGTGTCGGGCAATACGGTTTCTTGCAGGTATTTTTCTTGATACTCACTCTTCAGCTCGCCCTTTTTTTCTATCTCCCAGTTTAAAGGGTATCGATAACCATACTTTGAACTATCCAAAGCATCCTTTAATCGGTAAAATTTATGGGGCTTTTCTGGTGCACTAGGAAGAAACAATCCGGTTTTTTCGAACAAATTTGCGGTATTTATCGCCTTGCCATAACCATCTTGGATTCTATTACCCGAAATACGGATTCGTACATTTTTAAAACTCGGATCAAAAAATTTTTCTGATTTACCTAAAACCACCCCTTGTGTTATTAACTCATTTGAAATAAGTTGATTAGGTCCGGCGTTTTCAGCGATGTAATTTAATGCTCGAGCGCCTGCATCTTCAGCTAATTTTTCTATTGCCATCTTATCGCCTGCTTTGTCCGTCACATGCATAAATTGGCTTTCGTAACTTTTAAAAATTTCCACCCCAGCTTCAGACAACAGCCGATTTAAACTACCGTCAGTCAATGTCGAAAAAATTCGGGTAATTTTTTGTGCCTTACTTTTAGAAAGATAGTACTGACTACTCAAGGTCCGCACCGAGGCAACGATTGAAGGAATTGAACCCACGATACTTTGTGCCGTACTTATCCCAACTAAGGCTCCGGTTGCTCCTGTTTTTAATTCTGCTTTAAACGCTTGTTCAGTAATTCTATTTTCTTTAGCGGTAATATGATAAAGACCCAATCGTTTGATAAAATTAAGCATAAATTTATGCACAAATAGTTCAAGGGACATAGCGACTTTTTCTTCTTTCGTTAATGGCTTTATTTTTTTTGCCAAGGGCTCTAGCACCTGAGGAGATTCCAAGGGCCTTCGCAATCCAGCAATGGATTGTGTTGGGGTTTTTGCCGCGATGGATTCCTCTTGCTGACTTATTCTCCTGTAACGGTCAACGTCGGCACGCAACAATTCGGAAATTGATTGTCGTCTTGCGGAGAAATAAGCCGTATTTCTAGGGCGTTCTAATTGTAGAATCAACCACTCTATTGATTGATTTTCGTCTAACATTTTATTTATATCGGCTGCATTTTCTAAAGCCCATAGACCGCAATTATAAGCATCGGTTTGTTGCGGGTAACAATATTGACTCAAATCAATTAATTCTACTTCGAATGTTTGAAAAAGCGGATGATATTCTGGTTGCAGCGAGGATCCTAGTGAGTTTACATAATAGGCCCTAGTAACTCTATCCTGATAAGAAAAAACCAGCGTCACCCAGTGCATAGCACCCATATTGATAACCATGGTGTGTCGTGCGCTACTGACTTCTTTTGCTTTGACTAGAAATGAAGCGGTTTGCGTAATTAATTGTTGCAAAGACCCAACAATTTCAAAATCAGAAATTTCAACATTATTTTGCTTATGAAAATTAGCGTATTCTAAGCGTGCAATGTCGGCAATATCCTCTTGACTTAACCAATAGTCATACTCACCCCTGTCAGTGGCCTCTTCTAAGGTCTCTCCATTAGATCGCTTATGCCGAGATAAAACATGTTGCTGAATGTTGATTGAGTTTTTTTCTAAATATTCAACTGTTTGTTTTTCTATTATAGAAATTAGATGATTCTGTTTTTTTAATAATTTCATTGTTTTTTAATTTCCTTTTAATTTTTAAATTATTATTTAAAACATAACATAAAACTAATTTATTTTTAATAAAAAGTCAACTTACTGTCTATTATTTATTTGTGAATAATACTGATAAAAATTTAAAAAATAAACCGTATGAAGATTAAATAAATCAAAGTAAATCGATATTTTAAAATCTCAACCAGAGCAGGTAGTTATCACCCTGCTTAATTAAGTTAAGTTAAGCGGAATTCTATTTAAATAATAAAAAATATAATAACCAAGCGGGTCGCTATGCTCACGAAAAATGTTGGCCGTCGTATCCCCCAACATGTGTTTTGCATCATACGACTTATATTAGAGCTCTGATTCGTCCGGCGGGTCATGCCCCTGGCCCATCATTCTGGGCTGGACACAGGGGTCGGCCCTCTCTCACCCCAACTCCTGCTTATGCACCAGTTAACACCCCTATCACGAATTCCTCGATTTCGCACTACCTGCTCTCCTGTCTCGTCGGCAGCAAGTTCTTTCTTTCCTTTGTTTTACCCCCCTACTTCCTCAATTTTTTAAATTGGCTTTAAGATTGTTTTAAGGAAACAAGCTTACAATTTTCTTATTAATTTTTATAAATGTTATAAATTTTCCTTATAAGTGCAGGAGTAGCGTGGTAACAATGAATATACAAACAATAGAAGACAAGATAAATCACTTAAAAAACACCTACTCGGCAAATAGAGCGGGAAATACAGCCCTTCGACTCCATGATAATATTATTTTAAGTTATATACAGAAAGTAATAACAGCGTTGGAGATAATCATTAATAAGGATAGGGAAAATGAGGACGTTCTGGTAAAAAATCTTAAATCATTCCTCAACGCTAACTGGGACTTAGTCAAGGGCAGCCTATTATCTTACACCGCATTACCGAATCACGAAATAACTCAACTTTTATGCGACATTGCGGAATATGTTGCTAATAAAGAAAAACTGCTTGTTATTAGTCTTTTAATGCCAAATATAGGATGTGATGGCTTATATGGCTATCCAGATTTGGATTCATTAAATGTGCGCGATGTTATTAAAAGCTATGTTCTTAGCGAAGATTGTAATTTTTTAATACCTGTTTCCTTACTAACAAAGGAAGATATACTGCACGCTAATAAACTTCCAAATGCTTATTTTGAATTAGGCGCTGATGAAAGCTTAGCTTATCTTACCCATGAAGATTTAGAACGTCTATTCAATCATTCTCCTGAAACAATGGCTCTCAGGAATATAAAAAATCAATATCAGGTTATTTTAGAAGATAAGGAAACGCTGCTTGGACAGATTAACACACTGAATAAAGCACTACTCGCCAATAGTGTAAAAGGGATAGGCCAAGAAAAAGATGCGGGAAGTAGCGCCTATCCAGCGATTCAAAGTTTTAATGAATATTGGTTGAATTTACCAAAAAATATTTCTACACAGGTGCCCAGTGAAGTCTTAACACAAATCGAAACCTTAATACAGTTAGCAAGTCCTAGAAAGGATGATACGAATAAAAAGAGAAATCATGAAAATATGCTGGCTACTTGCTTAGCTACACGTAGAAAACAATTGCAAGACACAGTAACAGGTAACGAAGAAGCATTAGCCGGCATACGCATCACGACTAACCAAAAAGAAATTCGAATTGAAAAAATTAAAAAATCATTTCAAGAGGCACTGGAAAATCTGCAAAGTTTGTTACACAATAATGTTTATTTAGGGCAAGAAAAACGTAGCGTTACAACAAAAATTTTGCGCGACTTAAATATTAATTTAGCAGTTAAGAACCTTCCGGAATTAATAGATATATTGCGAGGAATAAGTGCTAAAGAAGTGGATGCTATTTTTAGGGTAACGGGAGTCCCAGAAAAAATTGCAAAGGTGCTTTCTAGCGCTGAGGATCTTATCCTACTTTCTACAGAAGTCAGTGATGAGGCATTGAGGTCGGTACTCTATGGAATTAAAGATTATATTATAGGTTTGTTTAGCGTTGATGATTTTAAATATTTTCTTATTCTACTTAGTCTAAATCAATGCAAGATAGTTTGTGAAACATTAAAAAATGACTTAGCTTCGTGCATTAAAAGTGCCTCTGATTTTCTGGATGTTCTTGAATACCTCACTGGCGAGCAACGCACGATTATTTTTGAAGCATTAAAAGATTATTTACCTTCGATCATTAAAAATGGTTATGATTTCGAGAAGGTTCTTAAATATCTCACTGACGAGCAACGCACGATTATTTTTGAAACACTAAAAGATTACTTACCTTCGATCATTAAAAGTGCCCCTGATTTTCTGGATGTTCTTGAATACCTCACTGGCGAGCAACGTACGACCGTTTTTGAAACACTAAAAGATTACTTACCTTCGATCATTAAAAATGGCTTTAATTTTAAGGATGTTCTTGAAAACCTCACTCACGAGAAACGTGCTATCGTTTTTGAAACACTAAAAGATGACTTACCTTCGATCATTAAAAGTACCTCTGATTTTAAACATGTCCTTAAAAACCTCACTGGCGAGCAATGCACGACGGTTTGTGAAGTGCTACTAAAAAAAGATCTGATTTCAATCGGGCAGTGTATGGATAAGTATGAAGCGTTGCTCGATACATCGAATAAAGAAAAGATAAACTCTTTTGAATCTCCTGAGTCTGATATTTTAGATCATTTAAAACACGTTTTATCCAATTTAAAAGAATTGGTTAGTAAAGAGTATTGGAATACAAAAAAAATAAACCTTTTCTTTGCGAGACCACCTAGCGGTATCCAAAAATTAAGAAAAATATTAGATGGCGAAGATTTAAATGAATTCGAAAAACTAAAGAACTTGCATGAAGTAATAACCAATAAATGTGAAAACTATTCATTTTGTAGAAGAGAGATTACTCATTCTTTTTATAAAGAACTTTTAACGAGTTTACACTATACTCTTTTCGATAAGCATAATCAGATTGGCGCGCACTTGACGAGGAGTTCCTTGAGATAAGCAGATAAGCATGCCTTACGGGTGAAACTCAGAGAAGATAACTATGCCTATTTTAAAATAGCCAATGCACTGAAAGGATTATCGTTATTCCATCTTACTACCCATTGACGGTGTTGCTCCCGAGCCTGTAAACCATTTTGTGTAAATGCCGAGTTAGGAGAATCTGCCCTCGAATTCGATAGCGAATCGATTCATAGCAGCTCTCCAATCATGTAAAGACATAGTCCACTTTTGTGATGCCTTCTGT
>JBAPVR010000003.1:0-1668 GCA_049283295.1 Candidatus Aquirickettsiella sp.
ACTGAAATCAACGCCACAAGTGCGGTGGGCGATGGTCGAAGCGGATCACCGCCACCGGCTCATCTCAATCCATCACGGATCATGTATCCGGCGCCGCGGATCGTGTGCAGCAAGGGCCGCTCAAAGCCCTTGTCGATCTTGGAGCGTAGCCGCGAAATATGCACGTCGATGACGTTGGTCTGCGGATCGAAATGATAATCCCAGACGTTTTCCAGAAGCATGGTGCGGGTCACCACCTGCCCGGCATGCTTCATCAGATATTCGAGCAGGCGGAACTCGCGCGGCTGCAGCGTCAATTCGTCCTTGCCGCGGGCGACGCGGTGCGACAGGCGGTCGAGTTCGAGATCGCCGACGCGGTAGGTGGTCTCTTCGGCCGGGCCGACATTGCGGCGCGACAGCACTTCGACGCGCGCCTGCAATTCGGCGAACGAATAGGGTTTTGGCAGATAGTCGTCACCGCCGGCGCGCAGGCCCTTGATGCGGTCGTCGACCTGGCCGAGCGCGGAGAGGATCAGGACTGGCGTGTGATTGCCCTTATCGCGCAGCGCACCGATCACGGACAGGCCGTCGCGCTTGGGCAGCATGCGATCCACCACGAGCACGTCGTAGTCGCCGCCATCGGCCATCGACAGGCCCTCCTTGCCATCGCTGGCGAGATCGGCGACATGGCCGACTTCACGGAACGCCTTGACCAGATAGTCGGCGGACTCGCGGTCGTCTTCGATGATCAGCAGGCGCATTTGCGGGGCAGTTGCGGTCACGGGAACTGGCTTTCTCTCACCATGGCGCGACCGCCCTGCACATGCAAGGCGGCCGGCTATACTCGCGATCGAGTGAAAAGAGCGGGCGGTGAAGCTGGGGGACCTCACCGCCCTTAGGCCCTTCCGACGGAGGGGGGCGTGTTCCGCTGGAAGGTTGCCAGAGGGAGCGAGTTTTGGACCCGCTCCCCGGAAGGAGACGTCGGCGGGGCGACGAATGCCGGCGAAACCCTCCATCTGATATCTAGTCCTCGTTTAGCCCTTCGCCAGCGGCACCGCGACGAAGCGCGACGAACCGCCGCTCTTCACGCGCATGAGAACGCTGTTCTTGTTATCGGTGCGGGCGGCGTCGATCGCCTCACGCACCTCGCCGGCGCTGGCGACGCTCTTGCCGGCGACCTCAAGAATGACGTCGCCTTCCTTGAAACCGCGTTCGGCCGCAGCACTCTTCGGATCGACCTCGGTGACCACGACGCCATCCTTGCCGGCGCCGGCCACGCTGTTGGCTGGGGCAACCGTCAGGCCAAGCTTCGGCACGCCGGTTCCCTTGCTCAGGCCACCTTTGTCTTCCTTATCGGTGTCGGCCTTGGCCTCGATCGTATTCGGCAACTGGCCGAGCGTGAGGTTGATGACCTTTTCCTGGCCCTTCTGCAGCACGTTGAGCTTGACCGCATTGCCCGGCGCGAGACCGCCGATGGTGCGGGCGAGTTCCTTGGCATCCTTGACCGGCTCGCCGTTGACGCCGGTGATGACGTCACCCGACTGGATGCCGGCCTTGGCCGCCGGACCATTCGCCTGCGGTTCCGCCACCAGCGCGCCTTCCGCCTTCTTCATGCCGAGGCTGTCGGCGATATCAGATGTCACCGGCTGGATCTGGACGCCGATCCATCCGCGGCTGACCGAGCCCTTG
>JBAPVR010000004.1:0-1708 GCA_049283295.1 Candidatus Aquirickettsiella sp.
GCAGTGTGACGTCCCCGGCGCTGCTTAACCGATCTAATGTCGGCTCAAAGCCCGAAAGCTGGGCTGTATCGAATGCAGGTTCTCCGCTCATGGGCGCCACTCAATACCGGATTGCTGGCGGCGGGACACTCATGCCGGAAAGCGTATGCCCCGCTGCTGCCTAGGCTGGGTTTGAGAAGTCGCTCATCCGTCGGGCGGAAATTTTTCCCTCGCTTCCCTCCTTAGCTGCTCACGATCAGCCTCTGGGATTATTATGGTGTCGAACAGCGTCTGCATGTCCTTCTGGTCAGACAATTCGCGCTGATAAAATGGCAGCCGCTCCATGGCGGCTACACAATAGGCCAGGGCCTTAGCGATCAGGTAATCGCGGCGTATTGCATCTATCATCGTCTCATCTTCCCTCGGCTAGGCGATTCATATGAGTTGCTGGCAGAGCTGTTTCAAACCGCTCTATTACCGTCCGCAAAGTCCGGCCCAGCAAACCTTACATCCAGCACCGCCAGTGCAATCAGCGTTCGTACTGCAATAATGTGGCTCGCACCACCTAGGCCCCACTCCAAGCGCATTCGCCACACACGCGTCCATGAGGGTGTCGCTGTCAGGCTTGCCGGCAGTCTTATTCGCGCATGCCACCATGGCATCAGTTTCGCACTGCTTGACGAAGTTAAGGAGAGCTTCACCGGTAAGTTTCTGTTTGATGGCCTTTGCCTTACAGGTTTGATCAGCCGCGCTTGCGCTGGAAATCAAAGTGCAAAGAGCCATAGCAATAGCGAGGGATTTCATTGGCTCCCCCCTTCTAGGAAGGGACACAATGCTTATCGCAGGTGATGATCCTCCACCATTTCCCCTTACGGATGGCTCGCGGAGCACCCGCAATAACGCTTCCCCTCACTAGACAATAAAGTCCCGCAAAATTCATCGCCCCCCGGGCGCGGGTTTATCGGCTGATTTCAAGCGCTGGCGGTTCTCTGATGCTATACGGTCATCAGGGACAAACGTGGCGATTAGAGGAGTATTGGCGGTTGAACCAGACTTTTCGTGTATTCGGGCCTGTATTGATAGGCGCTCTCCTCCTCGCCCTTCCTGATGTGGCTCTCGCGAATTGGTGGATCGTTCGCGCATCCGATAAGAAGTGTCTCGTCGTCGATCTAGAACCAATCGGCAAGGATGGGAGCGTCACCAGGATTGGCAGGCTGGTTTACCCCACGCGCGAGGAGGCTGAAGCCGAAGTTAAGCGGCTCTGCAAATAGTGAAGCGACCTCAACGACCAGAACCCATCTTCCCCTTGCCCCTTCTTCCACGTCTATGCCGCGCTTTAATCGTAGTTGGCTGCACCGAGCTTTTATCGCTGTCTTCCCTTTGCGTGATTGATTTTGATTGGCATTTAAATTCCTCAATTCCCCAGCGCCCAACCAATTCCGCAACTTGGGATGATGGGTCAATACCTTGGTCAGCTCTTTGTGCTCCGGTCGAGCATCGCTGACAAAACCCGCTATTAACAGCCGTAGCAGCCGCCCATTGTCGGCCCTAAGTGCATCGATGACCTCGCGAAGCTCCGTCGCTTCATCAAGGTCCTTCGCGACCGGTTCGCTCATGTCCTCCCTGCCTGTTCCTACTGCGCCCATAAGAGGAGGTTGCTAACAGCGCGGATAGAGGCCGAAAGCTTCCGCCGGGTAAGAGGCGGTGACCGCAAGGGTGGCGTCTGGAG
>JBAPVR010000005.1:0-1772 GCA_049283295.1 Candidatus Aquirickettsiella sp.
GTGTATAGACGAGCGCGGCGTAATCCGGCGCCACCTTATGAGTTCGTCGTCCGATGGCCACCCCCAAGCGATACGACCGGATTGCCTTTGTCGCGAGCGCAAGCACCGAGGCGCAGGCCGCGCTGGCGCAGCTCGTCAAGCTCTACGGCAATCAGGATGCCGACGAGGCCGACGTCGTGGTGGCGCTCGGCGGCGATGGATTGATGCTGCAGACGCTGCACCGGCATATGCGCTCAGGCAAGCCGATCTACGGCATGCATCGCGGCACCGTCGGTTTCCTGATGAACGAATACACCACGCACGACCTGCAAACGCGGCTGGCGGCGGCGCGGGAATCCCTGATCAATCCGCTCCTGATGCGCGCGACCGACGTGCACGCCACGGTGCATCTGCATCACGCCATCAACGAGGTCGCGCTGTTTCGCCAGACCAACCAGGCCGCGCATCTGCGCATCCTGATCGACGAGCATGAGCGGATGGCGGAATTGATCGCCGACGGCATCCTGGTGGCGACGCCTGCCGGCTCCACCGCCTATAATCTCTCGGCCCAGGGACCGATCCTGCCGATCAATGCCGCGCTGTTGGCGTTGACCCCGATCAGCGCATTCCGCCCGCGCCGCTGGCGCGGCGCTCTGCTCCCCAACTCCGCTTTCGTGGTCATCGAGGTGCTCGAGGGCGAGAAACGTCCGGTCGCGGCCGCCGCCGACCATGACGACGTGCGCGATGTCCAACGCGTCGAGGTGCTGTCCGACAAGACGATCTCGATGCGGATGCTGTTCGATCCCGGTCACAGCCTCGAGGAACGCATCCTGCGCGAGCAGTTCGGGTCCTGACGCCCGCCCGGTGACCGGCCGGAGACCTTGAACCGGGTTCCTATCCGGAAAAAAGTGACGCCACAGGTATCCGCGCGGGCCTTACAGGCTGGCTTCGCAACCATTCCTTAACGAGCGCCGCGATATGGTTAACACCAGTATACCGTTTTGCTTGGCCGGGCCGGACCATGTATCGCATCGACTTCAACAAGCTGCGATTTCTGATTTGCGACGACAATCCGCATATGCGCCGCATTCTGCGCACGCTGTTGCATTCGTTCGGCGCGCGCGAGGCCTATGAGGCCGAGGACGGCGCCACCGCGCTCGAAATGTACAGCCACTACGTGCCCGATATCGTCATCACCGACTGGTCGATGCCGATCTTCGACGGTCTCGAACTGGCGCAGATGATCCGGCAGCCGGAATCGAAGGGCAACCCCTACGCGCCGATCATCATGCTGACCGGGCATTCGGAGAAACGCCGCGTCACCGTCGCACGCGATGCCGGCGTCACCGAGTTCTTGGCGAAGCCGATCTCGGCCAAGGGACTCTACCAGCGCATTCTCAACGTCGTCGCCAACCCGCGCCCCTTCATCAAGACCAAGACCTATTTCGGCCCCGACCGCCGCCGCAATACCAACAACGCCTATATCGGCCCCGAGCGCCGCGTCGGCGGCGAGGTGGAAGTCATGCAACAGCCGTCGCTGCTCGACAAGGCGCGTACGGCCGTCTAGCGCCGGCCTGGAGAGATCACCATGATGAAACCGAAGCCCGGGACGATACAGGTCAAGTCGTTTGGCGATCACCACGTGATCACGCAGCCCAATCCGCTGCGCAAGGTATTGCTGCGCGTTCCCGAATCCGACCTCGACGATCCCGTCGGACGCGCGGAAAAGGCGCTCGCCGGACTGTCCGGCGAATTCAAGAACTGGATGACGATCGAGGCCGACCGGCTCTCGG
>JBAPVR010000006.1:0-2052 GCA_049283295.1 Candidatus Aquirickettsiella sp.
CTAAAGCTTCAAGAGGAATTAGCGAGAGCTGGGTTGCACGTGCCCATCGTTTTCCTCACTGCACATGGGGATATCCGCATGGCCGTGGGCGCGATAAAGGCGGGAGCCGTCGATTTTCTGACTAAGCCGTACCGGAATCAGGACGTTCTCGATGCCGTCTATGTCGCACTAGAGCAGGATGAGATGCGCCGCGAGAAGGAACAATCAAGCTCGAGTCTAAGGGAGCGGTTTGAGTCGCTCAGCGCACGTGAGAAAGACGTGGTCACGCGAGTAGCGGCCGGAGAACACAACAAGCAAATCGCAGCCGAATTGGGCTTGAGCGAGGTGACCGTGAAGGTCCATCGTGCCAACGCCTTGCGCAAGATGCGCGCAAAGTCGCTGGCCGAATTGGTCAGAATGACCGACCTCGTGCACGCCCGTTGAATGGCCTTAGCTATCGACCTTCGCGCAGTTTTTCAGCAGGTCGCACTTGACGAGGAGCTCAGTGGCACAACGAAGCTCTTCGAAGGATAAGCCAGAGCGCTCGGCAATATCGAGAATACTGTTCGTGCCGTCCGAAAGATTGAGCATCCACAGCAACGCCATCTGTTCCCTCTCGCTGGCTGCCGGCAGAAGTCCCCTCCGTCCCAATTGGGGCTCCCCCATAGGGCTAGGATTGAGAAATTTGACGTCGCCCTCCAAAAGATCGATCACCTCGAGCAGCGTGCCGAGCGAATCGGCAAGGTGTGCGGGCGACACGTAATTCAAATCGTCGGCCGACGTGTGATACTCCGGGTATTGACCATGCGGAGTCCTCCGGAAGCTTCCGACGGGAAGATTGAACCCTGGCGAACAGAACTGTCTTTCGTCGTAGCCGTAGGGCGAGAAGTCACAGACTTTGAACGGAGCTCCCCTAGTCTGCAACACGTGCTCGACGGCCCTATCGATGTCGGCAGTGAGGCGCCTGCTGCGCTTGTAGTTGATGCATCCCCGGTCACCGACGCAGGCCAAGACGAGTCCATGCTTGATCCGACTGACCTTGTCTTGATTGCACGACAACCATGCTATCGGACCGATGGTCCCCGGCACGAAAAGGAAGCGGTAAGTGTAGCGATGCGAATTGAGTGCCAAGATGCGAGCGAGCGCTGTGGCGACCGCGATGCCCGACAGGTTGTCATTGCACATCGATGGATGACAGACGTGAGTCGATATCAGGAATTCATCCTCGACCCGGCCGTGGAGCACGCACTCACCATAAGTGAGAGATCCGTCGCGAAGCGATGAGTCGATAACCACCTCATATTCGGCGTCCGCAAGGCTTTCGAGCTGTCGGTGCGACAGGCAGAAGCCCCAGGAGTCCGCGTAGTAGGTGGTGCGATAGGGGATCCAGTCGGGGTGCTCGGGGAGCGAATGGAGATGGGGGCGAAGTTCGCCGAGCGACATGCGCCCGTTTACCGGCCCGCTGTAGTTGACAACGTGCAGGTTATTAACTCGAAAGTCGACGACCCGGCTCCCTCCCGCATCCTTAATGTAGCCGTCTTTGATGTTCCATTCCTTCGGGATCGTCCAGTCGAACACCTGGGTGCCCGATGCCACCTCATGGGTCTCAAGCGGGATCAATTCACCAAGCCGGAAGAGGCTCTGCCGGAGACCATCTCCCGTGATGCTGCGGCAGAGCGGGAACAGCTCGCAGATCAATTCGATCATCCTGGCCGCTTCTGACCGGAGATCGACGATCCGCCGTGGGCGTGACAGCTTCGTCGCCGTAGTCTGACCGCGCCGCCTTACGCCGATCGGCACCGAGCGACGCTGATCGACGCGACGGACCTGACCGTTGCCGTCAACGCTACCGCGGTGGCTCGCACGGGTCATGTTCATCATATGGCTCCACGACGGCCGCGCGGGAGTAGCGGACGATGCAGCACTCCGCTCCTCGCGAGCCGGCCCGATAAAAAAGCCGTGCTTGCTCCGGTGCAAAGGCCGAAAGCGCACCAGAAACCAGCCAGAGCGGCATTGATCTTCGCATTTTGGAGCAGAATCCCATGGGATTCTTGGGAGCAGGAAACGCGAAAG
>JBAPVR010000007.1:0-1615 GCA_049283295.1 Candidatus Aquirickettsiella sp.
GTGTTTAGTCGTACTCATAGCGCCAGTCTCTCAAAATCCGCGGTGAGCCGCGAAAACGTGTGGAACCGGTCACAGTGCACTCATCGCCGAAACGGCATTCCAGCAGGCCTCTACTCGGGCGGATTCATACGGTCAGTGCAACATCTGATGATTTAGGAGGTTGCGGTGACGTCTGGGGTTCGGGTTTCGAGGGCGGTGAAGCGGGAGTTCTTCGATCTGGTCTGCCTCGGTGTGGCCACGACAGAGGCGTCGGTGAGGCTGGGTGTGTCGCGCCGCACCGGCTGGCACTGGTGGCACGACGCTGGGGCGATGAAACTACGCAACGGCGCCAACGGTCTGGGCGGGTTGGCCAGCCCGGGAGATCTGCACCGGCCCGGAGGTCGAGGGCATCGGCTCAGCTTTGAAGAACGTGTCGAGATCATGCGCGGCCGCGACGCGGGCTTAAGCTTCGCCGAGATCGGCAGGCGCCTCGGACGCGACCGCTCGGTGATTTGGCGGGAATACCGCCGCAACTGTCTGCCTGATGGGGACTATCACGCCCTGATGGCCCATGCCCGTGCGACGCGGAAAGCTCGCCGGCTTAAAGACTTCCGGCTCAACGATCACCGGTTGTGCTCGATGATCGAAACCTGGATGGACGACGGGTGGAGCCCTAGATTGATCTCGCAGATGTTGGCCCACGACTACCCCGATGACAAGCTGATGCAGGTGAGCCACGAAACGATCTACCAGTGCCTGTATGTGCAGACTCGTGGCAGTCTGCGCGCCGATCTGCACAAATGCCTGTCCACGAAACGCTCGACACGCAAACCGCGTGGACAGCGCCGCACCGGGGTTTACGGCGCCGAGGTGTTCACCATCAGCGACCGCCCACCCGAGGCCGCCGACCGCGCAGTGCCCGGGCATTGGGAAGGCGATCTGATCATGGGCGAAGGCAACAAGTCTGCGATCGGCACCCTGGTGGAACGCAGCACCCGGTTCACCATCTTGTTGCACCTGCCCGGCGACCACACCGCAGAGACGGTGGCCGCTGCGATGATCGAGGCGATGAGTGAGCTGCCTGAGCATCTGCGCCGCTCGATCACCTGGGACCGCGGCAGCGAAATGGCCGACTGGCAAGACATCCAGCTCAACCTCAACGCCCCGGTGTTCTTCTGCAATCCGCATTCGCCGTGGCAGCGCGGCACCAACGAAAACACCAACCGGCTGCTGCGGTTCTGGTTCGAAAAAGGCACCGACTTATCCGGTTACACCAAAGCCGACCTCAAACGCGTCGCCGACAAACTCAACACCCGCCCAAGACCCACCCTGGACCTCGACACACCAGCCCAGCGCCTAGCCGCCCTGATTAGCCAAGCCGCCTAAACGTTGCACTAGCCCCTTGACATTGCCTCGAACTTTGTCTGCTGGAATGCCGTTTCGCGATGAGTTGGGCGCCGTCACACGGTCGGTATGGGTATGACGATCGGCAAGCTCGACACGCGATTCAGTGAAGCAACCGAACCGGTCAGCTGGCAGCAGGTTCGCGACGCCCTTGGGGCAGCAGAGCTCTACTAGCTGACCACCGTGCGACGGGACGGACGCCCGCACATCACCCCGCTGGTCGGCGCGTGGG
>JBAPVR010000008.1:0-1524 GCA_049283295.1 Candidatus Aquirickettsiella sp.
GAACAAGAGCTACGGCTCGGTCATCGGTAGTGGATCGGCCCCCTACGAAACCGCTCTGGCCCAACACTGCGCGACCGCTGCCCACTGGAACGACGCCGGCGGTCAGTACAACTCGCTACCGAACTACATCGCCCTGACTACCGGCATCCGTACTGGCGACTCTCGTCTGGACCCGTTCACCTGTGACTGTGCACCGTCGAGTTCGGTGAGTGTCACCGTTGACAATCTCTTCCGGCAAGTCCGTGCCGCGGGTCTCACCGAAAAGTCCTACGCCGAGGGAATGTCGGGTAACTGCAGCAACAGCGGCACCACCTATGTCCCCAAGCACAACCCTGCCCTCTACATGTGGGGCGGCAGTGATCGCCAGGCGTGTAGCGCCGATGACGTCCCAATGGGATCAAATAGCTCAGGCGCCTTCATCGACGATCTCCGGGCCCGTACGTTGCCCAACTTCAGCTTCATCGCCCCCAACCTTTGCAACGACACCCACGATTGCGGCGTCGCTACCGGTGACGTCTACCTGAGGACTCTGATGGCCAACACTATCGCCAGCAGCCTCTACGGGCAGGGACACACCGCGGTTGTCGTGGTATGGGACGAGGACACACCGGTTCCGAACATCGTGGTCTCACCCTCAGTCCACCCGGGAACAGTGGTTGAATCGACGGTAAGCCACTACTCACTGCTCCGTGCCACCGAGGACATCTTCGGCCTACCGCGTCTACTCTCCGCGGCCGACGCTCCCGACCTCCGAGCCCCTACTGGACTCTAGCCGCCAGGGTCAAGGTCAAAGTCCCTGTTAACGAGACCCGGACGAGAGCCGGCAGAGGCCCCCAATGTCGCCATTCCCAAGCGCTTTCCCGGCTCCATGCCGGCCCGCCTGGCCGTTGCTTTCCATGCAAGGCGCCGCTTCTCGTCCGACGCAGCTACTTCGGCAGACGCTCCCACTAGCCAGTCAGGCTTCCGAACTCACGCGTGAAAGCAGGAGCAACGCACCTGTACGGTTTTGTCCCGCCTCTTCTCCTCGCGGCGAGGCGATCGGGGTGGTCTTGAACTGGCTCACCTGGCTGGCCTGCAGCTGGACGCCAAGAAGCCGAGCACCGGATGAAGCTCGACTGCATGCGGGGCGACCCCAGTCTGACCGTGGCGAGTGTCATAGAACCCAACCCCTGTGATCGTCGCCCTCCCTTGGAGGTGCTTGAACGAGGGCGCGGGCGGCGCGTCGCCACAGGCGTTCACTAGCGCGCTCCGGGCTGAGCTCATCTCGGCCTTCTTCGGCGAGCTCATGACGCCCTCGCAGCTCGCGTCGGGGAACTCGACGATCATCGTGTGCGATGGAGCGCCGGGGACGGCGATCAAGAGGTGAATGTCGTGGTCGCCTTCCAGTTGCTCCGCGACCAGTTGGGCCTTGACGCGCCAGGTTGTGGTCTCCACGCCCTTGATGCGCGGGGTGTCATCGCCGAGGCGGACGGGTGGCTTCTTGACCCGCATTCGAGCCACCGAGATTTTGTCGCGGCTTGAACC
>JBAPVR010000009.1:0-36271 GCA_049283295.1 Candidatus Aquirickettsiella sp.
TAATGAAAAAATAATGACCGTTAGGTTTACGTATCGTTTCAACAATATTCGTCTTATTGGAGCAGGTTATTGGAGAAAGGGGAAACGCATTTATGAAAAAAACCAAAAGAATTAATTATACTGATGAACCAATTGGAAAAATCAAAATAATTCCTGATTTTTTGCCAAAACCTCATCAGTTAGTATTAAAAACTGAAACTAAAAAAATTACTTTATCTTTAACTAAAGAAAGCCTTGAATTTTTTAAGGGTGAGGCTGAAAAGCATCATACAAATTATCAGAGTATGATACGAGAGTTACTAGCTCAATATGCTGCCCATTATACGGAAAAGACAGTCTCTTCTCATTCAAAACCCGGGAAACATATCCGATAATCTTTCTTATCGGTAGTGATTTTTAACCCTAAAAATAAGCACTTTTTCGTGTTTTTACTATGAAAAATCTCTACTAATCAAAAAGTTATGCTAGCTCAATAAACAACATAACTTTTATCCTCTTTCCTCATAAGACTCAGGTTTAGTATCAATCCAAAGCCTAGTTTCATCATCAAAAAGAGGAAAATTATATTTTTTAAGATCTTTGTCCGAAATAAACTTTACTAAGATCTTTCTATTTTCGGCTTCTGATAATGCATTGATAACATCCTCTCCATTCTCTAAAACGTTAGGTTGTTGAATTAAAATAAAGTGCTTCGCATTATGTATCTTCTGAATCAGTTTTTGATAGCAATCCTGGTTAGACCAATATGTGGAACAGCTAATGGAAGAAGTATTTCGAAAATGATTATGTATATAAACTATACTCATATTAACGATTGTAAAGATTAGGTAGACCAATATAAAAATAGGAAATAGATATTTTTTTATTTTCATGGAAAAATTTTCCTTTTATTTTTTTTTCAATTATATTATTTCAGACTCATTACCTTCAGCAATTGCTTTTGCATTAGAGGTAATTTTTTCAAATGACCAATTCCACCAAGCTAGATTGATTAATTTGTGAATCGTTTCATCATCAAATCGTTTGCGAATCAATTGAGCAGGATTACCACCAACAATTGAATAGGCTTCTACATCTTTGGTTACAACGGCTCCTGATGCAATGATGGCTCCATCACCCACTTTTACTCCAGGCATGATCATCGCATCATAGCCAATCCAAACGTCATTGCCGATGATGGTGTCTCCTTTATAATCTGGTGTAAGCGGCACATCTTGCCATTCACTACCAAACGCACGAAACGGGAAACTCGAAAAACCATTGGTTGCATGATTAGCTCCATTCATAATGAAGCGTACATTGGTGGCTATTTGGCAGAATTTGCCGATAATCAGCTTATCGCCAATGAAGTCAAAGTGATATAGCACGTTTTTGTTAAAGTTCTCAACATTTTCTGGATCATCGTAGTAGGTATAGTCTCCTACGATAACGTTCGGGTTCTTTACAATGTTTTTTAAAAAGCACAGCCGGGCTATATTATCCAGGGGAAATTTAATATTTGGATTAATCATATTCTCTTTTTCTTGTTATTTACTCGCTCCGACTTAGTCGATATAAAACATGTCGACTAAGCGGGCTATTTTTTGGTAACTTTGAGTGATCAAAGTCGTCGTGTGAATTATGATGCATACCAATCTTCTCCATTACCCGACGGGATCTTATATTATTTTCTACGGTAAATGAAACAACTTCTTCTAACTTCAGTGTAGTAAAAGCTAAATCGACTATAGCTTTTGCAGCCTCCGTAGCATAACCCTGCCCCCAGTGTTGAGAACCTAATCGCCAACCAATTTCAACTGCAGGCATGAAATGTGCCTCAAATGAAACAACTAACAACCCTACAAAACCAATAAATTCGCCATTTGATTTTAACTCTATAGCATATGCTGTAAAACCATACTTTTCATAGTGATTAATAAAACGTTGAATTAAAGCTTTTGTTGCAGCTCGATCTCCAATTTTAGGTAGAAATTCACAGACTAAAGGATCTTGATTAATTGCCGACATGGGATCAAGATCTTGTTCTTCCCAAGTTCTAAGTATTAAACGTTTTGTTTTTAGGATAATCATAGGCTTCAATTCGACAAATGTATGGTGTTTGCTAGAAGACTTCCAAAAAACCCGAATAAATTCATAGCGCTAGAAAATACAGCTATCTTAATACCCGCAGATACATTCGATGCTTCTATAGCCTTACGGTGCAAGGTATAAAAAATTAGTCCAGTACTTAGCATAAATAACGATAAAAAGAAAATAACTATTTTGAAATGCTGAGGTATTAGCACAAAACATAAAGCGGTTAAGCTGGCAAAGACAGCACTAGCCTTTAAGCCTTGTCGAATAACTTGATCCAGTTTGGGAATGAAGCAACGAACAAGATTGGTGCCGATAATAAAACCAGCGTAGATTATAGCTTGTAAACATCCAAACAGTATTATACTTAAGCCAAGCCAGTGAATTAGATAAAATGGGCTGAGCGTATCCCATAGCATCATAACAGCAAACAAGACGCAAAAAGGGAGGGTGTAAGCTAAGAACATTTTGTTAATCAATACCGATTTATATTCTTTTATTACCTTATGCCAAGAAATGTGCTTTTTTTCTTTGATTTTAATGACCGTTTCGGGCATGGTTAGGTACAATAAAATAACTGAAATGCAAGCGATAGCGGCTAAAAGAAAAAATAATCCTCTCCAATTCAACCAGGTTAATAAAAAGCTACCTAATAAGGGACCTATTGCAGGCGCTAAGACAGTTATACTGCCCATCCAAGATAAGGTTTTAATAGCTTGCTCACTATTCATTAACTCGTGAATCGTGGCATAGCCTGCTACCAAAATGCTGCTCACAACACATCCTTGGATAAACCGAGCCAATAAAAATACTCCGATAGAGCTTGTGACAGCGCATAACACAGTTGACGCAATAAAAAACACACCGCCGGTTAACAAAATTTTTCTACGGCCCAGATGTTCAGCTAATGGGCCTAAAATAACTTGAAAACACGAAGCGCCTAAAAACCAGATAGCCACCGTTAATTTAGCGATATTAGTTTTGATGCCAAATGACTGACTAATCTGGGGCAAAGCCGGTAAAATCATATTGGTAGCAAAATACAACGGCAATTCGTATAAAATCAAAGCGATTGGGAAGATCAAAGGCATTTTTTTTCTAGGGCTAGATAATTTCATCATATAAAGTCTTAGGAATGATATTCGCTGTATTTTTTAGCGCTTCCTTTCACCTTATTTACAGGGTATTTATTATTATTAATTGTAATCTTATGAAGAACTGCCTCGTTAAGATTAATATTTAACTGGTCAGCTATACGTATGACATATAAGATAATATCAGCTATTTCATGACTAACTTTTTCCTTAATAACAGGATCTTTTTTTATATTAATAGATTCTTGTTCTGTTAACCATTGAAATATTTCTAGTAACTCCCCTGCTTCTCCCGCAATGGCCATGGATAGATTCTTAGGACTATGAAATTTTTCCCACTCTAATCTTAGCAAACTCAGTTAAGATTTTTTTGGTTTTACTGATATCGAGTATATCGGCCATATGAATACAGATGTTTAGTTAGTATCTAAAAATGAAAGCTATAGATGAAAAAGCACTTCTTCAGTATGTATGAAATATTAACCCCATTTCTTTTGGAGTTTATCCCATAACCAAATATTCAATTAAATTGACAAAAAATCGCTGGACCAATATTTGGTCGATATTTCCACAAAGATAATATTAAAGCGATCAACATTAATAATGAATAAAACCAGAATAAAGCTGACCAACCTCTATGAAAGATTTGATGTAATGTACTAATCATATTAGCTGAGTAGTATTTAAGATTAATTGGCGTTAAACCAGATGCTAAAGGAACAAGTTTTGGAGTTTTCAAAGCATGCCATTGTGAAAAAAATTTCAATATCCAAGCTGAAATACTGATACCCACTGCACCAGCTAGTGTTGCATTTGTATAATATAAGCCAAATGCTTGACCACTAAGTTTAGGTTTATGCCCCGTTAATGCGATATTATTCAACCCTGGAAATACTAATGAAAATCCAATACCAACCATTGACAAGCCTACTTCTAAATAAATATTAGATAAAGAGGCAGGCATAAAAGATAGCCACATACAAGCTATTAGCATGACTAGGCAGCCTAAGGTTACAGGAAGTAAAGAGTTAACTTGAGCAATCCACTTCCCTACTCCAATCGAACCAATACCCATTAATATCGTTAAAGGTAGAAGGAGTAAGCTAATTTTTAAAGGAGGGATTGCATAGATATTTTGTAAAGTGACGGGGAGAATAAATAAAAGGCCAATAAAGATAAATTGGCAAAACATACGAATAATATTCGCAAAAATATAATTTTTGTGACTAAATATCTTCTTGTTAAGTAAGGGGTGATCAACTCTGCCTTCGTGATGGAAAAAACAAATAAGGAGAGCAACTGAGATACTTAGTTGCCCTATTTTTTTAATTGTATTAACGTCTGCCAGATGATTTAAGGTATAAATAAAATAAAATAAACTACCTATTAATAATAAACTTCCAGTTATATCTTTGAACTGATTATCCCTTGCTTCAGGATTATCTTTGACAATCAACCATGGAATTAAGATAGCTATTAGCCCCAATGGAATATTAATAGCAAAAATTGCACGCCAATTCAGCCAATGTAACAATAATCCGCCAACCATAGGACCTGCAGCTATAGAGAAACCTGAAGCACTGACTACTAGTGCCATAGCTAAACCTTGTTTATTCTTTGGAAATACCTGAGATAAAATGATTATGCTCATAGGATAAGTCAATGCAAAACTAAACCCCTGAATAATTCGGGCTGATATAATTTCAAAACTATTTGTTGCGAGACAAGCTAATAAGGATGAAAGTATAAAAATAGTTAACCCGATAATAAAAATTTTACACTTACCAAAAGAATCCCCTAATCTACCCCCAATAACAAAAAAACAAGCTGAACTGATAAGATAACCATTGATAACCCATTCAACCATCCAATCTTTTAACTTAAATGTCGTTGTCATTTGTGGCAATGCTAAATTGACAGCAGTTGCATCGACATTTGCAATAAATATAACGATAAGCATCGCTAATAATACAGGCCATCGGTGAGTCGTGCTCATACTTTTAATACCGCACAACAATACAAAACTAATCCCGAGATGTGGCAGTATTGTTCGGAAAATAACAAGTCGTTATAGAAGTGATGTAAATTTACTTGAAGAAAAACTGATGAAGTCATAGAAGCTAAATCCCTGCTTTAGGCTGAGCCTACTCATTCAGTTGTTTAAAAAGATTGATCTTCAACCTTGAAAACTGATAAAGAAGCGCTAAAAACCTTAAAATTAATCCATTAAAAACAAATTTGGTTTCCAGAATTTATCTATTATACCAAAGACTTGATTAACTGAGTGGATCGCATTTATACCATTTATACCATTTAGGTAAAAAAATAAACAATATTTGTTAATCAAAGGTAAGACATATACGAATTAAATTTTAATGTCGATTAGTAAAAAACATAGCTAATGCAACAAATATAAATTATAATTTAATTAATAACTAAAATTATATGGAAAATTACAATAAAAGGAGTTAAAAATGTTAGTAATTAAAAAAAACGTCTTTACCCTATCTAATATAAATAGCTTATTTTACCTGCTTAATATAAAAAATTATATTTTTTATATATTATACGATTAAAACTAATCTCTTAATCAATTTAGAAAAATTTAATTTATTAAAGATTATAAGGATAATAATTATGCATCAATTACTAAAAGATTTTTTTAAAGATTTTAAGTTTATTGTTATCAAGACGTTGCCTATGGCGGCGTCTTTTACATTCAGTATTGAGTTATTAGCAACTGGCGTTATGGCAATACACTTAAAAGACGATGAATCTTATGCTGCAGCAAGTATTTTATTTCAAGCGTACACATCTACAATTATGCAGTTAGCGTTTTCGCCCGTCCCCTCAGTTGGGATCCGCATCAGTCCATTTTTCGGGGAGTTACAAAGATTAGAATCCGTCAATGCTCCAATTGAAGATATTAATAATACACAAATTAAATTAGGGAATATTTTCAAGGCGGGCCTTATTGAAAGCATTATAGTCTCTATTCCTGCGGGGTTTGCCTTATTTTTCTCAGATAAGATAATACAAGGATTACATCAATCTCCTGAAGTAACAGAGTTAGCATCAAGCTTTTTAAAAGTTTTTGCTCTGTCCGCACCACCATTAGCATTACGCGCATGTATTGGACAGATATTATATGCTAAAGGAGATTCTAAACCAGCAATGTATATAGGCGGTGTAAATTTTATCATTGGCACAGGATTGGCAATTTGGTTCTCAAGAGGTGGCTTTGGAATTCAGCCCCAAGGGTTACCAGGTATTGCATGGGGATATAATGCTGAATCCTATCTAACAGCAATTGGTTCTGTTATTTATGTTTCGTTGGGGAAGAAATATGCAGATATTCCTTTGTTTTCTAAGGTTAAATATCAAGAATTAATGCAAGAGCTAGGATCACTTATAGCGGTAGGTGGTCCCTTGGCACTTACGAGGTTTGTAGAAGTTTCAATGATTCTTGCTCTAAGCATTTTTGCTGGTCTAAAAGGAGTTAGCGAACAAGGGACTTTCTCATACGCAATGCAAATGAATTTTTTAACTTTCATTTTTGGGATGGCCTTTGCCCAAGCCGTTAGCTACCATGTTGGTAGGTTAATGGGTTCTTTAGAGTTTGATACTGCTAGCAGAGCGGCAAAAAATGGTTTAATCACAACTTTCATATTTGTTATTCCACCCTGCTTATTCGTGAATTTTTATCCTCAATCTTTATATAATATTCTTAATATAAAAGGTGAACAGGAAAAATTAGTACCTAAATTGCTTCCCATTATTTTATTTGGAGCGGTTGCGCAAACAGGCCGTTATGGTGTTAATCAGATATTAAGAGTCTTGCGTGACAATAAAGGGTCTACGATGACCTCTATAGTGGGAATGTCTACAGGTGTTGCTGCAGCTGCCATTCTAGGATTTGAGACTGATGCAGCCTTATATGGAATTGCTTCTGGTTTATTAATTGGAGAAGGTATTAGTTTTATTGGCTTATTATGGCGTTTTATCAATAGAATTAAACCAAATGCCATTAGTGCTGTTCAAGCAAATCCAGATAGTGCTGAACCTAAAACTTGGGGATCATATTTTTGTAGTTTTTTTAAATGTCGCTCTTATACCGAAGAACAAGCGCCCTTATTACCAGCTCCAAGTTTAGGTAGTATCAATGCTTAGAAAAATAAATTAAAAAGTTAGTTTTTGGTATAGAGAATTTATAGAATTTTTAATCGGTGACCCAGATGAAAGTGGATTTCATAAATACAGAACAGGTTGCTTTTAGCTACATAAATAATGTTTTTTCAGAATCACAATGGAAGGAAATCGATTCTATAATCAACGAAATCTCATGTCAGCCTATTTTGTTAGAACATATAATAAAAGGAGTGGATCGATTGAAAAGTATTAAATTTTCTCTTGATCTACATCGATTTATTGTAAGAGAAGGGGGAATATCTCAAATAACAAAATCTCCATATTCACAAGCAATTCTAACAATTATTAATCATTCTTCCTTAATTAAAAAAGTAAGTAATTATATTGGCAAGAAAGTAGAAATTCTTAGAATGCAACTTAATATAATGACGACTGGAGACTTCATTTCAGAACACTCTGATAAAGAAAGTGATGATTCTTACTTATGTGGAATTTTAATGCGCACAAGTAGTAAATACACTGGCGGGGTCTTAACAATATATGACGCTGAACAGAAACCATATAAAATTAGGCAGCCTAATCATTCCATTTTAGCAATGAACTCTCATTGTATACATAAAGTGGATTCCATAACTTCTGGATTTCGACATACTGTATGCTTATTTTTAGGATGATATAAAATGTCGAACTGCCCTTTTAAAGAAAATACAACCAATTTCATTAAAATAAATAAAAATATCCTAAACTATAAAAAAAATATTTCAATTTTATTTTTTATTATATCTTATTTGTTATTAACTTGTATCGCCATTTATTTTCTTAAAATAAGTAATTTATCATTATTAATTTTTTCTTTATTAAATGCTTTTTTTTCATTTTACATATCTTTTCTAATTTATGAAAAAAGTATACAAAATATTTTTTCACCCATAGCTTTAAATAATAAAAAGGAAATACCAAAATATGGTTTTTTTAAGCTTTTATACGACATAATCATTAGAAAAAGTACTTTATTGAGAGACATGGACATTGAAAGAATGAAAAAATTTGGAGATATCTATCTTATGTTCATGGGATACCGTCCCGCAATAGTTATTACTTCTAGTGACCTTGCAAAGAAAGTGTCAAAAGAAATTGATATTTATGCAAAAAGTAACCCCATTGATCTTAATATGCCCTATTTTTACAAATGGGTAGGGAATAATAATATAGTTCTTTCTAACGGTAGTAACTGGAAAAGGCTTAGAGAAATAATACATAAACAATTAACTGCGACAAATGTTTATTTTCCAACGATGTGCAGAAAGAGTCTTGAATTAACAGAGCAGATTAAGAAAACAATACAATATGGGGTAAAATCTAAAATATTTCTTAACCGATGGCTTAAAGCTTTCTCTTTAGATGTTGCTGGAGAAACTTTGTTTGGATTTAATTTTAATCATTTAAAAGAAATTTCTAATGCTGCTATAGAAGCAATGGACTATATCATTAGTGAAATTTTTAATCCTCTAAGGGTTGCTTTCCCATTGGTAAATAGATTACCAACAAAAACCAATAAAAAATTAGATAAAAGTATTCAATATATTGATAATTTAGTTAAAATCATGAGGGATAAGTATTCGCATAATAAACCAATCGATGCCGATGAAAATCTATTAAAGAAGTTAATTAATGGGAATAGAGAAGAAAAACTTACTGAAGACGAATTGCGAAATAACATTATTACATTAGTTTTATCAAGTTATGAAACAACTCAGGTTTCTTTAGGTGGCGCTCTATATCATTTAGCAAAATATAGTGAGTATCAAAAATTAATTAGGGATGAATCTATAAAATTATTTCCTGATATCGATCAGGAAATGAAAGAAGCAGATGGTTCTTCCTATGAAAAATTTCAAAAATTTGAGTTGTTAGAAAATTTTATTTTGGAAAGTTTACGTATTTATTCACCGCTTGCAAATCAAAATGCAAGAACAATTACCCAGAATACGCAATTAGGAGGATTTTATATAAGATCTGATATTTCTCTAATTATTAATATACATGCAATACATATGAATGATGATAGCTGGAACGAACCTAGTAGATTTAATCCTCATAGATTTTGTAAAAATAATAGGCATGATAAATTCTCATTTCTACCTTTTGGAGCAGGACCTAGATTATGTTCAGGTAGAAATTTTACAATATTAGAACAAAAAATCGCGATATGTTGCTTATTAAGGAAGTTTGAAATTTCACTACCTAGTAATTTTTATAATGTTCCGATAAAAAGAACAAGCTTTACTGGTATACCAGAAAACTCATTCACGTTATTATTTGAACCTCTTTAAGTAGCTTAAATAAAGAATACATCAGCTATATAGTTAGCTAAAAACTAGTGGCTTAGTTAATTATTTTAATTTAACCCTTCAAGTTTGGTCTATATAGTTTAATGCAATTGAAAATGCTTCGATAAACCAAGGCGTATATTTTTCAGGTGTTTCAACTATTTCTCGTTCCAGTATTTCGATTGCTATCCATGTAGTATTTGAAATTTCATTTTTGTTGATATTTATTTTATTTTTACTAAATAAGCCAACATAGACATGATCATATTCATTTTCTGTCATACCATTATTAAAATTTACAATATAATGAAATTTACCTGCAAATGTGAGTTCAGTTTTAATACCAATCTCTTCAAATAATCGTCTTTTCGCAGCATTTTTTGTTTCTTCTCCTGGAAAAGGGTGACTACAGCAAGTGTTTGTCCATAAGCCGCCACAATGATATTTGTTAGGGTGACGTTGTTGAATAAGTAACTGAAGTTGATGGCTTTTTTTACGGAATATAAAAATAGAAAAGGCACGATGACAAAGACCAAGTTTATGTGCTTTTATTTTCTCGCAACTTCCAATTTCATTATCGTCCTTATCTACAAGTATAACTGAAGTATTAATGTGCATGAATATCCATATTTAATTTAAAAATATAAATTAAAGTAATCTTTATAATTTTAGTGTAATAGATAATCGATATGCAATTCCATTTTCTATCGCCACAAGGTTTTGATATCTTGCACAATCTTGATGCCAAAACCCAAACCCACTATCCATATATCTAAGGTGATATAAATAGGTATTTAATCTTTCATAAAATGCGTTTTTCACTTTATTAAGCAATGATTTTGCTAAACTATCAAATCTCAAAACAGAATAGTCATGTATTTTAATTAATGCATAAAATGAATCGTTTAAACTTATTTTATTAAGATGCTTATGATATAAAACTAAATTTGAATATATTTGTTTATTATTCAAATCTTTTGGCACACTTACAATATCATTGACTATACAACATATTCTAGCTGCATTATCAAGTAATTCCTCATATTCTGGATCAATAAGAATTTCGTCAGGAATCTCTATACCAACTGCTCGCTCTAATGGAAGAGTATTCGGTCTTATACCCACAGTAAAAGATCTTAGTTTTAAAGCATCTTCAAAACTATGATGTGTTATATTTTTTCTAATTTTTTCCTCTTGTATCGCATATTTAGCCCATTCAAGCATCTTTTCTGAAAATCTTTTTCTCCAATTTTTACTTGCCCCCAATCGCTCATATTCGTTACCAATATGCAAGAATGCCTCATGGTAGCCAATGTTTTCTTCATAATCAGTCGATTCACCGGCAAGAGCTAATAGAGGATTAGCAATTTGGTTAACATCCTCTGCAATTTCAATGCAATCATCATCCCAAAGTAACCACATCGTTATGTATTTACAATACATTAATGCATGCTCATAGGCTGCCATAGAGTGGGTGTAACCCGCATAATGTCTAGGTTCCATATCTAGAATTTGCTTTAATTTTTTTTTATTTTTTATTAGCTTCAGTTTCGACATCCAACTGATAGTTTCATTTTCTATAGAAAATGAGAAAGGTGATAGCTTTACAGGAGCAAACCAAGATTTTGGGTAGGATACTAATAAGGTTAAAAATTCTTCACCACTAGAAAGACGCTTGCTATTTATTTCTCTTACGGCTATTTCCATTGAGCACTCCATACTTTTTTATTAAATTTTTATCCTATTTGCATTTTCATTGCAATCTAAAAAATTATAAAACATTTTATGAAAGTAACAAAACTTTAATCAAAAGTTAATTGTGTAAATTAAATTGTTAGCTGAGCATGTCTATAGCGTTTCTTTTGGCGATCGATAACTCTTATTTTCATTTACTTCTCACGCCTCTTAAAAAAGTAATTTCTGGTGTTATAGAAATATTAATTTTACTTGCAAAGAATTTTGTTATTTATTGGATAAAAAATTATAATTTAGATATAATCCATTAGTCGGTTATGGGATAAACAGTTATTAAAATAGTGTCCTCAATCAAAATCTCGTCCAATCTCTTTCTGTCGAGATTTGAATGTTACAAAAGCATTTAGCTTGGCAGATAAATTCGGCGCCAGTTTTTTAAGGTTTTCCTGTCTTGACTTGAACTCGCCTATATTCATAGCTAATGACTCAAGACGTTGTATCAGTCTTTTTTCTTGTTGCTTATCGGTATTGTTTTTTAAGTAATTTCGAAATTTCGCCAAATATTGATGATTAGAGTCTTTTGATTTTCTTAGTGCTTCAAACTCATCATTAAATTCTTCAGCAGTCCAATTGATAGTCACTTCCCTGGGTGGCTCATTAATTTTTTCAAAGGTTTTTGACAACTCAGGTGCTATGGCTTTGACTTTTTCGAATACACTTTCTTGTCGATATAAAGCTTTTACCGCATTTTCAAAGCCACGTGTTTGGATCTCTTTACTTAATGACTCAGTTGCCCTATCAAGACGTGTCTTAGCAATTAATATACGTTCAATCCCATGCGCATCAATAGTTTTAAGACGCTCCCACTCATTGGCAAACGTATGTGGATGGTCTATAGACTTCGCATCGCTTTTTATCCTATCTATAACTATTTGCGTTGATAAATCTTGTTTCTCAGCAAAGTACTTAATAGCAGAAAAATGCTCATTAAGGTCATTATTAATCTTTTTAGCCATCTCATGATGGAAAGTAGACTCTTTTTCTTTGCTCTGAGTTAGATAATCTTTAACAAGCATTGCCCTCTCATGTTGGGTAGCTAGCTTTTCTAGCACCCTATCACTCACACGATTCAAATTAAGCGCATCCTTAAAATATTCATAGTCCTGCTTAACCTCATAAGCCCATTGATTTCTTATCAGTGTCTGTTCATACCAATCTCTATAACCTGAATGATCATAGAGTTTCTCATAAGAGTTTAAGTCTCGACGCATCCGTCGAGCTTGCGCACCTAGCTGATTCCTTAAATCAACCAACAAGGCTACCTTCTTAGCTAATGCACGTTGTTTAATCTTATTGTGCACAGACTGATAATGCTCTTTTCTTACTTTAAAGGCAGCATAGTTAGCAACAAATAACCACGCATCGTGAATAATATGTTTAACACCTAATACTTTATCAATAAACCAACCCATTAACTTTTCAGGATCAAATCCACGACGAATAGCAAAGGATAATGGCCAGTCTAAAACCGAATCTCTAAATGTCGAACGTGATAAGACTTCTTTCAATTCGGCGAGATTTTTAAACTGAGATTGATCGGCATAAACATTTAGGGACTTCCTATGTCGAGTCATAGCAACATAACTTAAAAAACGATCCCAAGAACGTCCTGCTACATAAACAAACACTTGGTCATAGGTAGATCCCTGGGATTTATGAACCGTAGCAGCATAACCATAATTGTAATCTTGATATTCATTCGTTGAGAAGGTCATTTCTCGTGTTGATGTCTTCCCAAGCTTTACCGTGATCTTATCGCCATCTATCTTGCTGATCGTTGCAAACTCACCATTGCTAATTCCTAGCTGTCTATCATTGCGCAAGAATAAAATTCTATCGCCTGATGAAAGATGAATCGTATGATGATTAGTTGTAACAACTTTTTGAGTGCCCTTGCCTAGTAATCCCAACCCTTGCATTTTTTCTCGTGCTGCTTGGTTAAGCTCTTTCACATCACTATTACGATGAGCGAGTATCAAACGTTCTTGGATATTTTCAGCGGTTAATCCTTGACTCCAATCCCCTACTAAGCGCAACTGGGTAGCAGACCCTCCCCCACCCTCGCCTTCATCATCTTCTTCATTCGAATCAACTAAATGGATCTGCTGTTGAGTGTCATAATAATCCACTGCTTGACCCACTAAACCCCTGGCTAGTAACTGGCTAGCTGCGCAATCACCTGGTGAGTCTTGGCGTTGAATATGATTAAGCTCCGTGAACCCTATCCTCTCCGTAATCACCCTAAAAGGCGCGCCAATACCAACCGGTTGTAATTGTGCAGGGTCGCCTACGATTACCAACTTAGCTCCTGCTTTACGAACGGTATCGACGATCAAAGCAAAATCATGAAGCTCAGTCATGCCCGCTTCATCCATTACCAAAATATCGTTGGCTCCTATTTCTAATTTTCCAAAAGCCAATTGCATCTTTATAGAGTAAAGTGTGCTAGAAGAAATACCTGAGCTGGCTTCGAGTCCCTTTGCTGCAATTCCAGATACCGCCATTCCTAAAACACGATAACCTGAAGCCTCCCAGCAATGCTTGGCCGCACGCATCATGTAAGATTTACCCGTGCCCGCACGACCTACCACCGCACTAATATCGCCTCCGTTGGCAATATAAATCAATGCATCCGCTTGCTCAGCATTCAAACCAAAATCATGACTAGCTTGATTTAATAAATCACTATTAACGGGATGTTGTTCACGGCTATTTAACAGATCAGCGTGCTCAGCCAACTCCACTTCTCGCTGATAATTAGCACGAGTCGTAAAACGATCCCGTCCGTCGTCTCCTGGACCCAATAAAATCAAATCCGGATGTGATTTTAATCCGAGCAGCGCCGCTTCAAACTGTTCAAGTGTTTCTGTATTCTTATGAATCAATCGAAAGATATCTCGCTCACTAAACACAGCGTACTGAATGCCTAGTATATTTAATAAGCTACTCGGATCATAAACTGCAACTTCAATACTCGCTTCACGCTTGAGTTGATTTTCTTCTTTTAAATAATGAGACTGATTTCTAACTCTTCCTTCATGACGCTGCGAAAAAATATGATTAGCATCGACAACCAGATCAATGCCCTGCTCTACAAAATAATCATTCTGAAAGTCCCGCCATTGCTCGCCCCAAAATTGTGGATTCACTACTCGACCTCGCACAACGTCAGGTTCTAAATCACGCGCTTTTACTTTATCAAAACGATCACCTACCAATCGCCTTGTAGAGACATATATATGCGCATGAGGATTACCATCACTGTGAGAATGAATGGCTATATCTGCGACAATGCCATATCGAACAAAGTGACTGTTTGCAAAGTTTCTCGCTAAATCAATTTGTAAAGATAAATCTAAATCCCTGGGTAATGCCAAAACGATATCTTTAGCTATCTGTGAATTCTTTCTCGTTTCAGCGGCTTCTACGGCATTCCATAATGTTTCTCGATCTTTAAATTTGCTTGCAGCACCTTCTGGTAATAAAATTTCAGAATAAATAACATCGGATCGATTTTTAAAATTATGAACTTCTCCAGTACGATTATCTTTTAATTCAACACCCGCACGATACGCAGCACCTGCTACTGCGCTATGTCCTTGTGAACGTGAATGATAAGATATTCGTGCAAATGCAATCGCCATTTAAAAATAATAACATGCAAACTTTAGTTTGCACATTGCGCCCTTATCATTTTATTCTAAGGGAGTTTTTATTTTTCTAACGAAAAATAATGTAATCTTCGCAACCAATTGTTTTTTGTTTATAATTAATAGATAATTCAAAAACTATTAATAAATATAAACCACGGATTATCTCAATGTCTGAAAAACAAAAAATAACGCTTAAAGAAAAAACGGATAAACTCATTAAAAAAATAGAAACCGCCAAAAAAGAATTATTAGTTTTACAAGAGAAAAGGCTTTTAGAAATAGGAAAGCTTGCATATAAGCACGGTCTTGATGCTTATGAAGACACTCTGCTCGATCAGCACTTTGCTAAAATATCAAATGAACTAAATCATGGAAACTCAAAAGAAAATCAATAAAAAAACACAAACCATTGCTTGTCTTGAAAGAAAGCTGATAATTGAAAAAATTAAAGAACGAAAAAAACAAACTCGACGAAAAATTGAATTGGGTGGATTAGTTATCAAAGCTGAAATGGATGAGTTCCAAAAAGATATTATTCTTGGAGCACTTATCAATGTCAGAAAAGAAATTAAGAAAGATGCTAGTATAAAATTGATATTTAAATCCATTGGGAATGCTGCTTTCATGAAATATATAACATAGAAGTTATCCATGCATAAATAAACCAAGCTTTTTTGGTTTAGGTTTCATTGTATTCAATCTGTTGGTTTTAAATTTAGCATTGATTAGAATGGTACTAAACACTCAATTAAATAATAAGCGGAATATGATTGATCCTAACGAAAAAATTAGATTCGTTGAACTAACAAAATATAATCCCGAATGGGCAAATATATTTACTGTTGCTGCAAATGAAATTAAATCTATTCTCAAAGAAAACTGTATTCAAATTCATCATATAGGTAGCACAGCCATACCCAATATTTATGCTAAGCCAATCGTTGATGTTCTTCCGGTTGTCAAAAACATTACTTCAGTAGATTCATTAAATCATGAATTTGAGAAGCTAGGTTATGTTTGTATGGGAGAATACGGAATATCTGGACGTCGTTTTTATTGGAAATCTAAAACTAAAAGAACACTTAATATTCATTTATTTGAGGTAGGCGCGCCTGAACTCAAACGTAATTTATTATTCAAAGACTTCATGCTTAAGCATGATGATTATGCCCAAGCATATTCACTGGTAAAACAGTCATTAGCAGAAGTATTTCCTCGAGATATTGAAAATTATGTTAATGGAAAAAGCTCCTTCGTCCAAATGATCAATTATAAAACTGGATCGGCAAAATCTATACAATTAAACGCGAAAGACAATCTAACTATAGAGCCTTATAATCCTGTCTGGCCTAAATTAGCGAAAGCTGAAATTAAAGCCATTAAAGGAATGGCAGGCCAATTATCATATATATCAATAAAGCATGCAGGAAGTACAACCATGCCTGGGCTTTCAAGTAAACCAATTATTGATATTTTGATTACTGTTCAATCTATGGCTGAAGCTAAACATTGGATTAAACCGCTCGAAACATTAGCATACGTCTTTTCAGAAGAAAATTCAGATAAATCACATTGGATATTTTCAAAAGGAATGCCTCCTTTTGGAGAAAAAAGGACCCATCATATTCATATTGTCGAAAACGTACAGTAAAATTATATAGTTAGCACTAATTTTACTATTAAAGTTCTTTTATACTTTTTTTTTAACTTATTCAGTGTGTAAAATTTTTTCGTTAAATTAATGTTAAACCTCAAGAGCTCCATAACTAATATGTGATTAAGCAACAATCTAAGGCAAGCTCGGTTTCATTTTTTAAGTGGCTGCACTTATAGAATTATATTTATGATAAAACTTACCGTACTATTTGAATCTCCTTTTTGGGTAGGAATATTTGAGAAAGAGCAGGATGGACAGTACTCCGTAGCAAGAACGGTATTTGGTGCTGAACCACGTGATTTTGAGGTGTTTGAATTTATTATAAACAAAATGGATCAGCTTAAATTTTCGAACCCTCAAGACGGTGAAATTGTTAAAAGAAAGATCAATCCAAAGCGTGTACAACGCGAAGTGAAACTGGAACTTTCTAAAAAAAATATTGTTTCAAAAGCGCAGGATGCACTACGTTTGGAAATAGAAAAAAACAAAAAAGAAAGACGATCCTTTAACAGTAAATTAAAAGTAGCAATTAAGCAGGAACACTTTGAACTTAAGCAGCAAAAGAAAAAGGAGAAAAAGCGTGGACATTAACTTTTGAAAGCTCACTTTATTATCGAATTCGGTGGCAGAACTGGTTAATTATTAAACTTTGTTAAAATATCTCCACCCTACTCTATCGAAAAAAACTGTTATAAGTTTATTTTTTAATCATATCGGCCCATATATCAAAAATCATTACTTAGAACGTTATAGGGACGTCGTAAAACATTAAAGGTATTCCCCAAGAGTAATATACCATCGCGTCTCTACGAAGAAATTTATGGTCTTATTCAATGGATTTACAAAGCTTATGCACAAGATATTCAATTTGTATGTTCTTTTCAATAAGTTATTGGTTATTTTTTACACAAAAAGAAAAACTTATGAGCATAAGTTTTATTCAATTCAACCAAGTAAATAATCTTTTTTAACATCTGACCATACATACTCTTTAAAATAATTACTAATTCTTACAGGTTCAGGTGTAACGTCACCCACCTTTTTCGCTGTAATTTTTTTTAATTCTTCCACGCTCAAAGATTTTTTCCATACTTCTAAAGCCAATTTAAAGGCATCTTCTTCTAATTGTTTTATTTTTTCTAGTTCAATTTTTTTCTGCTCTATAATTTGACGTTGAGCAATAACTTGGGGTGATTCATAATTATTTTCTATCCAAGCATCTCCTTTTCTTAAAACACCCATCAACACATTAAGGGGATCCGGATATTTATCCTTAAGCTTATTGTTTTTAAGGCCAAAGGCAAAATGATTAATTGATTCTTGAACAACTTCCGGGGTATTTACTGCTAGTTTGTAAAGCTGTTTAAGTTGTAAGAAAGTAAATTTAATTTCACTTAATGGATCTACATTTATGTTTAGCCAATCTTCAGGTAATTCTAAAGTAGTAGTATTTATATTATATATATTACTACTACTACTAGTAAGTGGTTTGTTATCTACAACGTTATTTAATACGTTACCCGGTATGTTACCGGTAATGTTACCTGTATAAAGGTCTTTATGCTTATTCAGATTAAAACGCTGAGCATGTAAGGCCGCAGTCTGAATTTCTTTTGTAATTGCTAATATGATATGCCCACCTTTAGATGCTTGCCCTTTTTTTCTTATTATTAACTTTTTATTTATTAAACGAATTAAAGATGTTTTTGCACTGCCAAAAGAACAATTTGCAATCTCTGCTAAGTCATTAGTCAGTATTGGATTAGATTGCAACTGACCTCGATAAGAACATAAATCGATAACGTAAAAGAATATTTTTTTTTGTATCCCGCTTAACTTTCTAATGCTATCAGTGAGGAAAACAGTATTTTCTGTGTTATCTAAAACGTTATCCGAACAGTTATCTAATTTGTTATCTTTAATGTTATCTACAGGTTTTATATGTGTTATCTGAATGTTATCTGTTTTGTTATCTATAGCTTTATTCGTTACCTGTTTGTTATCCGATATGTTATCTTTATTGTTATCTGTTACGTTACCTGAATTAATGGGGGCAATTGTTTCCTTTAGACATGTTGATAAAGCTTCTTTTTCTGCTGAAATCCCAGTTTCAATAATATCCGGAGAATTATCGACAGTACCCGTGCCCGAAAGATCCCAGGATCTATATTCTTTCTTGATAAATTTTTTCTCAGCCCTTTTCTTAATAAGGTCGGATAATTGAGGCATTGCGGTTTACCTCCCCTCACATGATTTGAGTAGCTGTTGCCGCATTCATTTCAAGACTTTGTGTTTCATCTATATTTTTTCGCGCCTGGGAAGGTAAAATGCCGAGCAGCTCACGGGTTAAGCGATCAAAATCATCTCTCGTGGGCAATTTTTTGAGACAGCTAAATAAATTACGGTTAGTGTCTGTAATATTTGGGATTTCTTGAGAAAATTGAACTGTAGTTTCTAAAATACGACCCTCAAGATCCGGGTCTGAAATAAGAGATACAATGGCTTTATCCGAGAGAATTGTTTTTCCACTATATTTGTTTAAAAATACTCTGTAGGAAATTTTAGTTTTAAAACGTTTATTTAATGTTTCTACTTCGCACTTCAATATCTTTAGCCCTTTAGCACTAAATTTGTCTGGATTTAGTGGCGCTAAGATTATATCTGCATATAGGCTTGCAGCCGTAACAGCTTGTCCCATAGTAGGCGGACAATCTATAAAAATAAAATCATAATTATTAGCTATAGGCTCAAGCAAGTCATTATAGAGAGTATGTAAAGGTAATCTTTCGTTTACTATAACATTATCTAATACAACGTTTTCAATGCGACTGGGTATAAGATCGACTCCTTCAGAAAGAGGGATTACAGCATCTTCTATGTCTGCCTGACGTGTAATAACATCAATTAGTGCGGGATGTTTCTCTGGGTCAATACCGCAGGCGTCAGTTAAGTTTCCTTGGGGATCCATATCAATTTTTAGAACACGCGCTCCATAGCTATTGGCACAGCTAGCAACGTTTTCAATAGTAGTCGTTTTTCCAGTACCCCCTTTAACGATTTGTCCAACAATAACTTTATGTTTGAATGAAATATTAAAAAGTTGCTTGGCTTGAGCAAATGTTAAATAAAGCTTCTTACCAAATTTTGGACAAACTATTTTTTTATATTTTAGTTGTTTGTGCACATATTGCCCAGATATGTCCAGAAATGAGGCGGCATGCGCAATAGACATTTTGGGCTGCATCAATAAAACGTCTTTTTCTGATAAAGACATAGTAAAATCTCCTAACCAATCATTAGTTTAAGATTTTAGTATACTTTCATGAAAAATGAAAACTATAACTTGAATAGCTATTATTGATATAGAGTAGATAAAAGAATAACCATAGAATATATTCGTTTTATGGATATTATCTATAAAGACTTACTTCTGAAGTAATTAGTTTTTTTAAAAGATTGTTATCTATATTGTTACTTGAAATGTTATCTATTTAGTTATCTTTATCGTTATCTGAAATGTTATCTATTATGTTACCTATATAGTTATCTGTATTTTGTTTTTTCTTATCTTAGTGTTATCTGAGTTGTTACCTGTTATGTTATCTGACCTATGTCACCCCTACTCTTATTTCATATACCCAGTGTCATGGTAATTTCTATTTAATAAAAGAACATAGTTTGATTTGTTACCCGTATTGTTACCTATATATGTCTTATAATTAAACAAGTTAATCTTATTTTTCGTGTTTTGAATCAGTCTTTTTATTTAATTGTTACTTATTTGTTATCTGAATGTTACCTATTATGTTATCTATATAGTTATCTGTTTTGTTACCTGTTATGTTATCGGTGACAAAACTTTATCGTTACTTAAATCGTTACCTAAAACGTTATCTGTAATGTTATCTTATTTGTTACCTATTATGTTATCTGAAACGTTACCTATTTGTTATAAAACTATAGTTTATAAATAATACAATAAGTATATATGATTAATTAATATACAAATTTTATCAATGGCCAGTTATCCACAATTTCTGTGGGTAAGAATGTGTAAAATGACTATAAGAAGCCGAGGAAGGAGGGTTTATTGCTGTGATCAAAAATTATACAATTAATGATTGCTAATAAAGTATAAAATTCGAACAAGTTAAAAAAGGTGAAGTTAATTATGCGTCAGCTAAGCAAAGGTTTAATTGAAAGCGCAGAAAAAACCCTACAGTTTTTTGAATCAAGAATGTTACTTGATGGTTCATACGGGGAAGCGGTAACTGATATTTCTTGTTACTACAAATCATCGATGATGTTTTTGAGGGCAGGAAAGTTGGATAGAGCAATACAGATATTGGATTATGTAAAAACAAATTTTTTTCAGGCTGATGGAGATTTTCTAAGCCCAGGGGACATAAAAAGTACTAACTCAGCATATACCGAATTTTGGACCTATACGAACGGCTGGTTAGTTAGAGCTTCACAACAGTTATCTCGAGAAGATATAAATAAACTCGCTTTAGTTTTCTTGGATCGTTTTAGAAACGTTGAGAACGACGGTTTTTTTACGCATAGACTGGATTTAAACGACAAGATTACTGTGTGATGTACTTACAACAGCATTGCATGGCCATATACGCTTAGAAAGAGGGGATATAGCGACAGCTATTGAATCGGGTAATTATTTGATCAACTTAATTGATGTACAGCCCGATTTAACAAAAGGATTTTATTTAAGGTTAGATAAACAAGGTAATTTAATTACCGATTTTCCAAAATACGACTCTTCTATACATTGGGTTAGTCGTGAAGAACCTGATCAATTGTATTTTATGCTAGGTTATCCGATAGCCTATCTAGGACTTTTATTTCAATCGACTCAAAACTTTGATTTTTTTGAAGCCGCTCATCGTTATGTTGATTTTGTATTGTCCTGTCATGAAGATATTTTTTCATCTAATTATAGTCATAAAGTAGCGTGGGCTTGTTCTGTATTATTTTCAATCAGGCCTGATCAAAAACTAGAGAAATTAATAACTAGCGTTATGAAGCATTTTTTAATCACTCAGTCAGAGGAGGGGACATGGTTTTTAGAAAAGGATATCCTTATGGCTTATGATCAAAGTGCTGAAATTGCTTGCTGGTTTCTTGAAACAGCGAAAAATATTGAGATAGGTCTTGAAAAAAGAAAATGCAAAGTGAGTGAATAATTCTTTATGAAGATCGTTGTTGCAGTATGCAACAACGATCAGCCAGCGATGTAAAACTTATTGCTGACTATCTTTATGTAAACATTTTTGAATGAACACAAAATAAATTCTCCGACTCTAACGAAACCTAAAGTTGCATAATAGGGGAGGGCGCCGTGCGCATTAATTAATATTAGTAGTTTTAATAAAATGGTTTAATATTTAATTCTTAAAAATTAAACCATTTATTGTAAATTCTGTTGGTGTAGAAACAATATTTTGTTATAATTCTTATTTATTTATGATTTATTAGTTATGTTTCTGGCAAAAAATAAAAAAGCATTATACCTAGGTAAAAATATTGAATATCTGCTAAAGCTTCACAAGCTTGATATTAAAAACCTTGCTATTCAAACAGGTATTCCTCCCGCTACTCTTTCTCAGATAAAATTAGAGAAAAATAGTCCAAGAGTAGTAACTCTTGAGCCATTATTAGATTTTTTTCGCATAGACTTAGATACATTACTTTATAATGATATATCACATTCAGATTATCAGAATAAAAAGAAGATGGGTGATCTCATCTGTATCCCTGTTGTTGAGCTAAAGGATGCAAAAAATGTAAAGTCTTCTAACGTTTTAAAATTTATTGGTGCTGCGGGTATTACCAATAAGAATGTTTTTGGTATTTCTATCACAACTAATATTTTAGCTCCCGCATTCCAAAATAACTCTATTGTAATTATTGATCCTGATCTTGCGCCTCAAGAAGGCGATTATGTTTTATGTTCTTTAGATGAAGACCCAAATCCGGTTTTTAGACAAATATTCATGGATGGAAGCCTACATTTCTTTAAACCTATTAATCCTGGATTTGGAGAAATAAAACTTTATGAAACGTTTACCATTTTAGGTATAGTGATTAAATCTATTGGGTCGTTTCGATAGAACACAAGTAATATTTTAACTTAAACGAGTACTGAATGTGCTTGATAAAAAAGTAAAAAGAATAGAAGACTATCGATATCTTTACTTTTTTATGATGTTATTTATTACGATTTTTATCGTATGTGATACCACCGCCTTCAGAATGACAACGTTTTTTGGAACCGCTGTCCCTATTAGCGGTATGATTATTCCTATTGTATTTGCGTTGGGTGATTTAATCGCTGAGGTATATGGATATTCAATATCGCGCAAACTTATTTGGAACAATTTAGTTTGTCAGTTTATTTTTGGAATCTTAATAACCTTAGCTCTTAAATTCCCTTCCCCTCCGGGTGATAACTTAAATATTCATTATAATTTAGCCTTTCAACATATTATACGTACTAATATAACGAGTTGTTTATCAGTAACCTCTGGCATGTTTATCAATGCATTTTTAATATCAAAATTTAAAATTTGGATGAATGGGAAGCGCTTTTGGGCAAGAACAATTATATCCAGTTCGATGAGTGAATTTGTTTTATGTTTTGTTGCTTACTCTACGTTATATGTTGGTTTGAAAAGTGCTGCTGAAATTTGGAAAATTGTTATTGTAGTTTGGTATTACAAGTTGCTTTTTTCTGTTTGTGCAGCCCCGTTTGTTACAATTTTATCTAATTTTATTAAAAGGCTAGAAAAAAGCGACGTATACGATTACCAAGTTAAATATAATCCGTTTATGTATCATACAGTAGATAACGATATCAAAGAAATTTAAGATACAATACAGCTATGAAAAATAACAACTTGGAGAATCAAGATGATGAAGCCAAAAATAATAAATTTTTTTTCTTATTGGATAAATAAAGTAGAACCTGAATATACCTTTAGATTAGTAGAGATTATTTATAGCGAAAAACATGGGCATGAACTGTGCGTGATGCAGATTGCAGGAAAAAACATTTTTCCAAAATTTACGCCAGAAGAACTATTATCGAATCGAGCTGCTTTAGTTGGTTTAAACCCCACCGATCTTTTAGCTATTAGCGAGCTTAGTCATCGTATTAAAGATAGAAAAAGACATTCTCAAATATTAGAAGTCGATAAAAATGGAACTATATTACTTCGAGATTCTTGTGGCAGGGTAGTTCGTTACGCTGAAAAGTATCTTTCGTCAAATCGGGAGTTATTGGATACTTTTAAAGGAAGCGATGGTCATGACATAGGTTATCGAGTTGGAGTTAGAGAGACTCTTGAAGTTAAAAAATTTAAAAAACAAGCCATCGCTAATCTTTTTAAGAATAAATTAAGAAAAATTATTCCTTATTTAAAGCCAATTAACTGATTTATGGCTTAGGTGAAAAATGAGGTTTCTCTTTTGGAGATAATAACTCCGCAATTTTTTTTTCTACATCTTCTGATAAATGAGCGATATTCAATGTTGCTAGACCTAATGTTTTATAAAGATTTGAAAGGGGTTCCGGAAGAGCGCTTAAATGTTTAGTGATTGTATTGATATCGCCTCGCTTGATTGGGCCTGTAAGTGATTTATCAGGAGATAAAGTCGTCTCAAGATTATTCAATGTACTTTGCATCAGGCTAGCAATAATTTTCATCGACATGTCATTTTCCACTCCGGCATCTTTTAGGCAAAGTAAGGAATTTTGACAGAGAGTTACTAAATAATTTGAAGCAAAGACGCCGGCAGCATGATAAGCGCTTTTTTTGTCTTTATTTATCGCATAAACAACTGAACCAATTTTAGTAAAAAGTTCTTCTAACACATTTGTGGCTTCATAATCACCTTCGATAGCACAATATGTTCCACTATATTGTTTAAAACTAATGTCTGGTTTTGCAAAGCTTCGCATAGGATGTACGCTGGCTACAAAGCAACCTTTTTCTTTTACAGTTTTTAAAACTTCAGAAGATAATGAGCCACTGCAATGTACAACAATACTATTTTTTTTTAGCTTTGAGCTTTTAGATAATTGTTGACAACATAATTCGATTTGATCGTCAGGTGTTGTAATAAATGTGATATCAGCGGGTAATAGTTCACTAATCGTTTTTACTTCTCCTTGCCCAATAAAACTTGCTGCTTCTATACCGCTTTTTGTGGATGTATTACATATTTCTTGAATAAAACCAACATCATGAGTAAAAATTAATTTACCAATGGTTTTCCCAAGATTTCCCGCACCAATAATATTTATAGTAGATTTCAAAATAATTTCTCCAGTTTTTGTATTTATAAAATTAAGATAACTAAAAATAAAATAATAAGCAATTATTAAAAAACATTTTGAATTCGTTTTAAAAACGATATACAATTTTAATTGTTGAATAACAACAAAATATGGATTTAAAAATATGAAAATCAAATATTTCACAGTAAGTTCAATTTCAAAGATAAAAAATTGGTTTAAAACTTTCTGTGTTATTACTTTAATTTTTTCACCTTCTTTAGCCTTTGCGGATTCCGGTCAAGATACACTTTCTAATGTACTCAATGGATTGATTAGTTTGCTTACTTCCACTCCTGCACGTTTAATCTTTGTTATCTCTATTATTGGCGTGGGTTATGGCACGCTGGCTTTAGGAAAAATCCCTAAGGAGAAAGCCGTAGCTATCGTTGTGGGCATAGGGATTGTGTTTAGTGCTTCCTATATTGCTCAAAAAATGGGGTTAGGTGGTTAATATGCATGGCATAGAAGACTTAAATATTAATCCCTTATTTGTTCTGCTTACTCGGCCTCCCATGTTGTTAGGCGTCACGATGGATTATTTGGGTATTTCGGTCATGGTAGCCATGTGCGGATTTATCTTATTTTCGTCGCCGTTGTATTTACTGGTTTATATTCCTTTACATATCTTTGGTGTCATTGCGTGCGCAATTGATCACAACATCTTTCGGTTATTAGTTAAAAAACTTGAGTGTTTGAATGTGCCTAATAAAGGAATATGGAGTTGCCAAAGCTATGAACCTTATTGAGCCTAGCGTCAAAATAGCGCGTCAAGAGGTAGGCGTATCACGCCATGTGCCTATTACTCATTTTAATGCACCGACTATTTTAGAATCTAAAACAGGTGCTTTAATTTCAGTCATTAAGTTTAATGGCGTTCCTTTTCAAACTGAAAAGACAGAAATTATTAATGGCGCTAGTTTCGGTTGGCATCGCGCTTTAAGTGCATTGGATGAACGTTTTTCATTATTAGGGACCCTTCATCGACGAAAAGTCAGTTGTGAACTAAAAGGCGAATTTAATAATGAGTTTGCAAAGCAGGTTGATCAAGTTTACCAAAGTCAATTTATTGATAAATCCCTCTATGTTAATGATCTTTACCTAGCGGTTATTTTTAAAGGATTAACTACGGGTAAAGTAGGGCGTTTGTCAGAGCTACTTTGTCGTATGAATGAACGTTATGTCAAAGATGCACGTACAGCTAGACGTGAAATGAATATGAAACAATTGAATGATGCGATCTTTCAATTGACGACTTCACTTTCAGAATTTGGTCCTCATGTTTTAGGCAGTCATGATGAAGCATTAGGATGCAGCGAGTTATCATCTTATTTAAGTTTGTTCGTTAATGGCGGTGAAGCGCTGTTTTTGAAGAACAATCCCATTAGTTTTCCTAGCGATAAAACTTTTACTAAGACAAAATTGGCATCCTCTATTTATCCTTTTGGTCATATTGCTCAAGCGATTACAGCGAAACGGATTTTTTTTGGTGACACTATTCAATTTCAGGGGGCTTTACCTAAAGAGACTCGTTTTGCCGCGATGGTTAGCGTTAAACGTTATGGAGCGGAAAGTGCCAGCATTATGTTGGATCCTCTTTTACATCTAGACGGAGAATTTATTGCAACACAGAGCTTTCTTTTCGAATCTAAAACAGAAGCGGATAAGAAAATGGATCGTCAGGGCAATAAAATGCAAAACGCCAATGATCCAGCGACGAGTCAGATAGAAGCATTAGCTACTGCTCGAGATGACTTAGCCAGTGATCATATTGCAATGGGTTATCACCATAACACGGTGATGCTATTAAGTGATTCTATTCAGGATTTAGAACGACTCATTGCTCAAACGATCAAATGTTATATGAATGCAGGTATTGTTGCAGTAAGAGAGACCTTAGGACAAGAACCGGCATTTTGGTCACAAATCCCCACGAACTTTAAATACATCGCACGTTCGAGTTTAATTAGCTCAAAAAATTTCGCTGATTTCTTCCCTTTACATAATTATCGCACCGGGTTTATGGATGCGAATCATTTAGGTAGTGCGATGATGTTGGTAGAAACACCCTCTAAAACTCCTTTATGGCTCAACTTACATGCCAAAGGACCAAGGGATAATCCATCACCAGGGCATACGACCTTAATAGGGGGGAATGGTTCTGGAAAAACCGTTGCGATGTGTTGTTTTGATGCACAACTGAATCGTTATGGTGGAAGTAGTTTTTTCTTTGATCGAAATCGCGGTGCAGAAATTTATATTCGCGCTTGTGAAGGCCATTATGCGGTGTTGTCACCCGATTATGCAGAAGAGATTCATTTTAATCCTTTACAATTACCTGATACGGCAACGAATCGTAAATTTTGTAAAGACTGGCTCATTCAACTCGTTAAAAAAGAAGATGAAACCGAAATTGATGAAAGAATGGTGGATCAGCTGGGCGAATGTGTGGATTACGCATACGGACAATTAGCGCCGAAACATCGAAACTTAACGAATGCAACCAAGATGTTACCGATCACATTTGATCGTTGGATACGTTTAAGACGTTGGTTGCGAGGCGATAAGGGCAGACCAGACGGGGAATATGCCTATTTGTTTGATAATGAATTCGATGCGTTGAATCTCCAAAACAAAATGGGTTTTGATATGACCCATTTTCTCGATCATGAACCGCCTAGTGTACTGGCTGCTCTTACCATGTATCTGATGCATCGCATCGAACTCTCTTTAAAAAAGGATGGCCGCTTAGTTTCAATTTTCCTCGATGAAGCCTGGCAATATTTAGATAATGATTATTGGCAGAAAAAACTCAAAAAATGGTTGCCTACCTTACGTAAATTAAATTGTCACCTTATTTTTGCAACACAATCACCGAAGAGCGTGGTTTCATCGCCGATTAAACACATGATTTTGGATAATTGCGCGACGAATATTTATTTCGCTAATCCTCAGGCTAAACCTGAAGATTACATCGATGGTTTTAATCTGAGTCCAGAAGAGTTTAATTGCATCAAAGAGAATGATGCGCAGTCCCGTTTATTTCTTTATAAACAAGGCCATGAATCTGCCTTAGCACGACTTAATTTAGGTCATTTAAAGGATCTCTTGAAAATTATGTCGGGAACGCAAGCCAGCGTTGATTTACTGACAAACATTCGTAAAGAAGTGGGCGATCATCCAAAAACTTGGCTTCCCATCTTTTTGGAAAGGAGTCGTATGTTATGAATTTTAGAAAAATAATAATAATAAGTTTGCTGACAAGTTTTTCTATAAAGAGCTTTGCCATGCTTCCCGTGATTGATGCGGGCGCCATTGCTAATTTAATAAAAAATTTCAATCAATTAAAAAGCCAGTATGAGTTATTACAACAAACGTATCAAAATGCACAGCATCAATTGGAACAAGTGAAGCAACTGACAAATGATGCAGAAGGGCATTATGGGTTTGGAAATTTTTTGAATGGCGAACAAGATTTTAATACTAGGAGCTGGTCTCCGGACAATTGGAAAAGTGCGTTACAAGGTTTGTCGGGTGGAAATCCAGCACGTTATCAAGAATTAGTGAATGCCTATCAACAGGATCATCCAGTGCTTTCGGAGTCCAATTACGAGAAAGGGACGAGTCACGATCAAGCTAAAGTTTACACGCAAGATGTCGAAGTTAATCGTGCGGCTACGGTTAATGCGACCTATGCGTTTGATGACATCAAAACCCATTTAAGTACTATCTATAAGCTATCCCAAAAAATTGATCAAGCGCAGAACACCAAAGCAGCTATTGATTTAAATTCCCGTTTATTAGCCGAAGTCGCTTATATCCAAGCACAAAACTTAAAAATGCAAATCCTAATAAACCAGCAAATGGCGCAAGTGAATGCCGATAGCATTGCAGTAAAAACATCCAGTGCGAAATTTAATACCTTACCCGAACATTAAGGAGTCATGATGAAAATAAAAAAATACCTATTTAATTTAATACCTTTAATTTTAATTGCATCCATGGCAGGTTGTGCGTCCGACAATCTCAATGCACCGTGTCCAAACTTTGGTGCGAATTGTAAAAAAATTCCCGTCAATAGTTGGGATTATCAACAATAATTTTTTAACCAGGAGAAAAATAATCATGAGACTTATAACGATGGAAAAAATAAAACCGTTATTTAGTGCAGGCGTGTTGAGTTTACTTACGGCGTGTTCACCGAGCCCACTTAAAACCGCTGAACCTAAGACTGCGGCAGAGTTTTTAGTGCATGCTTCACAGGCAGCAGAAAAGAAACTGAAACTAACCAAGCTTAGATTCTATTCTTTCCCGGGTGGGTATTATTACCGAGATTGCATGGAGGATAAGGAGAATAAAAATCTCTGTCATAAATTGTATTTGGCCATGGTTGATTATGCGAAAACAACAAACACATTTAATAGCTTAACGGTGGATGATTTAACCAATCAAACCGCTTACCAAAAGCTCGAAGAAGACTATAAACGAGCTTGGTTTAATGGAGCGTAATGCCATTTAAGGAAATAACCTTATGTTACCTGCTTATCTTACGATTATTGAGCGATTGTTTACGGAGTTGGATTTGTTATTAAACAATTTTGTTTTCAATGGTTATAGTGCTTTGGCGAATTATTTAAAAACCCCATTAGGATTATCCATCGTGTTATACATTATTTTAATGGGACTCTCTATTTCTCAAGGCTGGGTAAAACTAGCCATGGGAAATTTAGTTAAAGCATCCATAAAACTTGCATTCATTTATATGGCAGCTATGAATTGGGGCTGGTTTTCTCATACTGTCGTTGATTCTTTAAACAAGGGTGTTGGAGAAATGGGTAGTGTTTTAGTCAGTGCAACACCGGTACCTATTCCACATTTTGCAGGGGAAGGGATTAATGGTGCGATGCAATCGGTATTAATTGAATTTACTGATATCGGTAATTGGATTTGGAATAGAGGCGCTTGGAATAATATCAGTCCTTGTTTTACTGCAGTACTCATTTGGGGATTTGGTTATGCGTTAATTTTAGTGGCTATTTTCGAATTAGTACTAGCCAAAATCATGCTGGCTATTCTTTTTTCAATAGCGCCGCTATTTATTTCTTTTACTTTATTTAAAACAACTCATGGTTTTTTTGATCGTTGGTTGGGTGCGTGTGTCGGGTTTGCTTTATTAATGATTTTTGTATCCAGTATGTTGGCACTGGCGTTAAGTATTTCACAATGGGCGATTGCTGATATCTATTTGAGTCATGCTATTAACGTATCCCTGGTTGGTTTTGTTCCTGTCATGATCGTGGGATTTATTGGAGTTGGAATTCTTTTAAAAGCTTCTCATTTAGCGCAATCCATCGGTGGGAGTGTGAGCACGGCTTCAGGATCCGCTCTTTTAGCCGGTACAGTAGGGGGTGCCGTTGGGAGTGCTTTAACGACTCTCAAAATGCCGCTTCCAGCTCTGCGCGCAACTAAAAATTTTATGAATGCTATACGAAGAACTCTCAATAAAAGAGGTTAAATAGTGAGTAAAAAAATAAGAAAAATCTACCAAATGATTCAAGAGAAATTAGAATTAAAAAAATCGACTGAATCTATGCAGTCACCTTCTAAACAAAACTATTTTACTCAAGCACGAAGCTGGGCCGATGATCTTTATACGGCGGCAATTATTTCGAGAAATCGTTATCAGATGGCTTTTTTTGCGGCGATGGGATTGGTTGTGCTGTCAATTCTTGCACTCATTGCTTTAATTCCTTTACAACATAGTGAACTATTATTAGTAAATCATTATCCCGATGGCCGGGTTTTAGTAGAACCGATGCATCAACCTTATGCGCCTAGCAATCCTTCTCAAGTGGAAAGCGAACTCATTCATTATGTTGTTAACCGTGAAAGTTTTGCAGAATCTTCTTATAAAGAACAATATTCATTAATTAATTTGCTGTCCAATAATGATGTTTCTCAACAATATAGGGATACACAGTCATCTAACAATCCCGATTCCCCTATTAATAGGCTAAAACGTGATGGTTTACGAACCGTTCATGTGGAAAGTGTAATTTTCATAGATTCTGTTTTAAAAAATAAGGGCAAACCACTATCCCAACAAACTCACAGTAATCTTGCTGAGGTCAATTTCACCGTTAGTGATCAGATTAAAAATTCAACGCTTATAAAAACCCATGCACTGACGGTATTAATTTCCTGGACTTATCGAGGTACACCGAAGGATCCAGGCGATCGATGGCGTAACTGGAATGGCTTTACTGTGACGCGCTATAGCGTAGAGCAGCGCAATCTATAATTAACTTTATGATTTTTGGAATAAAAAATGAAAAAAATAAAAAGCTTAAAATTATTCACCGCATTGGGTTTTTTAGGGTTATCAGTTCTCAATCCTACCTCTCTATTTGCAGTTGAAAAATCACGTGCTCTAGCCAGTGATCATCGAATTAGAATCGTTAGCTATCAACCGGATAACGTGGTGTTAGTTAATGCGACGACGTTTACTACGACACAAATTGTTTTTGGTAGTGAAGAGGTGATTGAAAATATACAAAATGGTGATGCGAGTGCATGGACTTTCAATGTGCAAAAAGGGCTCGCTAATATGATGTTTTTAAAGCCCACTATAGTTGATTCGAATACGAATATGACGGTGATCACCAATCAACATACCTATTATTTTCATCTCATCAGTCATCAAAATGACATACCATCTAATAATACCTATGCACTTCGTTTTATTTATCCTGAAGAAGAACGTGCCCACTTGTTATCGCAAGTGCGTTATAACCAAGAACAAAAACAAGCGATTTTAAATGCTAATAGTCATCCAAAAAACTATAACTGGAATTATAGCTTTAGTGGTACGCATTCTATTATGCCACTACATATCTTTGATGATGGACAATTCACTTATATGCAACTTCAAGCTGGGCAGGCTATACCGGCTATTTTTGCTGTGGATAATAGTTCAGGTAAAGAAGCCGTGGTTAATTACCGGCGTGAAGGTGATTATTTAATCGTACAACAACTTTCTCCGCAATTTACTTTGCGTGCAGATCGCTATCATGTTGCCAGTGTTTTTAATAACAAACGTATTGTTCAATTAAGAAATCAAGGGGAAGCTTAGTATGAATCCTCAAGAACCCGAATCGGATGTTGTTCAAACGGCTTCACAATGGTCTAAAGTTTCACAAAAAAAATCTAAGAATTATAGTCCTATGTATTGGTTAGTGGGTGGCGTATTGGCAGTGATTTTGGTTTTTATGTTGTCTTCAAATCATCCAAAAACAAGATCAGTATCGACAGAAAATCTAATGAGCAGTGATTATCAGGATTCATTGAATGAAAACTTAGCCCGATTAAAAGCCGTGACGGCTGAAAAATCGATGGTTACTTTTTCAGATCAAGTGAGTCAACCTATTCATCCTAATCTATCAAAAGAGTATTTAGCGAGACAAAATGCACCAACTAATATCTATTCTGGTGATTTAGAAATAGCTAATAATGGAACTGCAAGTAAGTCACAGGAAGCGACTTTAATAGGGCAGGGTAGCAATGAAAATTTCGCAAATACTTCTAGCAAAGTAGAAACTGTCGAAGCTAAAACAATTTCTCATCCAGAATATACCATTGCATCCGGTGAATTATTGCCAGCGGTACTTGAAACAGCCATCAACTCCGATCTTCCAGGAATGGTGCGCGCGATGGTATCGCAACCTACCTATTCCTATACCGGGGAGCGAGCACTGATTCCATCGGGATCAAGATTGATCGGTCAATATTCTTCGGCTGTGATCCAAGGGCAAAATCGCGTCATGGTTATTTGGAATCGAATTATTTTACCCAATGGAATCACGGTACAGCTCAATAGCCCTGGTACTGACAACTTAGGTCGTGCGGGGCAGGGTGCTGATAGTGTAAATACACATTTTTTTGCGCGTTTTGGCGAATCGGCTTTGTTATCGTTGATTGGTGCAGGGGCAGCAACAGCAGGTGTCAATAATCAAGATCAAAACAATTCTGCCGCGCAATACCGCATGGCGATTTCTCAATCTTTTCAACAATCGGCACAACAATCTTTACAAGGAACATTGGCTATAAAACCAACTCTACATGTTCATCAAGGGTCTTCTATCCATGTTTTTGTTGCAAGAGATTTAAGCTTTTATGAAGTACTTAAAAAATATAATGATTAAAGTGAGATGAGTATGGGGCAATATGCACCCGATTCGAAAGGTTTACTTGCACCTATTCAACCTTGGCTGGATGATAGTGAGGTTTCTGAAATTCTTCTGAATAAGCCCGGCGAAATTTATGTTGAACAATGTGGGAAATTACAAAAATATAACGTACCTGAGTTTGATCAACGTTCCGTCATGCGCTTGTTTCAATTGATTGCTAATGAAAATGCGCAGGAGATTAACGAAAAAAAACCTTTACTCTCAGCAAGTTTACAGGATGGTTCACGTCTGCAAATTGTATTGCCACCAACGGCAAAATATCACACCTTATCTATTCGACGAAAAATCGTTAGAAACTTTTCCTTAACGGATTACGAAAATATTCAGTTTTATAAACACGCCGTGGCGTTTGATATAAAAGCCGATCGTTTCTCACAATTAAGGGATGAAAAGCAATTAGTGTGTTTATATCAACAAAAGAACTGGGCTGATTTCGTTAAATGCGCCATTGAGTTAAAAAAGAACATTGTGATTTCTGGTGGAACATCGAGTGGCAAAACAACCTTTTTAAATGCCTGTTTACGGCATATCCCTTTAAGTGAGCGGATCATCTTACTCGAAGATGCGAGAGAAATTGATATTCCGCACCCTAATCAAGTGAGTTTATTAAGCAGTAAAGGCGATCAAGGACTGGCAAAAGTTTCTATGCAAGATTTAGTGCAATGTTGTTTACGTTTACGACCGGATCGAATTATTGTAGGTGAAGTTCGTGGTCGAGAAATACTAGATTTTTTAAGTGCGAGCTCAACGGGACACGAGGGATCATTCACCTCCATTCATGCCAATAATCCCAGAATCGCGTTTATGCGTATGACACAACTCTATAAACAAAATAATGTTCCCTCTATGTCGGATCAAGACATCTTGCGCGAAATTAATGAAGTGGTGGATATTATTATCCAAGTAGGAAAGGGTACCCAAGGTCGTCATATACAAAGTGTGTATTACAAATACGGACAACTATCCCATGCTTGATGTTTTTTTTATAAAATTTCAGCGCGTAAAACAAAACTATCTTTTTAAGGTTCTCAATATAACGCTTATTCTTTTAATCGGTTTAATACTCAGCAACCAATTACTGTTATGTTTGTTGGGATTGCCCAATACCGCTTGGCCCTGGAGTTTTATCGATGTGATACGACAGGGTTTTGTTATTCCGACCTTGATTTCATTTACGGTAGTTTATATGCCGATGAGTGCATTCGCTTTATGGTTTTCAGGTGGGATTAAACGTGCAATTGCCCAGCAGATGCTATTTTATTGGGGTTCTATCTTACTTTTAAGTGTATTGGGACTCGCATTTTTTATCTATTGGGAACAGATGAATCTCCAGCCTTATCCTTGGTTTATAGTTTCATTGTTCCTCCGATTACCTGAAAAAAGTACCGATCTAATTCTTTGTTTGTTTGCCAGTTATTCAGTACTGTTTATTTTGGTGATATGGAAGTGTTTTTCGGCAAAAACCAACGCTGAAAAAATCTTTGGTCAAGCACATTTTGCTAATGCTTTTGAGATTAAGAAAGCAGGATTGTATGCTGAACAAGGACTTATTCTTGGAAAAGCTTATGGTAAAACGTTAAAACTTCCTGGATTTGAAGGAGCTTTAGTAGTTGCACCGACAGGAAGCGGAAAAACCACGGCAATTGCCATACCGAATTTATTAGAATGGACAGGTTCTGGCGTGTTTAATGATTTAAAAGGAGAGCTTTATCGGTTAACAGGCGTTTATCGAAAAGCTAAGCTACACAATGAATGTTTTTTATGGGCGCCGGCTGATATCCATAAAAATACGTCCGGTTACAACCCATTTTTTTATGTGAGCGATCATCCTGATTTACGTATCAGAGATTTACAGTTGATTGCGGAAACATTGATTCCTGCTACTAAATTAGGTGATGGATTCTGGTATCAATCCTCTCGTGAAATATTTCTAACGCTTTCGCTGTATTTATTCGAGATAAAAGGGATGGCAAGCCTATCCGATATTCATGATTTATCTAAACAAGAAAATTTTTTTGAGTGGTTAGCAAATGAAGTAATGGATCATGAAGAATTTTCAAAGCAACTCAAACAAAATGCTTTTGCATTATTAGATGCTGATGAGAAAACTCAAAAAAATATCTTGAAAGACTTTCATTCCCGAATGGGGTTATTTAATGATCCATTGGTAGGTTATGCGACGAGTAAGAATGATTTTGATTTTAGAGAGCTGCGGAAAAAAAAGATGAGTGTCTATATTCAAATTCCGGATGGGGATAAAGAGCGGCTCAGTCCGATTTTAACCTTGTTTTGGGCACAACTTATTCATGTGATTTCGGAACGAGAACCGCAGGCTGATGAACCTTATGGTGTGTTGGCACTGATGGATGAATTTGGCAATATGGCCCGCATTAATAAGTTAAAAGATGGCTTATCCTTTCTACGAAGCTACCGGATGCGTTGTATCATTATAGTGCAGTACCTTGCGCAAATTTATTCAGTCTATGGCCGTTATGATGCAAAAGGATTTTTAAACAGTAAGGTTAAAGTCGCCTTTGCCTTAAACGATAGAGAAGATGCCAAGTTCTTTTCAGAATCCTTAGGAAGCAAAACGATTAAAGTATCCTCTAGCTCAGTGAGTACAGGCCATGGGGATCATCCAGGTTCTCGAAGTGAAAATATTAACTTCCAATCCCGCCCCTTAATGAAAACCGATGAAATTATGCAGCTATCGGATAAAAAGGCCATTATTTTAATGGAGGCAAGAAATCCGATTAAGGCTGATAAATGCTATTGGTTTAAAGACCCTCATTATCAATATTCACTCAAGGTAGATTAATTAATGATAAATAGTAGAGAGCCTGTAAACCATTTTGTGTAAATGCCGAGTTAGGAGAATCTGCCCTCGAATTCGATAGCGAATCGATTCATAGCAGCTCTCCAATCATGTAAAGACATAGTCCACTTTTGTGATGCCTTCTG
>JBAPVR010000010.1:0-3815 GCA_049283295.1 Candidatus Aquirickettsiella sp.
AACGGTTAAACGGTTAAACGGTTAAACGGTTAAACGGTTAAACGGTTAAACGGTTAAACGGTTAAACGGTTAAACGGTTAAACGGTTAAACGGTTAAACGGTTAAACGGTTAAACGGTTAAACGCATTATAAAGATGATAGGATAGTATTTAAGAATATATATATAACTTTGAAGATCAAAAATGTATATACAGGGTGCGCTAAACGAACTAAAACACCTTTTGTTGACTCGAGAGCGATAGCACCTAAGGCAAGAGAAATCTAAATTGGCTAAAGAACATTACAAAAGTTAAAAAACATCGATCAAATCTATTAATTATTTTTCTAAAAAAACAGAACTTCATCCAAGAAAGCGCATAGTTGAACCCAACATCGTCAAACCCTTGAAACAATAAGCAAAAAACCCAAATAACTGCCCATTAAAAAATTGACTATTCAGGTAGTTTTCTTTTTGTCTAATGACTCCTAGACTTTAGACCTCGATCTAGCCAAAATGGTAGAAATTTTTGTCCAACTGTAAATGTTCCATGTCTGTAGCTCATTATTCCAAAACTTTTTTTTCTGAAAGCAAAACGCTATTAGTATTAGCCATTCCGCTGATTATGAGCGGCATTATTGAAACTTCCGTCGGTTTTTTTTCGAATATATTTCTGGCTCACCTTGGTGCAACGAGTCTAGCCGCCGGAGCTTTAGTAAATTGGGTCTTTACCACTTTAATGGTCATTATTTGGGGAACGCTTTCAGCAATAACCACGCTAGTAGCCCGCTATTATGGTGCAAAAAAAAATAACGAAATATCCTATGTCTTCTATGCAGGCCTATTATTCGCTGTCCTTTTAATGTTGCCCGCGATGCTATTATTATGGAATCTTTCTCCGATATTTTTATTTTTTGGCCAAGCGCCTGCGACCGTTAAATTAGCCCAATTCTATCTGCACGGCCTTACTTGGGCTATTATTCCGGATTTTATTATTACTGTATTATTACAATTTGTTGCGGGTCTGGGTCGAACCAGAACCAATTTAGCGTTTAGTTTTCTATTTGTTCCGCTCAGCATTTTTTTCAACTATAGCCTAATGTTTGGAAAATTCGGCTTTCCTAATTTAGGGATTGCTGGAATTGGTTGGGGAGCTGCCTTAACTTTTTGGGTTATCACGCTAGGATTCAGCATTTATTTTTGTTTAAATAAAAGTTACCGAATTTATTTTAAATTTCCTCGTTGGAAAAAAATAATGCCGCAATTGCATGAGATTTTTCAAGTCGGTTTACCTTTAGGTTTAACCTATTTTTTTGAAGTCGGTTTCTTTTTAGCCATGAGTCTACTCATGGGCCGCATTAATGCGGATACGCTAAGCGCTAATCAAATTACATTACAATTTTTTTGGTTATTTTCAGTAGTGACGTTTGCACTTGCACAAGGCATTACGATTCGTGTAGGCCATAGTGTCGGTCAGAATAATAAACAAGCGGTCAATGAGACCACTTATGTGGGTATTTTTTATGCAACTACCTTTATGTTATTAATTGCCATACTTTATTGGCAGTTTCCAGAACAATTGATTGCTATCGACTTTAATCTACACGATGCTAACAACATCAATATTGTACATTTCGCAAAAGAATTTTTAGCGCTTGCGGCATTTGTACAACTCTTTGAAGCATCTCGCTTTGCTTTATTTGGTGCATTACGGGGCTTAAAAGATACTCGATTTCCATTATTTACTTCTATTTTGATTTTTTGGTTCGTTGCTTTACCCTTAGGGATTATCGCGTTATCTTATGGTTTTGCAGGCTATGGTATTTGGTGGGCAACAATCTTGGCTGAAATCATCGGTATATTTTTATTAGTATGGCAATACCGCCGAAAAGTAAAAGAATATCTTTTTTAAAACTATTTGCTATGAGCGCATATACTCATAGTAATGGAATTTTTGGCAAGGCACCGCGAAAATGAAGCAACCGGAGCGTATTCAAGATACATGAGGATTGCGAATTGAGCGGTAACACAGCCAAAAATTCAAGTGCGAAGAGTATTAAAAAGTAGGTTTTAAACTATGTCACAACTCAATCCACGTCCTATTCTATTACTTATATTAGATGGTTGGGGTCATCGTACCGGAAAAAAGCATAATGCTATTGCGATGGCTAAGACTCCACATTGGGATCGGCTGATGCAAACCTGTCCGCACACACTATTGGATGCATCCGGTTCAGCCGTAGGATTGCCTATAGGTCAAATGGGTAATTCAGAAGTCGGTCATCTGACTATGGGTGCCGGCCGCGTACTCTATCAAGACTTAAGTCGTATTAACAACGCAATAGGAACAGGAGAATTTTTTAAAAATTCTTGTTTGCTAGCAGGATTTAAAAAAATTCAAGCAAATCAAAAATCAGTACATATAATAGGGCTTTTTTCGCCTGGAGGGATCCATAGTCATGAACAACATTGGTATGCCGTACTCGAGTTAGCCGCTAAACAAGGCATTAAACAGTGTTATCTCCATCCTTTTCTCGATGGCCGTGATACCCCGCCAAAAAGTGCGGTAACATTTCTAGAAAATCTCGAAAAAAAATGTACGCAATTCGGTCGCGGTAAAATTGTCAGTCTAATCGGTCGTTATTACGCAATGGATAGAGATAAACGCTGGGAGCGTACCCAAGCAGCGTATGATTGTTTAACATTAGGTGAGACACGTTACCATGCCGCAACGGCTTTACAAGGTTTGCAATTGGCCTATGATCGAGGTGAAAGTGATGAGTTTGTTTCGCCGACTATGATACACGATGCGAGTAAACCACCGGTAAAAATTCAAGATGACGATCTGGTTATTTTTATGAATTTTCGTGCCGATCGCGCACGTCAATTGAGCCATGCTTTTCTTGATACGCAGTTTTCAGGTTTTGATCGACACGCACAGCCACACTTAGCTGAGTTTATCTCTTTAACGGAATATGCAAGCGACATTCCCAGTCAAATTGTTTTTCCACAACAAACCTTACCTAATGGTTTAGGTGAATGTCTCGCTCAACATCATTTGACACAATTACGCATTGCAGAAACTGAAAAATATGCGCATGTCACGTTCTTTTTTAATGGGGGTAATGAAGTTCCTGCGGAAAATGAAACCCGCGTTTTAATACCTTCAAAAAAAGTCAGTACTTATGATCTTACTCCCAATATGAGTGCTACCGAAATTACACAACATCTGCTAGAGGACATTAAAGAAAAAAAATATGATGTTATCATCTGTAATTTTGCTAATCCTGATATGCTAGGACATACTGGAAACTTATCCGCAACTTTACAAGGCATTCAGTGCGTTGATGACTGTATTGGAAAAATTACCGCAAGCTTACAAAAATATGGTGGAGAAGCTATCATTACCGCCGATCATGGTAATGCAGAATGCATGTTTGATGAAAAGACCCAACAAGCTCATACAGCTCACACCAATGAACCGGTCCCATTCATCTATATTGGCCGCCCTGCAAAAATAAATCCAGCCCAACATCCGAGCTTAGCGGACATCGCGCCTACTCTTTTAAGCTTATTAAATTTACCCAAACCGAAAGAAATGACCGGTCAAAGCTTGCTCACATTGAAATAATTTCGCTCTTCTAACGATCATTTCAATGTGTCATTTTTCTCTGTAATTAAAGCGGCCTATATTGGAATTGATAAAAAACCAAGGAAAGACTATAAATTAAGAAATAGGTTTAGTAAGGAGACCCCGTGAAATACCCATCAATTAAATGGATTGTCATTATCTTTTTTCTTTTTACAAGCAGTGCATTTTCAAATACCAAGGGCTGTG
>JBAPVR010000011.1:0-45799 GCA_049283295.1 Candidatus Aquirickettsiella sp.
CAGAAGGCATCACAAAAGTGGACTATGTCTTTACATGATTGGAGAGCTGCTATGAATCGATTCGCTATCGAATTCGAGGGCAGATTCTCCTAACTCGGCATTTACACAAAATGGTTTACAGGCTCTCAATCATAAGTTTATTGTCTTTTACAGTAGGAATGTTCTTTAAATATTGGATCCCGTATTCCACCCTTTTCTTTTATTTCTTTTACCAAGTTGACGCCCGCTAAATATTCCGTAAATTCTTTGTTATATTGTTCTGCTAATTCTGGAGGGGTTAAATTTTCTTTATTAATTTGATTATTATTCTTTGGCTCATTAGTTTCTTCTATATCGGAATTATCTTCAATCAAAGAAGCCAAAGCAACATCTTCTTCATTTGGCATAGAGTTATCTCAAATATGATTTTAAGGCCTAATAAATTTTAATAGCTATTAGTATTATGTTTTATCATCAAGGCTTTATTATTACTAGCCATTTCCTTTAGCAACACGTAACATTGTTTGTCAATCTCAATTTAATTCTTTAATTATGCGCCAAATCATTTTAGATACTGAAACCACCGGCAGAGATGTTAATGCAAGACATCGTATTATCGAAATAGGGTGCTTGGAATTAATCGATCGTCGCCTCACTAAACGACAGTTTCACTGTTTCCTTAACCCAGGTCGTGACAGTGAGCCCGGTGCGCTCGCAGTTCATGGCTTGAGCACAGAATTTCTTATCGATAAACCCCTCTTTAAAACTATTGCTGATGAATTATTAGCGTTTATTCAAGGTTCACAACTCATTATCCACAATGCTCCTTTTGACCTCAGCTTTTTGGACAATGAGTTAAAATTAACTAAAAAAAATTATAAAAAAATTGTCGATTATTGCCAAATTTTAGATACGCTTCCATTAGCACGTCAATTACATCCCGGACAACGCAATAGCTTAGATGCGCTGTGTAAGCGCTATGATATTGATAATTCTAAGCGCGATAAACATGGCGCTTTATTGGATGCCGAACTGCTCGCTCGGGTTTACCTCGCCATGACCGGAGGACAAACTCATTTGTTTAGCAACGAAAAAATAATCCAAGATAGCCAGACTATTCAACATAAAAAAATACTTGGAGAGATAGTATTACCCATTATTTATGCTACTAGCGAAGAATTAATCGCCCATGAAAGCCGTTTAACGAGTATTAATACATTGTCCGGTCAATGTAAATGGTCCACTAAAACTAAGGAATCTAATTAAATGCGCATCAAGTTCCTACATAAATTTATTCAACTAGAGGCATCCGGTGGTATCGCATTGGGGTTAGCTACTATATTAGCTTTAATTCTCGCTAATTCTAGTTGGCAAAATTATTACCAAACATTCTTAAATTTCAATGTAAGAATAGGACCTAGCGTCCATTTCTCATTATTACATTTTATTAATGACGGTTTGATGACCATTTTCTTTTTTTTAGTCAGTCTAGAAATTAAACGAGAATTAATTCAGGGCGAATTGAATACAGTAACTAAAGCCTTATTACCTACCCTAGCTGCAATGGGTGGAATGATAGTTCCTGCTTTATTTTATTTAGCTATCAACCATACCCATCCTCAACTTATATCGGGTTGGGCTATTCCTATGGCGACAGATATTGCCTTTTCTGTAGGCGTATTATCACTACTTGGCAAACAAATCCCGGTTGCTTTAAAAATTTTCTTAATGGCACTAGCTATCATTGACGATCTAGGTGCAATTATCGTCATTGCTATTTTTTATACTCAAGAAATAGGTTGGCTATATTTATTTTTGGCATTACTAAGTTTCCTAGGATTAATTCTATTAAACTATTACAAAATTCAACGATTTCTCCCTTATTGCTTGTTAGGGATAGCCTTATGGTTGCTAATACTCAACTCAGGTATTCATGCAACAATTGCGGGCGTATTGTTTGGCTTCACCATTCCATTAAATAGTAACAATAAAAATTTTAATTCTTTGCTACATCATTTAATACATCAATTACATCCATGGATTGCTTATGGAGTTGTCCCGCTTTTTGCTTTTGCCAATGCTGGTCTATCTTTTTCAAATATAAACCTAGCAATTTTTCTTAACCCGCTATCCTTAGGGATTATTGTCGGGTTATTCATCGGTAAACAATTAGGCATTTTCGGAGCAAGTTGGCTGGCAGTAAAAACTAAGCTGGCAAAATTACCCTATCAAGTGAATTGGTGGCATATTTATGGGACCGCTCTGCTTTGTGGAATAGGCTTTACCATGAGTTTATTTATTGCCAGCCTAGCTTTTAAAGACAATGAATTAACATCTTTAGTCCGATTAGGTATTTTTACTGGTTCAATTTTATCCGGTATTACAGGTTATAGCATTCTATTTTGCAATCGAATAAAACCCATAACCCGCTCAGAGCATTCTTCTAAAACTTAAAATTTTTGTTTAAAGACCCTCTTTGTTGTTCACCAAAATGGTCTTTATTTTTAAGGATGGCTTGGACTTGGAACTCTTTCCCTATTATGAAATTCATTAGCGGGTTGTTCTATATGCTGGACAGAAATAGGGGCAGCTGAGAATGTACCTATCTTGGCCAAAATCTGAGAGGTGTTTTGAACAGTTTCTAAGCCTTTTTCATCTAGAATATTAACTCGGCTATGCACGGCAATTATTTCCTTTTCTATCTTTTGGAGTGTATGGTTAATAATTTCCCGTTCAGTATTTACATCAACTTCTTTGAGTTGGTCTAAAGTATTGGTAGCTTGAGATACACTGGCTTTAAGATGATTAATTTTCAAATTTAAAAACAATTTAGTGATTCCTATAATTGCAAAACCAAGCAATAAAACAGGCAATACAGGTAACACTATGGTAGAAACTATAAAAAGCGGAGCTAACGCAAACCCTGCACCTAATAATGAGATGGCTGCACCTAGAAGTAAAATAATATACTTTGCCCGATCTTTTTCTTTTTTATAATTTTCTTTAGTAAATGTGGTATTCGATGTTTCATTTTCAACGATCAGTTGAACAACCTCGTTTTGTTCTTGCAAACTTAGTGTATCAAAATTTACAAGCTGCCCATCTTCATCTATTAATTCTTTTTCTGTCAATAAATTTCTGCTTTCAACACAAAGTAATTGTGTATTTATATTATTTAATACTGGCATGATAACCTCAATTGATTGGGATAATTTTATATTTTTGCTAATGATAAATAGCTAAATATATTCCTTTGCCTGAATTTTTATTTACTAAATTTATATTTTTTATTAAATAAAAATTAAATTTTTTATATATAGATCTTCCTCCCTGTCATACAGACTCCTACATATTATATTAATCCAATTTCCAGATCAATTGGTAATAAAAAAATATCAAGAATATAAATAAAATTAAAAATTATTATTTAATTATAAATTTAAAATTTTAGTTAGCTATTACAAATAAAAAATCACCTAAGTTAGCTATTTAATTTCATTTAAATATAAATAAATCATTAGATGACTGTTTTATTTTTGTCTGCCTGTAAAAGCCGGGCCCGGAGATTGACTCGCTTGTTCCTGGACTTGATCTACGACAAATTTTCAATCAAACTAGACCGATTAAAATTGACAGAATTTTTTAAGGAATCGACTGTTTGCCATAAAACGTTAAGCATTTTTCTATTGAAGCACTGAACCAAAGAAATATCATTCTTTTTTCAGACGCAAGCTTACGTAATGCTTTGATAATAGATGTGTCCCCAAACAATCTTTTCCAACTCCCTTTTCTTTGATCATAATTAATATTAAAAAATCAAAAATTGATTAGATTACTTTTTAATGAAAAGATGGACTAAACTCATGAACAGCATCAACCCATATTTTTACATTTTCAGGTTTAGTAAATTGTGAAATACCATGGCCAAGATTAAAGACATGACCTGATCCGGAACCATAAGATTGAAGTATTCTCATCACTTCATTGCGGATATTTTCAGGATTGGCAAATAAAACCGCTGGATCCATATTCCCTTGTAAAGCTACTTTATTGCTAAGCCTTTGTCGAGCCGAGCCTATATCGATCGTCCAATCTAAACCTATCGCGTCGCAACCGGATAGCGCTATTTTTTCCAACCAACAATTTCCACCTTTGGTAAATAAAACGATAGGCACCTTCTCTTGTGTTGTCTCACTTTTTAAGTTAACCACAATTTTTGTCATATATTCTAAGGAGAATTGTTGATACGCAGGTGGTGTTAACAATCCACCCCAAGTATCAAAAATCATGATGGCTTGCGCCCCAGCTGCAATTTGTGCCTTTAGATACAAGATGGTTGCTTTAGTTAAAGTATCTAGCAATTGATGCAATACCTTGGGTTCCTGATATAAGAGTGTTTTAATTTGTCTAAACTCTTTACTTCCCCCGCCTTCCAGCATGTAACAAGCGAGTGTCCATGGACTTCCTGCAAATCCAATCAAAGGAACTTTATTTTTTAATTCACTACGTGTGCATGAAATAGCATCCATTACGTAGCGTAAATCAATTTCGGGATCCGGAATTGGCATAGCCTTAATATCGGCCAAAGTCTTTAAAGGTTTATGAAATTTGGGTCCTTCTCCTTCGACAAAATAAAGACCCAAACCCATAGCATCCGGAATGGTCAAAATATCTGAAAATATAATAGCGGCATCTAAATCAAATCTTTGCAGGGGTTGTAACGTTACTTCACAAGCAAGTTCAGGTGTTTTGCATAACGTCAAAAAACTGCCTGCCTTTTTACGCGCTGCACGGTACTCAGGTAAATAACGCCCTGCCTGACGCATAATCCAAATAGGTGTGCGATCAACGGGCTGCCTTAAAAGTGCACGTATTAAACAATGTGGAGAATCTTTCATAATTTAAACTTTTTTTATTAAACTAATTAACGTATGCAACTCGACTAATACCCGATCCGCACTAAAAATAAATAAATCAATGGCGAATTGATTAGTTTGACTTAATTCTAAAGATTTGCGATGGAATTTTATTTCTTTTTTCCAATCGGAAAAATTGTCTACTATTTCAACAGTTTGTTCCTTATCCCTCCTTTTGAGAATATTAATACTCTTTTGGAATAAGTTCTGTGTTAACTGATAAATTTTTTGTATTTCTGCATGCTGATTAAATATCAAAATAGTTTGATCTGAAAATTTCATTAATGCGTTTCTCATTAATGTGACACAACGTAGAATTTCTCTTTCGGCATCTAAAATATTTTTAAAGGTCTGATTCAAATTAGATCGACCAAATGATTCGCTCATCACCTCTTGAAATAATTTTTTTTGAACACCTATATTATTCAATATTTTATTTTCAAACACTGCAGGAGATTTCTCGCTGATAACTTCATTAGTTGGCTTATATTCTTCTAACTTTTGCGCAAGCACTTTAAGATTTTGTAAAGTATCTATTAATATATAACGTAATTTCGTACGTGAATGCAAAGGCCAAATAAAACGTGAAACTAATAAAGCAATAATAATACCTAAGTTGATCTCTAAAAAACGACTTATCACAGTAGAAAAATTCGGATTTTGTGAAATAACAATAATGATTAATGTCACTGCCCCTAAAGGGCCTGCTTCACTCCAAGAACTTGGACTGTCGGCTATATAGCTGAATATTGCTGTGGCTAGACATAGAATCAAGATAGTCAATACAACATTGGGATAGACAAGCCACAATGTCAAACTTGCGACACTGGCGCCTATTACTGTTCCCAAAAAACGCATATAAGATTTTTGTAAAATTGCACCGACACGAGATTGTGCACACATAACCACTAAAATAGTAATAACTACCCATCTTCCTTGAAGTGGAAGTTTAAATAAATAAGAAAGTAATAAACCAAATAATAGAGCAATAGCTGTTTTTAAACTATGTATAACTCGATCACTATCTAATTTACGAAGAAATTGCCATTTAACAAATTGCATATAAAACTCATTAATAAAATGGATATTTAATAAGCTGATAGGTAAAACCTAAACAACTTAATATTTTAAGATAGTTGGTGTTAAAAATATCAAGAGCTCGCTACGTCGACTGTTGGACGTGGTTAAACGAAATAAGCGACCTATTATGGGTAAAGTACCTAAAAAAGGAACCCGTTGTTCTATTTTACTCTGAGAATACTCATAGATTCCACCTAATACAACCGTTTCGCCACTTTTAACAATAACGTGTGTTTCAATTCCTCGTGCCTTGATTGTCGGAGTATTAACCACCATAATAGTACTGGGCTGGTCTTGATTGACCTTTATGTCTAATATCATCCGTTCATCTGGCATAATTTTAGGTGTTACTTTCAATGACAGTACGGCCTTTTTAAATATAACATTCGTCCCACCACTTGAGGCTTTTTCTTGATAAGGTATTTCAGCTCCTGCTTCTATAAACGCAGTCTGCTGATCTGCAGTTATTAAATGCGGTGTAGAAATAATTTCTGCCGCTCCTTCATTCTCCAATGCCGATAACTCGAGATCTAAAAAAGAATTTTGGCCTAAGCGCATTAAGCGCAAGCCTAACGACGCAGCACCATTAATAGCAGTCCCTCCCATGATAGGTAAATCCATGGTTAAATGTTGTAGTAAACCCGTATTAGAATTACTAACTTTACTTTTGAGGTGAGATGTTAACAGTTTATTAACTGGGTGGGTTTGTGTTGAACCAAACTGTGCCCCTAATTCCTTTTCTTTATTTTGATCAATACTTACAATTCGTGCTTCTATCAAAATTTGTCCGACGGATCTATCTAACTCCTTAATAGATGCTATAATTTTATCGACTTGTTCTATAGAGTCTCTAATCCATAAGCTATTAGTCAAATTATCTATACTAACCCTACCCTGGGCTGACAACACCGTATTGGTTTTATCTTTTAATAACTTACTGATATCTGCTGCTTTTCTATAACGAATTTGTATGATTTTAAAGATTAACGGAGATAAATCCTTTTTTTTCTGCTGTATCTGCGCATTTATGGTATCTTGTTTTAATAATTGCTCGGGTGTGGTTATAAACCAACCGTTTGTAATAGAACGTTTAGCGAGCCCTTGAGTTTGCAAAATAGTATCTAATGCTTGCTCCCAATTGATATGATTTAAGTAGATACTGAAGTTTCCTTGAATCTTATCATCAATAATCAAATTATTTTCATGTAGTTCTGACATATACTGTAAGACTGTACGAATCTTTATATTATGAAAGTTTAATGATATATTATTCTCTTCCTTAGCGAATAATTTACAACTTAAGAGTAAGGTTAAAAGAAATACCAAATTTTTTGCATTATTAAAAATTTTTAACATTGCAACTTCCTGTTTTTTACTGATAATTTAATTATTTTATCCAGATTATTATTAAGAATAAGAATTTTTTCAGCATAAATACCTATAATCAAACCTTGTTCTAAACCCAAATAATCTCCTAAGCCAACTTTGTGTATTTGCTTGTTAGGTAACTCAACGAATCCAAAATTTTTATCCTTATCAAGTGATAGAAAACCTAATGTTTTTATTTTATTTAAAGGATATTTAATTAATTCTTTTTTTTTAGATATACTATCAGTAGCAAATTTTTTTATCTTCACAACATTTAAGTTAAAACTATCCTTGCTAAGATAGGGCCTATAGATCTTAAGGGAAAAAATAAAATTTTTTTGAATTTTTGAGCGGGTTTTGAAAAAAATCCATCTAAAATTCTTAATTACTAAAAAATTTTTTAATTTTATAATCTGAGATAGAAACTTAATAATATTATTATTGGTACTAAATAGATCGCTTTCGACTTGCAAATAACTTAAAAAGTTTTTTTCTTTAATAGATAAAATATTTATTTTATTAATATGAACAGAATAAGGAAATAATTGACCTCTGATAACATTAGGCGTATATTTATCGATCGCATCATTTGAACATGCATAATAAATTTTTTTTAAACTTGTAACTTTTTCATGGTAATGAGTATATTCTGAAGATATTTTTAATTGGCTGCTTAGTTCTTTTTTTAAGCGTTGTAAATGTAAATAAACATTGTCTTTTTTCTCAATAGTTGGCCGCAACATAAAAATATATCCTGTTATAAAAATGAAAAAAACAGTCGAGATAATTACTCTATATTTTAAGCTGATTGACCATAAATCAATTCTTTTTAAATTAGGTTTAATCATTTTTAGTGCAACCTTCATAAGCTACTTAAGTATCCATAATTTTTTTATCCAACATCATTTTAACGATAATATCTACATGTAAGCTTGAAGATTTATAAAGCACTTTCCATTGTACTGTAGGATCATATTTTAATTGTAAAATTTTAATAAATAGTAAACATTGGTTTTCTGAAGTCGAATGCATTATTAACCTTAAATAAGGGGGCTGAAATTCGATTAGACGTATATAAATATCGGGCGTTATTAAATATTTAAGATGTTTTACAAATGTTAAAATTTTTCTAATTCGCTGACGATTAAGTTGAGTAGTTTTTATAGTTTTTATCAATTCTTTTTCTTCATATTGTAATTTTTTCATTTTCCGAACGAGCGGGGATATGATTTTTATCTGTAATAAAATACGATCCTGCGCAAATTGGTAATATTTGATCTGTTGAATAATTATAACTTGAACGAAAAATAAGAATATAATACATAAAGATAAAGCCCCTACCCAAACAATCAGAAATTGTCTTTTTTCTAATTTATTTTTTTGTTCCCAAGGTAACAAATTGATTTGCTTCACAAATTTTCCTTATACTAAAGCTAAATCTAGGGTGTTTACTTAAACTTTCTTTTGGATTACGTTTGCTTTCCCTATAAAGATGAATTGATTTTTAAAGCCAAACCATAACTTAAAAATATATTTAAAAAATTTTCTTCTAATTTACTTCTGTTTAATTGAGAGTTAAATTTGATTCGATCACCCTGTTTTAATATTTGTATCTTTAATTCTAAAAATCCATCTAGTCTATTTACTAAGTAATTTAAAAGTAGTTTATTAGCCCCAATAAGAAAAATCTGTTTTAAAATACAATAAGGATGAGCCAAAACATATCTTTTTACACTGCGTTTTATTTGCAATAAAATAGATTCTTGTTCCTCGCTATGAAATAGATTTTCACAATAAACTATTGTGTAAAAATTATTCAAAAACAAAAGTGATAATTGAGTTGCTCCAATATCTAATAAGATGGTATTTTCATTCACACGATCTGAATAAAAAAAAGAATAAGCCCTTTCTAAAGCATGTGAACTCACGTCTACGGCAATCGGAATTAAATTAGCTTGTTGAATAATCTTTAAACGGAAATCTAAATGTTCCTTGTGACATGCTACTATTAAGATAGTGGGCTTTTCAGATGATGGATCAAAAACTTGATAATCAAAATAAATTTTATGCAAAGGATAAGGAATAGATTGTTCCACTAGTAATTCAATTATCTCTTCAATACGTTGACTATCAGCACGATCTATCTGCATTAACTTACTGCAGATAAGTATATCAGGAATATTTACAACACAATTTCTTATAGATTCTCGCTGATGCAATGTTTTCTTTAAAATAGTGGCAATTTGAGCAATGTCTTTGTGTGCAATTGCCATTGGAGAAGAAATTGTTTGAATAGCATATTGTTTAAGCTCTTGATTACAGCCTAAACTTACCCACTTAATCATGCTATTACCTATATCCAGGCCTATCGTAGCATCCGGGTTGTGAATATTTTTAAATCTATCCTTGAAAAAATACATATTCTTTTAATTGTTATGTGCTTTCAAAACGTATTCTTCGTTTATTATGCATCTAAATAATATATTGTCAATAATTTAATGCATAAATGGGGGCTGTTATTTTTTAAAATGCAGTTACGCCAAAATGCACCTCTCCTTTCTTTTAATCGAAATAAAGTGTACAAAGATCTTATAACACACTATTTTTATTAAAACCCTTGTTTAAAGAGGGATGTCACTTACGATATGATAGAGCCCAGCTAATCAACTGTTTTCATTATGAAACAATCGAATCATTTTTTCCGTAATCTTTTTTTGATGCTGTTAAGCCTTTTTATCACGCTTATGGTAGTGGGAAGTCTGCTTTATATTTATCTTGATAAACAATTACCCGATGTTGAGGAATTAAAATCAGTTCAACTCCCTATCCCAATGCGAATTTACACCAATGATAGACAACCTATCGCGGAATTTGGTGAGCTACATCGAAACCTTGTAAGATTGAATGAAGTTCCTAATCTAATGGTTAAAGCTTTTTTAGCCACCGAGGATCAACGTTTTTTAGAACACCATGGTGTTGATTTTTACGGCTTATTACGTGCCGCCGGTGAAGTGTTGCTCACAGGCAGTAAAGTACAAGGAGGAAGTACTATTACCATGCAAGTTGCGCGTAATTTTTACTTATCTCGAGAAAAAACTTTTTTAAGAAAATTTACTGAAATTTTGCTTTCTCTAAAAATCGAACGTGAATTTACTAAAGAACAAATATTAGAACTTTATCTTAATAAGATTTTTCTCGGCAATCGAGCTTATGGTATTGCTGCTGCTGCACAAGTTTATTTTAATAAAACACTCAATCAACTCATGTTACCAGAGATGGCTACTATTGCTGGTTTACCCAAGGCTCCTTCTGCCATCAACCCAATAGTCAATCCTATCGCTGCAAAACAACGTCGTGATCATGTCTTATTGAGGATGTATGAGTTGGGTTATATTTCCAAAGCTGCTTACGAGGCCGCTATAGCCACACCTATGTTAGTACATGCACAAACAGATAGTGGAGGAATGATTAAAGCACCGTATGTTGCTGAAATGGTGCGAGACATGATGTACAAAAGTTTTGGCGAAGATATTTATTTAAAGGGTTATAATGTTTATACTACGATCAATTCGACCCAACAAATAGCAGCGGATAAAGCCTTACGTACTAGTTTATTAGCTTATGACAAGCGACACGAATATAGGCAGCCTGAAAAAAATATTGCCCCATTAGATGCAAATAAAGTAACGCATACTTTAAATGCATTACATCGAGTTGCATCCATCAATGGTTTACAAGCAGCTATTGTAATTTCGGTAACTAATCAAGCTATCACGGCTCTTTTAGTAGATAATGAAATGATTTTTATTCCCTGGCAAGGTGTGGCATGGACCCTACCCCATCTTGATGTGACTACTCTCGATCCACTACCTGAAGCTTTGAAGAATAAAGTCCATATCGGCGACGTTATTCGTGTTCAGTTAACCACTAATAATACCTGGGAATTATCGCAAATTCCTAAAGTACAGGGGGCTTTAGTCGCATTAAATCCGCAATCAGGCGCTATTACTGCATTGGTGGGTGGCTTTGATTATAACTTAAGTAAATTCAATCGCGTCGTTCAAGCAGAAAGGCAACCTGGATCGGGATTCAAACCTTTTGTCTATGCCGCTGCCTTGGCTAAGGGCTATACTCTAGCGAATGTTTTTAATGATGCCCCACTAGTATTTGATATACCGGGTCGCGATGAACCTTGGCGCCCACAAAATGACAACCATATTTTCAGTGGCCCAAGGCGTTTACGCATTGCTTTAGTTAAATCCATCAATCTTATATCCGTTCGGTTATTACAAGCTATCGATGTACCTTATGTATTAACTTATGTAAAACGCTTTGGTTTTAACCCAAAAAAATTACCTCGTAATCTCTCTCTAGCACTCGGAACCGGTGAAGTCACACCGTTGGAATTAGCTCGAGCGTATGCGGTGTTTGCCAATGGCGGTTTTCGAATAACGCCTTATCTAATTGATCATATTACCGATGAACAAGGTCAAATAATCTATAAAGCAGAACCTAAAATAGCTTGTGAAGCTTGCTTACGTGACGAAATTGAGCCCCCATTAACAGATGAGAAAGACAGTCCTTACGCCCCACAAGTTATCCCTGCTGATATCGCTTTTCTAATGACATCTGCTTTAAAAGATGTCATTCGCTATGGAACAGGTTCGCAAGCTCGGGTCTTAAATCGTAATGATTTGGCTGGGAAAACTGGTACAACAAGTGATTATGTCGATACATGGTTTACAGGGTTTAATAGTAATTTAGTGGCGACTGTTTGGATAGGATTCGATCAACCGAGTTCTGTTCAAGAATATGGTGCGAAAGCAGCCTTACCGATGTGGATTGATTTCATGCGCGTAGCATTAAAAGATCAGCCTGAAAAAACTATGCCGCAACCATCTGATATTGTGACAGCAAGTATCGATCCTATTACCGGCAATCTATTACCAAATGCAACACCGGGTTCTATCTTGGAATATTTTCGCAAAGATGATCTAACAAGAATATCAGCACAAGAAGATAGCACTCCATTCGATGCGCTTGATAATTCTACTGAGGTTCCTAGTACTACAGAACCTCCAGTACAAACAGAATCGCCTACTGCAGATAAACAAGATAATAATACAAACAATGAACCGGTTTTTTAAGCGTAACTTACATCATAGAGTAAGCAATAAAAAATTATAAACCGACAGCTCTTTCTAAACTACGTTTTGTTTGTGGTCCCTCTAATACATGTCTCAATCGACCATCAGGACCTATAACGAACGTGGTGGGCAAACCCGATATACCTCGTATTCCAAAACTAGCTTTCGGATCATTCACTAGAGTTGGAAATATAACGCCACTTCGTTCTATATGTTGCTGCAAGTTACCGGGATCATCATAATTAAATCCAAACATTGCAACCTGATCGGCATGCGCTCGATAAAATGCGTTTAATTCCGGTATTTCCCCCATACAATACTGACACCACGTTGCCCAATAACTAATGACAACCCATCTGCCTTTATAGTTAGAAAAGTTAAGATCTCTGACCAGGCTGGCTGCCCATGTTAGGCTAGAAATACTTAACAAGATGCTAATTAATAGCACTAATTTAAAAATTTTACGCATACTACTCCTCACAGTTGAAATGGGATCGATCAATTTTCTGACATTAAACTTAATAGTTTATTGAACTTTAAATTAGTGTGATCAATTCATTAAACTTCATATTTTGAAATAACTCAAGCGAATGCCCACCGTTCAAAATTTACACTACTGAAGTAAAGCGTCGGATTTGCATACATTTACTCACTAAATTTAAAAATCTAAGTCTGTTGCCCTTTCATTTTGGAATTGACATTGCTACCATGCCTACCTTACTTAGGGGTGCTCGTTTTCTAAAACAAAAGCATTTTCATTACGTTCTAGACAAATTGGCTTTGAGAAGCAGAATTTATATGAGTAAAGGAGTATTCGAAAAGTCAATTAAACAAGGAAACTAATGAAAAGCGCCTGTTTTATTAAGAAATCTAGCTGAGAAATACCCTTACCACCTGATCGGGATAATACCTGCGTAGGAAAAGTGTATGTTAAAATCACCTGCTGTATTGGTAAGCAACGCTAGTTTGCACTACCAAGATAAAATTTTATTTGACCAGTTAAGTTTCCATCTGACAGCAGGGAAAACAACGTGTCTATTAGGCAGGAGCGGCATTGGAAAAAGTCGTTTTCTCCAACTAATCGCCGGATTAAACTCACCATCAGCAGATGTTACCACCTGTGATCATAAAGGTTTGTCAGGTCGGTTGGCCTATATGCCCCAAACTGATAGTTTATTACCTTGGCTCAATATTTTAAACAATGTTGTGTTAGGCTATCGTCTTCGACGTAGCAATAAACCCTACACCCAGGCTCGTGACTTATTAAAACAACTTGGCTTAGGTGACAACTTAAATAAGTATCCTTCACAATTGTCGGGTGGGATGCAACAACGCGTCGCTTTAGCACGGGTACTTTTAGAAAAGCGACCTGTTGTATTAATGGACGAACCTTTTTCTGCCTTAGATAGCATTACTCGCTATCAACTTCAAGAGCTTACCGCACATGCATTAAAAGGCCGCACCGTATTATTAGTCACGCATGACCCTTTAGAAGCTTTGCGTTTAGGACATCATATTGCAATTATGGCGGGTGAGCCGGCTAAAATAAATTATATAAATTGCGATTTTCATGACTCACCTCCACGACCACTGAACAACCCAGAATTATTGCAATGGCAAGCCAAGCTCTTGCATCGTTTGCAGGAGCTTCAATAATGTATCCTTTTGTCCAATTACGTAATCAATTCATCAACCGAATGGTTCAACTGTACTCTTTGCTTACGACTTCAAAACTCACAATTACCAAACAGCTGTTTTTAAAATTATATCGCTTATTTTTTCATAAACTCTGCATCCCCATTTGGTTTATTATTATTTGGGGGTGTTTAGTTCGCATTTTACAACTGCCTAATTATATATTACCCACTCCACTTGAAGTATTACAAAGTCTCATCCATCATGCGGCGTTAATTACATCACAAACATTACCAACTCTGCTTGAAATTCTTTTGGGCTTATCGTTTGGAATAATATTAGGTGTAGGCATTGCCGTCAGTATGTGTTTATTTCGTATACTGCATAACTTCTTACTTCCTGTATTATTAGTCAGTCAAACTTTACCCGTATTTGCCATTGCTCCGCTACTGGTACTTTGGTTTGGTTACGGCGTAACCGCCAAGATTATAACCACCACTTTTATGTTATTTTTCCCAATTACTAATAATTTTCTCGATGGGTTAAAGCAAACACCGCAAAATTATTTAAACAGCGCTGAGATCATGAATAGTAGTCGCTGGCAAATGCTATATCAAATACGTATCCCCGCTGCACTGCCTAATCTTGCTTCTGGCATTCGGCTTGCGACAGCTATGGCACCCTTAGGCGCTATTATCGGAGAATGGGTTGGCTCGAATCAAGGTTTAGGGTTTTTATTGCTAAATGCTAACGCACAGATGCAAATTGATTTAATGTTTGCTGTATTAGCTACTCTTTTTTTTCTAGGAATTTTACTTTACTGCTTAGTTGATACTTTGCTTAAGCGGGCTATGCCGTGGACTTTATTCCCTGCACATTAAAAAATCTTTATTTATGCACATCCAAAAAAAATTTATTTTTCTACTCAGTTTTTTGTTATTTACTAGCAAAGTTATAGCAAAGCCATTAACACTGATCCTAGATTGGCTGGTAAACCCCGATCATGCAGCAATTTTTGTCGCACAAGAACAAGGATTTTTTACCCGAGAAGGAGTCACCGTTAATATTATTGCGCCGAGCAATCCTGATGACGGCCCTAAACTGGTCGCGGTAGGCCACGCTGACTTGGCCGTTACTTATCAACCGCAATTAGTGGTACAAGCCGCAAAAGGATTACCTTTAAGACGCATTGCTAGTTTGGTTAATCAACCTTTAAATTGTCTGATTGTAAAAAAAAATGGGCCTATCCATCGTCTTGCCGATCTAAAAGGAAAACGTATCGCGTATACATCCCATGTTGAAGGAACATTGATGCTCAATGGTTTATTAGAAAAAGCACATTTAACAATGAACGATGTGCAAACAATTAATGTGCAGTACGATTTAACACAAGCGTTATTAAGCAATCGAGTAGATGCCGTTATCAATGTCATGCGTAACGTAGAACCTTTACAAATGCAATTTGCCCATCAACCAGTAAAAATTTTTCCCGTTGAATTAGCGGCCATTCCAACTTATGACGAGTTAATTATCATTGCTAATAAAAATAAATTACACGATGCACGGCTTATTAAATTTTTAACCGCACTTAACAAAGCAACTTTATATTTAATTAATCATCCGGAAAAAAGCTGGCAACTATTTGCAATAAATCATCCCACTTTAAACAATGCATTAAATCATCAAATTTGGCAAGCCACGTTACCTTATATAGCGCAACATCCAGTTCAGTTTGATAAACAACGTTATCAACATTTCGCTAACTTTCTCTATCAAAAAAAAATCATTTCAAAAGCTATTTTTTTCTAAGCCTTTTTACTTCCTCAAGACAAGAATGGTCAATAAAATACGTAATTAGCGTAATTTAAATCTATCTTCTATTATATTCATATCATGAGTGGGAGAGGAAATTAAACTGATGCATCTGACAAACAGCATGTTAAGAGGAATACTTACTCCCTTGATGACACAAGTTTTCCCTAAAGTTGACTCAAGCTTGATAGAAAAACTAATAGAAGGCTTTCATACCTATTTCCCAGGCTATCAAATTACCACTGCAAAACGTATAGCGGCTTTTATCGCACAAGCTGGCCATGAAACGGGTGGATTTAAATGGTTTTACGAGTTGGGCGGTAAGCGCTATTTTAATAAATACGAACCAGGCACTTCTATCGGTAAGAGGTTAGGAAATACGCAAACTGGCGATGGTTATCGATTTCGAGGCAGAGGTATATTTCATTTAACGGGGCGCTACAATTACCAAAAATACAGTGCGCTGCTCGATTTAGATTTAGTCCATAATCCTGATATAGCCGCCGATCCTATCATCGCTTGCCTTATTGCTTGTGAATATTGGAAGCAAACTGGATTAAATCCCTTAGCAGATGTAGGAGATCTGAGGGCCATCACCAAGCGCATTAATGGGGGTTACAATGGATGGGAGGATAGACTTCGATATTATAACTTGTTAACGGATGGTTTGAACCTAATTGATCAAGACATAGAAATACCCTCTACTACAGAAAAAATACCTTCCATAGACGGTCACTCACGCCCATCAATAGGCAGGCAGATAATTTCTTTAATCAAAACATTCTTTAAGAGTTTAATCAGTACATTCATTAAAAAATTAATCAAAATACTAACTAAGCTTTAATCCTACTGTCATAACCGCCCGCGCCACGCATCATTTCTTTCAAGCTAAAATAATTATGCAAGAAAATTGAAATTTCGTTACAATCGCCATCTATGTCTAATCCTAATCATCCTTTGTTAGAATCTTTAAATGAGGCGCAACAACAAGTCGTTGCTGCCCCGCAGACACATCTCTTGGTGTTAGCTGGAGCCGGTAGTGGAAAGACTCGCGTCTTAGTCCATCGTATTGCCTGGTTAATCAATATAGAAAATATATCGCCACATAATATTCTTGCCGTAACTTTTACCAACAAAGCCGCTGGAGAAATGCGCCAGCGCTTAGAAAATTTAATCGATATCCCAATGCGCATGATGTGGGTAGGTACGTTTCATGGGCTTACCCATCGGCTACTACGTCAACATTGGGAAGCGGCTGGTTTACCACAAGCCTTTCAAATATTAGACAGCGATGATCAGTACCGTGTCATTAAAAGAATTTTGGTGAGTCTGAATCTTGATGAAGCACAATGGGCACCAAAAAAAGTACAATGGTTTATTAATCAACAAAAAGATGAAGGTATTAGACCCAATCAAGTTGCTAATGCCAATGATCCGTATACCAAAACCTTAGTTCGTATCTACCAATCGTATGAAGAAATTTGTATTCGGAACGGAGTTATTGATTTTGCAGAACTTCTTTTACGGAGTTATGAGCTTTTTATTAAAAACCCAGATATCTTACATCATTATCAAGAACGTTTCCGACATATTTTAGTCGATGAGTTTCAAGATACCAACACTATACAATATAATTGGTTAAAATTATTAAGTAGTGGGAAAAACTATTTAATGATAGTCGGTGATGATGACCAATCGATTTATGGATGGCGTGGCGCTCGCGTAAAAAATATTCAAGATTTTACGCGTGATTTCCCAGATAATCAGATAATACGACTCGAACAAAATTATCGTTCGACTGGCGTTATTTTAGCCGCTTCAAATGCCTTAATAACACATAATGAGGGTCGTTTAGGTAAAAAACTTTGGAGTAATGGAGGGCAAGGGGATCTCATCTCGCTTTACGGCGCCTTTAATGATTTGGATGAAGCTCGATTTATTGTCAATCAAATTAAGCAAGGTTTAAAAAAAGAATTACAACCTAATGAAGTTGCTATTTTATATCGATCCAATGCTCAATCGCGTGTATTAGAAGAAGCCTTAATATCAGCGCAAATTCCTTATCGTATCTATGGTGGATTACGCTTCTTTGAACGTGCTGAAATTAAAGACGCCTTAGCGTATTTGCGTTTAATTGCCAACCGAAATGATGACCCGGCCTTCGAGCGTATCGTTAATACGCCGACACGTGGAATTGGTGATCAAAGCTTACAAAGCTTACGTATGGAAGCACGTTCTCAAGGTAGTTCTTTATGGCAGACCGCAGAACATTTATTAACTAATCAAAGCTTATCTTCGCGTGCAGCCAATGCATTATCACTTTTTATCCAATTGATCAACAAAGCGGATGAAGAAACGAAGACATTAACGTTAGCAGAACAAACCGAACAAGTGCTTTATAGTAGTGGTTTATTTAGTCATTACAAAAAAGAAAAAGGCGAACGTGGTCAAGCACGTATCGAAAATCTTGAAGAGTTAATCAATGCTACTCGACAATTCGTGCCTGAAGACAATAGCATTTCTATTCTGTCTGCTTTTCTTGCTCACGTTGCTTTGGAAGCGGGTGAACATCAAGCGAATAAGCAACAAGAATGCGTGCAGTTAATGACCTTGCATTCTGCTAAGGGTTTGGAATTTCCGTGGGTGTTCTTATGTGGCATGGAAGAAGGATTATTCCCACATCATATGTCTCATGAAGAACCTGGTCGTTTAGAAGAAGAACGTCGCCTCTGTTATGTAGGTATCACCCGCGCAATGCGTAAGTTATTTCTTAGCTATGCTGAAGTCAGACGTTTACATGGTACCGAAAGTCATCATCGACCGTCTCGATTTATTTCAGAAATCCCCAAAGAATTATTAGAAGAAGTTCGTCTCCGCACTTCTGTTATAAGACCTACGCAAACATTAAAACCTGCAAAAAATTTTAATCGTGAGATGATAGGTGATACCGGATTACGTATAGGGCAGACCGTCACTCATCCGGCGTTTGGTGAAGGAACACTAATTGATGCCGAAGGACGCGGTGAACATATTCGTTTACAGGTTAAATTTAATAAAGCCGGTACAAAATGGTTGGTGGCAAGTTATGCCAAATTAACTACCAAATAAAAATATAGACTCACAGCAATGGGATTTTTGGCAAGACACCGTGAAAATAATCAACCGGAATGTATTCAAGATACATGAGGATTGCGAATTGAGCGGTAACACAGCCAAAAATTCAGTGCTAAAGAGTATTAGCGAATTCGGCGTAATAGTACATAAAGCGCTCCCGCTCCACCATCGCGTAGTTGAGCTGAAGAAAAAGCCAACACCCATGAAATTTGCCTAAGCCAACAATTGACATGATTTTTCAGTTTGGCGCCGGATTGATTGAGTTTTCCTTTCCCATGTATGATGCGTACACAGATATAATTATGTGCACGACTGTGTAACAAAAAATCGAGCACCGCCCTTCGTGCCTGCTCTACCGTCATTTTATGTAAATCTAGATAATCAGATTGGCGTATATCTCCCCGCACTAATTGTTTAATACGCTTACTCTGTAAACCCGGTCGATTAAAAAATAATCGATCTTCGGATCCTACATTTAATTCGGCCGGATCAGAAAGCGCTATAGAGATGAGTTGCTTTTCATCTTTTAGATTAATTAATTTTTCTTTATCCACCACAGAAATAATTTTTTTTAACTTAGTTCTTACACGGAGTGATTGTGTACGTTTTACATCTGACATCGCTTCCCTAAAAAATGCTAAATCCTCTTTATCAGGTGGAACAGATTTATTCATAAGATATACCTAGGTAAAGCAAAATTTGCTGAAGCATTGCATAAAAGTATTAGAATAAACTATTATTAAGATTGTAGTTTAAAAATTGACTGGAAAGCCGGTGTCTTTTTCATTGATGAGTCGATTAGGTTTAACCACAAGCTTATTATTAATAAGTTTAGGTCTTGCAGCTTGTGCGAGTAATTCTAGTCGTGTGCCCAGCCCTGTACTATCAAACGATCCAAATTCCGCAGCAACTCCAGTAGCACTTAGCAATAATGTTCCGCAGCCCATTGCCTTACTCCTACCATTACAAGGCCCTTTAGCTAATATTGGCCAGTCGGTGAAACAAGGCATCTTTGCTGCTGCTGAAGAAAATGGAGTGCCGCCGCGCATTATCCTAATAGACACCCGTCTTAAACCTTCGATGCAAGCGGCTTATACCGAAGCCATAACAAAAAATGCACAAATTATTATCGGGCCATTACTCAAACCCCAGGTACAAAGCATTGCTAGCTTACAAACCAGCATTCCAATTTTATCACTGAACTATCTAAATTCTGATATTAGTACACCGCCTGAGTTATACCAATATGGTTTATCCCCAATTGATGAAGCGCAACAGGCAACCCAGCATGCTTGGCAAACCGGTAAGCGGTCTGCACTTATCATTACTACCAACGGAAATTGGGGATCGCAAATTGGCGAAGCATTTGCACAACAATGGCAAGCTTTAGGCGGTACCATTGTCGGTAAACTTGCGTTATCGCAAAATCCTTCTGACATAACCAAGCAAATGAGTCATTTTCTGCATTTTAAACCACCGCATGAGCGGCGAATCGATTTTGATGTAATTTTCTTAGCCAGTAATCCGCAAGTAGGTCGCCAAGTCAAACCCTTATTAAAATTCTTTTACGCAGGCGATATACCCGTTTATGCAACCGCATCGATTTATAGTGGCATACCGAAATCGCAACGTTCTGATAGAGATCTCAATCAAATAATCTTCTGCGCTGCTCCTTGGTCATTAGCTAACAGTGTGATTGAACCTAATCTATACCAACAACTAAAATCAGCTTCTCCTGCACATTTTAGTCGTAACAGTAAATATTACGCGTTAGGTATTGATGCGTTTCATGTTATTCAGCAACTAGGACGTTTAAGCCAATCATCACAACAAACAATACAAGGAACAACAGGAATACTTTCACTAAATAATCAACATCGTATCGTTCGTCAATTACCTTGTGCGCAATTTCGTAATGGGTATTTAGTCCCAATCGATTAATGGCTCTATCTATTACTACTAAAAAATTAGGTAATCAAATTGAAAACCTAGTTTGCGATTATTTACGCCGACAAAAGCTTAAACTCATTGCTCATAATTATCGATGTCGCATGGGTGAAATCGATTTAATTATGCAGGATAAAGCCATATTGGTTTTTATTGAAGTCCGTTATCGACAACAGCATTATTTTGGCAGTAGTTTAGAATCAGTGAATTTAATTAAACAAAATAAAATTATTAAAACAGCCGAATATTATTTATTATCGAAACAATTATCTGAAAAAATAGTTTGTCGTTTTGATGTTGTGGGTGTTAAACCTATGTCAGAGAAATTATACAATATTTCCAAACTAGACTCGGCTCAAGTAGAATGGATAAAAAATGCATTCGGCAGGTAAGACTATGAATCTACTAACACGTATTAAAACCCATTTTTCTGAGAGCATACGTACAAAATCAGATGCTGCAGAAACATTGCCTGAAATAATTTTAGCAGCCAGTCAATTATTTGTTGAATGCTTTTTGAATAATAATAAAATTCTGGTTTGTGGCAATGGCGGTTCTGCCGCTGATTCACAACATTTTGCTTCTGAAATGATTAATCGCTTTGAAACTGAACGCCCGAGTCTACCGGCGATTGCCTTAACTACCGATACTTCAACCATCACCTCTATTGCGAATGATTATAGCTATAATGAAATTTTTGCAAAACAGATTAGAGCGTTAGGACAAGCGGGAGATATTTTATTCATTATCTCGACCAGTGGTAACTCCGAGAATATATTAAAAGCTTGTGAGGCTGCACAAAGTAGAGATTTAAAAATTATTGCTTTAACAGGTAAGGAAGGAGGCGCCTTAGCTGGATTATTGAGCTCAACTGATATTGAAATTCGCGTTCAAGGCACATCGACTGCACGAATACAAGAAACACATTTATTAATCATCCATTGCTTGTGCGATTTAATCGATAAGCAGTTGTTTGGTTAATTTGATTTAAGAAAGTTGAAATTTTTTTAAAAAACAATACCCACGTTGACGATATCTCTATAGGAACCAATACCCACATTTTGCTTCGGTGAAATTTGTCCATAAACAGGAATTATCTGCCTGATACCGTTCCCTATACCAAACATAGCATCTACACCGATAACGTTTCCCCAATTAATAGTGTGTGTTGGATTTTGAGTTAAAATATATTTGATTGATGAATGTTCTGGCCCCGACATCCTGCGTATTCGAGTCGTTGCCGAATACCCCGCACCTTGATCTAAGGTTACATAATAAGGAGTGTTTAATGTGCAAAGCACTTTGAGACGCGCGGTAGAATTATTAGGAATAGATGAATCAGGATTATATACACCAAATACTAACGGCGTAGCACGAATAGTGCATCCACCGACTACGCTTACCGAAACCAACATTGATGTACCATCGCCACCGATTGCCGAAAAAGCCGTATTTATCCCTGATAATAAAAATAGAAAACAAACCCACTTGCAAAATAAACGCATGATTAACCTCCTTTCTGTCCAACAAATGGCCAGGATTGTCAGAAAATTAATCCTTTTATTAACTGTAATGTTTGAGGAAGGTATTAAAAAATAGTGTTTTTTTAGAAATTAGCTTGAATGAGAGCAAAAAAAATCCATTTCCATACACCCTTTAAATGTTATTAATCAACTTCCTATATTAAGATTAATAGAGGAATAACTTATTATCCAGTAACACATGGATAGATAGCTTTAATAGGTAACCGTTACTAAAACGGCGTCTGTATAAGTCCCGGTATTAACAAATTGCGAAACAGGAATTTGACCAAAAACCGTATAATTTCTAGTGGTTGATAAGCCTATTGAGGTATAAGAATCGCTTACGGTCACAGTACCTCCAGTGGCATCTCCCCAAATCGAAGCAAATCCTGCGGTAGTATATAAATTATAATTAAGGTGTACACCTAACAAATTCATAAAACGCGGCGTATATGTAGTACTATTTCCTTTAGCCATACTAATCACATAAGAGGCGGTAAAAATAACTAATGCTGAGCAAGTAACCGCCACGTTGCCATTAGCCGTTTTTTGAGAAGTAGGCACATAAGTTCCGAATGTGACTGCTGTGGTTGCAACTGCGCATGAACAGCCAAGTCCTGCGCACGTAGCGTGGGCAGAGCTATAAAAATTGCACATAAAAAAAATAATCAGATATAACCAACATGATTTAATTTGTTTTAGTAACATTGCACATCTCCTAATTCGATGATTGGATCATTGGTATTAGGTAATCGCTCTGAAAAATAATACACATGATTTTCCCAATTAACCGAACCCTCTAAAAGATGATCTTTAACTTTAACTTCAGGGATATAAACTTCACCGTCATATCCTACAGGATAATTTTCATAAGGATTATCATTAGTTAATGTCAGCTCAGCACCTACCGGCACATAATTTCCGCTAGATGTTTTTAAGTGTAAATCGATACCCTGCATACGTTTAACTGAAAACTCTGCTATAACACCACTAGAAAAATAAGGAATCACTGTTTGATGGGTCACATCAATTTGCGTATCTAATGGCAATGTCGTAGGTTCTATTTCCACATTATTTTCTTGATAAGCTAACAATTCTGTTATTAATAAATCCCCCTTCCTGTCGGTCTTACCCATAAGTTGATTTTCATAATAGACGTCCACGCCCGGGAAATCAGGAACTTTCACTAAAGCAAAACTTTGCGTGAGTTTACGTGTTAAAAAGCCATTCCCGGAAAAATAAATAGCACTACCACTAGCATCTAATTCATAACTAGCTTGTCCACGACCTTGCCCTACTCGCGCAGTATAAGTCCCTATTTCATTCTGCAAAGTCGCATCAGCACCGGCATAGCGGTTACTATTATTGCTAGCAAAAATGTTATAACCATAGCCTTTACCCAAAGGAAGTGGTTTAGTAAATTGTAGTAGATCTTGAAGTTGATGATTCTGCCATGTAGTTGAATTATTAATGTAATGATTGCTATCAGGGGCAAAAACTAGAGTCAGAAATGCTTGATTAGTTTGTGAATTACGTAAATCCCCGACAAAACCTAAACTTAAAGAAATATTTTTAAATAAATTATGTGTATAGGTGGCCGTCAACAATCGTGCTGTCGGTGTGTTGGATATGCCATTAGCTTGATCAAAATTTCGGCTATTAACCATAGTAAAACTAGTGCTAAGCGATCCATAGTTTTCTAAACTGTATCCTAAGAATAACTGATTCACGACGCTCGGTGGCGATGTATCAGGTTGCGTTCCTAGTTGCATATAATTTAAAGTCGTTAGGCTAGTATTAAAGCCATAACTAAGTTTAGGACCTTGTCGAGTAAAACCTAACCCGAATAAACCTCCACCACCTGATTTATTATGCCCCCCTGCTAAGGCTACTGTCGCTACTCCGTAATTATTCAATAAGTAATTAGCCGACAAACCTAGTGTTTGTTGATCAAATAATAGTTCGGCATGCCCCCCTAAAGTTAGATTATTAGTAATGCCGCGTTGATAGGTTCCTACCGCTAAAAAACGTCCATAATCATTGCTATTTACGCCATAATTATCCCGTACAAATCCCGCTTCATAGGAAAAATTGACCAAATCGGGCTTAAGTAATTGCGGACTTGCGTAATAAGAAAAACTCACGATTTTGCTACGACCGAGCAAGTCTTGTGTAACCACATTCACATTACCCGCTCCAGAAATAACCGGAATATTATTAAATATATAAGGACCGTTGTTAACTATTTGCTGTTGGTTTAAAACGCTATTCACAAAAACATCCACTGTGCTGGGAATAGCGGCTTCACCTTGATAACCCGGCAGTGGAAACGTAATTAAATTAGGTTGTGTATTAAAATTAGTTGCATATTGAATGCCAGCAAAACGCGATGCCCCACTCCAATAGGTAGAGCCGGTAATCGCATCACCAAAGCGCCAACGTGCAATTTTTTCTGGTTGGTCTAAGGTCCAAGTGGTATTCAAACGCACTAATTTACTCGATTGATTGGTTAATAAAGTAATATTATTCGCGTATTTGTTATATGCGAGCACATCTGCGGTTCCAACACCTAAACGATTAAATAAACCTAAACCCATTAATGCCGAAAGGTTGGTTTGATTGACTCCGGGATAATTATTTCTTAACGCAACGGCATCATAATTAAGAAATGCTCCAGGATCTTTTGGACGTAATGCGCCTAGACGTTTACTGAGTGGATCAAAGGTTTGAATAAGAAATAATTGTGGAGGAGCTGAAAGGATTAGCTGCATCGCATATTGATCTAATTGATAGCTAATATCAGGATACCAATCAAGTTTATATAAATGTTCTCCATGATACTTAAAAGGAGCATGGGAGTTAATTTTCATCCCCCATTGGCGTAAATCACTTTCTTCGATCCAAATCTGACCGGATAAATCCTTATAACACCGTGTTACCCCAGGCAATAAAGTCCTATTCAGCTTTATTTCAAGCAACAAAGGGATCATAATACTTTTAGCTTTTTCTTCTAAGACGTGTTTCGTTAAAAATTCCTTTCCTAGCTTTGCGTTACTTTCTACGCTTATTAAAGAAAAAATTATAAAACATGCAATTAATAAAAATTTAAAGTCTATGCAAAGCCGATTTTTTACTGTGTCCATTAATATTTGATTTAATATCCGTATAATTAATATTAGAATCGCCTTTTACTATCCAAGAATGAGAACTGCGCGGTAAAATATAGGTAAACGTTGAATGTTTTTTCATTACAGGTCCTTGTGGCTGCTCAGACAATAATTGCCATTGATTTACAAATAAAGAAATATTTCCATCATTATATAAATTCAGTTGGAGATGCTGGGCATCTAAAACCTTGCTTGACCAAATCCCATTCTCAATAATATTGGCTGGCTCTATGAATAAGGGAAGTGAGATATCCAGTAAAAAATAAAGAGTTTGACCTAATTTCCTTTGCCTTGGTTGTTGCACTTCTTTTAAATGCACGCGATAGGCTTTTTGCAGTGTATTATACGCAGGATGTCTTAACGCAAAACGTATAACCTGGGTTTTGTGAGCGGGTAATACAAATAAAGGGGGCGTCAACAAAATATCATGAGAGGTTTTGTAGATATTTTTACCCTGAGGACTTTGTTGCCAATCTAATAAACTTAATTGTAATAAACTACGTTCATCACTTCGGTTAGTCACTTTAAGGACGCCTATCCTTTGCAGGGGAGATAAAAAAAGTTGGACAGGAGTCACTTCTAAAACGTTAGCACTAACATCTGAAAAAAACAGTACAGCTAAAATACCAAGCCCAGCGATATAGTGCATTATTTTCATTTTTTACCGATTCCTTACAATCCTTTTTACAAATAAACTGTTATTAATCGTTTAATAGAATTAAAAATTAATTAGCACAATTGGAAGTAACATTTATATGTTCGTCAGGACTTTAAACATAATGTCAGTAAGTAACGGTTATTAGTACAGTGTCATTATAACTACCTGTCGCAGGAACTGTACCGGCAGGTATTCGCCCATAGACTGTAGATAATTGAACTGCTCCATTACCTGTCACATTTACTGTATCAGTGGGTGGGGTATTCCCCCAATTTGTTGTGCGCCCTGGATTTTGATAAAGTTGATAGGTCAGTGTTCCCGAAGGTGTTCCCGTCATAACCCTGTTAGTAATGGTTGCACCACTACCTGTTCCAGCATTTAAACCAATGTTATATGCAGTACCATTGTTACAAGTCACCTCGATGCTACCCGTTGCATCATTTTGAGCTCCTGAATAGTTACCAAAGTTTACTGAGATGATATTACCAAAGATACAAGTTGAATTCACTGTCGCGTTAACGGGTAAATTTGCCGTTATTGTCGCAGCAAATACAATTGGATTGAAAAATAAAACTAACAATGCAAAAAAAGCATTTTGTGCTCTAAACATAATCGATTTCCTTATCAAATAAAGATCCTACAGCACTGAAAGAGAATATAATGCTTTAGAGATGTGATCAAGCAAAAATTAAAGTAATGCAATCATTGCCCATAAAATAATCTAATAATCACTTACATTAAAAGGTTACAAAGATAGTCACTCGATCTAAATAAATACCTGCCTCAGCCGCTTGATTAGCCGGTATTTCTCCATAAATAGTAATCACCTCTGTGGACCCTGTGGCTATTTGATGCAAAGTATTTTGGCCTATCACCGTTCCATAGCTATGTTGATGGCTCGCATCTTGGAAAAGACCATAATTTAACTGTTGATTTCCATCTTGCTTGGTTAACAACCGATGGTTTTCTGTTGCACCAGCACCTTGCCCTTTATCAATACCAATATCATAAGCAAGATTCGGTATGCAGGATACAGTTACTGTGCCTGTAGCATAATCTGGATTAGAATTAAGTGAATAATAATTAGGAAATTTCATATCGGTTGTTGAACCAAATGTGCAATTCGCTCCACCACCTACGGTTGCTGTAACGGCTAAGGTATTGTTAATAGTGAATCCCATTGCATCCTGCAGAAATAAAAAAAACAAAACACTGACTGAGCATTTAATAAAACAATGCATAATCCCCCCTCCGAGACCTAAAGCTTTTATAGTTTTGTGTAATGATTAGTTTTATTGAATCAGCCGTTTTAGGTCGCTTATATAAGTATTCGAAATAATTTATAATCGTTAATTTGTACTCTTCGCACTTGAATTTTTGTCTGGGTTGCCGTTCAATTCGCAATCCTCATGTAGGGCTAATACACTCCGGTTACCTCACAATGCGGCCCACTCTCAAAAAATCCAATTGCTGTGAGTATAATTCTAGTGAAGAATTGTCGATTTAACGAATAAGGCAGGATTTTATGTTTGAAAAACTAGCGAGTCAGAATAACGCCGTTGATCTCATCGATCTGGGCCTCATTCAAGTCAGTGGTAAAGACGCCAAACAATTTTTACAAGGTCAATTGACTTGCGATTTAGAAGAAATCAGTGCAGAACAAAGCCGATTGGGCGCACACTGTGATGTAAAGGGACGGATAATTGCGAGTTTTCGGTTATTTTTTTATCAAAATGATTATTATTTTTTATTACAAAACAGTATCTTGCCACTTTTATTAGCCTCCTTACAAAAATATGCGGTTTTTTCAAAAATAATATTAACGGAGGTCAGTGAAAACTGGCAAAAAATTGGACTTTATGGCCCTACTATAAAAGATTTACTAGAAAAACAGGCGTTATATCTAAGCAAAGAAAATGGAGTGGTAGAATCTGATCATAAGCTAAGCTTAACTATTCCCGGTCCCGAACCACGCGTTATCCTGCTGGCACCAGTTTCTGATTCTATCGGCTTTATCGATACCCAATTTGAGCAGCAAAGTGTCAGTGATTGGCACTTATTAGATATAAAGGCTGGAATTCCAACTATTTACCCAGAAACCAGTGGTCAATTTACGCCCCATCAACTCAACTTTCCCGAAATAGGTGGCGTAAGTTTTAACAAAGGTTGTTATATTGGCCAAGAAATCATAGCGCGTACTCATTACTTAGGGAAAGCCAAAAGTCGGCTTTATCGCGTCTGTTTTCTAGCCCATAGTCTCCCTCTACCCGGAACTCTTCTATTTGCCAATGATCATAAAATCCCGAAAGCTACTCTTATTATGAGTGCTAAAGAGCATGATAATCGTTACCAAGCCTTAGTGTGTTTGCAAACACAAGCCATTTCCCATAGTATTAGACTAGGCAGTTCTGAAGGTCCATTAATAGACTTTTTAGAACTGCCCTATTCTATCAACTAGAAAATAACTTATGTTTACGTTACAAAAAACAATATTAGCTTTGACTCTCTTATTAGGGATTAGCACGGTTGTGCTAGCGGCTACTCCTTCTAGCAATACCGTCTCTCCATCCACTACACTTAGCAATCCACCCAGCAAGGCAATCGAGTTTGCTCGTCAAGCGGGCGCAATCGCCGGAGTCGCACAGGCTTGTGGCCAGAATCTAGGAGATTTCACTGCCAGAATAAAGGAAGCACTTACCAAGTTAGCTCATGATTCTTCCGATCAAACCGCAGCCGCTATAGTCTATCAACGGATAAGCCAAGAAGCACAAGTGGCTGAGAAAAATAACCAGACTATCCCTTGCACAAAGGTTTTAGAGGATTTTCGTAATTTACCGATTATGCAATCTGATTATAAAACCAAGGTTATCGATCAACTCAACCCTGCTGCCCCATAAATCAAATTGCTATATTCACAGCAATTGAGTTTTTGGCAAGGCGCCGTGAAAACTAAGCAATACGAAGAATATATTTAAACTTCTAATTGTTGTGAATTAGATTCGTGGATAAAAAATAGCAAGATTAAAGACAATAAAATATAAATCGGCACGATGCTTAATGCATGACGATATTCTAAGGCTGAAAAATAATGCACACCTGCCGTCAATTTACCATGCCAATTTGCATCTAATAATTTTCCTATCATTGGTTGAGTTAAAGCACTAAAGATTATGTCGCCGGTATTTATTAAGGCAATTATCGTCGCTGCAACGGTTATCTTATTTAATTCTCTACCCAATGCAAAACCTAGCATAAATGCGCCCGTACTAAATCCAAATATAAATAATAAAATACCTAATAACCAAAGTGGAAAGTAATTCACATAAATAATCAGCGTAATGCTAACTAAGGCTACAAAAGCATTAATCAACATTACTGAAACACGTTTATTGATTCGATCCGACCATAAGCCTAATAAAGGGCTGCCAAAGGCTAAACCTAAAAAAATTAAAGATGTCAACACAGCCGCTTGCGTATGCGAAACCTGGTAAGTTTCTTTTAAAAAAGGAATACACCAAAGACCGGCAAAAGCATCGATGGGTGAAAAAGCCAATCCGCTATAGAGCGTGATTAACCAATTTTGCTTATTATTCAAAACCATCCAGACATCGTGAAATGTGAGTTTTTCTACTGCTCCAGTTTCGCTTAATACTCCAGCAGGTCTATCACGAACTATTAAATAAAATAATCCGGCTAAAATTAATCCGCTAACACTGCACAAATATAAACTCTGCCGCCAACCAAACGTATTAACCGCCAAAGACAAGGGGACCTGACCTGCGATTGCTCCTAGCATAGCCGCCGAGGCCAATAAACCACCGACAAAAGCAAATTGATTGGGCTTAAACCAAAGACTGGTCATCTTCATGTAACTAACCGTCGCAAAAGCAGCACCAACACCCATTAATACCCTAGCCCAAGTGGCTATACTTAAAGTATGCGCCATAGAAAAAATATAAATTCCGGCCGCACATAAAAGAATAGCGATCGTGGTTAATAAGCGGGGACTATAACGATCTAATAAAACACCTACAAAAAGTTGAGCCAGCAAAAAAGAATAAAAGAAACTAGCCGCTAAATTACCTAAACCGGTTCCTTGTATCTGAAACACGCGCATCAGATCTTCGGTCATGATGCTCGGTGAAACTTGTAATATATATTTATAAAATAAAAAAGCAGCCGCTAATGCAATAACTAACCAAGGGTACAGAGGATGGACAGTAAAGTGTTTCTTCTTAATATGCATAGCGCGCTAAACCTTAAATTTCATTTAGCGAGGCATTATGGCACTATTAGCCAAAATTTTCACTCCTTATCGATTTGCAATACAAGCAAAAAATTTTCTGGATCGAGCTTCAAATCCTCCATGGTTACTTTGTTTTAGCGCTAAATCTTTTATATGGAAGCATTTCTTTGATTTCGACCAACATTTTTGTTTTCTCTTTCTGAAAATATTAGCTAAATATATAAATATCAAAAACGATATTTATATATAATCTAAACTCATAAATTTAGTGATTTGCAAATTATAATGACCGCGTATAATGCGAATTATTTCTGCCCCGGTGGCACAGTTGGATAGCGCAGTCCCCTCCTAAGGGACAGGTCGCCGGTTCGAATCCGGCCTGGGGCACCATTTTTTGCAAGACAATAAAAAACGACTAAGTTTTCCTCCTAAGAGGTCTAATGAATATTTTATCCATACAATCCCACGTCAGTTATGGCTATGTTGGGAATAAGGCAGCTACCTTCCCCTTGCAAGTTTTAGGTTTTGAAGTATGGCCAGTCAATACGGTACAATTTTCGAATCATACCGGCTATGGTCATTGGCAGGGCGATATATGTACTGCTGAGCATATACGTGCTGTTATCCAGGGTTTACTTTCCTTAAATCTAGCCAAACAGTGCGATGCGATTTTGTCTGGATACATTGGTGATAAAGAAATTGGCCGCGTTATTCTCGAAACTGTACAAGATTTTCGACAAGCAAACCCTAAACTCATTTATTTGTGTGATCCTGTTATGGCCACATCAAATGGTAAAGCCTGTTTTGTTAAATCTGATATTCCTGATTTCTTTCGTAAAGAAAGCTTAACTATTGCTAACATTATTACGCCCAACCATTTTGAAGCAGAATTTTTATACGGTAAAGAAATTAATAATTTAAAGGAACTTAAACAAGCGGCACGTTTTTTTCATGATCAAGGAATAGTTATCGTCATAATAACCAGTCTTAATTTAAACGAAAAAAAAACTGTAAGCTCCCTTGAACCCACTGCTTTTCTATCCAACAAACAGGGACAATGGCTTGCTACAAATTCTTCACCCCAAAATCCTTCAACAATTAACGGCACGGGTGATCTTTTTTCTGCACTCTATTTGGGCCATTTTTTATTAACCCATGATGCTGCCCTAGCTTTCAGATTAGCATTAAATAAAACCTATCAAGTTATTCAAACCACTCGTACAGCCAATCGGCGCGAATTAAAAATTATTGGTAATGATTATAAGCAAGCTGCTCCAGATTATGTTATGCTGCAACAAATAGAATAACAGGAAGTTACAATGAAAGATTATCGTTTCTATTTATGGATAGCCTACCTATCGACAATTGTTATCCTCTTAATTAATTTGTTAACTCCTCTGATTCGGTATTATAAATTATTTAAGAAAAAACGTAGCATTACGACATTCATATCCAAAAAATAATGTTAAAAATTTGGCAGAAAAAAAATTTTTTAGCTTATTTACTGTGGCCTTTATCATTTGTTTACGGCAGTTTTATTTTTTTACGACGCAAGCTCTATCAGCTACATCTTTTAAAAATAAACTATTTCTCCGTACCTATCATTGTGGTCGGAAATATTACAGTCGGAGGAACAGGTAAAACCCCGGTTGTTATCGCTTTAGCTCTTTTTTTAAAAGAAAAAGGCTGGCGCCCCGGGATAATCAGTCGCGGTTATGGTGGTAACACTCAGCAATATCCTTGTTTAGTGCATCAGAACAGTAATGCTCGTGAAGTAGGCGATGAACCTTTATTAATTGCACAACACACTACATGTCCAACCATTATCGATCCCGATCGCAGTCGCGGTACTAAAAGTTTACTAAAACGTTCGAATTGCAATATTGTCATTAGTGATGATGGCTTGCAGCATTTAAGTTTAAGTAGAGATATAGAAATTGTTGTCGTGGATGGGGAAAGGCGTTTTGGCAATAATTTTTGTTTGCCTGCGGGACCATTGCGGGAACCTGCTTCACGATTAAATTCAGTTGATTTTATCGTCAGCAAAGGCGCAGCTCAGGACAATGAATTTAAACTATCATTAATTCCTGATTATTTTTATCAACTTATTCAAACTGAAAATAAACGCACAGCAGAATATTTTCTTGGCAAAAAATTGCATGCAGTGGCCGGCATAGGTAATCCTGATCAATTCTTTAAGGCGTTACGTAAACAAGGACTTAATATCATTGAACACCCCTTTCCGGATCATTACCTGTTTAAACCACGTGATTTTAATTATGGCGATGATGCTCTTATTATAATGACAGAAAAAGATGCCGTAAAATGTGTAGGTTTTGTTGATTCCAGGCTTTGGTGCTTAAGAACAAAAACAGAATTGGACAACAATTTTTTAAACGCCATGCTGAATCGAATTATGGTAATAGGTGAAAATCTAAAATCTTCTTCAAGCTAGTTTTCATATCTATATGGGGTTGCCAATCGAGTTGTTTTTGAGCCCGTATAATCGATGGCATGCGCCGCTCCACATCTTGATAACCCTTTCCATAATAATTATCTGAATTTATTGTTTGTAATTGGACTTGCTCTACATAACTTATATAATTTGGATAAGTTTTAATTAACTCTAATAATAATTCGGCTAATTCACGAATAGAAATATCGTTTGTTGGATTTCCAATATTGAAAATAGCTTGATTAGCACACCCTTTTTTATTTTCAATGATTTTTAATAAGCAAATTATACCATCATCAATATCAATAAAACTACGGCGCTGGTATCCACCATTAACGAGTTGGATCGCCTCTCCACGTAATATATTTCCGATAAATTGGCTGACAACCCGAGAACTCCCTGGCTTAGGGTTATGTGGATCATCTAGTTTAGGCCCTAACCAATTGAACGGCCTAAAGAGTGTATAGTTTAATTCATTTTTTAAACCGTAAGCATGAATCACCCTATCTAAAAGCTGTTTACTACAGGAATATATCCAACGAGGTTTATTGACAGGTCCTAGCACAAAATTACTGTTTTCTTCATCAAACATTTCATCTGTGCACATTCCGTAAACTTCTGACGTAGAAGGAAAAACAATACGTTTTTTATGCTTGACACACAAACGAATTATTTTTAGATTGGCTTCAAAATCAAGCTCAAAAATACCTAAAGGATTTTTTACATAACTTGCTGGCGTTGCGATAGCAACTAAAGGTAAAACAACATCACATTGTTGAATCTGTTGTTCTATCCATCCTTTTTCAAGATTCATATCACCTTTTTTAAAAGTAAGCTGAGGATATTTTAAGAATTCGCTGATTTTGTTATCCGTTAAATCTAGACCGCTCAGATGCCAGTCTGTTTTTTCTAAACAATGTTCGAGTAGGCTGCTGCCTATAAAGCCATTGATCCCTAGAATTAATACTTTTAAACTCATATTTTACTACTTAAAACTAGTTGTATTTTTAAAAATGCAATAGTATGGGTGGAGTTGACTCTCTAAAAAATCACTACTCTACTTAATTTATGCATAACACTCAACTATTAGCTTGGGATAGCGATATCCTAGGGATATCAGTCGCTAAAATTATCTATCCTAGGCTTAATCAAGAAGAACTCTATAATTCCTTACAAAAACTTAAAGAAAAGGGTGTCAAACTAGTCTATTGGTGTATAGATAGCCATGACAATATCTCTAAACAAGCCGCCAGTGCCTGTGAAGGTTATTTAGCCGATGAAAAAATAACTTACATTCAAGGATTAAAAACCCATCCTCCTTTATCTTTTCCCTATCAGGATGTAGAAATTTATATACCTGTTAAGGCTAATCCTGAACTCGAAAGCATTGCTATCGAAATCGGTCAACTCTCGCGGTTTAGTAAAGATCCAAAATTAACTTCTGAACAGGCGAATCAACTTTATAAAAGCTGGATCAATAATGCCTGTCAAAAAATTGTTGCTAAAATAGTTCTTGTAATTAAAAAGAATAATCACATCGTCGGCATGGCCACTATTGATGAGAAGCAAGGACGTGCAGATATAAGCCTGGTTGGCGTTGATCCGGCTAATCAAGGCCAAGGAATCGGAAAACGTTTAGTTTGTGCGGCTGTCGCCTGGTGCATTAAACAAAATTACGCTGCTTGCCAAGTGGTTACGCACAAAACCAACTTCAAGGCACGACGTCTCTATGAAAGTTGCGATTTTATTGAAGAAAAAATAGAATATTTTTATCATTTTTGGTTATAGTTTTTTAATTATAATTATTTTTTAAAAGAGCCAGGTTACCCGAACGACCCTCTACATTGCCTTGCGTTAAATTTATCACTGGAATTTCTGTCGGACACGCTAAAACTTCCAAGGCAACTGTTTCCAGGGTTTTAAATTTTACATCTTGATGCTGTGCTTTCCGAATAAATTTTTCAAAAAAGTCTAAATATTTCATCCCTTCTATTTCGGCATGAATGGTTAACACATTAATCACATTATTGCGTAATAAACTCAAGTAGTATTCATCTAATGTGGCCAATGGAAATTCTGGACGTCCTATTAATTCATCTAAGGTCGGTAAATTAGTCGGAATCTGTAATGTTCTATAAATTTTTTCATTAATTTTAGGAAAAGCAGGATAAATTCCACGAGTATCGCTTGCATATAATAAGTTTTGATCATCATAAGCTGCTAAGCTATTGGCATTAGCCTGCCAACCTGCCGCGCCGGCAGTTTTTGCTGAACGAGAAAATATACGTTTAAATTCTAGACAGGCTTTTTTAAACTCTTCAGCCACCTCCTTTTTAGACCATACATGTAAATTATCTTGCCAGCGAACATGATCATAGCAATGAATTCCAACCTCATGACCTGCTTGTTCAGTCTCGCGCATTATTTTTGCGCAATGTTTACCGATATGTGGCCCTGGCCAAAGTACCCCATTTAATAAAGTGCGAAATCCATAAATAGAAATAACATTACTACGTGAAACTTTCTTAAGAAATCCATTACGAAAAATCCGTTTGATAGCACGACCGGTGTTATCGGGTCCTAAAGAAAATAAAAAAGTAGTAGGAACTGAATATTTTTCAAATAACTTAAGCAAATTGGGAACACCGATACGAGTACCTCGTTCTGTATCGACATCCACTTTAATAGCCATTATCTTAGCTTGCGGAGAACACATAGTTTCATTATCCTTCTTTGGTATCATCAATAATTTTCTTAATGACATAACGCGGCCGATGCCGTACTTCTTGATAAATTCGACCAATATATTCTCCCACAATACCTAAGCCCATTAATATTATTCCCATTAAGAAAAAAGCGATCGCAAACAAGGTAAATACTCCTTCGACTTCTGGGCCGATAATAATCCGTCGTAAAACCATATATATAACAAAAAAACTGCTTAAGACGGAAATTAATAAGCCCAACATAGTAAAAATTTGTAATGGCAATAAAGAAAAACCCGTCATCAAATCGAAATTCAAACGTAACAAACGATAAAGATTATATTTTGATTGACCGGATTTGCGTGCATCGTGCGTAACCTCTATTTCGGCAGGGTGATTGGAAAGACTATAAGCCTGTGCAGGAATAAATAAAGAAGTTTCTTTACTGGCTATCATCAAATTAATCAATGAACGTCGGTAGGCTCTTAGCATACAACCTTGATCGCTCAATTGAATTTTAGTCATTTTATAACGCAGCCAATTATTTAATTTAGATGCGTAACGCCGGAAGAAAGTATCTTGACGGTTTTTTCGAACTCCACCGACATAATCATGGCCTGCTTCAATAGCTTTTACTAAATTAGAAATTTCCTCAGGAGGATTTTGTAAGTCGGCGTCTAAAGTTATAATAACTTCACCCCTCACACGCTCAAACCCAGCCATCACTGCCATATGTTGGCCGAAATTACCATTAAAATGGATAATGCGAATTTGTTCCGGTCGTCTTTTTTGTAATTCTCCGAGTAGTTCATATGAATTATCCTTACTTCCATCATTAATGAAAAGAACTTCATAGGGCTTAGCTGTATTATCTAAGGCTGCAATCAAACGCTGATAGAGTTGTTCTAAATTTTCTGATTCGTTATATACAGGTATTACTACACTGATATAGGGCTTACTCATTTTGCTAATCCTTCTTTATCATTAATAATGTCTTTATTTTTTTCTATAGGTTGATTGCTTAATAAAACATCTTGTGGGGTCTTTGCAAGCAAATAAATTCGATATTTTTTTTGTTTATTAATCTGTTGATACGCTTCTTTGCTAGCTATCATATAAATACGCTGCGAACTATCCCATTTAGGCCAGAAATTAGCCTCTTGTAGCATCCATTGGCTAGTATCTTGATGTTGCATACCAAAAGTTAATTCCCCACCCACATTGACTGTAAATACCCGTTGATTAAGATAAAAAGGCAAATCTTGATAATAATCATGGTAGGCCACTATTTTATCATTAGGCTTTAATAAAGACTTTAGCACTATTACCAACGGCTTTATGGAACGCGTATCGAGCTGAGGAATACTAACAGAAACAATCAGAAAACTAACCACACTGCCTATTGCTAAGCTTGCAAAAGCCAGGGTAGATTTTTTCCGGATAGCCAATAAACTTGCTATTAGGCTATTTAATAAAAAGACACTATAACCTGCTATCAAAAAAAGCCATGCGCTTTGTGACAGCTTAATAGAAGTATCGTTTATTAAACATACAATACCAGTTCCTCCTAAACCTAACCAAACCAAAGGTACAGCTACATATCCCCATCTACTATTCCAGCTTTGCTGCCAGTAAGAAGAAAGATAATGGCCGGTTAATAATGCCAATGCAGGAAAAATGGGTAAAATATAGGGGATTAATTTGGAATGTGAGAAGGAAAAGAAAATAAAAATTATCCCTACCCAGAGTAAAAGAAAAATATAATTGTTTTTTTCTTGAAATTCTTGCCAATTTTTAGGAAAGTGACTCAGTATGGCTTGAGGTAAAAAACATACCCAAGGTAAAAAACCGGCCATAAAAATTGGAATAAAAAACCAATCGGGTTGATACCGCTGTGCAATTAAAGTGGAATAACGCAAAAACTGCTGATCAATAAAGTAAAATTGAAAAAACTCAGGATTTCTTGCCTGAACTAAAATATGCCAAGGTAACACTATCAATAAAAATAATAAAATTCCACTAGAAAGATAACATTGTTTCAGCAAATGCCATTGATTAGAGAATAAAATCCAAATTCCAATAATCATGGTTGGAAATAAGATGCCAATAAGGCCTTTTGTAAGCACAGCTAAGCCCGCAAATACATAAACACTATAAAATAGCATTCTACGCCGTAAACTCGGTGGATGATTCACTGCAACCAAAAAAGCTAATAAACTTCCAGATAAACAGATCGATAAAGTCATATCGAGTGTTACCATCCTTGCCAATGCAAAATATAAAAGACTGGAAGCAAGTATAATGGCGCTTAATAATCCCGCTCGTCTTTCAAAAAGCATACGCCCTGATCCATAAACTAATAAACAACCTAATAAAGCCACGGTAGCGTTAGCTAAACGTACCGTCCATTCACTGATAGGCGACGCCCAATGCTGATTTTTTTTAGATTTATTCGATACGGGTTCTGCCTGATTAATCAATGGATTAAATACTTTAATCGAACCTGCTTGTATCCAGTAAAATAAAGGTGGCTTTTCAAAATATTTAATCCCATTCAGATGGGGTGTTACAAAATCATGTAACACTAACATTTCTCGGGGAATCTCAGCATATCTACCCTCATCTGGCACGCTCAAGGGTCTAGTCCCTAAAAATAAACCGAATGCTAAAGCAATACCTACTACCAGAAAGATTAAATCAAAGAACCAGCTTCCTTTACTGGATTTAGCTTGAATGATGGACATCTTTTTACCATCCTATTTTGGATAGGGTTGAGAAAATAACATATTGCTATAATATACCGCTCGCACCTGAAGATGCGATTCTTCAAACACATAGCGAGGAGCACCTAACCCAAAACAAGCTTAGGCTCAGCCATGCAAGAAGAGAATCGCAGTTCTTCCCTTGAAAATCCCCATCGAAAGATGAAGGCGTTGCAAGATGCCAATTCGCATTTTGAAACGCAATGAATATAATAGGGCAAATTTATAACGGTTCTAGAGAGGAAAAGCAATGCAAAAGCAAAATATCGCTGTTGTTTTATCAGGCTGTGGTGCCTTAGATGGCAGTGAAATCCATGAATCAGTACTTACTTTATTAGCCTTAGACCGTGCCAAATTAACTTATCAATGTTTGGCCCCTAATATACTTCAGACACGCGTTGTCAATATGGCCGATGGAAAAACCCAAGAACATGTGCATCGGAATGTTGTTGAAGAATCTGCGCGTATTGCACGTGGAAAAATTAAAGACATTGCATCAGCTAAGCCCGAAGACTATACCGCTATGATTTTTCCAGGAGGCTTCGGTGCCGCATTAAATTTGTGTAATTTTGGTTTAAATAAAGAAAATTATTCCATACAAACGGATGTTTTTAAATTTGCCAAAGCCATAGTAGAAGCAAAAAAACCCGCTGGTTTTATTTGTATTGCCCCGGTTTTAGCGCCAAAACTTTATCCAGCTGGTATTAAAATAACCATAGGGAATGATAAAGCCACTGCAGAAATATTAGAAAAACTAGGCGCCCAACACATTCCTTGTGTTGCTACGGATTGTGTCGTCGACAAAACCCATAAATTAGTCAGCACACCCGCTTATATGTTAGCACGCTCAATTAAGGAAGTAGCCATGGGTATTGAATGCTTAGTAAAAGAAATAAGCATTTTACTCAATATATAATTATTTACCCATGAATAAATCTCTTAGGCCGATTCGTAGTTTTGTGCATCGTCAAAAAAAATTAAGTAAAAGTCAACAATTAGCTTTTTCTGCCTTATCCAAGCAAGACTTATTACCTGCCCCCTTAAATTGTAAAAAGCTGTTTAATAGGGAAGCCTACACTGTCTTAGAAATTGGTTTTGGCATGGGTGACAGTTTATTGCAACAAGCCTTACAGTATCCGGAAAATAATTATTTAGGCATAGAAGTGCATCGTCCAGGAATTGCATTTTTGTTAACACAAATTGAAAAATTTAAACTCAATAATATTAACGTTATTTATGCCGACGCGACTGAAATTTTAGCTCACTCTATCCCTAAGCATAGTTTAGACTTGGTACAAATATTTTTTCCAGATCCTTGGCCAAAAACTCGGCATCACAAACGCCGATTAGTGCAAGCAAAATTTATCGAGTTATTACACGAAAAACTTAAATTCAATGGAAAATTACATCTCGCTACGGATTGGCAAGATTACGCTAAGCAGATGTTAAAAGTGATGGGAAATGCATCGCAATGGCAAAACACTGTTGAAAAAAATCAATTTACCCCGCGACCCCCAACAAGACCGATAACTAAATTTGAAAAACGTGGTCAACAATTAGGTCATCCTATTTGGGATCTGATTTTTTTTACGCTTTAATTTTTTTATACAAAGCAATTGGATTTTTTCTAGGGTAGTCCATGTTGTGAAGCAACCGGATTGTATTAATATCCGTGAGGATTACAAATTGAGCGGCAACACAAAAATTCAAGTGCGAAGTGTATATTAAGTTTAATCTCATATAAACAAACTAAGTAAATTATTATAAAAGCGTTTGCCCAACTCAGTCGTTTCTATGGCAAACGCATCATAACTGAGTAAACCTTGTTGCTGAGCTTGCTGTAAAATGGGCTCGATACAGCTGAAATCTAATCCTGTGCGTTGCTGAAATAATTCAGATGGAATCTTTTGATAAAGTCTTAATGCATTTAACATAAATTCAAAAGGCAAATCTTTAGCTAAAATAAATTTTTCTTCTGCTAAAAAACTATGTCTTTGTGCTAAATAAGCTTTTGGATTTTTTTGCTTCCAAGCTCGCCTAATTACCATTTTTTCGTTATCGGTTATCTTACTATGCGCACCCGCTCCGATACCAATATAATCACCAAACTGCCAATAATTTTGATTATGGATACAATGGTATCCATCCTTACTAAAAGCAGAAATTTCATACTGCTTATAAGCATGCTGCCTAAAAATTTCTTCGCCTTGTTTCTGCAATTTATCCATAGTTTCTTCTAAGGGTAATTGCGGCGGCCTGTGGTAAAACTCAGTATTCGCTTCAATAGTAAGTTGATACCAAGAAATATGCGTCGGTTTTAATGAAAAGGCTATTTGCAAATCCTCCAGACCTTCTATTACACTCTGTTTCGGCAAGCCATGCATAAGATCGAGATTAATATTTGTAAATCCCGCCGTTTTAGCTGCCAATACGGCCTTAACCGCTTCATCTCCATCATGAATACGCCCTAGGTTTTTTAATTTTTTGGTTGAAAAACTTTGAATACCTAACGAAAGGCGATTAATACCCGCTTTGCGATAACCATAGAAACGCTGATATTCTACGGTTCCCGGATTTGCTTCTAAGGTAATTTCGATAGCATCAGAAAATTCTAAACGTTTAGCAAGTTCAACTAATAAATAGTTAAGCGCCTCAGGTGAAAATAAACTAGGGGTCCCTCCCCCCATAAAAATGCTGATTATCGGTCGACTTGATAATTTATCAAGATCTTGTTCTAAATCTAATAATAGCGTATTAATATATTTTTTTTCTGGTAGCTCCGTTAATACAGTATGCGAGTTAAAATCACAATAAGGACATTTTCGAATGCACCAGGGAAAATGGATATAAACAGACAAAGGTGGTTGTTTTAACATACTTTAAATATGGGAGTAAAATAAATTAGTTTTATATAAAAATTCTATTATCCCATTTTTCTCATAACGTAAAAAAATAATGTTTAATTGTTCTACCATAGCCTTATATTTTGCATCCTCTGGGCTCGGGATAAATGACGTCGATAACAACCTACCTTTAAATCCTTCCCAATCAAATAGCTGAACATTTCTAAATGAGGCTGTTTTTATAGTATGTCCCTTAAAAAAAATATCCAGAGCCACTTTATCTAATTTTTTGGCTTTCGAATTAGCATAATCATTGCCATATTCGTGTAATAAGCTTTCGTAATCGTGTATGAGTAGAGATTCGGTATCTCGAACATTCCAGACCAAAACCACCCACGCCTTGGGCTTGGCAATACGTTTAAATTCCTGCTTGGTTTTTTCCACATCAAACCAGTGAAAGGCGGTACCCACCGTGATAAAATCCACACTCGCATGCTCTAGCTGGGTCGCTTCTGCTGTACCAGAAATTGAATGGAAATGAGAATAATGTGCTAAATAAGCCTCTCCCGTTTCTCTCATGGCTTGATTAGGCTCTACAGCATACACGGTATTACCAGCTTCAAGAAATAATTTAGCAAGAAACCCTGTGCCAGAACCTACATCGGCAATTAGGCTTTTATTGTTTAAACCACATTCGCGAACAAGTAAATCCAATACCTCTTTCGGGTAAGAGGGCCGGTATTTAAGATAATAGGATACGGTTTTTGTAAAGGGCGCAATAAATTTATCAGCCATATTTAAGCCTCGTATTATTTGGCCATATTATATCATCGGCAGGCTTAATTTTTGCTTTAATAGGTAAAAATCTGCCCAAGGGTCATGTTTGAGCTTAATCAATCGTTGCGGTAAATTTTTAATGGTAAAGGTATCCGATTTAATTCGAACACTTAATTCATCCCAAGACAAAGGCGTGGCTACAGCGGCATTTTCCTTGGTACGAGTGGAGTATGGTGCTATACTACTGGCGCCACGTTGATTACGCAAATAATCTACAAAAATCTTTCCCTTACGCTTCGCCTTACTCATATTAGCCACAATAAGTTGTGGATTTTGCATAGCAAAATTTTTGGCCAGCGTATGGGAAAATAGCTTAATTTTATCCCAACTATAAATCCTCTTTATAGGCACTACGACATGTAATCCTTTACTACCGGTGGTTTTAACAAAACTTTTCAAGTTAAGTCTTTTCAAATTATCTTTGATAAAAAAAGCGGCTTCTATAACCTGCTTCCATTCAATACTCGATCCAGGATCAAGATCAAATGTAATAAAATCAGGCTTTTCTACCTTATCAATTTGACTCGCCCAGGGATGAATTTCTAAAGCGCCTAATTGTATTAATGCCATTAAGCCGAGTTTATCTTTAATATAAAGATACGGTTCAGGCTTCTCAGTTTTATCATTTAACGTTATTGCATACAAATTTTTCGTTTCAGTCGTTAAATGTCTTTGATAAAAACATTTTTTATTTTGGCCATTAGGACAACGGAGTAGTGTCAAGGGGCGTTTCAAAATATAAGGTAATATCCATTTCGCTATTTTATTATAGTAATTTGCCAAATCTAATTTAGTAATATTGGCATCGGGATATAATAGTTTATCGGGGTGAGATAAATGAAAGTTTGCGAATAACTGCGGACCATTTTTACCGGCTATTTTTTTCCTATTTAGTTTACTCACTTAGACGACTCCTTAACAATCTCTTTCGGCCGTTTATCACTACGTAGTCCTTTAAAACTGGGATGGCGTAATACGCCTGATCGGGTCCATTCCGTAAATTCAACTTCAACGATTACTTTGGGAAGAACCCACGTCACTTGACCTAAGGATGCCGGTAATACCCTAAATGGAACTTTATTCGTTTTATATTTATTTAACAATTTTCTAATGTTTTTTAAAGAATTTTCATTAAACCCAGTACCGACTTTGCCACAATAAAGCAATTGATTTTTTTTACCGTGCACCGCTAATAATAAAGAAGCAAAATAATGCCTATTTCCGTTCCCTGGAGTAAATCCTACGACTAAAAATTCTTGTCGTTTACTGCACTTAATTTTGAGCCAATTCCGATTTCTCCCTGATATATAAGGACTCAGTTTTTTTTTCGAAACGATACCTTCTAAACCCCTTTTACAGGATTTTTTAAAAAAAATATCACCCTCTTCCCCATCGATGTGCGTACTAAAAATAAGCTTATTATTATTTAATGGAATTAATTTTCGTAATAATTGTTTGCGGTCCTGTAGAGTACATAAGCTTAAATCCATACCGTGATAATAAATTAAATCAAAGACAACATAAGTTAATAACGATTTTCCCTTTCTATTAATAGAATTGGATAATAATTGAAAATCAGACCTTTTTTGGTAATTTATCGCGATGACTTCGCCATCTAGAATAGCGGATTTTAGATTTAATTTTTGAATTTCCAGCTGTAAGTCTTTAAATTTTTCTGTCCAGTCCTTTTGATTACGCGTCAAAAACTTTACTTTTTTGTCTTTAATAAAACAAATTAGACGATAACCATCGAATTTTATTTCATGTAGCCATTCATCTCCGATCGGTGGTTTTTTAACCAACGTTGCTAATTCAAGATGAATTGAATGAGACATCCTTTTTTTTTTAGCTTTGTTTAGGTGAGTATTTTTAGGAGTTTTAATGATTTTAGGTTTATTTGCTAACTCTGTTTGAAATTTTTTTGCTATTCCTTGCAAGGATCTCCGACTTAAGACACTATTAGGTTTAGCTTGGGTAATATCGCATTGTAGTTCTGATCGTGCATATTTATCTTTTACTTTAATAAACAACCAATTTTTTGGATTATTTTTGATCTGAATTAGATTCCAGGCTCCTTTTAATTTTTTCCCTTTTAAAATAAAACTTAAATGACCTTTTTTATAAGCCCTATTAGCATCATCATTTTCGCAAATCCAAGTACCTGCATCCCAAAGCATGACGGTACCACCTCCGTATTCCCCTTTGGGAATCGTTCCTTCAAACTTCGCATATTCAATAGGATGATCTTCTACATGTACAGCTAAACGTTTAATTGAGCTATCTAAACTAGGCCCTTTTGGTATTGCCCAACTTTTTAAAACACCCTTTAATTCTAAACGTAGATCGTAATGCAAATGACTGGCAGCATGTTTTTGGATACTATAAATTAACAGTTTATTTTTTTTAACACGGCCATAAGGCTCCGTACTACGTTTAAAATTCCTTTTTTTACGATATTTTTGTAAAGACATAACAGCCTATCAATCAACGTTTTTTTGATGTCTTTTGTTTATTTTTTTCTAAACTTTTTTTCAATAAATCTACAAAATCGATGATATTACTTTTCTTAAGATTGGTTTTAACTTTTTTTCCAGATACTTTTTTATGGCGAATCTTAGCTTCTACCCATTTAGCTAAGGTTTCTCTAAATACATCATGATAATCCTTAGGATTCCACTTAGTGGTCATACCATTAACCAGTTGCTTAGCAATCTCTAGTTCTTTCACTGAAATTTTATAGGCTTTTACTTTGGCCGAAGGAAATTCAAAATCTGATACTTTTCTAAGTTCTTGATGATATCTAAGCAGATTGAGCACTAATGAGTTTTCGTACGGCAAAAGTGCGGCTAAGTATTCACGCGTATGAATGATAACCTTAGAAATTCCGACTTTTTTGGTTTCTTTTAAAATTTCACGTAATAAAACATAAGCTTTTTCACCCTTCTTATCTGGAATTAAATAATACGGTTTTTCGAAATCCATCATATTGATACTATTTTTGTTCACAAAAGTAACAATATCTATCGTCTTCGAATGGATTCCTGAAATAGCTTTAATATCGGACTGTTTTAATACCAAGTAATTCTTATCATCATATTCGTATCCTTTCGCGATATCGGCCCAAGGCACTTCTTCGCCGGTATGCTCATTAACCCGCATATAGCGGATTCTAGCTTTGTCACGACTATCAATTAATTTAAATTGGATATCAAATTTTTTTTCAGCTGAATATAAAATAACCGGAATGTTAACTAAACCAAACGTAATATATCCTTTCCAAATAGGTCTTGCCATTTAAGCTATCCCTTATTGCAAGTTAAACTCTTTACATTATATACCTAGCATATATTTAATGATCTGAACTATAAGCTGAATATTTTTTGAACAATCCTTTAATCTCCAAGACTGCCATTCCTCAGTATCCTTGGTCTTTCTAACTAATCTGGGTTCAGGTCGTGCTTGATATAATGTTTTTTCAAACGACGAGACAAGGAGAGAACGAAGTTCGAAGTCGAGGAGCCCGCGATAGGCGCGCGTTGACGGGCGAAGCAGGAAACGCATCGCGCCGTAAAGTCATTGAGGGAGACGCGGGCATGAATCCCGTT
>JBAPVR010000012.1:0-32983 GCA_049283295.1 Candidatus Aquirickettsiella sp.
ATAAACGAACTCATCAAGGCAAAATGTGTTGCGGAAGAACGCCACTAGAAACACTTGTTGATGGGAAAAAAATCTGGAAGGAAAAGTTTATTCACTAAACTTGAACTGACAGTCACTTCTGATAAACCGGCAACTGTCCGATCAAGTCTGAGCTACTGCAACTTAATCCTAGAAAGATGATAACTCGGGCTTCCATTATCAGTATCAGGGCTCTCTTTATTTACCTGCCTAGCAGAAAGATAACTCGGGCTTCCATTATCAGTATCAGGGCTCTCTTTATTTACCTGCCTAGCAGGTTGCAAAAGCACACTTGTACTTTCTGATTTTTCAGATCTAGAAGATTTTTCCATTATTTTTTCTGAATCTGGCACATTTAATCTCTCCAGTTCAGCTTGGAATTTTATGATCAATTGATTTTTATCATTACATATTTCAATCTGTTTACTCAGTTCGGTCGGAGAATAACCTATTCCTTTTACGAAAAAGGTCGCTAAATGAATGCACAAAAAGACGAAAATGGGTACTGATATTACCGAAGCCGCCACCAAAAAAGTAAAAACAAAATACCCAGCAGCGATCGCAAGCACTATACACAATGCTAGGTGCAAAAGCTCTCGTGTTGATTTGGTATTGTTAAAATTCCGCATCCCAACAAGTAAATCTTGATTCTCCTGTAAACATTTTTGTTCGTTACTTATTATTTGTTGGATAATTGCTTTCTGCTCGCTCACTTTCTTAGCGTTTTTATACTCTTGCAAGTACTCTCTGCTATTTTCAGAAAATCGATTAGGATTCATGGTTGATCTCATAGTCACTCTCATAAAAAAGGAAATAAATTTACGCGCTCTCGATAATATAGAGAAAAACTTAAAGAAATATTAAATATCTGTCGATCTAATGTTTTGGTCCAGGGGAATCGCGCTATATTTTCCGAGAAATAGAAGAAAAAACTTTAGCGAGATATTGTTGATCCCAACCGGCTTTACTGCGCTTTATTTTAATGCCAACTTTAGCGGTTTTTTCAGCTTTGAGAAGATTAAGCGCGATATGTCGAACGATCGCTAAATTTTCTGCCGCATTGCCTTTACGTATGCGACATTCATCTTCACGAAAGGAAATATCCAAACTCCAGTGTAACTGATTCTCGATAGACCAGTGCTGACGAATAGCAGAGGCTATCTTCTGTGCATCGGGAAAAAGTGAAGAAATATAGTAGCGTGATTCACGGATAATTTGTTTGCCAATTTGCCGTTGGCTGTTTATTCTTGCAACACTTTGTAGCCCATTCCATTTTACTTTAAATTGTGGCAAATACATTAAGGGGAGTACAGTGATGTGACGGGTCCGTTAAATTAATTTCCGAACAAAAACAAACTTTGCAAGTTACTTAATCCTAGAAGAATGACTCTGGCTTACATTATCAGGGCTCTCTTCATTTGCCGGCCTAACAGGTCCCGAAAAGAAAGAATTACTTTTTTTACCACCTGAATATTGATTTTTATCCGAACATACTCCATTTCCACAATAGTTATAGTTCTTTCTTAATATTTCTTCAGCTTGCTGATAATGTGTTTTTAATTCACCAGCGACTTTTTTCGTAGCTCGAAAGTCAGCGTTAGCCAAGTGTTCACGAAAGAAACCGATGGGGTATATTATAATTGCTACTGCCGCCGCCGCTATAATGAAGGCTATAACTGGGGCTATTATTATTGATATTACTGATGCGGAAAAGAAGGGAAAAACCACCAAAATGGAAATACCACCGTACAACATGCTGAACAATGGCGCTGCTGGTTCAAAATAATCAATATTAGGGATCTCATGAGTTCCATCTACATAACGGCAAAGAGTCTTATCCATAACACAAGCTTTATTAGCTTCTTCAGTATTAACCGCAGCTAATTCTTCAATTAGGTCTAGAATCGTTTGTACCAATGACTTGTCGCATTTTTCAAGTAGCGAACGGCCAGCATAGAGTCTGAATCTGTCAGAATGGAAAGATGGTTTCTTTGGTTTAACCTTCGTCATCTATAGGCCTCTTTGTTAGCTAATTTTCATGGGAGAACACTTATATTTTATTTTTATTAACATTTTATTAAGTGCATGACTAAAAATTCAGGGCAAACGCATCAAAATTAAAAATGTTTTGGTTTAGCTATGCAACTTAAAAAATAATTAGCGGCTGCCAACGCACTAATCCAAAATGGAATTGGCCAATCAGTAATAAATGCTAAAATGATACCTAACCATACGATTAGGACTCCAAACAAAACGGTTAAAAACAACCCGCTTAAAATATGATGAGTCCAATTTAACGCCGCTGCGGAAGGTCCTATCAATAAAGTAAACACTAAGAGTACACCCACCACTTGACTGGCTTCAGTAACAGCGACAGCCACAATGATCATAAACAAAATAGAAATAAGTGGTAAAGAAACGCCTTTCGCTTCCGCTAATTCGGGTTCTAAGCTAGCAAATAATAAAGGTCTGGCAATAATACTTAAGCCTAACAAACTGAGCACAGAATAAATCAACATCATTTTTATTAAATGCGCAGAAACACCTAAGAGATTACCAAATAGTATCGTCATTGCTTGTGCGGCATAACTAGTATAAAAATGTAAAAATAAAACACCTAATCCTAGTGCCAATGCCAACACAATGCCGATAGCCACATCACTTTTACTAATTCGATGGCCCAAGCTACCCATACCGATGGCCGCTAATATCGTCAAAATCAACTGTCCTGTCACCGGCATTAAGCCCACTAAACCTGCACCGGTCGCTCCAGCAAAACCAATGTGCCCTAATGCATGACCGGCAAAAGCCAGCTTACGGATGACCATAAAATATCCGACGAAACCTGCCAGTATCGCTGCAATCGTACCCGCTAGTAGTGCGTTACGTAGAAAATGATATTCAAACAGAGAAATGATCAAGGTCGGGTCGACAATGGTTGACATGATGATGGAATCCTAATTCTTTATTTATAACAAAAAGTTGCTGTTCGTGCTGAATAACCTGTATATCCAAGCCATAAAGTTCACTTAATTTTTTACTATTGATAATTTCATCGACTAAACCGATCACCGCTTTACCTTTCGCCAAATAGAGTACTCTATCGACGCTGGTTAATAGCGGATTAATATCATGTGAAGTAAACAGTATCGTAATACCATATTGCAAACGGATATCATCAATTAAACTAACCAATGTGGCTTGATAATAAGGATCTAGATTCATCAATGGTTCATCTAACAATAAAATTTTTGGTTTATTCAACAAGGCTTGCGCCAATAATAAGCGCTGACGTTCCCCTCCCGATAAAAGACTGTAAGGTCGATTGACAATCTTTTCAGCTTTTACCAACTGAATAACCCGGCGTAATTCTTCTTTTTGATGTGCATTTAATACCGGGAAACCCCATTGGTATCCATTTAAATTAGCGCCTAACCAAGCGTATGCACTTAAACTATTGCCACTATTTTGGCGCATTTGTGGCATATAACCAATAAATGCTGCTCCTTTATGTACGGCTTGTCCGAATAATGCAATGCTGCCTTTGGATGGAGCGATTAAACCTAATATCGATCGCAACAAAGTACTTTTTCCGGCGCCGTTAGCGCCTAAAATAGCAACAAATTCGCCCGCGTTGATGTTTGCAGTGAAATCCTGAAAAATACAGCGTTGCCCAAAGGCAAGGCTCAGTTGTTTAAATTCAATGGCGTTCATCTAAAACCTGCTCCACTCGTTTTAATTGATCATTCATCCACTGATAATAAGTAGTATGCACAGGTTGAGTTTCCATCACTCCCACAATAGGGATTCCTAACAACTTAGCCTGTTGTAATAAATGCAACACTAAAGGACTACTCACTTGGCTATTGTAAAATACTAATTTGACTCGATGCTGTTGCAACTGACGTTGAAACTCTTGTACTTGTTTAGGACTAGGATCCACTCCATTCATCATGCTAAGTTGAAAGGGAATTCCTTGCATACGAAATCCTAAAGCCTGTGCCATATATCCAAATACGGGTTCTGTCGCAATAACCGAACTATCCTGATGTCGAGCTTTAATTTGTTTTATCAATCGCCATAAATTTTGTTGTTGTGTAATAAACTGCAGATAATGTGCTTGATATTCCTTTTGATGCTGTGGATCGCGCTTGGTCAAATAGTCGCGCAATACCTTCGCATAAGCGGGCATAGTATTAGGATCATACCAAATATGCGGATTAGCCCCTTCTTTTCTATGTATTAAATCAGCAACGCAAATAACAGTCCTTGTTGAACCTGAGCCGACACTCAATAAATTCTGCATCCAAGGATCATAGCCTAAGCCATTATAAACAATCAGATTTCCTTGCTCCAAAACCTTAGCGACACTAGGGGTTAAATTAAATAAATGCGGATCTTGATCGGGTTGATTAAGAATGCTGGTAACTTGGACAAACTCCCCACCGATTTGTTTTGCAACAGAACCATAAAAATTCTCGGCAGCGATAATGTGGATGGGCTTTGCTATACTAGGCGTTGTAAAGCTGATTGCCAATAACAAGGCTAAGGCTAGTAAAAATTTCAACATGAAAAACCCTTTTTATTCAACGAAAAATTCTCGCTATGGATAGGGTCCGTTCACTCGAATCTGTATCCAATAGCAATGGTAATTAGCAAGTTTGCACTGAGCCGTTATACTATACTCACAGCAATAGGATTTTTGACCAGGCGCCATGAAAATAAGCAACCGGAATGTATTCAAGATACATGAGGATTGCGAATGGAGTGGCAATGCAGTCAAAAATTCAAGTGCGAAGAGTATACTATACCAAACTTGTCAAGCTAGACTACGGGGCATTATGGGCAAAATTATCGCTATCGTAAATCAAAAAGGGGGCGTGGGGAAAACCACAACCTGTATTAATCTTGCTGCATCAATGGCTTTGTTAGAACAAAAAACACTGTTGATTGACCTCGATCCTCAAGCCAATGCAACCACAGGCAGTCTGTTACAAAAAGACCTAGAGCCTCATATTGCCCAAGTGCTCATAGATGAAGTTCCAATAGAGCAAAGTCTAGTGGTTACTCCAGCAAATTATACATTGATACCCGGCTCAGGGAATTTAACGCAGACAGAAATCCAATTATTAAAGATTGAACAACGTGAATATACACTTAAAAAAAAGCTCAGCCTATTGGCTGACGCTTATGACTATATTTTGCTCGATTGCCCTCCGTCATTAAATATACTAACCGTTAATGCTTTAGTGGCCGCTCATTTCGTCATCATCCCTGTGCAATGTGAATATTTTGCTTTAGAAGGCTTAAGTAACCTAATGAACACCTTACAAAGTTTACGTGCCACAGTTAATCCTCATTTACAAATCCATGGCATACTTCGTACATTATTTGATGGTCGAAATAGTCTAGCCAAACAAGTTTCAGATGAATTACTTATGCATTTTAAAGATAAAATGTATAGCACATTGATACCCCGCAATATTCGTCTCGCCGAAGCACCTAGTCATGGACAACCTGCTTTATTATATGATCCGCAATCAAATGGTAGTCAAGCGTATTTAAGTTTAGCTAAGGAAGTATTAACACGAGATGGATGTTCTATCCCCTCAGTAGGATCTCCTACAGAGATACCCTCAAACGTTTTTTTAAAAAAACGTTCCAACTTTGAAAAAACTCCATCAGTTGAACAGGTACTATGATGAAAAAATCGCGTTTAGGTCGAAATCTTGACATGTTATTAAGCGGTCAACCCTTTGAAGATTTAGTACAAACAGTCAAACCACACAAAGAAGAATTACGCCATTTACCGATTGAATGGTTACAAGCCGGTCGTTATCAACCCAGAAGAGAATTTGCTCAAGAAGCATTAGAAGATTTAGCTAATTCAATCCGTACACAAGGCATCATCAACCCTATCGTCGTACGTCTTATTGGTGAAAATTGTTACGAGATTATTGCCGGTGAACGTCGTTGGCGCGCGGCTCAACTTGCTAACCTGAATGAAGTACCAGTATTAATCAAGGTAATCTCCGATGAAACGGCACTCGCCATCTCTTTGATTGAAAATATTCAACGACAAGATTTGAATCCATTGGAAGAAGCGGAAGGGATACAACGACTTATTAACGAATTCAAATTAACCCATCAAGAAATTGCCAAAACCTTAGGTCGCTCGCGAACCACCATTACGAATTTACTACGTTTATTAAGTTTAGTTCCTCAAGTAAAACTTTTATTGCAGCAAGGTCAAATTGAAATGGGCCACGCCAGAGCTTTGTTAGGGCTTTCCGGTAACCTACAAATTCAAGCGGCTGAAAAAATTGTAAAAAATAAATTATCTGTTCGCGAAGCAGAACGTTTAGTACAAAATGCTTCCTTTATTAAGCCCGATGTTAGCATTCCATTAAAAATTGATACTGATGTACAACAACTCGAGCGTAAATTATCCGAAACATTAGGTGCCAAAGTCTATTTTAAACAAACAGCTAAAGGAAAAGGCCAACTCATCATCCACTATAATAGTTTAGAAGAATTAGATGGCATTTTGGCCCATATGAATTAATTTTTCCGCCAACGTCCAATAGTCAATAAGTAGGAAATCTTGATTTAATAAACCTAAGAAACTGAGTTATACCTACTGATTACACATTTGAAGCTATAGCCACAATCAATTGCAAAGCTGTATCCAGCAAAAACTAGCAAACTAGTAATTTATTACTCACCCGTTATAATTAGGTATTGAAAACTTACCCAGTAGCAAACCCATGGAAAATAAAACAGTTCTTCACGGACAACATAAAAAAAACGGTGCGATACTTGTCAATTTTGCAGGCTGGCAAATGCCTCTGCATTATGGCTCTCAAATACAAGAACATCATGTCGTCAGACAAGACAGCGGCTTATTTGATGTTTCGCATATGTTAGCCGTCGATATTGCTGGGGAAAATGCAATTCATTATCTCAGTTTTTTATTGGCAAATAATCCACAACGTCTCATTCCAGGAAAAGCTTTATATACCTGCATGCTAAATAATGCAGGCGGCATTTTGGATGATTTAATTGTTTATCAGCTTTCGCAACAACTTTATCGCGTAGTCATCAATGCAGGAAATCGGCTATCCGATCTAGATTGGATGAAGAACCTAGCCCAGCATTATTCCTCCCTCTCTATAGTCGAGCGTACTGATCTTGCCATTATCGCTATCCAAGGCCCTCATGCCATTTCAAAAGCAAGTAAAGCATTTAACGCAAGTCAGCAATCTCTGATTAAAGATTTAAAACCTTTTCACTGTGTTCAGGAAGATAATTGGTGTATCGCCAGAACCGGTTATACCGGTGAAGATGGATTAGAAGTGATTTTGCCGATACAAGAAGCTGAAAATTTCTGGCAACATTTAATCGAATTAGGCAGCAAGCCTTGTGGATTAGGCGCTCGAGATACCCTACGTCTAGAAGCCGGATTGAATTTATATGGTTCCGATATGAATGCCACCACGACTCCTTTAGAATCCAATCTAGCCTGGACGATTGCCTGGGACCCTGTTGATCGAGACTTTATAGGTCGTCAAGCATTAATCAAGCAACAAGAAAATCTAAGCCGTAAATTAGTAGGTTTAGTGCTAGAAGAAAAAGGCCGCATTTTACGTAACCATCAAAAACTTATTACATCCGCAGGAGCAGGTGAAATTACCAGTGGAAGTTATTCTCCCACGTTAGGTAGTTCTATCGCTTTTGCTCGAATACCGTACGCGCATAATGAAGATTATTGTGATGTTATCATGGGTAGCAAACAATACAAAGCACGCATCATTAAAGCTCCTTTTATACGGAAAGGAAAAAAAACTTTTAGTTAAGAAATTGAATTTATTTAAAGAGTAACTGACATGAAAAATTTATCTCAATTAAAATATACGGCTACACATGAATGGGTTCGACTCGAAGACAATAATATCGTCTGTGTTGGGATTACGGAACATGCCCAAGGATTATTAGGTGATATCGTTTATGTTGAACTCCCTGCCATTAAAAAAATTCTAAAGAAAAGCGAAGAAGTCTGCGTTTTAGAATCTGTAAAAGCTGCCGCCGATGTCTACGCCCCTCTTTCCGGTGTGGTCACTGAAATCAATACAACCCTTAACAATTCACCCGAACTCATCAATTCTGATCCTTTTGGACAAGGATGGTTATTTCGTATCCAGTTCTCTGATGCGGGTGAATTAGAAAATTTATTGGACTTCGTCACTTACCAACAACAAATTTTAGTTGAGGCTTAACATGCCATTCATTCCTCACACTGAAGTCGAAGTGCAAGAAATGCTGGCTATGTTGGGCGTGCATGCCATCGACGATTTATTTGATGAAATTCCAGCTCATTTAAAAACTGCACAGCTAAAGCATATTCCTTCAGGTTTAACTGAAATGGAAATGGCACGTATAGCAGAGCAACGTTGCCAAGAAAATAAAAAAGGGCTTTGTTTTATTGGGGCCGGTGCCTACGAACATCATATCCCAGCCGCGGTTTGGGATATTACCAGCCGCGGTGAATTTATGACGGCTTATACACCCTACCAAGCAGAAGCAAGTCAAGGAACTTTGCAACTAATTTACGAATATCAAACCATGATGGCAAGCCTAACCGGCATGGATTATTCCAATGCTTCGCTTTACGACGGTGCCTCTGCTTTGGCAGAAGCAGTTTTAATGGCTGTTAGAGCCAACAAAAAAACGCTATCGGCAAAAATTCTAATTCCGCGTACCTTACACCCTCATTATCGACAAACCTTACAAGCTATTGTTACGCAACAAGGAATTGAGCTTATTGATTTACCTTATTCCACCGTACAAGGTAAGACATTACTTTCAACACTTGAGAACTGGAAACAACAGGATATTTGCGCTTTAGTCATACCACAACCTAATTTTTTTGGCTCTTTAGAAGAAGTTGATCAATTAACTGAATGGGCTCACACTCAACAGGCCTTTGTCATTGCTGTCACCAACCCCATTAGCTTAGCTTTGCTCAAAGAACCGGGAAGTTGGGGGAGGCAAGGTGCTGATATCGTATGCGGTGAAGGGCAAGCACTCGGAGTGCCGCTTGCGGGTGGAGGACCTTATTTCGGTTTTATGTGTTGCAAAAAAGAATGGCTACGACAAATGCCTGGCAGAATTGTTGGTCGCACGGTGGATAAAAATTCTAAACCCGGATTTACATTAACACTCCAAGCACGCGAACAACACATACGCCGCGCAAAAGCCACTTCAAATATTTGCACCAATCAAGGTTTATTGGTCACTGCTGCAACGATTTATATGAGTCTATTAGGTCCCGCGGGTCTACGGCAAGTTGCTTCTGTATCTCATCAGCATGCCCAACAACTCGCCCATCTACTCACTCAAATACCCCAAGTAGAATTAATTTTCAGCAGCCCTTTTTTTCATGAGTTTGTTATTCGATTACCTAAATCTGTTTCAAGTTTATTACATGATTTAACAAAAGTAGGAATACAAGGAGGATATGATCTGTCAAATTCCTATCCTGAATTAGGTCATGCTTTATTAATTTGTGCCACGGAAACCAAAAAGCTAACTGACTTAAACTTTTACCAACAAGAATTATCCAAGCTACTTCACATTATACCTTAAAAATTTTTATGCTTATTTTTGAATTGAGTCAAACGGGTCGTACCGCAAAAGCGCAAATTCCACCCAATTTACCGCAGGGTAAGCTTTCTTCTATACCCGAAAATTTATTGCGTAAAACAGAAATTTCTCTACCCGAAGTTTCTGAGTTACAAGTGGTACGACACTTTACTCGACTGTCACAAAAAAACTTTTCCATCGATACGCACTTCTATCCATTAGGATCCTGTACGATGAAGTACAATCCACGGGGCGTACATCGTTTGGCATCATTACCTGCCTTTCTTAATCAACATCCTTTATTACCTGAAGAAAGTTGTCAGGGCACCTTAGCTTGTCTCTATGAATTTCAAGAAATTTTAAAAGATATAACCGGCATGTGCGCTGTTTCTTTAACACCCATGGCAGGAGCACAAGGTGAATTTGCGGGTGTTGCCATGATTAAAGCCTACCACGCTTCGCGTCATGATAATGCCAGAACAGAATTTCTGATTCCTGATGCTGCACATGGCACCAATCCTGCTTCTGCCGTAATGTGTGGCTATAAAGTCCGTGAAATTCCAACAAATCCTGCGGGTGATTTAGATCTAGAAGCATTACAAGACGCTGTAGGCCCTCATACCGCAGGAATTATGTTAACCAATCCTTCTACTCTAGGAATATTTGAAAGACAAATCGAGCAGATTGCTCAGATTATCCATAAAGCAGGTGGATTACTTTATTACGATGGCGCCAACCTGAATGCTATTTTAGGAAAAGTACGGCCCGGTGATATGGGCTTTGATGTCATGCATCTTAATTTGCATAAAACCTTTGCTACCCCTCATGGCGGCGGCGGACCTGGTGCTGGACCGGTTGCTGTTGGAGAACGTCTCTTACCCTTTCTACCTATTCCAAGCGTCACTTATGAAAATGATCAGTATCGTTGGCTCAATTTACACGATCGACCAGCAAGTATTGGTCGTTTATCTACCTTTATGGGAAATACGGGTATTCTTTTACGTGCTTACATTTATGCCCGTTTATTAGGTCGCGAAGGTCTAAAACGCGTATCAGAATTTGCCACACTAAATGCTAATTATTTACTTAACCGATTACAATTGATTGGATACACTCCCGCATTTCCACAACGACGTGCCAGTCATGAGTTTATTTTGACCTTAAAATTTTTAGCTAAGCAATATAATGTCACTGCCATGGACATCGGGAAACGTTTACTTGATTTTGGTTTTCATGCTCCTACGACCTATTTTCCCTTACTTGTTCCGGAATGCTTATTGATAGAGCCTACCGAAACCGAGTCAAAGCAAGAATTAGATCAGTTTATAATGGCTATGGAAAAAATCCTTGCTGAAGCAAAAGAAAACCCAACGATATTAAATAATGCGCCGCATCATTTAAGTCACCAACGTTTAGATGATGTAAAAGCGGTGCGAGAATTGAATCTTACCTGGGAAAGCTAATTTTCTTGTTCATATACTCTTCGCACTTGAATTTTTGCCTGTGTTGCTGCTGAACTCGCAATCCTCATGTATATTATATACACTCCGGTTGCTCGTTATCGCAGCGCCTTGCCAAAAATCCAAGTGCTGTGAGTATAGCAATTCAATGTTTCTCTGCTTACGCAGTGACTAACTCATCCGCTGAAATAAGTTGTCTTGCCATAGCAATGGCCTCGGCATTTAAACCAACATTATGCACTCGCAAATAATCCACGCCCTGTGTTGCTAACTGATAGGACACCATCGCGGTTTCAAAGTCTCTATCTGGAAAAGGTTTCTCTGTGATTAAATTGAGAAAGGATTTTCGTGAATGACCTACCAATAAAGGGCAGTTTAAACGACGAAACTGCCTGATATTTTTTAACAAAAAAATGGACTGCTGAGAAGTTTTTCCAAAACCTATACCAATATCGAAGATAAGTTGGCTGGCATCAACCCCCGCTTTGAGTAACTGATCAAAACGTTGTTCAGCCCAATCCAATATTTGTTCACAGATATTAGGATGTCCAGCTAATACGACATTTTTCTGCGCTGGAACGCCAAGATTATGCATGACTACACATTTCACCGAATTTCCTGCGGCTAATGCGCGCATATTGGGATCGACAAACCCACTTACGTCATTAACCCAGTCAATACCCAACTGCAAGGCTCTTTCTACGACAATAGCATGCCGTGTGTCGATACTTAACTTGGGTTTGAATATCCATTGTTTGCTCTGCTCTTTTAACGCTGTTAAAACAGGCTTTAACAACGCCCATTCGGTTTCTGGCAAAACAGGCGTAGCCCCAGGGCGAGTCGACTCAGCTCCTATATCCAACACTTCTGCACCTTCACGTACTAATTTTTCCGCTTGAGCCAGCGCAGTAGGGAGCGTTAAAAATTTACCTCCATCAGAAAAAGAATCAGGTGTTATATTTAATATTCCCACTAAGGCGCTCCCCTCTAAACGATGCGGAAGTTGTTTAGTTCCGCAGGGTGCTTGATCTCCGCTATAACGAGAACCCCAGCGCTGTAATATATCAGCAAATTCTGTTGTTGGATGTTGCCAATCAGGACATAAATCAAGCAATGGCCATAAAGCAAAAGGTCTCGATAATAATTCTGGGTGTGGAATTTTTAAGCCCACTTGATCAACGACACAGTTATTCCAGGCCAAGATATCAATATCGATAATTCGCGGGGCCCAACGCTGACTTTCTTCTCTACCGAGTTGCCGTTCCATCTGTTTAATAAATTTTAGTACCTCTAATGGAGACAACTCTGTTTCACAGGCAACTGCTAGATTTAAATAGGGTTTATTCCAAGCCACGGGTGCATAAGCAGGGAGTAGTGCTGATGCGCTATAAAGAGGAGAAATTTGCCTAGGTGCAATCGTCCGTGATTTTTGTAATAATTGCAGCGCCGAGCGTATGTTATTTAAACTATCGCCTAAGTTTGTACCTAAACTGAGTATTAGCATATTTTTTGCCTTAAAGGGCTTGCCTTTTTTACGTTAAAGGTTTATAGGTTTATCTTAATTAGGTATATAATAAAATTATTACTTTCCCAAGAGGTCGAGCGCAGCTATGGATTTCGAACAACAACAAACCCGTTTACGAGAGCTTATTGCACACGGTAAAAAGCAAGGGTTCGTCACTTACGCTGAGATTAATGACCATCTGTTGGAAGATATTATATCTGAAACTGAGCAAGAGCAATTACAGCTTGATGAAATTATCTTGATGCTCAATGATATTGGCATACCTGTTTATGAAGTTCCACCCGACATGGAGACTTTACTTTCTTCGAGTATAGCTACCAATTCATCGGAAGAAGAAACCAGCTCAGAAAACACTAATATTCTAGGCAATATAACGGCTGAATTAGGACGAACAACGGATCCAGTACGTATGTATATGCGTGAAATGGGTACCGTTGAATTACTCACGCGCGAAGGTGAAATTAAACTTGCCAAACGTATTGAAGAAGGTTTGCAAGCAATCCTCTCTGCACTGACTCAATATCCAGAAAATGTTTTCCATATACTAAGCGATTATGTGCGCTATGAACAACAAGAAATCCGATTAAATGACATTATCAGTGGATTCCTCGATCTAGAAGAATTATCTATACCACTCGAATTACCGCCAGGAAAAAATATTACCGCTGAAGCAGAGGATGAAGGTTTTAGTGCAAATAAAAGTATCGATGATAAAGATACCGATGATGATAGTGACGAAATTAAAACTAAAAGTACTACGACCGATGACGACGAGGGATTTGGTGAACTAGATGGCGGACCCGATCCAGAACTTGCACATACGCGTTTTGCTCAATTAAAAGCACTCTATGAAGCTTATATTACAACGCAAGAAAAACAGGGTCGTCACGACAAAAAAACGTTAAAACAAGCTGCCTTATTAGCGGATGCGTTTACTAAATTTAAACTAATTCCACGTCAGCTTGATAAATTGACGCGAAAAATGCGAGACCTATTAGAAAAAATTCGCATGCAAGAACGTGTCATCATGCGTTTATGTATTAATGAAGCCAAAATGCCACGCCAACTGTTCATTAGCACTTTTCCAAAAAATGAGACTAATGAAAATTTTCTAAAAAAACATATCAATGCTAAAAAGAGTTATTCTCAAACCCTAAAATCTTTACACATTCCTATCACCGCCGCACAAAATAAGTTGCGTGAATTAGAAAAAATAATTGGCATGACCATAGCTGAAATCAAAGAAATCAATCGCCAAATGTCTGCTGGAGAAGCGAAAGCTCGACGCGCGAAAAAAGAAATGGTTGAAGCTAACTTACGACTTGTTATTTCTATTGCCAAAAAATATACTAACCGTGGCTTGCAATTTCTTGATTTAATTCAAGAAGGGAATATTGGTTTAATGAAAGCCGTCGATAAATTTGAATATCGGCGCGGCTATAAATTTTCCACTTATGCTACTTGGTGGATACGACAAGCTATCACCCGATCCATTGCCGATCAAGCACGCACTATCCGTATTCCAGTGCATATGATCGAAACCATTAATAAACTGAACCGAATTTCACGTCAAATATTACAAGCAACGGGTAAAGAACCATCACCCGAAGATCTCGGTAAAAAAATGGGTTTACCTGAAGATAAAATCCGAAAAATTCTTAAAATTGCTAAAGAACCTATTTCAATGGAAACACCGATTGGTGATGAGGATGGTGATTCCCATTTAGGTGATTTTATAGAAGACGCCACCGCTTTATCACCTATCGATGCCGCTACCATAGAAGGTCTACGCGAAACAGCGCAACGAGTTCTGGCCTCACTCACCCCACGTGAAGCAAAAGTATTACGCATGCGCTTTGGTATTGATATGAATACCGATCATACCTTGGAGGAAGTCGGCAAGCAATTTGATGTAACGCGTGAACGTATTCGACAAATTGAAGCCAAGGCGTTACGTAAACTACGCCACCCTACACGTTCAGAACCTTTGCGTAGCTTTTTAGATCAAGAATAGTGAACCCATTTTAAATAAAAAAGGGTATGCGGCAAGCGCATACCCTTTTTTATGGTTGGACTCAGGGTTTAGCTATCGGGGATAGTGGCTCCGGTTGCTCTGTAAGTTCAACATTATTTTTTGAGAAAAAACTTCCTACTGTCGCAAGGTCTTTACCAATATTACGCAAGATTGCACCCACCGGTGTATTTCTCGCTATCTGAAAAAGAGCTAAACTACCGATTATCAAACTATTCCCGTAACTAAAATTCGCTGCATTATTCTCTGCATTATCTGTTGCGCTCGAAGCCAAAGCTTCTGAAGTAAGCTCAGATCCATTTCCAGCAATATCACTCCGACCTAATTCTAAACGTTGCATTGCAGCAAATGCATCCTCCAATGTAGCATAGGTGGTGTCTTCGGATCCAATAGCCCTCTTGTTTCGAGTACCATTTACCCACTCATCAAAATCGCCTCGCTGATCCACTATATGGACAGTAAGTCCTTTTTGAATTGTTTCGTTTTTAACTATATTTATAACCTCGTCTGGTAAACTAACAGACGTATCATTGGCATAAAGCGCATAATTAGCTAAGCGTAAATTAAGGGCCCAAGGAACTACTCTACTTTGAGCATGTACATAAGAAGAATTAGCAAGCATTTCATATCTTATTGCCTCGACATCATTTTCATTTAATGCGCGACATAATTTAGGACCGATTAAAGTAGGATTGGAATAACACAAAATAACTAACCCAAGCAATTCACGAGGTTCAAATTCTTGATTTTTCAATTGCGGATACCCTTGCTGTCCAAACTTATCCCTTACTCCTTTGGCTCTAATCAGCATTCCTGAGATAGCTATGTTATTAATGGAGGGGATCGAATTATACTGGCCAAGCACTTCTAACCAATCCGCTGCTTGATTATTTTCTAGCTTTCCAATTAATCCATTAATACTTAATTTTGTTAAATTTTTACTAGCAATTAAATTAATAACTTCTTTCAGTTTATTTTCTTCACTTAATGGCAAGGTAAGCCATAATTTTTCCGTCATAAAATCACTCCTTTTATTAAAATGTTGCTTAAATAAAGTAACATGTATAAGTTTTATTTACAAATAAAACTAAAATAAAATAAAAAATTTTTAATAATTAATTTTAATAAAATTATAATTTTTGGAAAAATTATCGTAGTTGATATAAAATTATTTTAAAAAAATATGCGGTAAAAATTGATCAATCTACAAAATTATAAAAAATAAACGCCGGAACCGAAGATAAGGAATGGGGATACGTAGGCGAAATAAGACATCGATAAGCACTGGACATAATTTTTTTTAAAAGCGATAGAAAAAATAGTAACGATGGGTATTTAAGCCAATCCAGTGTTAACAAATATCCATCATCATCGATGATCCTCGCACAGAAAATCTCGATATATCAAATTTATATATAAAAAAGTTATATCTTATTTAATGAAATTAATAACCAACTTACGTCATCTTGCATAAATAAAACTATCCATTATGCAGATGGTGCACATCAAAGTAAAAGTATTCATTTTTTTACTAAAATAGAAAAAGTTAGTCACCTCCTATACAGTATTTACTTACTGCAAATAAAGTAGGTTAAGTCAATACATCCAAACCTAGCGCTTTTATAAACTTGGTGTTGATTTTTAGCCTACGTTTGATGGTACTTTAAACTATCTAGTTTTTTTAATATTGTTTGGTCCATCATCAGCTTTAGAATTAAAATCGTTCGTGGTCTCCGCATTGGAAGAACTCGCAGAAGGACTTTGGAAAAATGTAGCTCTGTTTTGTTGATCCTGCTGAACGGCTATATCTTGCTGCGCGAGTGCTATCGGATTTTCTTGAGCAGGATTTTCTCTATTTTGGTCTGCAATGGGCGCAACGTGTCGCTCCGTAAAAAGTGCTCTAAAAAATAAGCCGGTTGAAATTCCTAAAAGTAACATCGATACACACATATCCCTAATAAATTCTGAATTTTCTAGTACTCTACTTTCAAATAACTCCACATTACGATCCCTATCCAACATCGGAGATTTTATAATTATTGAAGTTAATTCATTCTTTAATTTAGGATCAATTAATATACTCTGATTTACAAAATAAATTCTCAACAAGAAAATTAAAAATGACAGTAAGAATAATACATCCTGTTCTTCCATATACGACCTCCATTGTTTTACGCCTTTATTATATGCTATTTTTCGTAACCTAACGTAAATAATACTAATTTTTATAGCAAAATAACTTTTAAACCTGGAACTTAAACTTTTTTGGCAATCTTTTGTAGACTGAAACTATCAAGAAAATAGCGGGGGTTATTCTATGCGCTTAAAAAGACTGTGTACTTTTTTACCTCTTTTAATCCTCTATGCCACGTTAAGCTTTGATGAACCAAGCAACTTAACGCTAGAAGTGTATAACCCAGGTAGCACCTCTTTATTTCCAGTCTCTTCAACATTGATTTTAGGTAATAAAGAAGCCATTCTTGTTGATGCGCAGTTCCAAAAATTGGCAAAAAAATGCGCGTTACATTTGGAGATAGCGTTTTTGAATTAAAATTTAAAGATAATAAAAATATGTCGTTTGAAGGTCTTTCGGGACAATTTAAAGGCGCTCGCGATAATGTTCAATATACAGCTATTGAAATTAGACCCCGAGTCTACATGATATATTGGCATGAACCAGCAACCGCTACCAATGTTGTGCCTATAGAAGGTTTTGAAAATAAGATTGTCTACCCATATCGCCGCAAAAGATAATTCGTTTACGCATCTAAAAGGGACATTGCAATTATAAAAACCACCTACCCTCCTACAGCAATTAATTAATTTAATAACTTCTCATTTTACTTATATCTTGAATTTTAAATAGTAAAAAGTTATTTATTTTATTATTACTATGTTACTATTAATAGTGTATTAATAAAGCAATAAGAGTCAAAAAATAGAAGTTATTTATGATATTTTTTTAAAAAAAATTAAAAAATAAGACAAAAAATTGTCGACGCTTGCTATCAAGCCTATCGCACAAAAAATGAGGGTAAAATTTGGTGCAAGGAAAATGGACCAGAGATTGCTATTTGTAATGATCAAAATCAACCTGTATTTATGGATGAAAATATAGAAAGCATGTACGTAACAGGAAAAATACACACTGTCCATGCATGGATAAACTTTGCGCTTTCTATGGCAAAAGAAAGTGAAGAGCCTACCGAAAATATAGTAAAAAAAGCTTTTGAAGAACAATATAAACCGACAGCTGGATATACAACTTACTCAGATAAAAGCCGTATACCTAACTTTGACGAGCTTTTAGATAGGCAAAAAGCCGCGTGGTTAACAGCTGGCCAAGCAGCTTTTCACGCAAAAAAATTGGAAACTGGATTGTCCAATGTACAACTGAAGTTTTAGTCACTTTTAAGAACATATAGAACTACTTAAAAAACTGAGACATAAGAGAAAATTAGACATCTTAGCTACCACTGTATAATGTAAATTATTTCTAATAATTTATTATTTAAAGGAGCTACAAATGAAATTATTCTATAAACCCGGTGCTTGTTCATTATCGCCCCATATAGTATTGCGTGAAATAGGGCAAGATTTTACGTTAGAAAAAGTCGATTTAGTGCAAAAAAAGATTGAATCTGGGAAAGATTATCTAACCATCAATCCCAAAGGACAGGTACCTGCTCTTTTGTTGGACGATGGTAGCTTGCTGACCGAAGGGGTAGCCATAGTGTTATACCTGGCAGATAAGATACCGAGTGCCAATCTGATTGCGCCTGCCGGTAACTTGTCACGCTATCAGACTATTGAGTGGCTGTCCTATATTTCGTCCGAGTTACATAAAAGCTTTAGTCCTCTGTTCAATCCAAAAACTCCAAAAGAATACCAAGCCATCCCGCGAGAAAAACTAGAGACACAATTCCAATATCTAGATGAAGCTCTAAAAAACCACGAATACTTGCAAGGAAGTCATTTCACTGTGGCTGATGCTTATCTATTTACTATTTTGCGTTGGGCATTTGCCATGAAATTTGATCTCGATAAATACAAACACTTACGGGCTTATTTCGATCGCATTGCAAAACGTCCGGCTGTGCAAGCAGCGTTGGCTAAAGAAGGGCTTAAATAAACATAGACCTTATTAAATTTGCTTAAAATGAAATAAAAATTGGAGAAATTAGCCATTATTGGAATTAACAAATAAAAAAGGAATTTACATGCCAAAAATAATAAGAAAAAAACGATTTTTACTTAATCATAAGCTTCCAAATTTTTACAACCAAAAAAATGAAATCATTCATTTAGCTTACGATTTTGATGAGGAATCCATTGGTAATTCAGATTATGTTGAACACGTTCAAATTGCGGTCGAAGAATTTAATGCCTGTGATTTTGCAAAATTAATTTATAGACCTGTTCACATCACAAATCTTAATAAGAATTGTTCTATTGACGAATTCACATTAAGAAAAAAACATCTCAATCAAATAGTATTTGGCCAGCTTAATTCAAGCTCAAAGTTTTTGTTAGCGACTACATGGACCATTTATTCGTTTGAAGACTATATTCATTTTCTTAGGAAGATTAATAATACAATTGATACTTGGTCGGCATTTGCATGGATTGACGCAAATACCGCAAATCCAAAATTTCAATCCAATCCAGTGGGTATTCTTCTTCATGAGATTTATCATCTTTTCGGAATCAGGGATTTGTACCGCTTACCCGTCGATTGTTGGAATGGCATTTTGTATACCAATATCACGGCAGTACTGGCATGTGAAACGATAAAAAAACAAATCGATTCCAATTGTAGTAAATTAGATCTATTAAAAAATACGGAATCCGGATCTTGTTCAGCTTTTTCCGAAGCGTTAATTGTTTCTCCAGTTTCCTTATTTTCCATGCATCAATATTCGCGTAAAACTTTAGCGCCCTTCTATCTTATAAATAAAACTCGAATCAGTGAACTACTCAACGAAAAACATTTTACAGAAGACTTACAGGAAGATTATTTTGAATTATTAGAGAAATATCAGGGCTGTAACCATTTTGTCACTTATCAAGACATCCTGGCTTTAGTCAAAAGCATTTATTTAAGCGCCCCGGATAGTCTTCTAGGACGAAATTTTAGTACGCCCAATTATTATTCCGTTAAAGCTGTTTACAGACCGTTAGCGGATGAAGAAAAATTTAATCGCTTAATCACTTTTTTCAAGCAGAGTGAAAACTTTAATTATCCTATTTTAGCGCAAGAAAATTTGAATCTGAGTGTAGATATAGGGACTATTCTGGTAATAGATTTGGCAGAAAAATTAAAAATAGTCAATTTAACTCCTCAGCGAATAAGTTGTTCCATTGAAAACCCTATCAATCTAACAGGTACTTTACAGCTTTCAGAGGAATGCATTCTCACGCTATATAGTCAAACTAGCGCTATTTATCAAGTAAACATAACTCTAAAAACTAATTCAACCGTTAATATTTCTTGTATTCGGCTTACGTTTTCAGAAAAAGCACGTTTAATGGACACACTACTACTCGGGAATCCGTCAGTTGAGTATAGGTTGAGTAAGCCTTCAAGTGTTATCGATTTGATTGGCTTATGTCGTGCTATAGGAGTGCCCCGACAAAATAATTTACAGTGCATTAGCACTGATTTACCTAACGGTTTATTTTTTTCTAATTGTTCCATTTCAGGCATGGAATCCAACGAATCTTACAATTTTACGGTAAATTTTTCAAATAAAATAAAAAATAAAACCTGTAGAGTACAATTTTTAGCGGTTAATAATTCTGTATTAAATAATAAACAAAGTAATGAAAGTTCACTTAACTATTTGATTGAAGGATCGCATAGGTTAAATGAAACCGGCCCTCTAGCTTACTTTAAGCAACACGCTTATGAAAATATTTTGCTAAATACATCGGACTTAGAAGCATCGGCTCGCCTTACCAATACGCTTCTTGAGCGATATATTTGGCAACTTCATTATTTGTTTGCTCTCCCCATGTTGCATGGTTTCTTTGAAGGATGTGTTGATGGTGCACGTTTACACTTAGTGATAAAATTAATTTTTAAAATAGGATTAAGTTTACTATTAGTCAGCATGAATTATTTTTCAAATTTACAATTACCATTTTTATTTTTTTATTATATAAGTGAGTTTTCTATAATAAAGCATCTAACTACTGTACCTATAAATGCTGCACGTGGCATTCAAATAATACTTTTTTTCATAGTAACAGAACTAGAGTATGGTTTTTCTAATCTCTGGTTGTTAGCCGATAAACCCATATTTTGGTCTGCATTAAACGATCATGTAAATAAATTTTTTCTACAAATGTTGTGGATACCCCTAGTCAAATCAACTGGGTATTTATTAAGCTCATACATTATTGATTGTCTGGGTCCACTAACAAACAAAAAGATTGGCAATGATGCTACATCTGTAAATGCTAAGGCGGACAACCCATCACAATTGTGTGAAGCATCATTTTTTAATTCATTAAAAATAATGAAAAATACCATTTCATTTAAGAATATTAAACGCTTGCCAAGTATATTTTATAAACAATATGGTCTTGCAAAAGAAGTTAATACAGCCATTTTTTTACATAATTCCATTTAAAAAATTAAAGTTTTAACATTTTAAAATATTACGTTTTATTTATGGTTTTAGATTCGTAAAAATCTATCGGCTTAAGATTTGTTTAGTTAGATTCGTTTTAATAGATACGTTCAAATGGAGTAAATTTAGTTATTTTTTAAATTAGCTGAGGTAATAAGCTGGGAAAATGAAACACACCAAACAACAACAGAATTCATCTCTGCCATATTAACATGACTTGGAACAGCATAAACTTGGCTTCCCTGAAAACTTTTGAGCATACCTAAATCATATTTTTTTGAGTTTGCAAAGTCAGAATTGGTTTTTATGTTTTTAGCACTGGACAAGAAAACATGGAAGGCTGGTCCGGGACCGACCTTGAAATCCTTATTGAGAAAAATCTCGTATCGATTTTTTGATTTGTAAACACTCACTGATCCTTTACCATAATGAATAAAATCTTTTGGATTTGGATGGATAAACATACCCGTAGCGACCTTTATTTTAGTCTCAGCATAGGAAAGTTTTTCGTTTAACACAGGCGGTGGAAAAATGAAAGGATACATAACAAACATAACCGCTAGTCCAGCCAAAAAACCAAGCAGGCAAGCCATTAAGGTCCGAATAGCCCCCCTCTTTTTCATTATTTCTCCTAGTCGATTTTCATTTTTAAGCATAAGATTACCTAACTTTTTATTTTTCCAATATAAAATTGAATTTTGCTAACGGGCGCTAGCACTCAAACCTTAGAGCCACTGATTTTGAATCCGTACTTTAACTCTAAATTAATCAGAAAACAACACGCTGGTAAATTGATCAGGCTTATAAAAAATATCCTAATGGCGAAAAAACACGTCTTCCGTATCAGAACGATCACCTAACAACCGCCTGTTATAAACATAAATATGCGCATGGAATTAGCATTCCCATCGTTATGCGACTGTATCTCAGATTAAATTTAATCGAGTACACACTATTCCATAACTGCCTTACAATACAATTTTAATTTGTTACAGATAGCGCGCCTTTCATTCTGCAATTTTAATTTTTCTGCTATTTCTGTTTTGTAGTGTATATAGCCCATTTTTTCTAATTGCAGTGCTATTTTTAATTCTTTGTCTCCGATCTCAGTATCAGCATGATTTTTCGCAAGCATTATAGGCGTATTTCCTTCTGTGTCAGTCATATCAACCAGTGGGTTATATTCCAGTAAAATATTAATAAGTTCGCTATTTCCATGGTATGCTGCCCAATGTAGTAACGTTCTTTCTAAATCATCTCGAATATTAATATTTAAATTTTTTATTTTTTCCAAGGCTAATTTAATTAAAAAAGTATCGTTTCTAGCAGCAGCTTCTAATACTAGGCGTTCAAAAAATGAGAGTTTTTTTGACTCAAAAATAACGGGGCTAGCGTTAGATAAAATTTCATTTAGTTTTACACTAATTTCCTGTGCAGAATCCCCGTAAAGAAAATTAGAATGTTGTCCATTCACGCTATAAACTTCCAATTTTGGTAAATACACTTCCCAACCATTACAAAATTGATTTGTTTTATTTTCAGTTGCTTTCAATAAAATAACTCGCTGTTCATAATATTTTATTTCATATTTACTTAGCAGTAGCACTGCATTATAAAATTCCCGTTGAATCATTTCTTTTTCTTGAATAGATTGGGTCGATTCAAGTAAGCTTGGTTCTAATTTTTCTAAAGATTTATCTTCTTTAGTCGCAGTTTTCTGGTGCTTAGCATTAGTATCCATTAAAACGACTATTTCAACTCTTTTTCCTTTAGATTGGAGTTGTCTAGCCATCTCTAGAGAAACAATTCCCCCAAAGGACCACCCTCCTAATCGGTAAGGTCCGGTATTTTGAACAGTTTGTACGATATCAACATAAGCAGCGGCCATTTCTTCTAAGCTTGAGAAGCCACTTTCTTGCCTATTCATATAGGGATTATTAATGCCATAAATAGGTTGCTCCCGATTATCAAACAATAAAGAAAGGTAGGGGGTACTCAACCCTCCAGCAGGATGAACTAAAAATAAAGGGGGCAATTTACCTATAGGCTGGATAGATAATAAAGCATCGGGTAGTATTTCATTATTAGCCTGTAAAAAATCTGCTAAACTTTTAATAGTCGGATATTTAAATACATTGGCTAATGAAACTTTTTGCCCGAGCTTTTTTTCAATTAATCTAACTAAACGTAAAGCGAGTAAGGAATGCCCCCCTATTCTAAAGAAATTATCATGGACCCCTATCTCTTCAATCTCGAATAACTCAGACCAAATGTCTGTTAATTGTTTTTCTAATTCAGTTTGAGGTGAAACGTAGGGTACTACCCGAGAATACAGATCAGGAATGGGTAGGTTGTGTCGAGCCAGTTTTCCTGTCATTGTCAGTGGTAATTGTTCTAATACCATCATAAATGCACTGGGTATCATATAGGCTGGTAGGCGTTCTTCTAGATGCCGATGTAGACGATTAAGCCAATTTATTTTTTCAGCCTCCTCTAAACTATTTTTATTCTGTAATACAAAATAAACGACGAGACGTTTTTGGTTAGGAATATCTTCCCGAATTATCGCAACCACTTCCTTTATGTCTGGTTGTAAGCGTAATATCGACTCTATCTCGCCCAGCTCAATTCGATAGCCACGCAGGTTCACCTGATAATCTGCCCGCCCTACATAGACTATATTTCCATCCGGGAGATATTGAGCTAAATCTCCGGTAAGGTACAGCCGTAAATTCTTTCCTAATTGTTTATCTTCCTGTCTCACAAACGGATTCTCTATAAACCGTTCTTTCGTTAATTCCTCTTGATTTAAATAGCCTCGTGCTAACCCTGCGCCACCTATACATAACTCACCAACCACCCCTAAAGGAACAGGTTGATGATTCTTATCCAAAATATAAATTTTTGTATTAGCAATCGGTTTCCCAATAGATAGTTCCCATTTATTTAAATCAATCCTTGCAATTGAAGCAGAAACTGTCGCTTCAGTAGGGCCATAAACATTCATCATCCGATAATATTGACTCCATTTTTTAATAATTGCTACTGAAGCAGCCTCGCCAGCCACCACAAGTAATCGTAAAGCGGGTAATGTAGTATCAAGAGGAAGCGTTTCTAAAACTGAAGGGGTTACCGTAAGGATAGAAATAAATTTCATCTTCAAAACAGCAAGTAGGCTCTCCCCTATTAATTTTATAGTTTGTGATATCAAACAAACTTTAGCTCCCGCTAATAGTGTTGCAAACAATTCTGGAAGAGAAGCATCAAAAATAAAACGGGCAAATTGTAATACGATATCTTTAGGTTTTATCGAAAATTCTTTTATATGAGCATAAACCATATTAACGACAGACCTTTGCTCTATCATGACGCCTTTGGGTAATCCTGTCGTTCCAGAGGTATAAATCACATAAGCTAAATTATCAAAAGAAGCTAATGGAATTAAATTAGTTACGGGTTGTGCTGCGATTATTCGTTGTTCTTCCTCCAAGATAATTCGGCGACCCAAATAATTTGAAAATTTATTGTTAAAATGACTGTGCGTTATTAATGCAACTGCTTGTGTATCTTCTAACATAAACTGCAAGCGTTCTTCTGGATATTCAGGATCGAGAGGGACATAGGCCCCACCTGCTTTGAGGATACCTAAAATTCCTATCACCATTTCAAAAGATCGTCCTAAACAGATTGCGACTAAAGATTCTGGAATAACGCCTAAATTTCGTAGATAATATGCTAACTGGTTCGCTTGCTCATTCAGTTCTAAATAAGTTAATTGCCGATCTTCAAATATCAAAGCTACTGCATCGGGCTCTTCTTCTACCCGTTTTTCAAATAATTCATGAATTGTTTTATTATCAGGAAACCAAGCTTCTGTTTGGTTCCAGTCAATGAGTAACTGATGACGCTCTTTCTTAGTGGATAAGCATAATTTATCTATTCTTTCCCAAGGGCTCTCTACGATACTCCACAACAACTGGGTTAAGTGCAAGGCCATACGTTGCATCAAATCAGCTTGAAAAATAGAGCTGTTATAGTCAATGACAAATTCTAGTTGATCTTGGTTTTCTACACTATCTTCATATAGAAACAATAAATCATTTAAGCCTCCATCATGCTCGACACTCACAATAGGTTGAATATTGATATCTTTTAGAGCCTGTTTTTTCCACCTAAAAAAAGAAGTCTTTACCAACCCAACATTAAAAGGAAATTTTAAAAAAGAATTATCAATTCTTAGCTTTTTTATTAACATTTCAATTAAAGGGTAATGTTTATATTTTTGATCCACGATTCTTTGTTGCATAATAATGGATAGCACTTCGCGGAAGGTTAATTTTCCTGATAACTGGGTTCGTAACCCCAATTCATTAACAAAAAAACCAAATAATTGTTTAGCATATTTATGTTTGGGACGAGTATTTACAGAGTAATTTAAACAAATATCCTCCTCTCCAAAATAACGATACAAGAAAATGCTAATAGCAGCAGCCAAAATATTAAATAAAGTCGTGCGTTCTGCATCGGCTAATTTTTTTAACTCAAAAATTAACGCTATGGGTAGTGATATTTCCAATCTTTTCCCTGAGAATTCTAAGTTATTTTTCTTGTGAGGTTTGAACTGCATTTGACATGAGGCATTCTTAAATTTATCTCGCCAATAATTTTCCGCGGCAACTAGGTCTATATTTTTAATATTCAACTTAGAATTCGCCAATTTCATTAAACAATATTGATTCTGATATTTACTTATTATTTTCTGTAGATCTTCCTCATTATTATAAATATAAGATAATAAATTTAAAAATATATTAAAAGAATAAGCATCCCCTAAAATGTGCGGCATTGAAAAAATAAAATAATAGCTTTCAAAAGAATATTTTATTAATTTACAACTGTACAAAGGAGATTTTGTTAATATGAGAGTTTCTTTTATCCATTGAGTTCGTTGTTGGTTTGCAATAGTTTCTAAATCATTCTCTTCGTATTGATCTTGTGTTAAATCGGTTATATCTATTGCAAATTTGCTAACCGGTAACACGACTCGATAAGGCACACCGTCTTCTTCAACAAAATAGCTTCTTAGCCGGTCAAAAAAATTTTGAGCGATAGTTAGTGCTGTATTTAATCGTTTAACATCAAGAATACCTATCAACTTATACTGAAGAATAAGCTTATAATTATTGGGATTTAGTTTCCATTCAGTCCATAACCTTAATTCTTCCATGGTTAAAGGTATTTTTTCCATTTTTTATATTTCCTACTTTTATTTCCTATAAAATAATTCCTAAATCGTAGTTTTTTATAAAAAATTTTGTTACGCTTTAAAGATATTTATTTTACATTACGATTTTAGGTTAGAAAATAACTATGGCCTATAATGTAGGTATTCTGTTTTAAAAAAAATTATTCTAACCATCATTAAAAATTTATATAGGATTATTCGATCATTAGCTTCTATAACTTTCCAATTTGCAAGTAGGATTGTGGATTAATTGCTCTAATAGCTTCTGATAATGTATAGCCAATTTTTTCATAGTCGATCTATTAAATAAACTCACTGCATAATTAATATGCCCTTTTAGTAGGTGTTGACCATTATCAATAAATAAATCAAAATCAAAGTTTGATACTTCGTAACTATCTTCCAAATAAATTTTTCTAAAGTAACTCTGTTTAGTACCACTAAAACTCTGCATATTAAACATAACTTGAAATATTGGATGCCGGCTTGGGTCTCGCTCTAGTTTAAGCTGTTTAACTAATTGATCAAATGGTAAATCCTGATAGCTTTGGGCTTCCAACACCGTTTGATGAACCTGTTTAAGCAATTGTTTGCCACTCATCTCCGCAGAGAAACGAACACGCAAAACTAAACTATTAACGAAAAAGCCAATTAAATGTTCTAACTGGGAGTAGGACCGGTTAGCTACCGGCGAACCTATCACAATATCGTATTGCCCAGTATATATGTTCAATAAAATAGTAAATCCCGCCAATAATACAGTATACAGCGTACAACTATGTTGTTTGGCTAGTAATCGCAATTCTTGCGATAAGCATTCATCCAAAACAAAGCACACTGACTTGCCTTGATAATCTATTTTCTTAGGGCGAGGCCTGTCTGTTGGAAAAATTAACGGGGTCATTCCTTGTAGCTTGCTTTTCCAATAACTCATTTGTTTTGCTAATAATTTTCCTTGTAAATAGTCCCGCTGCCAAACTGCAAAATCTTTGTATTGAATACTAAGCTCGGGTAAATTTAACATCTGCTGATGTACAATATAATTGTAATATTGACACAGCTCTCGGATGAGTATTTCAGTAGACCAACCATCAAATGATACATGATGAATGGTTATCAATAAATAATTGACTTGATCAAAAGTATAAATAGCAGCGCGTAATGGATGTGCTTCTGCCAAATTAAAGGGTTGATTAATTTGCATTTTAACCTGCTCATAAAATGTTTTTTTGTTTTCAAACGCATCACGATGTACGACTAAAGGTTGTTTTAAAATTACCTGCTGATCTATACCCGATTCATCATATTTAAAGACAGTATGTAATACGGTATGTCGTTGTATAACAGCTTGTAGCGCCTGTATTAAGCCATCTATATTCATCTCTTCTGCAAGCTCAAACACTAACGGAATATGATACGCATTAGTGCCTTGCTCATACTGCTCAATAAACCATAACCGCTCTTGTGCAAAAGAAAGCGGGCGGTAATCAGAAGTAGCAATAGGAATTTTCAAAGCAGTAAGCCCTCGCTTGATATGCTGAGACAATTGCTCAATGGTTTTGTAGCGGAAAATATCTACCGCTTCAATAGGCGTATTCAATACTTTGCTAGCACGATATGAAACCTGAAGGGATAAAATCGAATCTCCACCGATTCTAAAAAAATCATCCTGGATGCCTACTCGCTTTAAACCTAATACCAACTGCCATACTTCACTTAAGGTTTGCTCTAATTCCGTACGCGGCGCTACATAGTGCGCTTCATCACTCCTAAATTGTGGGTCCGGTAATGCGCGTCGATCTAACTTGCTGTTGCTCGTTAACGGAAACTTCGTCAACCTCATCCAACAACTCGGAACCATATACTCTGGCAATCCTTTCTTTATATAAGAACGTAACACAAATTCCGATATACTCGACTTAGCGGTGTAATAAGCAACTAAGTATTTATTATTCCTATTCCTTTCTTTAGCTACTACAGTTGCTTGTTTAACTCCCGGATAACTTAACAACCGTTGTTCAATCTCTTCTAACTCAATACGAAAACCTCGAATTTTCACTTGAAAGTCATTACGCCCAACATATTCTAAGTTTCCGTCTGGCAACCAACGTACTAAATCTCCCGTTTTATACAATTGTATATACCCCTTTAATTTATCTTCCTCGCTAGCAAATGGATTCGGAATAAATCGTGAAGCTGTTAATTCCGGCTGATTTAAATAACCCCGTGCCAAACCAACTCCAGCTATGTGTAATTCACCTACTGCACCTAACAAGGTCAAATTTAAATGATTATCTAATATATATACACGCGTATTGGCAATTGGCTTACCTATTGGAACCATTTTTTTAGTGCGGCTAGATTTTTTTTGTATAAACTCAGTAGAATAACCTGTAGTCTCACTAGGCCCATATTGATTTGAAACTTGATGCGCCAACACTTTCAAAGTTTTTCACGAAAACCTTTCTCTCCAAGCGTTCGCCCACCGAATAAAGGCATCTAACTTTGTTTGGCATGACCATGTTAAAATCCTCTATATAGTCTAAAAATACCTGTAAAATAGAAGGGACTAAACATAACGAATCAATTTGCTGGTTTTTTAAAATACCAATTATGGAAGAAATATCTAAATTTAACGTTGGCTCCGAAAGTATAATCTTGCCACCCGATAACAATGGAACAAACATCAACCTAACAAAAGGGTCAAACACATAATTTATACAGATAAGAGTACTTTCTCCAATATTTCTATCCTTGATTGTGTCAAAACATTTCCCTATAAAATTACCATGGCTAATTGCAATTCCTTTTGGTAATCCTGTCGTTCCAGAGGAATAAACAACATAAGCTAGATTATCCGGTTTACTATATGAAAGAAGATTAACGCGATCTTCCTGTTGATAAGTAGTATCATTTACCGCAATTAATAACGGTCTGGTCTTCCTTGATAAACAAAAATTTTTTAGATACTCCAAAAAATGTGAGTGAGTAAGCAGTAATTTGCAATCGGTGTTTTCAAATATACATTTAATCCTCTCGATAGGATAATCCGGATCAATAGGAACATACGCTCCTCCCGCTTTCAGTACAGCTAGAATACTAATGAATACATCAAGGTTTCTATCTAAAAATAGTGGAATTAAAGTATCAGCAGAAAATAATTCTTTAGTATGGGCTAGATATTTCGTTCTAATGTATCTAGCAAGCTGATTGGACTTTTCATTAAGCTCTTTATAAGTTAAATACTGATTTCCAAATACTACTGCGATCTCATTGGGCATTCTGCTGACTTGTTTCTGGAATAACTCATAAAGGGTCTTGTTTTTAGGGTATATTGTATCCGTATCATTCCAATCACGAATCATTTTATTATACATTTTACGTGGAATGATATTTATCTTATTAACTGAAGTTTGTTTTATTTGCTTACCTTCATTTTCAAGATACTTTAATACTTCATGGATACCTTCAATCATTGACGCTATAAGAAACTTATCTTCAATATTGATAGCCACTATTGAAATAGTGTTATCATGATTAACAACAATATTTAATGCATGTGAAAAAATTAAATTATTGCTAACATTTTCATCTAATAAGTACACTCCAATCTCAAACTCTGGGGAACTCGTTATTTTATAGGGATACCTTATGTATTTTGGTAATTGCAAAATACCATTTAATTGCTTATAAATAGTTTCTTCAAAATCAGAAAAGCTTTTATCAAGCCATTGCTTTTTTACTATTATATGGCATTTTTTATCTATAAAATTATTCTTTTTTTTAAAAAAATACACTTCAAAACTAATTTGTTCATCTAAATAAACCATTTTACCCAGAACAACTGCAATTACTGCAATAATATCCAACCTCTTCCTTTTTTTCACAACCATATAATTTATCCTAAAAGCGTGTTTATTCATTATAAAAAATAATTCTTAACTTTAATAAGCATACTCATTTATCTATTAATGTAAGTTTAAATCCATAGTATAAATTTAAAAAGTTAGAAAATAACCTGCCATATAATGCACGTTACGAATGACAACAACTTTGCTAAAGTACATGAGACTAAATTATTAATTAACTAAAGACATTAATAAAAATTAATTTTAGCAAATATTAATCATTACTGAATAAAAAATTTAACCTATGTTTTAGTGTAATTAATTAATTTTTAAATTTATCTAGTAATGGGAAATATATGAATAAAATTCAAATATTATTTAACTAAAGGAGAAAATTATATGCCTTTACTCGCAAGTATTTCTATTAGTGCTGTAAATGGTCAGGTAACAGATTATTTTGGTTCGCCAGGAGCAATTGCTTTGCCTCAGGGAACACATACTGCAGGAACGGGTCTCTACGCTATCTCGTTTGTTACAGAGAGAGAGGTTAGAGTCGGTTTACCCCCTACTGTTGTCGTTACCATCATCGATACCGTTGCAAGACCGTTAGTATGGAAATTAAATCAAGCTGTTTCCATCGTACCCTATTCTGTTGCAGTGAAATATTTATATACGGTATCGTTTAATATTTTAGTCTCTCAAGTAAACGCGGGGATTTTGGGACTCTGTACAACAGTGCCTACAGACCCTGATACAAGTATAATGATGAGAGTTGCTATCGATACATTCCCAGATAAATTTGAGGGTTCATCTATAGGCTCATCCAGTAGCACTTAACTTTTATATCTTCTGCAAAAAAAAATTTGGGTTGAAAAAAGTCTTATTTTTGAGCTGGTTTTTGATCCAAATTTTTGCAGAGAAGTTTGTTGCAATAGAATAATTCTTTAATTATATTCATTGCACTTGAAATTTCGAATAGGAAAATCAAGTGCTTTCTTTATATAGTGTGTAATACAAACTTCATCCAACCAACAACAATGCATTAGAAAACCTGCAATAATACAATTCCGATCGGGACGAAATGAAAAAGTGCTGGGGAACCATGATTTCAGCATTATAAGGAGCGGGTTGAATTGGAAAATTACTAAATTTTGGGAATTGACTATCTACTAAGGAACGCACCACTTCTGCTGTTATTTCAATGCGTTCAGAGCCCTGCTAGTGTCTTCGATTTATTTTATGTGTTCGCTTTGAAGCCCCGTTAAAATCCCATCTTTAATTTTTAAATTTTGTTACACAAAAATATCATATTTCTAATCATTTCTAACTAGCAGAACGTGTGGCGGGTACAAAATTGGTACAAGCTTCATAACAGACTCAAAACGAAATTGCTAATCGTGTTTAAATTAGCTACAATTCGGCTCCTTCCTTGAGAAGGGCCCATAGCTCAGTTGGTTAGAGCAGCGGACTCATAATCCGTTGGTCCTAGGTTCAAGTCCTAGTGGGCCCACCAGTAAATACTGAAAAATCAATCACTTACACTACTCTCAGGCTGATTTTTGATTCGCGCAAATTTCTGGGTCTTTCCCACTTTAGGGGACAGACCCTAATTCTTCCATTCTTATAACCTAGCAGATCTTGTCAATCTTCAAAGCTTACACCAGCAGCTCTTAAACGACGTACTTCAAGTCATGAACGCTTACATCAGGCAGACCGGTTTGTAACCGAGCTTTTTTCCATCCTGTATTCAGCATTCTCAAAATAGGTTTCCCTTTAAAACAAAAAACAAATTCTGGATGCATACCTCGCATTTCTTGAATCACATGGCGAGCTACTTTATGATTAGAAAAGTATTACTACTTTTATTCTTAGGAAGTCTAATCGGCTGGATAGCCAGCTGTTTGGAAGGCACCCTTACAAGAGATCAATGTGCCTGTTTGGCCTGACCCACATTTTCAAGCAGAACAATTGAATACTTCTCAATAAATAATCAATAAAAAAAGCATTGATACTGTATTTCTATCAAGAAAAATTGCAACTTTAAATGTTTGTTTTGTTTGTAGAGTTCCTGCTGTTAATATTTATTCAAGTTTAAGATAGTAGCATATTTAAATTATTTGAAATAGCTTAAAATATAACCATAACCTTCTAAAAAATAATTTTAATAAAGGAATTAACTTTTATGTTTACTGCTAATAAAGTTACAATGTCTGCCTAATAAATAAACATGAGCATTATTTTAATGTAAACTTTTATCCCGGTTTCTTGGACTCACATTTTCAAGCGAGCAATTAAAATACAGGTGTGTAGCGAGATAAATGTCGCGTAAACACCGTACGGGTCTTGTATGTTTCATATGCTTCCTGTTTTTCTTGTTCTTTTGGCTCATGTTTTGGATTGTTTAACGGCTTAAACATTAATTTTAGTGGAGCTCGTGTTAGTGGAGTTCGGGGTCTTTTAATGAAATCGTTATAGTTACAATAGCTAGAATGTACCTCCTCTATCTCTGTTTCAGTTTGCCAAAGCTTCTCTTTCATTTTTTGACATGTTTCCTTGGGGTTATCGATTATTTTACGAT
>JBAPVR010000013.1:0-86135 GCA_049283295.1 Candidatus Aquirickettsiella sp.
GAATCCCGTTAGGGATGAGTGCGCGTCGGACGCAGGACGGTCGCGGCCTAATGATAGTCGCGTAATGCGAACAAATTTCGGGGACACGACGGCTGAAATTTTTCGTGAGCATAGCGACTCGCCTGCACAATATGTTCCATCTAAAGTGAGTGCTACGCTTTGGAATGACACAGCTGAGTGTCTCTATCCATTGTTAAACGCCAAGTCGATAACGGTAGCAGATTATCTTAATAAAAAAGAAAGCTGGCTTGCTGCAAAGTGGGATCCCGACTTTGTCAACAAAGAGAAAACTCCAACCCCATTATGGCAGTTCATGCAATTGGCACAAATGGGTGAAGAGGGTTTAAAGGCTTTATTTAAGCGGCTAGGCGAAAAGGCAGCTTCTGAATCTCTAGCCCTTGACGTCAGTTTTGATCTGGCCGGTAGTCAGAATCAGACTGATTTAACAGCCGTTCTGCATAATGAATTAAAGCAATGTTATGACCAATCTGTAAAATTACCTTTATTTCAACGTTTAGGTCTCATTTTACCAGAGAAAAACTTAGATAATAAAAATATAGGCGATATTCTTAGTGTATTAAATAAAAATGATAATAATCCGCAATTAGACAAACAATTCACTTTGCATCATTTTGATGCGAGAAATTCTGAGCATGAAAAATTACTTGAAGAACTAAAAGATAAAGTTAAACAAGATAATTCCATTACAACGCAGATTAGTATTCCAGCGCTTGAGCTTGAAAAACTTTCTCAGAGCAATTCCAGAATTGTAGCTACCTATAAGGAACTACAAAATGCGGTATTAACCAATCGACACACAGCTCGTCAGCCTGTCTTGCAAGAAAATATTAAGAATATAGAGAACTTAAAGCCGACTCGTTTAGAAGAGAGCCAATCGAAACTGTTACCTGGAAATAGAAGCTGGCCGTTAACGGAAAATATCGGTACGCAACAGCAGCAACAGCAGCAACAACAGCAACAGCAACAACAGCAGCAACAACAGCAGCAGCAACAACAGCAGCAGCAACAACAACCGCTACCGAAACCACAACGTCAGTTTTTTACAGGCGATGAAGATCAGCTGATTACACGCAATAATATTCAGTCTAGATGTCAAGGTGACGCTTGGCGGTCTAGTTTAGAAGAGTTATCTACTTCTTTAGGAAAAGGAAAAAAAGTAGAGACAGTACCTGAGTTAAAGACTCTCTTTAATCAATGGGTAGGCAGTTCAAAGGATGCTAAACAGATCATTGGTAAGCTGACGGACGCAGCGCTCAGAAAAATCATGGAAAATGCACGACATTTTAAGTTTTCATTTTCGCTGAATAACCCACCTGCTGGTTTTACGGTATTGCTTAGCCAGCAGAACAATAGTCTCATTTTAGATTTTTCCTCGGAAAAAGAGCAGCAAGACTTAGATCGTGCTATTGGTGCAGAACTAAAATCGCTTAATCCGTTTACGCTAAAAATAACAGATCCAATGCCAGCAGTATTAAATTGCGAAGGTGATTACCGTTTATTCGATCAGATAAACAAAACAGCTGAATCCCAGTCAATCTGCTGGCAAGGCTTGGTTGAAGGGGTGTTTGTTTCTGCTAAAGGCAGTGAGAAAACTGTAGGCTCATTACTAAAGACTTGGCTAAGTGCTTGGAAGCGGGAGAATAATCCGATTTTATCGGGCGAATTTATTAACTACCTGTTTGATTCCTCTATTTTAACCGATGCGAATCTCAAGGCCTTAGGCCAGTTGTTCTATCATTATGGTTGTCCTGTGCAACCCGCACGCGATGCATTGGCCTTTTTTGAACTGGCACAAGCTCTCTACGATAAAAGCGAGACATTTTTCACCAATTGGAAACAAAACTTTGTTGATCAAGCGGTTAATCTATCAGAATTGTTAGAAAAAGCTGAAGTCGATGCCATGGTGGATTGTGTGAATAATTTAAAAATTACTGAAGACAGTAATCTATGGTGGGAACTTGTTGAAAAACACTTTACTTCAATTGGTTATTCACGTTTCTCTTCACTTTGGATCGCATTTAAGTCTTGTAGGGACTACCTAGAGCTAAATAAGCAACGCGGTTTGGTCTTAAATTCAGATTCGCTAGAGCGCCTACTAAAGGAAGTAGATTCTCTGCATATACCTGTTTTGTTGGCGCGTGTGTTGCTGGTTTTACAAGCCTGTGAAAATATGGCTGAACCCTTGGAAAATCAGCAGTGTTTATTAGATAAGCTTGATCAATTTGATTGGACCGAGTCAGGTATTTATTATGCGGTGGTTCATGAAGGCGTTAATATTATTGAATCACCTGCTGATGCAAAAATAAAGGCCCATCTCAGTCAATTTAAATTTTGCGGCGACACGACAGTTGGCAGTTATATTCCGCAGATGAAAACATCGTTAGCAGGAGAAGGTGCCTGGCAGACGCGTGCAATACGCTTTGTACAACGCTTACCAAACGTGACTCATCAACAACTGAGTTTTTATAGTCAATTTTTTGAAAACATCAATACAAGAACTATTTCTGTCGAGACTAAAGATAATTTGGCGCGTTGCTTATTAGCGTGTACAACACAGGGTGTCAATTCTATAGGGGATAGTACATTATTACCTTATTTTAATGAGCTAACAGATCAACAATTAAATGATAATAGTTTTTCTCAATTTCTAAATCGATTAAACACACTGATCGATTGGGATAACAAAGAGACAAGACCGATACAATTTGACTTTAAACAACTAGTAACGCTCTTCCAAGTTTTGCAGAAAAATAACTTACTGGATGGCTTTACACTTGATTTGTTGAACGCCTCAGGCCATTTATTAGACTTTTTTAATAGTCAATTTATCGATAAACCACAACAACCAGATCTTACCCTAGCAGAAAATTTCGCTAAGTATTATCAATTTATTAAAAATAATATAGATTTAGATTCAGTCTTGTTAACAAGCGTAGGTTGGTTGTATTACCCATATAAGACTGACTCTGCGTCAGTTTCAGTGCTGGTTGATTTGCTTAAAAAAACAAACAATAAATCCCAAGTGGATTTATTATTGAAACAACTGGATTCTATCAATTTCTCAGAATTTAGTGACGGCTATAAGCTGCCAGGCAAAGAAAAAATTAGTAACATTATTGAAAATATTTCTAACGCGCCTAAAGAAGAACAAGCAATAAGCTTACGTCGTGAGTTTATCCAAGAAACAAGTAAACATTGTTGTATTCGATTACAAGATGCGGACTTAAGATCTTTAACTAACGATGAAATTAATCAATTCATTGCAGCAATCAAAGTGAATTTGCCAATCGCTCGTCACGATGAGTATGTGACTATTCTCCGTAAACTTTTGCGTCGTTTAGCTATCCCCAATGCAGGAGTAGATTGGAGTTTATTTAAGAAAAAAATCTTACAGCTCACCGAGAAAGATTATTTTGATGAATTAACGCCCGTTATTAATGCATTATTAACAGCACCGGAGAGTATTCGAGCGGGAGAGCAGGAATTAATAAGCTTACCGCAATTACAAACTATTTTAGAGGTATTATTACCAGAACAAAGTAAGAATTCGGCGGTAGCGCAGTTTTTTCCAATTAATACACTGGAGAAACTCTTTAAGAAAGAGAGGTGTGATAGTAAATCGACCTTAGTTAATAAACAGGTAGCCTTATTAAAAACGGAAGGAAATAAGGACGTTTTATCCGTTATTCAACAATTGAATAATAGCCGCTTAAATCCGCAACAAAAATCATTATTAGTTGATTTAGCACTGAACGTAACGAATAGTAGTCATGTTAAATATTTTAACGAGTGCCTAAATTTTCTCGAAAAGCAAAGCGCTTCAAGAAACTGGCCCGATTATTTACAGCTGATTAAATTAGCTGCCGATGAAAAGAAAGAAATAGCCAATAAATTGGATAAAAATAACCTTATTTCAATACTTAATGACTTAACTAAAGATAAAGCTGAATTATGGCAACAAAGCTTAGCAAATTTACTGCAGTTAACCTTACAATTTAGCGCTACAGATAACTTTTTAAATGATTTTAATAACAAATATGGAAATTTATCAGTTGATCATCGTATTATTTTGCTGCAAGCCATTGATCAGCCAGAAAATAGTAAAGCGTGGTTTGAAAAAGCTCAACAGTTAGAGCTTTTGTTGAATAAACTTAGTTCGCAAGAGCGGAAAAAATTGGCTGATTATTATCAACAAACACCTAAACCAACGGTTCAGTTTTTTATTGACTATGCTAAAAGCCACAAGGATGCTTTAGGGGATGTAAATGAATTATTACATTATTTTGAAGCTACTTATGAAAAGAACGGAAAACGCAGCTATTGTGAAAGTAGTGAGGATAAAGAGAATGTAAAAAGGGTTGTAGCGAGTTTTAAATTAAAAGGAGAGCGAGCACTCACGATTGAAGAAAAAAAATACCTCAGCAATCTTTTTTGTTTTTCGAATACGCATAGTCAGGAATGTAATCTGGCAGCACAGAAGACGGATGACTTGGCTACACACTTACGTGATTTAGGTGAGCAATTACAGGATGCTAACCATTCAAATGATTGGTTGAAGGCAAGACAGTTAGTTGCCATTCGTGAGCTTCTATTACGTCAGACAGGGAAATGGCTCAATGACACACAGATGCTGGTATTGCTGTATGCACTAGTCCATGATGATGAACATTTAATTCTACAAGTTCCAACGGGTCAAGGTAAGAGTCTTATTTCTTTAAGTTGGGATATTTACCTCGCTTTAAAGGGAATAACGCTGGATAACTTAAGTTCTAAGCCTGCTCTTTCAGAACGAGACCATAAAGAAGCTGAACCGGTTTATCGCAGGGCGCGCATAAACAGTAGTTACATTAACTCATACTCCCCTGCAAATGCTTATAAACAAATTAACCAAAAAATAGGCGGGCTTAATTATTCAACTTTAGGTGAGTTGGCAGTTAATCGTCAACGTTGGTTAGTGAATGATAATATTATTCATGACAAAGGAAAAAATCGTTATGGCGTATTGGATGAGGCGGACTATCATTTTTTTGATGAAAAGACCGTATTTCGTTATGCAGATGCTGGGAAAGATAAATTTAATTACGATGTCTGGGTTTATGAAGTTGTTGCGAAGTTTTATTTAAGTCGACTGGCTTCTTTAGTGAAAGAAGGAAAACTTAAGGAAATTAATACACAAAAACACCTGCTCCCTTTATTACAAGCCATATGTGGAGAAAGCTATAAGGCACCCAAAGCATCTACCTTTATTAGCGACTATAATTTGCAACAACCTAACACGCAAACTGAAGATAAACTCGCCGAATTACTACTGGATATGCATGCAGCGGCCAGTTTAAAAAAAGGTATACATTATTCTATTGTCCCCTCTGGAATCGAAATAAATGGACAGATCTATCAAAAACAGTTTGCAATGGTTATTGATAAAAACCAATTACAACCCGGTTCAACCTATGATGTCCAATATGCGCTGCATACACTTCTCAATGAAAAAAGCAAAGAAGTAGGAGAAGCGCCTGATTTCTTCGTTGAACCTATCGCCCAGTTGGTTTTATCAGAAAATGCTGAGCAATCTTTACAGAGCTATAACAAGCTAGTCGGCATGACAGCTACTGCCGGAAATAAACGTGAGCGTGAGCATATTAATAAACAGTTTGGTATTAAGAAGATTTTTAAAACCACCAGCCATCAGCTATCGAAATTAAAAGTATTACCTAGCGTTTATGCTGAGAATCACAATGCGCTTATAACGGATCTTACGGATCATATTTTGAATTCGGATGAAAATCAGCCGATATTAATCCTTTTGGATAATGATCAGGTGGTATCAGAAGTTTATCAAAAATTACAAGGAAAAAGATTAAGGGGAAATCAAGCATTAACATTAGTAGAAGATACTAATGCGCAACAACGATCAGAGAAAGAAGTAGTCGCATTGGCTGGAAAACTCGGTTCAGTGACGTTCAGTTCACGCTTGAAACGAGGTACGGATATTAAAACTCAGGCAGCGAATGGATTAAAAGTTGTTTTAGTGTATACCGACGCCGAACAATTACCGAATCGACGTGATGAAAAACAAGCCATTGGCCGTTCAGCACGTAATGGTCAAGCCGGTAGTGCGGTGAGTATTTATAACTATGAATCGGTGTTGCAAAAATATGAAAAACTTAAAAAAGATGAGCCGAGTTTGGTTTCTGCTTGGGAGGAATATGCTCGAAGCAAGATTGCGAATAGAGAAGAGTCTTTGAAACGGAAAGAGCAAGCGGTCCCTTGGTCAAGTGCTGATGAAGATAAAGCAATTAAGGTCGAAGTCGTAACGCAAGTTAGTGACATCCTAAAGAAAAGGAAAAACCGATTTACTGAAGCCAAAGAAGCTTTTTTGTCACGCCTATCTGGAGAACTAAAAAAGGTTATCAACGCGAAAGGCAATACAGCCATTGAAGCAGAACGTTCACGTTTATTTGAACAGTTAGATGAAAAATGGCTAAATCGTTTCGCGGATGATAACAACAACGAGCTAAAACAAGATAGTACTGAAATCTATAGTAAGTATATGCAGGAAGCCAAAAGTATTTGGTCCGAATTTTGTCTGAAAGTTCAGCATTTAGATAACTTTGATTTTTCAAAGGAAGAACAGCGCACTTCCTCTCCGTTAAATGAAGAGCCACCTGTACTGAGTAATAAAAGCGTAGCTAGTCAGGAGAATGACACCAATAATGAACAAGTGAATAAATTTTTTCAGAACTTAGCCCAATGGTCAAGTCAGATTCGTGAAAAATTTATAAATAGCCAAGAAAATAGCCGTTTGAAAAATATTTTCATAGCGGATATGCAAAAAGGAGAAGAACTGCAACAATTCCATGTATTGATTGATACATTAAATAAATCCAATACGCTAAGCTCTTATAAAGAGTTTATTATAAAAGCGATCTGTTCTGAAAAAGGTTTGTTATTTCCACTCGCCAGTAGCTATGCATTTTTACAAACTTTTCTTAAAGAAGAAAATAGTGATCTGCTTGAGCCCAAATTCAATTTATTCAAGCAATTGTTTGAACATGATGTATTAACTGATAAAACACCATCTGAAGAAACCTTAAAGCAAGTAAAAATTATTTCGAAAATAACACTTAAGCTGATGTCTTATAGTACAGCAGCGCATCAATGCGAATTATTTTCTATTTTACTGAATGAAATAAAAAAATATTCGCCAAATGTTGATTGCTTGGAAGCTGTGGAACTTCTTTTTGCAAATCAAGATTTTTGTCGGTTGCTTATTCAGATTAAAGCTAGTGATAAGATTCGTGGCATGTTCCAGAAGATCATGCAGGATGAGGATGCTTATGCCACTTCCTTAGCAAGAAGGATACAGGACTTTATTGATTCAGTTACTAACGCAGTGGATATTAATGTTAATAACCAGTTATTCGAGCTGTTCACGGCTGTCTTCTTGCAAGGTCTGCAACCAGAAGAATTAAAGCAAGTTGGGGTGGCTGTGAAAGTGTCTGATCTTAAGACACAATTAATGCAACTATCTCAAAATAATTTGGTCTCACTTAATCAGCTGATTAAGCTGGTTGATGGTTGTGACCGAAGTTTGGTTGTTATCGAACAGCGTTTAGATTTATTAACTCAAACTCTGGGAAAATTTACAGGATTTTCAGATCAAGCAACACATCGTATAACAGGAGTTAAAGACAATCTTAGTAAAGCCAATACGGATTGGGCTGAGTTAACGAACAAAGTTAATCAACTTATCGATGGACACAAGAAACTAAAAGAGGAACGAGCTACCCAGTCAGAGCCGCCCCTTACACGCATAGCAGAACTTTCTCAGGAAGCAGCAGGTGAATTACAGCAGAGTAAAAATCAGCTAGAGGGTGAAATAGAAGACTTTAATACGAAATTAACAGAGTTTTTAAACAAGGAAACTGGGTTAACAAATGATCTAAATCGATCTGAAGCTGAGGTAAAGGGATTAAAAACTGAAATAGAGCAGCATGGGAAACAGCTGAAACAACAAGAAACAGAATTGGTTAGAAAAGAGGAGACGCTAAAGGAATTAAAGACGAAGTTAGAACAGTTAACGACAGAGAACGATATCAACGAATATGCTCAGAAAATAGTGTCATTGGAAAATGAACTAACTAATTTACAGAAAAGTGCAGCAGGTTTGGGTGCTGAAAAGAGCGGATTGGAACAACAACTCAGTAATCAAGAGCAAAAGCTTGAAGCGTTTAATGCACAGAATAAAAATTTAGCGCAAGAGAAAGCAAGCTTAGAGAGTAAGAAGCTAGAGTTAGAAGAAAAAGTAAAAGTATTTTGGGAGGAGGTTCAATTAGAAGCAGAACGGGAGAATAACAAAGGTGATTATAATTTTTCAGATGATGAATTACGGAACTTAAGTCTATTACAATACACTGAAACACAAGAAGAATTTTGTGTCGTATTGGAAGAGCTCGGCTGTAGCCCGGATTGGGTTAAACATTATCAGGGAGACGAACAAACAAATGCCATCGCTAATATACGTAATAGAGTACGCCACCAAGCTATCCTAGCGGATAGGTCAGATGGATTGGATTTAAATAACATAAGTCCTCAGGAATGGATAGAAAAAAGATTGCAGTTAAAAACACAACACGTCGTATCACTCGAATTAAATGAAAAAGAACAGGATGTTATTAACAGGCAATTTGAAGATATCCCGTTATTTCCAGAATGGGATCATTATGTCATCAGTAACTTGTCTAGAGAAGATTTAGAGTGTGACATAGCCAAATGTAAAAGCTTAAAGGCTAAATTAATTGTAGCCTCACAAGAAATTTATACCAAAATAGATAAGTATTGGCAGCATGAATATGCTGATCTCATTACATTGGATATGGAGACATTTAAGAACGATTTGAGTTTAACAGATGCTCAAAATACTACGCTCGAAAATATTGTTAAGGCTATTAATGCTGAATCAATAGAGCCGATAAAACGAGGTTGGATATTTTCTTATAGTGATTATCTTACTCCGCTAAAACAGCTTATTGATACAGTTAATCAGAGTGAGAGCTCGACTAATCGATTATCCAGTGACCAATCAAAGCAATTTATTACTCAATTATTGGTGTGTAACCCTGAGCGAGAGTTTTTAAGAAAAGTAAAGCTCAGATTGGAGTATGAACGTGAGCTACGTTTGCTTTATGGAACAATCGAGAAAATAAGCTTATACCGTGAAGGATTAACGCAACAACAGTGTGTGTTGGAGTCTATGCTAAAGCTGCAGCATGAGGATCCCCTGCAGCATAAAGCAGCGGATCAGCCTGGCGAAAGCTATTTGCCTTTGCGATGTCGTGAGCTTTCTGCTGATGCTGAAAGTTTTCTGGGGTCATCTAGTTTATCCGCGACAGCGCAGGGCGGCGCTTTTTATAAACAAAATGAAATTACATCACGCGTATATTACGAACAAGATTTAGGGCATGAGAAAAAAATCTGGTCGATAAGCCGAGAAAGTAATACATTAGAATATCGTAATGAAAAACAATCACGCTGGTCGAGCGCGACTGTTTCTGTAGATGTCGCCAGAGCACAAATTTTAGATGTCATGAACCGATTTACTGACCCTGTAGTGACGGTCAGTATTAATAATTGTAACAAAGCGAGCGAACGAAATTATCGATTAGTGATCAGTGCTTATAATTTAATGCATCCTGATCGGAAAATTTTGTGTTCTTCAAATAAAAAGCTTAATATACAAGAAAGGAAAGTGCTTGAACAACGTGATATATTCAAGCGCAAACCCGAAGAATGTAATACGACAGTGAATAAGATTGAAGAGCTTGCTAGTAAAAAATCTAATTTAATGTGTAAATAAATAGCGCTGAGGCCCTCATTATGTCAAATAATCTAGAATTAGAAAGTCAAATTCAAGCCACACATATTGCTAGTATTGGAAAGATAAAAGATACTTTGCTTACTAAGGCAGATCAGCAAGTAGACTTTAGTAATGATAAGTTACTGAATGATCAAATTTTTGAGGCGTTAAATGCAGCTGGGAAGGAAAAGTTTGAGATATGCCGACTTAAAGCAAGAGAGCAAGTATTAGAGGCTTATAAACATATTATTGAAGGGATGGCTGAAAAACATTTAAAAGCCTTTCAATCAGAAGAGCTCGTTTCACGAGCTCAGAAAAAATTACAAGAAAAATTGGAATTAATTAAGCGCCCACTATTTGAAGACTTAAAAGACAATATTAGTGCAGACAAAGAAATAGAGTTAGAGCAAACCTTAAATCAATCATTGGATAAAATAAATAAGCAGCTAGGGGCATCATTAGTTGGTTTTGGCCCCGCAGCCATTAATACTTACAAAGCGAAGCTAGCATTGCATAATGAGCAATTAAAAAATAAAAAGACGGATGCACATCTTACCGCTAAAGTTTTTAATCCAGATACATTTACTCCCGATCCAATGGCTCCGGTAGGTTATGGCTATAAAATTGATATTGATAAGTTGCGCTCACATATTAAGCATAAATTAGCTCATTTAAAACCAGGCGAAAAATTACATATAGATGTAGAGATTCCACCTGATCGAGCCGATATTTTAAAAAGAATAGCTGAGAATGGTTTTCAGTATAGAATTTCTTTTGTTGCATTGTTACTTTTGCTTTTAATTGAATTAAAAATGATTAATAAAGATGATGAAACTCGGACGGTTTCAGCCATCAAGGAATTAATAAACAAGGATCATATCCCATTACACGCAGAAGATATTACGTTTTCGATTAAAGCGCGCGGTAACGATGGAAAAATGCAGACTGTACTAGAGTCGCGACCTGTAGATCCAGCTGTTGCAGCCTGGAAGTTAAATGAGCCCTTGCAAGCCTTGCGCAACATTTTATATCCTCCAATGGGTTCTAATAAGAAGCGGGATGAACCTGAAGAAAACACTTTTCAGTCTAATTACCAACAAGAGCTAAGAACAGATAACACTAGGCAGCCTTTTTTAGCACGTTAGTAAAATACCATCCTATTACATTCGAATAGAAATAGGATTGTTAGTTATTTCTTGAATCTTATTGACTACTGTACGAGTAGTTTTGGGTTGAAGTTTGAATAGATCTTGCTGCTTTGTTAATTCCTGGTTAAGCTCGGCGGATCTCATATTGATCTTCTTATTCTGAGGACACAAAATTTGTCGCCCGGTATTTCTTTCATTATAGGCTCGGATCACTAAGCGATAATTTCGTTCACTCGCTTTGTTACAATTATTAATACTAAGCGTCACTATTGGATCAGTGAATCGGTTCATGACATCTAAAATCTGTGCTCTGGCGACATCTAAAGTAACCGTCGCACTCGACCAGCGTGAGCTTTTTTCATTTCGATATTTTAGAGTATTTTTTTCTCGTGTTATCGACCAGATTTTTTTCTCATGTCCTAAATTTTGCTCATAACGGACTGTTCCTTGATGATCTAGCTCATTTTGTTTGTAAAAAGCGCCGCCCTGAGCTATTGCGGAGGGCTTATATGAATTCTGAAAACACTCATCACTCGAAGAAATTTCACGACATTGCAATGGCAAATAGCTTTCGCCAGGTTGGCTGCTTGATTTTTGCTGTGGTGCTTGTTTTTGTCGCAAATCTAACATCGATTGCAATAGCCATTGTTGTTGCGTTAATACTTCTCTGAATGCATTTATTCTTTCGACTATCCCATGCAATATTCTTATTTTTTGGGCATAATCACTACGAAAATTTGCCCTGTCTAAAAATTTATTTTCATTCTTATCCTGCAGTAAAATTTCTACAAATTTATTTAGTTGAATTTTTGATAAACGATTTCCTATCGCAGTTTGCAGATTAACCGTTTCAATGTGTGATATTAAAGGAGTGCGGTAATCTGTTTTATTAAAAAAATTAGTTTTTCTGGGCTTCAGAAGGGTTCGATTTAGACTAAGAATAATATGACTTAATGTTTCATTTTGAGCAGCATTTAAATGATGTTCAACATCCAGTTTGTTATTAATAGTGTTGCAAAAATATCTTCCTACACAATATTCGTCCTGTGCATCCTCCTCATCGCTATCTACACCACTATCTTGAGATTCATTATCCGAGCTAATGGGTTGCACTAATAATTCTGGATAATCTATTTTCCAGTAATGGTTTATTTTTGTATAAATAGTTTGTGAAGAAGCAATTAACTGATCCTTTAAAGTTTGACGATTTGCTCTTTCATTCGTTAAATCTTTTTCAGACAAGCTACTAATCACATAATGATCTAATTCAGGAAATAAAGAAATCTGATTATCCATAAAAAAGTTATCAATATACGCTTGTTCGTGCTTATCTAATTTTAATGACAGCCTTTGTTTTGTTTTAATATAAAACCTTTTTTTCAACCATTCTTTTGTGCTCAATTCATCTAAGTCGAAATCTTCAGATGAATAATATTGGCGGACTTTATTCCGAATATTGGCTATTTTGATTTCTTCATACGATCGTTGATAGCTTTCTATGCTAGTTTTATGACAACCCAACGCTAACAGTACGCCATAAAACTCTTCTGTCGTATCTGTATATTGTATAGATGCTATATGAGCTATTTCATCGGCCGTTAATTTTTTTCCGCCGTCTATTTTTTTTAAAATAGACGGAATAACAGCATAGAAAAAGTTTTCTTTTATAAAATTTTCAATAGTTTCTTGAATACTTTTTATTAATAAACTTTCAGTAGTGTGTAATAAATTGTAGGCTTGAGTTGCTGATAATTGGCTTTTCGCTAAATCGACTGTATTTGTAATATTGTCGATTTTAAAAATTTTATCTGTAAGTGTATCGACAAATTTATCAATAGTTTGACTACTATCTTCAGGATTTAAATCGAGCGCGGCTAGCTTTACCGTTAAATCAGATTTAATTTTCGACTCGATAGGTTGTTGAGTTTTTGTGTTTAAGAAATAACTAGCACACGCACCCAAAAGAGTTTTTTCTGCAATCTCCTGTATAGGGGTAGTAATATCTAAATTTTCAATATAGTGGATAAAGGGTAGAGATTTTTTTAGTTCATCCAGATAATGAAGCGGAGGAGGTAAATTTTTTATTCTGTTAAGGATAGATATAATGGTTTTTTTACTTTTATTTACATTCGATAAAAATGAAATAATGGCGTCGCTTTCATTATCTATTTTTTCACGAAGCATCGTTTGAAAATTTACTAAATCGTCAAAATCCTCACTTTTAAACAAATTAGCCGCTGTGTCTAGTGCGATGGGAAATAAAAGAGACGTCAGTGTTTTTTTGATTTCGTTATAATTTGTTGTGGCTTTAATGGTTTGGATAATGTTGTTAGTGTGAAGCGCTAATTGTTTAGCATTGTCTTGGATCTGCTCAACGACAGCTAATAATATAGGGTTGCAGAAAGGATAATGACGTGAAATAGTTGCAACCGCACTTCTGATTACAACTTGCTCATCAGTAATAATTTTTTCAAGTAATTTTTTAATTAACGCCTCTTTAGTCGATACTATTTTTTCTTGCGGACTAAGATCGGAAAAGGCGTCTTTTAATTCATTTTTTTTATGTGGGTCAGCGAGTAGCGCTTCGAGGGTGTCTTGTACTAAATTAGCGCCTGGCGCTGCAAGGTCTTCTACCGATAATAATATATCGCTAGCAATAGCTAAACCCTCAGTACTTAAAGTTTCCCGGAATACTTTTTCATATTCATTTTTTAAAATGATACGGAATGCAGGGTTTAGATTTTCTAGCGTTAATAAATTATCTATTTCAAACGTGTTTAACGGATCATCCTCCAGTATTAAGGAGTTTGATCGGCTTTCAGGTGAGTATTCTGAATTATCGGAAATTAAATCAATTGCAAGCGGGTCATTTAAATACGCGGGTCTAGGTGTTGTGTATAGAAAGCCATTCGGATCACGAACTGCCTCAGGTGCAAGTGAATTAACCGATAATCGCTTTGAATCAAATTCATGTGTAGATTCTTGAAGGCTATCAGATAGTGCTTCTGAGTTTATGGCTACATAATCCCCTGGCATAAATATCTTCCTTTATTTATGTACGTATTCTTTTTAGTAATTGTACCAAAAATTTAACATTTATTTAGAAGTGATTACCAAGATCGTTGTTAAATTTTAATTAAGATAAAACTAATAAATAATTTATTTTATTTTTTGTTAAGCATAACATATTTTTTTTTGTTTATACTATTTTTATATGAATTATAAAAGTGAAATTTATTTTTAAACCTGATATCAAAAGGACTAAAGCTAGGAATAGATAGAATTTATTCTATAAATTGGCGGATTGTTTCCAGAGAATCAGATTAAGAAACTTATTTTTTATTTCAGGGGTAAATTATAAAACTGAGCAATAATTTTCCAGGCCTGTTCAGCGGTTTCGACATAATGAAATAACTTCAAATCTTTGGCATCAACCATTCCTTCGTCGACTAAGAATTTAAAGTTAATTAATTTTGACCAGTATTTTTTGCCAAATAATAATAAAGGAATGGGTTTAATTTTTTTGGTTTGTAGCAGCGTTAAAGCCTCAAACAGTTCATCTAAAGTACCATAGCCGCCTGGAAAACAGACTAAGGCTCTGGCACGGATCAGGAAGTGCATTTTGCGAATCGCAAAATAATGGAATTGAAAGCACAGTTCGGGTGAAATATAAGGATTGGGACTTTGTTCGTGGGGTAGGACGATATTTAAACCAATACTTTTTGCTTTAACATCCTGGGCACCGCGATTAGCCGCTTCCATGATGCCAGGACCACCGCCGGTGACAATGACAAAATGGCGACGTCGATTTTTTTGACAACGTTCGGAAACAATTTGACTGAAACGTTGTGACTCTTGGTAATATTTGCCTTTTTCAAGTTGATTTTTAAGCAAATTTTCTGTTTTTTTGGCGGAAGTACTATGCGAATTTTGTTTTAACTTCTGTTGCACTTGCTTTAGTTGTTGTTTGGTTACTTCAGGATCGACGACTCGGGCACTGCCAAACACAACGATAGTGGATTCGATTTTTAGCTTTTGTTGGGAAAGTTCAGGCTTTAATAATTCCAATTGTAGGCGGACCGAACGCAGGGACTTATGCAGTAAGAAATCATGATCCAAAAAAGCCAGCTCATAGGCAGGCCAGGCTACTTTTTGCTTACTACGTTTTTTAACTTCGACTTTTGCGGATGAAAAAGGCTTGGAATCTGCAATGTCCATGCATTAACCTTGTAGAACAGAAACGATAAGTATATCAGCGCTAATCGCAAGTGACTAATACAAATAAAGAATAGTAATAGAATGGAGAAGGATATATAGTAAAGATATCATTGTTGGGGAGAGCACTATGCGAGCCTTAGTCGATATACCCGATAAACAGCTGAGCGAATTAGCTGAAATATGTCAACAGGAAAATCTATCGCGCGCAGCAGTAGTTCGAGAAGCGATAGCAGCCTATATTGTCAAACATCGATCAAAAAAATCCGTAGATGCTTTTGGTTTATGGGGAAAAAAGAAAATAGACGGGCTTAAATATCAACGCAAGATTCGTTCTGAATGGTAAAGGCACTTTTTGATACCAATATTTTAGTGGATTATTTAAATGCTGTATCACAAGCTCGTGATGAGCTAGGACGCTACCAGGATAAAGCCATTAGCGTCGTGACATGGATGGAGGTCATGGTGGGTACTACAGCAGCGACTGAAAAAGGAACAAAAGCTTTTCCTTAACAGTTTTTATCTTTTAAAACTAAATGGTTTTGTTGCTGAGCAAGCGGTGGTACTTCGTAAACAATATCGACTCAAGTTACCTGACGCGGTGATATGGGCTTCAGCACAAATTAATTCTATGTTGCTAATCACTCGAAATACTAAAGACTTTACTGAAAAAGATCCAGGGATTCGAGTTTCCTACAAACTTTAGGTCTATAATAAATCTCCGTTTATGAACGATTAATCTGTTGATAGCGTTCGATCCAGGCCAGCGTTGAGGAATCAAAGTTTGCAGTTATTGGATGATGGCTAGAGTTATTTAAACGTTGATAAATTTTTTTATTTAATTGCTTGCCATACTCAACCCCCCATTGATCAAACGGATTAATTTGCCAAATGACACTTTGCACAAAAACTTTATGTTCATAAAGCGCAATTAACAGACCTAAACTAAAGGGATTAAGTTCATTCAGGGCTAGTATATTATTGGCATGATTTCCGGGTAGGTTTTTGTAGGTATGATGGCTAGGACAACCTTCCATAAAGGCTTTGCTTTGACTTAAGACACTGGCAAGGATATGTTGATGGTGCTGAAGGTTAAGCTTGGGATTACGTAAACTACAAATAAAATCAGCTGAAAAATGTGCGGTGCCTTGATGAAACAACTGATAAAAAGCGTGCTGGGCATTTAGCCCAATATCTCCAAAAATAATGGGGCAGGTGGCATAATCCACCGGTTCACCATTCAGACGCGTGGATTTACCATTACTTTCCATCTCTAATTGTTGTAAATAAGCAGGAAAATATTTTAATCCAGCCTCGTAAGGTAATACCGCATGGGCTGAAGTTTGAAAAAAATTGACCTGCCAGATACCTAATAGACCTAATAATACCGGCATATTGGAGAGCCAAGGTTGATGGAAAAAATGTTGGTCCATGGCATAACCACCGCTGAGCAGTTCACGGAAATTCGCCATACCGATGGCTAACGCGATCGGCAAGCCTACAGCTGACCACAATGAGTAACGACCGCCGACCCAATCCCAGAGTGGAAATACATGCTCAGGATCGATTCCAAGCGCAATAGCTTTTTCGATATGACTCGTGACAGCTAAGAAATGTTGTTTAATCGATGCAGCCGTAAACTTATCTTGAAATATTTTTAGCAGCGTGCTTGCATTCAAAAGAGTTTCACAGGTTGTAAAGGATTTACTGGTAATAATGAATAAACTGGTTTCTAAATTTATTTTTTCTAATAAGGTTTGTAAGATATTATTATCGGTCTGAGAGATAAAATGAAAACGAAGTGATTTTTGTTGTAAGGGTTGCAGGGCATGGACAGCCATTAAGGGTCCTAAATCTGAACCGCCTATCCCTAAATTGATGATGTCGGTTATTATTTTACCGCTAAAACTACGCCACTGATGCTGACGTATTTGTTCTACGACATCTTGCATTTTGTCTAAGCTGGCGTGAATCTGGGCTAAAACATCTTCGCCATTTACGATTAATCCGGTTTTTTTGGGATCGCGTAATGCCGTATGTAAGGCAGGTAGGCGTTGCGTGGTATTAACGCAGGCTCCGGAAAACAAATCATGGATATGTTGTTTCAGATTAGCCTGGTTTGCTAATTGAGCTAACAGGACCAGTGTTTCTTTAAGTACCGGATTTTTTGAATAATCAAAATGTAAGTTTTTTTCGGTTAAGAAAAATTTTTTACCTCGCTGCGGATCGTTAAGAAATAATTCCGCAAGAGAGGATTTTTTTATTTGTAAAAAATGTTGATTTAAAGCTTTCCAGCTAGCTGACTGAGTAAGTTCAGCATTGACTCCCTTCATAGTGTTCTACCTCGTTTTTTGGAACGTTTGGCTCCTCGAGGCGCTTGAATGACGGTTTGTATTAATTGTTTTCTGGTTTCCTCATCCGCTTCTAAAAAGAGGGTCCACCAATTGGCTATTTCGGGATCTATTTCTTTGATTTCAGCACGTAATAATAAAAAATCATAAGCGGCACGAAAGCGCGAATGATTCATTAAACGATGCAACATAAAAGGGCGTCGTTGTAATAATCGATGTTGCACATCCCAAATCTCGCGAATGGCGGTACTATAACGACGCGGGATAGTAATCAGTTTTTGCTGTTTACTGAGCGCGTAGCTTACTGCTTGTTGATAGGCAATAAATGTGGGTGTGTGTTGGGTAATGAGTTGTTGTGCTTTGGTTTGCACAGTAGGCCATAAAAATACTGCAAACAAAAATGCCGGCGAAACTGTTTTTCCTTGATGAATACGTTTATCGGTATTGTCACAGGCGAGTTCTAAAAGTTTGTCGGTCGCATTCTCTAGAGAGTCTTGATGGGCTCTTGGAAATAATTCGTTGAGTAAGTGATAGTGATGGAGTAAGTGATAGGTTTTTAAGGCTTGGCCATGATGAAAAAGTTTAAGTACCTCTTCAAATAAACGGGCAGGGGGTACATGACGAAGTAGCGGTGCAAGTTCTTGTATGGGTTCTGCTGTAGCGGCATCTAATTGGAAATTTAATTTTCCGGCAAAGCGAATGGCACGTAATAGTCGAACCGGATCTTCTTGGTAACGGAGGCGTGGTTCGCCGATGATGCGGACAATTTTATGTTGTATATCGGCGAGCCCACCACAATAATCGACCAAAGAAAAATCAGCGATATTGTAGTATAGCGCATTCATTGTAAAATCCCGTCGCCAAACATCCTCTTCGATCGTTCCGTAGACATTATCGCGAAGTAACATACCATGCGCAGCAATCTTACGATGTTTAAAGGATTTTTTTTTGCTTTGCGCCCGAAAGGTGCTGACTTCGATGATTTCTCGGCCAAAGCGGATGTGCGCGAGTCGAAAACGTCTGCCAATTAATAAGCAGTTGCGAAAAAGTTTTTTGATATTTTCAGGACTGGCATTGGTGGCGATGTCAAAGTCCTTAGGTTTTTGATTAAGTAAAATATCACGTAAACAACCACCCACTAAATAAGCGCTGTATTTATGTTGATTGAGTCGGTAGAGAACCTTGAGTGCATTATCACTTATATCCTTGCGAGAAATAGTATGTTCAGCTCTAGGAATAATTTTGACTTGTGGATGAGCTATTTTTTTGGGGAATAGCCGGTGAAAAAACTGCTTAATAATAATGATCGTCCTCTTCTGGGTTTAAATCGGTCTGATAGTTGATTTTTACTCAAAGCATTATGCCACAAACTGGGCTGCTCCAAGACGGGCAGGCTACCCGCTTCCTACCGTATAAATTGCGTATGCTAGCATATGCTAGGCTCTTTGTACCCCAAGCAAAAATGATGTTCAACGGTGCAAGTGGATAATCCTGTTTCTATGCTTGAAGATCCACATCACCTGATGGAGGCGCATGAAGAAGAATTTTGCTGTTTGTTCTGCAAATAGGCGTAACGCGCTCAATGACGACACACCCTAAGTCGGTGCTTTATAAACTAACACGATCAACAGATCTTCTTTACGCAGAATAGTATGGATACCGGGATTAATTTTTCTGACTCCTTTGCGCTCCATACCTAACACAATTCCGTCGATACGGTTTTTTTGCATGGCTTCTGCAATGCTAAGTCCGACAAAAGGGTGGGTTTTATCGAGTAAAAAAGTTTTTAATTCAAGATGATTGAATAATTCTAGTTCTTCTTGATAGGTGTTCACCTTTAATAACTGACTGAAGGTATCGATTTGCTCATCACTACCTAAAATAAATAACTTATCGTAAAGCTTAATTTTTTCATGGTGTGGCGGCGTTAAAATAATTTTAGGCCCGCGATAAAGGGCAACAACATGTATGCCAAATTGTTGGGCAAGATCTAACTCTTGTAAGGTTTTATTGATAAAGTAATAATTATTTTGAATGTCAGTACCTTTTAAATTAATACCCCAAGCGGTTAATTCATCTTTAGAAGCTTCTTGAATACTCGGTGTTTTAATATTGGCTAGAAATCTCTTTTCTAACCAAGGATAAAATTTTTGCAGCGGTTTGTGTAATAAACTAAATAATAGAAACGCAATAAGGGTTAGCAATAAAATAATAGACCAAGTATGAAAATAAGTAATCGCTAACGTGGTGATAACCGTTAATGTAAAAATCCATCCTAAAGCGATGATAGGTCTAACTGTAGCATGGCGTCGATGCGGAATGGCGCGATAGGCAAAGATCATACCCCAGATAAACGGTGAGGCTAATAATAGGGCAATCAAACAACTTAACGTGTTTATCCAGTAGGTTGTGGTGATCCATTCGCTAATTTTTGGAAATATCCATTTTTCACTCAAACTAAAAATAATAGCTACCATGACACTATTAATTAATAAACGCGTGATATATTGACTATATACCGCTTGTTTTTTTTTCAACCTTAAGTAACGATGAATGAGTATCGTGTAATGGCTTAAAAATTGTCTTGCGCGGGTTGGAAGTTTTTTTTCAAAAAATTTACTCAAACTACCCGAAGACATGATGAGGTAAGGTGTGGTAAAGGTGGTAACGGCCGATACGGCGATGATAATTGGGAAGAGTGCGGGGCGTGTTACCTGTAATGTCAATCCTAATCCAGCAATAATAAAAGAAAATTCACCAATTTGCGCCATACTAAAACCTGCGCGTACTGAAGTGGTTAAGTTCTGTCCCGCGGTTAATGCACCGGTGGCCGTAGCAAAAATTTTAGCAATGATAGTAATGATGGAAATCAGCAATACTATCCAAATATTTTGCATGATTATGCTCGGGTCGATAAGCATTCCCACCGAAATGAAAAATACTGCCGCGAAAATATCGCGGATGGGCCGCATGTATTGTTGAATAAACTGAATTAAATCCGTTTCAGCTAATATAGAGCCCATAATAAAAGCGCCTAAAGCGGTGGAATAACCAAAGTAAGCAGCAATACAGACGAGTATTAAACACAATGCTACGGAGACGATAGTTAGGGATTCCTGATTGGCTACATTCACTAATTTTCGAATTAAAGTAGGAATTAAAAAGTAACCGATCAAAAACCAACTGCCGACCACAATAAAAAGTTTAATAGCCGAGTCTGCGAGGGTGGCAGAAATAACGGCATGTGTGCCGACCACGATAGAGAGACCGGCAAGCAATAAAATGGCTAATAGGTCTTCAACAATCAATACACCAAATACCAGTTCAGCAAAATGTCGGCTTTTTAAACCCAATTCTTCCATCGCCTTGATGATGATAGTGGTGGAGGAGATGGAAAGTGCCGCGCCTAAAAAAATACAATCATAAGTAGACCAGCCCAGAATTTTACCTAGCATGAAACCAATGAATAAAACGACCAGTACTTCAAACAAACCGGTAATGATAGCCGGTGTTCCGACCCGTTTAAGTTTATGAAAGCTAAAATCCAAACCTAAAGAGAACATCAAAAAGATAACGCCTAACTCCGAAAGCGTATGTAAGCTGGGTACGTCCGCAACCAAGTCGTAAGGAGGGACATGAGGACCGACAATAATCCCAGAGAGTAGATAGCCTAATACGACCGGTTGTCTTATTTTTTGAAATAAAAGCGTGACTAAGCTGGCTACGCCAAGAATGACGGCTAAATCTTTAATAAGTGGAGCAAGGGGTTGCATAGATCTATTGTTAGTCGTCTTTGTGGATATATCAAGTTTTTGCTTGAACTTACATTAAAGTTTAAACAAGCCGCTCAGCATTGGATATGCAAGGCTAATTTTTAATAGAAGTGATTTTTTACTCGGTCGAAGTGGTGCTCAAAATCTAAAGTAAAGCAGCGGCCTTGTTCTCAGCCAGCTTTGTCAGTTATTTATCTACAAAGAAGAAATTTTTTTCGATCTTAATATCTCATTAAGCTTTATTCATTACTCTGCTATGGCCTAGGGGGGCATTATAAAGGTCAAATAAAGTTTGACAGCCCAATAGAAACTTTTAGCAAGAGCGATATTTTTTTATGAGCTGTGGTCAATAGAATTATTGAAGTGTTTTTTTGAATATTTGCGGCCCTGTTAAGCTCAAGTTTAAAAATGTCTTTAATGTTTTGTTAAGCTTAATCAAGTATTTTATCTTACTATGATGTACTGCCTCGATTAAACTTAAACAAAATAAGGTTATTATTTATGTCTAAAAAAGAAATGTTGGGAAAATTAAAACAAAAAAATGTAGGTTTAGAGGAAAAGTTTAATCAAGCTTTTCAGGAGCGTGTTAAAAAAATAAATAAACACCTTTCGAGGTATTTATATTCTTTATTGGGTATCTCAATCACGGGTTCTCTTTTAGCAACGGCTGTATTTTTTACTCCGTGGCTGCCGGGTATAGCTACAGCATTAACTGCTGCCTTTACCGCCATAATATCAGCTTTAGCTTTGCCGCTTCTAATAACAATACCAATTATTACGGTGGCACTCGTGCTATCACCTATAGCCGCATCTTTATGGAAAAAACATCAAGTTAATTCTGAATTGAGTAATTCTTTTGAAAAATTGAAAAAATCTCTTGACAGTTTAGAAGAATTAAAAAGAAACGAAGTTGAAGACGAAAAAACTGAAATAAAATTGCGCCAAGCATTATGTATTCATGAATTTCTTGCAACGGAGAAGGTGGCAGCTAACTATGATAAGATTGATGAACTGCTTGAAAACTGTGGAATAAGTGCAGAATGGATTTATGTAGTAGATTTAGTCCTAAAGGACCATGAAATTCCTGATAAGCAGGAAGATTTAGATGACGAAATAAGGAAGCGTGGGGGAGATCAATGTGATGGTAGCTGTGTTACAATTAATCAAGTTGTAGGGTTAGATAAATTTTTATTAAAAAAAACATTACGTATAAGTATCTTTAAAGACATTTTTATAATTGACACATCAAAAAAAGAAGAGAACTTAAACCAAGACAACGTAGACGGGGTTAAACAAATCATTCGATATGGTTTGCTTCATAATTGCTCTACAGTAGAAAATTCTGAGGAAACCCCAAAACAAAGGCTTACTTCAACTAACTAAGAGTATTGGCTTATTTAAGGAACTTTACTACTAGAAAAATGTTTTTCCTTGAAAGTTATTATTGTTGAAGGGTTTCTGATAACTAAAGGACATTGCTCATCACAATGTCCTTTTTTTATGCCTGTTTCTTATAGATCATTCGCTGTCAATCTGTAATCAGTATATAATGTCTAGCAATGAACGGAGTTCTCACTTTAGAATAAAAATAGGTATTAGGTTTAAGTCTTTCGCTTGCTTAGATTACTAGTAGATTTTGTATTACAAAAAACCAGGTTAATAACATCATGACAACTTCGTTATCCTTAATTGCGTATGCATCCGGTATTGCTGCGAATAATGTCGCTTGTGCAGAAGGTCCGTTACAATTGCAACATCATGCCTTAGAGCAACAATTATCTGAGCAACATTTACGCAGTCATTGGCAAGCCGTGTTAGTGTCGGATAATGCTAACAAAAAAGATAAATTATCACGCGTAGTGGAACTCAATACTGAATTGGCGGCTATAACGTTTGATTTAATTCAACAAAATAAACGTTTTGCCGTGTTGGGCGGCGATCATTCCTGTGCCATAGGCACTTGGAGTGGCGTCGCGGCTGCGTTAGCACAACAACAAAACGCTGAATTAGGGTTGATATGGATCGATGCACATATGGATAGCCATACCTTTGAAACGACCGTCACCGGTAATATTCATGGCATGCCACTAGCGGCTCTATTAGGTTATGGCGATACATCGCTCACTCACATCTCAATACCTCGTTCTAAAATAGATCCAAAGCGGTTGGTTTTAATCGGCACGCGAAGTTTTGAAGCAGCAGAAGAAAGATTATTACAGCGTTTAGGTGTGCGCATTTATAACATGGAAGCGCTGGAAAAACGGGGTTTGGATACAGTACTTGCTGAAGCAATAGCCTACGTTAAAGAAAATAGTTTAGGATTTGGCGTCAGCTTGGATTTAGATGCTATTGATCCATTTGATGCACCCGGCGTCAGCGTGCCCGAAGTGGGAGGTATTTCCGGTGAGAATTTATGCCACGTGCTGAAACAATTATGTCACGAATCTTCACTGTTAGGAGTTGAAGTGGTTGAGTACAACCCTTATCATGACAAGAATCGCAAAACGGAACGATTAATTAAAGAAATATTGCTAAGTATTTTTGGAGTTTAAACTAAATGAGCAAGCAAAGCACATTAGCCGATCAACAGTCTCCCTTTTCTAATCATCTAAGACTCAATGATCCCATAGCGCTTGAGCAACGTTATGGGGCGGCCAATTATGATCCTTTGCCAGTGGTACTCACGCGTGGTTTAGGTGCTGAACTTTGGGATATTTCGGGTAAACGTTATATCGATATGATGAGTGCTTATTCAGCGGTCAGTCATGGACACAGCCATCCTCGTTTAGTGAAGGTTTTAACTCAGCAGGCACAACGCTTGGCGATTTGTTCACGTGCTTTTTACAGTGATAGGCTGGGAGCGTTTTTAAAACGTGCCTGCGATTTAACACAGATGGAAAGTGCTTTACCCATGAACACCGGTGTTGAAGCGGTAGAAACGGCGATTAAAGCCGCTAGAAAATGGGCTTATACCCTAAAAAAAGTGGCTGAAAATCAAGCCGAGATCATTGTTTGTCGAGGCAACTTTCATGGTCGTACTACAACGGTAGTGGGCATGTCAACAAAACCACAATACCAATTTGGTTTTGGTCCCTTTGCCCCAGGGTTTAAAATCATAGAGTATGGTGACACAGCCGCTTTGTCCGTTGCTATAACACCTAATACAGCGGCTTTTTTAGTCGAACCTATCCAAGGTGAGCGAGGCATTGTTATGCCGCCTAAAGGTTATTTACGCGCTGTTGCAAAAATCTGTCGAGAAAATAATGTGCTACTGATACTCGATGAAATACAAACGGGTTTAGGTAGAACGGGTCGATTTTTAGCCTGTGAACATGAAGGGGTGGTACCGGATGCGTTAATTTTAGGTAAAGCCTTAGGCGGGGGTTTATTGCCTGTTTCATTATTTTTAAGTCGCCGTGACGTTATGAATGTTTTTACACCGGGCGATCATGGTAGTACTTTTGGTGGTAATCCTCTCGCAGCAACAGTTGCTTTGGAAGCCTTAAATGTACTGTTTGATGAAAACTTAATTCAGCGTTCAGAAGAGCTAGGTGATTATTTATATCAAAACCTATTAAAAATTTCATCGCCATTAATTAAAGAAATTCGTGGTAAAGGTTTATTTATAGGTGTTGAACTGGATGCCCGCTATGCAAAAGGACGTGAGATTGTTTTACAATTATTAGAATTGGGTTTATTAAGCTATGAGACGCACGATACAGTTATTCGTTTAGCACCACCTTTAGTCATTAGTAAAGAACAATTAGACGAAGCGTTAAACATACTAAAAAAAGTATTGTTAGCGAATACCGTTCAGCAAAATTAAAAGCATATTAATCAAAGATACTCACAGCAATTGGATTTTTGGCAAGGCGCCGCGAAAACGAAGTAACCGGAGTTAGACATACATGAGGATTGCGAGTTGAGCGGGAACGCAGAAAAAAATTCAAGTGCGAAGAGTGCTAAGGTAGGTACCTAAGCCGGTTAAAAACATTTGTACCGCAATCGTGGTTAATATCATTCCCATTAAACGCTCTAATGCAGCGATTACTTTGACCCCTAATAATTTTTGTAAAGGTACGGCCATTAAAAGCAACAATGTGGCTATCAACGAAGCCACGGCTAAGGCGGCAAACCACTCTCCCATTTGACGCGGTGCTTGACTGGCGAACAAGATGACCGTGGTCATGGCGGAAGGACCAGCAAGCAAAGGAATGGCCATAGGAACAATAAAGGGCTCTCCATGAGTCTCCTCTGCTAATTTATTTTGGCCCATGGGAAATAACATTTTAATGGCAATAAGAAATAAAATAATTCCGCCTGCGATTCCTAATGCTTCTTCACTAATATGTAAGCTATCTAAGATCGGTTTTCCGCAAAATAAAAAAAGTGTCAGGATAGCAAATGCAATTAAGCTTTCACGCAAAATAATTTTAGTGCGTCGTTTGGGATCAACTTGTTGGAGTAATGATAAGAAAACCGGAATATTTCCAAGCGGATCCATGACTAAAAAAAGTGTCACCGCAGCGGAATAAATGTTCATTTGAAAGTGCATGATAACTATACTCACAGCAATTGGATTTTGACAAGACGCCGCGAAAATCAATCAACCGGAGTGTATACAATAACCATGAGAATTGCGAGTTCGTGGTAACACAGACAAAAATTCAAGCGCGAAGAGTAGTCAAAAAAATATTTATGTATTGTTAGTGAGAATAGTGGTTGACATCCAGCCTTGACTTTCGCAAAATGGCCCCTCAATTTTGAGGAGGGGTTCCCGAGCGGCCAAAGGGAGCAGACTGTAAATCTGCCGGCTCAGCCTTCGAAGGTTCGAATCCTTCCCCCTCCACCAATTATTTTATTGAATATACTCACAGCAATGGGATTTTTGGCAAGTATCGTGAGAATGAAGCAAGCGAAGAGTATTAAAAAAACTAAGGTATTGCGGGTGTAGTTCAACGGTTAGAATTCCAGCCTTCCAAGCTGGCTATGTGGGTTCGATTCCCATCACCCGCTCCAGAAAAAGCGATGCAGGGCGAACAAAACCGAATAAAATGCTAAAATCGTCGCTAAAAATGGCAACGGCAACGATAATTTTAACACCTAGGCCCACATGGCTCAGTGGTAGAGCACTTCCTTGGTAAGGAAGAGGTCACCGGTTCGATCCCGGTTGTGGGCTCCAGAAGTCGAAGATTATGCAAGTAGTGAATTAGGCCAGTAGCTCAATTGGCAGAGCGGCGGTCTCCAAAACCGCAGGTTGGGGGTTCGATTCCCTCCTGGCCTGCCAAAAAATATAGTTTTGGCAAGGTTAAACTGACGAAAGATAAGGGTATAATTCAAAGTCATGTGTGAAGAGTCTATGTGATGTCGAATACTATGGCTTAAAGTGAAGCATGATAAACAAAATCATAATGACTCAGTTTTGCAGAAAATATAGAAATAGGTGAAATGAAGAACGCAAAGATTGAAAATAAGGTAACTAAAAGAGATTCGATACTCTGGATAATGATGGGGGTTATTCTTCTATTGGCTATTTATGCCAATCATTATTTTTCCCATCAGGCCATTGCTATTCGCTTGATAGGCTGGATAATAGATGCGCTCATACTGGTATCATTATTTTTTTATACGACACTAGGGCGGCGGTTTTGGACATTTGCACAAGCTTCGCGTGCCGAACTACGCAAAGTCGTCTGGCCAAGCCGAGAAGAAACGGTGCGTACTACCTTGATCGTTATGGCGATGGTTATGGTAGCAGGTTTGTTTTTATGGGGTATAGATACACTCTTATTATGGGCAGTTGCTTTTTTAACAGTGTAAATGAAGAGAGGATAGTTAACGTATGACAGAAAAAAAATCAGAACTTCATTCCGATGTTTCAGAGCAATCGTCGAGCGATCCTGTTTCAACTCATGAAAAGTTATCAATAGCAGAAGAAAAAACAACGCATGGACCTATGCAATGGTATGTCGTGCAGGCACGTTCGGGCTATGAGCGCAAGGTTTTAGATGCCTTAAATGAACGAATTAAACAACAAGGACTGATAGAAAAATTTGGCCAAATAATTGTCCCGACTGAAGAAGTCATCGAAATACGCCAAGGCCGTAAGCGTAAAACCGCGCGTAAATTTTATCCAGGCTACGTCTTAGTGGAAATGGATATGGACGAAGATAGTTGGTATCTCGTTCAAAAAACACCCGGTGTCATTAAATTTATTGGCGGCACCAGTGATAAACCAGTGCCTCTGAGCAGTAAAGAGGTGGATAAGATTTTACAGCGTATGCAGGAAGGCGTAGACAAACCTCGGCCTAAAGTCTTATTTGAAGTGGGCGAAGTGGTGCGTGTTGTGGATGGACCTTTTGCTGACTTTAATGGCGAGGTTGAAGAAGTTAACTATGAAAAGAATCGCATGCGTGTTTCGGTCATTATTTTTGGCCGTTCTACGCCGGTTGAGTTAGAGTTTGGTCAAGTTAAAAAAGCTTGATGCATTGTAGGACCCTTTTTTTTAGCAAGAAAAAGGGATAGAAGAGAATATACTGATAGCAATGGGATTTTTGTTAAGGCGCTGTAAAAGTGAAACTACCGGAGTGTATTTAACATACATGAGGACGGCGAATAAGCCGTAATACGGACAAAAATTCAAGTGCGAAGAGTATTTATCATCAATGGGAAGCTTAATTATATTAAGCGTTAGACCCGGAGGTAAAAAATGGCAAAGAAAATACAAGCTTATGTGAAATTACAGGTAAAAGCTCGAGAAGCTACTCCTGCACCGCCTATTGGTCCTGCTTTGGGGCAACATGGGGTGAATATTATGGAATTCTGTAAGGCCTTTAATGCGCGCACGCAAAGTGTAGATAAAGGTATGCCGATGCCGGTAGTGATTACGGTACATACCGATCGTAGCTTTACCTTTATTATCAAAACGCCTCCTGCTTCCTATTTAATTATGAAAGCTGCGAATATCAGTAAAGGGAGCAGTATCCCCAACAAAACTAAAGTGGGTAAAATTACTCGTAAGCAGTTGGCTGAGATTGCAACAGTTAAAATGCCTGATTTAACGGCAGGCGATTTAGAAGCTGCGATGCGCACGATCGCCGGTACGGCGCGTAATATGGGCATTGAAGTTGAAGGGGAAGCATAAAATGGCTAAATTAAGTAAACGTTTTCGTTTGATTAAAGAAAAGCTGCACGCTGGGAAAGTATATTCGGTAGTAGATGCCATCGCTTTACTCAAAGAGTTCCCGGTTAAATTCAATCAAAGTGTCGACATCAGTATCAATCTAGGTGTTGATCCCCGTAAATCAGACCAAACTGTTCGAGGCGCTGTGGTATTGCCACATGGAACCGGGAAAACACCGCGCGTCGCTGTGTTTGCTCAGGCAGCAAATGCCGAGGCAGCAAAGAAAGCCGGTGCTGATATTGTAGGTTTCGAAGATTTGGCTGAGACCATTAAAGCCGGTAACTTAGATTTTGATGTGCTTATCGCAACACCTGATGCAATGCGCTTAGTAGGTCAACTTGGCCAGATATTAGGGCCTAGGGGCTTGATGCCGAATCCTAAAATAGGCACAGTAACGATGGATGTAAATACGGCGGTTGCTAACGCGAAGTCGGGTCAGGTGCGTTATCGTGCTGACAAAGGTGGAATTATCCACTGTACCATTGGTAAGTTGAATTTTGAAACGCAGCAATTACTGCAGAATTTAGAGGTGCTGGTAGGAGCGATTAAAAAAGCCAAGCCTGCTACCGCTAAAGGAGTTTATTTAAAAAAGCTGAGTCTCTCTAGTACAATGGGACCTGGTTTGTTAATTAATTTGGCATCGCTAGAAGCAAGCTAAAATGACTGTCCGTAAAGATGTTGGTGTTATATATGGAATACCATCAAATGAGCGGTTTCATCTTGACTATTTAGCGTATTTGGGATAGAAGAGCTACCCCCACTTGATATTAGTGTGGGAATGAATTCGCAGTTAAAGGGCTTTCCCTCTAACTGTCGAAGACCGTAGGTGTGTCGGCATTAAAAAAAGGTAGGGTAGCTAAGTATACTCACTGCAATTGGATTTTTTGAGAATGGGCCGCGTCGTGAAGCAACCGGAGTGTATTAATAGACATGAGGATTGTAAATTGAGCGGCAGCACAGAGAAAAATTCAAGTGCGAAGAGTAATGATGCCCTATTTTATTAATTTGGCGCTTAATATTACCTACGCAGACGGTGAACCTTTACGGCCACCGAGCCTTCAACCATCATCCAGTCGTCGATGGTTGAACAGTAATACATGAGGAGAAAACCAACGTGACATTAAGACTTGAAGATAAACTGGCCATTGTTGCGGAAGTTGGAGCGGTTGCAAAAAATGCGTTATCAGCAGTCACTGCTGAATATCGTGGCTTAAGCGTCGGGGAAATGAGTCAATTACGCTTACAGGCGCGCAGTGCAGGAGTGTATTTACGTGTAGTGCGTAATACCTTGGCGCGACGTGCACTAGAAGGTACAGGCTTTGCGTGTCTACAGGATACGCTGGTAGGTCCTTTATTATTAGCATTTTCCCAACAAGAGCCCGGTGCAGCAGCGCGGCTTATTCGAACATTTGTCAAGCAAAATGAAAAGTTAATCGTTAAGGCAGTAGCCTACGATGGCCAATTATTAGCGGTTAATGAGCTCGATAAGCTAGCTAATCTACCAACCCGTGATGAAGCAATTGCTCTGTTAATTGCAGTTATAAAGGCACCAGTTATTAAGTTAGTGCGTACCTTGGCTGAGCCACAAGCCAAACTACTACGTACCTTGGCTGCTGTGCGTGAAAAGCAACAAGTAGCGGCATAATTGCGTGTTAATTAATTAAAGTTTTTTATTTTTGGAGTGATAATTATGAGTGCAGATGATAAAGCAAAAGAAGTATTAACGACTGTTTCTAACATGAAAGTTATGGAGATTGTTGAACTTATTAAAAAAATGGAAGAAGAATTTGGTGTTTCTGCAGCTGCTCCAGTCGCCGCAGCACCTGTAGCCGGTGCAGCCGCTGCCGAAGCTGGCGAAGAGAAGACGGAATTTAGCGTTAAACTCGAGAAAGTTGTCGACAAAGAAACAAATGTGGTGGGCGTGATTAAAATAGTGCGTGAAATGAATCCACAGTTAGGATTAAGAGAAGCTAAAGAGTTAGTGGATAAAGTAAAGAATGAAAAAACATCTGTTCCTATTAAAGAAGGAATTCCTAAAAAAGAAGCAGAGGATCTTGTAGCCAGGCTAGAAAAGGAAAAGGCTGGCGCTAAAATCGAGTAGTTTTTATATTTTGACGAGATTTATATCAAGTTTAAATTATAAAAATGTAAATGTAAGCAAAAAATGCTCAAGTAATTTACTTGAGCATTCCTTATGTTATCGGTTAGTGCTATCACGCGTTAGTGTTAATTTGTAAGATTAAGGCGGATAGGAGACTAGACATAGGCTAAAAAGGATTTAGGAAGAGGGCGAAGCGGCCAAACTTTATTTCTTTATTTAAGAAAAGGCTTTAAAACGCTACTGACGGTCAACACATAATATAGCCCAGCCATAATGGGCACGATTTTTCTTTAATTATTCTGTTCTCTAACTAGGTGAGCTTTAGATGGTAATTCGGACATCCCCAGCAACTGAGCAAACAAATATCCCTTATTCATTTACTGAAAAAAAACGTATTCGTAAAAATTTTGGTAAGCAAGCAACGATTATGGAAGCGCCGTATCTATTAGCGACGCAGATTCAATCTTATCATCGATTTTTACAAGTAGATACCGCACCCGATGCGTTGGAAGATGTGGGGCTTAATGCCGCATTTAAATCTATCTTCCCTATTTCTTCTTATTCAGGTGGTGAAGCTACGTTAGAATATATTAATTACCGAATAGGACAACCTCCTTTTGATGTCAAAGAATGCCAAGCACGCGGTTTAACGTATGGTGCGCCACTAAGAGTTAAAATGCGTTTGATCATTTATGATAAAGAAGCAGCGCCAGGCTCAACTAGGATTAAGTATATTAAAGAGCAAGAAGTCTATATGGGTGAGCTGCCCTTGATGACGGATACCGGAAGCTTTGTGATTAATGGAACGGATCGTGTCGTGGTGTCGCAATTACATCGTTCACCGGGTGTATTTTTCGAGCATGACAAAGGAAAAACCCATTCTTCAGGTAAATTGTTGTATGCGGCGCGAATTATTCCTTATCGTGGTTCGTGGCTAGATTTTGAATTTGATCCTAAGGATAATTTATTTGTTCGTATCGATAGACGACGTAAGTTAGCGGCAACTATACTATTACGCGCTTTAGGATATACAGCTGAAGAAATATTAGAGTTATTTTTTAGTAATAATGTCTTTCATTTAAAAGATGAAACCGTCGTTTTAGATTTAGTGCCTGAGCGTTTGCGTGGCGAAATAGCGAGCTTTGATATTAAAGATGCCACGGGTAAAGTGATTGTTGAACAAGGTCGGCGTATTGCGGTAAGACAAATCCGTGAAATAGAAAAAGCTAAGATTAAACATCTCGAGTTACCCTTTGATTATTTGATGGGTAAAACACTGGCTAAGCCCATTATTAATGGGGAAACAGGTGAAATTCTGTTTGAGGCGAATACAGAATTAAGTGCGGATATTGTCAAAAAGCTGATAGAAGCACGCGTAGAAAAAATAGAAACGCTTTATACTAACGATTTGGACTCAGGGGCTTATATTTCGACAACGTTACGTATCGATCCAAGTCACAGTCAACTAGAAGCCTTAGTTGAAATTTATCGTATGATGCGTCCGGGTGAGCCTCCCACTAAGGAAGCTGCGGAAGCCTTATTTAAAAATTTATTTTTTGTTTTGGATCGCTATGACTTATCGGCCGTAGGTCGGATGAAATTTAATCGTCGCTTAGGTCGAGAAGAAATTACTGGATCCGGTACCTTGAGCAAAGACGATATTGTGGCGGTGTTGCGCGCATTGATCGAAATACGGAATGGTAAAGGCGACGTGGATGATATCGATCATTTGGGTAATCGACGTGTACGCAGTGTCGGCGAAATGGCTGAGAATCAATTTCGTATTGGTTTAGTGCGGGTTGAAAGAGCGGTTAGAGATCGCTTAAGTGTGGCTGAATCTGAAAATTTAATGCCGCAGGACCTTATTAATGCTAAGCCTATCTCAGCGGCAATTAAAGAATTTTTTGGCTCCAGTCAGCTATCACAGTTTATGGATCAAGTGAATCCGCTTTCTGAAATCACACATAAACGTCGTGTTTCTGCTTTAGGGCCTGGCGGACTAACGCGCGAACGAGCAGGTTTTGAAGTTCGAGACGTGCATCCAACCCATTATGGACGTGTTTGTCCGATTGAAACGCCTGAAGGACCTAACATCGGCTTGATCAATTCATTGGCGGTATATGCTCGAACCAATCATTATGGATTCCTCGAAACACCTTACCGTAAAGTTGAGCAGGAGAAGGTAACCCAAGAAATTCAATATTTGTCTGCCATTGAAGAAGGCAAGTATGTTATTGCGCAGGCTAATACCCGTCTTGACAGTCACGGTAAGTTGATTGATGACTTAATTCCTTGTCGACACCGCAATGAGTCGATGTTGACCACGGCTGATAAAGTTAACTATATGGATATTTCTCCGGCTCAAGTCGTTTCGGTGGCCGCTTCTTTGATTCCCTTCTTAGAGCATGACGATGCAAACCGTGCTTTGATGGGTTCGAATATGCAACGCCAAGCGGTGCCTACCTTACGTACAGAAAAACCTTTAGTGGGTACGGGTATGGAACGTAAAGTGGCGGTTGACTCAGGTGTTGTTGCCGTGGCTAAACGAGGCGGTTTTATTGATTCTGTTGATGCAGGTCGAATTGTGGTTCGAGTCGATGACGAAGAAGCGATGGCAGGTACCGCGGGTGTTGATATTTACAATCTGACAAAATATACCCGCTCTAATCAAAATACCTGTATTAATCAACGACCCTTAGTCAAGAAAGGGGATAAGATTAAAAAAGGTGATGTCATGGCGGACGGGCCTTCTACCGACTTAGGTGAGTTAGCTTTAGGACGGAATCTACTCGTAGCCTTTATGCCGTGGAATGGTTATAACTTTGAAGATTCTATTTTAATTTCTGAGCGTGTTGTTTCTGAAGATCGTTTTACTACGATACATATCGAAGAATTAACTTGTATTGCACGCGACACTAAGTTAGGGACCGAAGAAGTCTCATCCGATATTCCCAATGTCGGAGAAAGTGCACTTTCTAAATTAGATGAGTCTGGTATTGTCCATTTAGGTGCTTGGGTAGAAGCGGGTGATATCTTGGTTGGAAAAGTAACACCTAAAGGTGAAACACAGTTAACACCCGAAGAAAAACTTCTACGCGCTATATTTGGTGAAAAAGCCTCAGATGTAAAAGACAGTTCACTACGTGTTCCTTCAGGCATGCGCGGTACGGTTATTGATGTCCAAGTATTTACGCGAGATGGTTTAGAAAAAGATACACGCGCGTTAAGTATCGAAGAAATGGCCTTGGATAAAGTTAAAAAAGACTTATATGACGAATTTAGAATTTTAGAAAATGATTCTTATCAACGGTTAGAGACCTTATTAGTCGGTGCTACAGCAAGCAGCGGACCCAATAAATTAAAGTCAGGTAGTAAAGTCACATTAGACTATTTACAGAACCTCCCCAAAGATCAATGGTTTTCTGTCAGTTTACGTGATGAGGCGGCTAATCAACAATTGGAAGCTGTTGCCAAACAATTAGAAGTAGCACGCCTTGCTTTAGATGAAAAATTTGAAAACAAACGAAAAAAACTAACCCAAGGTGATGATTTGGCGCCGGGTATACTTAAGATTGTTAAAGTCCATTTAGCTATCAAACGTTGTATTCAGCCGGGTGACAAGATGGCCGGTCGACATGGGAATAAAGGGGTTATTTCTACCATTATTCCTGTCGAAGATATGCCTTACATGGAAGATGGTACACCGGTTGATATCGTTCTTAATCCTTTAGGCGTGCCATCCCGTATGAACGTCGGTCAGGTACTCGAAACACATTTGGGTTGGGCAGCAAAAGGTTTAGGTATCAAGATTGCTAACATGCTCGATGCACAAAAAAATATTAAAGAAATTAAACACTTCTTAGGTTCTATTTACAACGATACTAAGGAAACAGCACAAAAAGTAGATTTAGACAAGTTATCGGATGAGTCTGTTTTGGAACTAGCACAAAATTTACGTAACGGAGTACCTATGGCAACACCTGTCTTTGATGGTGTGACCGAAGCCGAAATTAAACGCATGTTACGTTTGGCCGATTTGCCAGAATCAGGACAAACCACGCTCTATGATGGTAGAACCGGCGAGCGTTTTGAACGACCTGTTACGGTGGGTTATATGTACATGCTTAAGTTGAATCATTTAGTCGACGATAAGATGCATGCGCGTTCTACGGGATCCTATAGTTTAGTAACTCAGCAGCCATTGGGCGGTAAAGCACAATTTGGTGGTCAGCGATTTGGTGAAATGGAGGTTTGGGCGTTAGAAGCTTATGGAGCGGCTTACACTTTACAAGAAATGCTCACGGTCAAATCGGATGACGTTGCGGGTCGAACCAAGATGTATAAGAACATTGTCGATGGCGACCACCAAATGGAAGCCGGTATGCCAGAATCATTTAACGTATTAGTCAAGGAAATACGTTCCTTGGCAATTAATGCAGAATTAGAAACCAAAGATTAATCTGAAGTGGAGAGTATAACCTTGGCAACTAAACCAAAATTAGACACTGAAAAGTCAGAACTAGAGCATCCTACGACGACGGCATCAGAAATGGCTAAAGCTGCGCCATCATCTTCCGAACTAGTGAAGCCAGAGCCCGTGCAAGAAAGCTTGGCGAGCATGGCGGAAGCGATTGAGTCGAACGTAAACAACGAAAGAATCAAAGTATTTGCGGATAAACCGTTGATGTCGGATTTATTGGGGATACTGAAGCAAGAAGATTATTTAGATGAGTTTGATAACATTCGTATCTCCTTAGCTTCGCCGGAAATGATTCGCACCTGGTCTTATGGTGAAGTCAAAAAACCCGAGACCATTAATTATCGTACTTTTAAACCGGAAAGGGACGGATTGTTTTGTGCAAAAATATTTGGTCCCATTAAGGATTATGAGTGTTTATGCGGTAAGTACAAGCGGCTTAAACATCGTGGTGTGATTTGTGAAAAATGCGGTGTTGAAGTGGCGTTGACTAAAGTTCGACGTGAACGTATGGGTCACGTCGAACTAGCAAGCCCAGTTGCACACATTTGGTTTTTAAAATCTTTACCTTCACGTATCGGTTTATTGCTTGATATGACCTTACGCGATATAGAACGCGTTCTGTATTTTGAAGCATTTGTGGTCATAGAGCCCGGTATGACGACGTTAGAGCGCGGTCAGCTTTTAACCGATGAGCAATACTTAGAAGCTATCGAAGAACATGGTGATGAATTTGATGCGCGTATGGGCGCAGAAGCGATACAGCAATTACTGATCACCTTGAATATGAAGGAAGAGATCCATACCTTACGTGAAGAGATCCCCAATACCAGTTCAGAAACCAAATTAAAAAAATTCTCTAAACGTTTAAAACTGCTGGAAGGCTTTGATCAATCGGGCAATAAACCGGAATGGATGGTTTTAACGGTATTACCCGTCCTACCACCGGATTTGCGTCCTTTAGTACCTTTAGATGGTGGACGTTTTGCGACGTCCGATCTGAATGATCTTTATCGTCGTGTGATCAATCGTAATAATCGTCTAAAGCGTTTATTAGATCTGAATGCACCGGATATTATTGTGCGTAACGAAAAACGCATGCTGCAAGAGTCAGTCGATGCCTTGTTGGATAACGGTCGACGTGGTCGTGCTATTACCGGTAGTAATAAACGACCCTTAAAATCTTTGGCGGATATGATCAAGGGTAAGCAAGGTCGATTTAGACAAAATTTACTGGGTAAACGGGTCGATTACTCAGGTCGTTCGGTAATCGTTGTAGGACCTACCTTAAAACTACATCAATGTGGTTTGCCGAAAAAAATGGCTTTAGAGTTATTTAAACCATTTATTTTAAGTAAATTACAATTCCGTGGCTTAGCGTCTACGATTAAGGCCGCTAAGAAAATGGTAGAAAATGAGTCGCCAGAAGTGTGGGATATACTCGAAGATGTGATCCGCGAACATCCAGTCTTACTAAACCGAGCGCCTACGTTGCATCGTTTAGGTATTCAGGCATTCGAACCTATTTTAGTCGAAGGGAAGGCCATCCAATTGCATCCTCTAGTCTGTACGGCGTATAACGCGGACTTTGACGGTGACCAAATGGCAGTGCACGTTCCACTTACCATCGAAGCACAGTTAGAAGCGCGTACGTTGATGATGTCAACTAACAATATTTTATCTCCTGCGAATGGCGAGCCCATTATCCTTCCGACTCAGGATGTGGTTTTAGGGCTTTATTATTTAACGCGTGACAAAATCAATGCCAAAGGAGAAGGCTTAATCTGTTCTGATGTTATCGATGTACGCCAGCTGTATGATGCCGGTTATGCAGATTTGCATGCCAAGATTAAAGTCAGAATAACCGAAGTGTTATTCGATGCGAAAGGTGAACGTAACGAATCGGTTAAGCTCATTGATACCACTGTTGGTAGAGCTTTATTACGTGAAACGCTACCGGATGGCTTACCCTTTTCTTTAATTAATAAAACACTGAATAAAAAAGCGATATTAAGTCTTATTAATGAATGTTATCGACGCTTAGGTTTGAAAGCGACCGTTATTTTTGCTGACAAATTGATGTATACCGGCTTTGGTTATGCGACACGTGCGGGTATTTCTGTCGGGATTGAAGATTTGATCATTCCTGAAAATAAAGCCGCTATTATTGCAGGCGCTGAAACCGAAGTAAAAGAAATTGAAGCTCAATACGCATCGGGTTTAGTCACGCAAGGTGAGCGTTATAACAAGGTTGTTGATATTTGGTCGCGTACCAATGATCAAGTGGCTAAAGCGATGATGGAAAAATTAGCGACTGAAAACGTCAAGGCCGCCGATGGCACGATGGTATCTCAAGAATCATTTAATCCTGTGTATATGATGGCAGATTCAGGCGCTCGGGGTTCACCTGCGCAAATGCGTCAGTTAGCCGGTATGCGAGGTTTGATGACCAAACCGGACGGTACCATTATTGAGACACCGATTACGGCTAACTTTCGTGAAGGTTTGGACGTATTACAATACTTTATTTCTACGCACGGTGCGCGTAAAGGTTTGGCGGATACCGCGTTAAAGACCGCTAACTCCGGTTATTTGACGCGCCGTCTTGTTGACGTAGCACAAGATATGGTTGTCACTGAAGATGACTGTGGAGCGACCTTAGGTATCGCTATTACTCCTCACGTCGAAGGGGGAGAAATCATGGTGCCATTACGTGAACGTGTTTTAGGTCGTGTATTGGCAGAAGATGTCAGTTTACCCGGTAGCGATGATATTGTGGTTAATAAGGGAACCTTGTTAGATGAAGATTGGGTCAATATCTTAGAAGAACGTGCGGTCGATCAAGTGAATGTGCGCTCGCCTATTACCTGTGAAGCGAAGTATGGTATTTGTGCCGCTTGTTACGGCCGTGACTTGGCTCGTGGGCATTTAGTGGGTATCGGTGAGTCGGTAGGTGTTATCGCTGCTCAGTCGATAGGGGAGCCCGGTACACAGTTAACCATGCGTACCTTCCACATCGGTGGTGCGGCTTCACAGATTGCTTTAGCCAATCATATCCAAGTGAAGTCTAAAGGACGTATTAAATTACATAATATCAAGTTAGTTAAGCACAATGATGGCCATTATGTGACGGTCTCGCGCTCAGGCGAGTTAACACTATTGGATCCTCAAGGTCGTGAACGAGAGCGCTACAAGCTGCCTTATGGTGCTACTATTAAAGTGTCTGATGGTACTGAAGTGGTACCAGGACAGTTAATTGCTCAATGGGATCCACACACCCATCCGGTTGTTACTGAAGTAGCCGGTTACGTTAAGCTTATCGACTTAATCGATGGGATTACTATGAATCGACAAACGGATGAACTGACCGGTTTAACCAGTATTGTGGTCATGGATTCCAAACAACGTGGCTCCGGCGGTAAGGAATTACGTCCTATGGTCCGACTTACTGATAAAGAAGGTAATGACCTGTTTTTACCCGGTACCCGTTTGCCAGCGCATTATTTCTTACCGATTAATGCTATTTTGAGCTTGGAAGATGGTGCGGCTGTGGGCGTGGGTGATATTGTGGCACGTATTCCTCAAGAAACTTCAAAAACGCGTGATATAACCGGTGGTTTACCCCGTGTCGCGGATCTTTTTGAAGCGCGTAAGCCAAAAGAGCCTGCTATCTTAGCGGAAATTTCCGGTATCATCAGTTTTGGTAAGGAAACTAAAGGTAAACGCCGTTTAGTGATTACCGGTAATGATGGCGAAGCGTTTGAGGCGTTAATCCCTAAATGGCGTCACGTGACAGTGTTTGAAGGTGAACACGTAGAGCGTGGTGAGATTGTGGCAGATGGACCTTTAAATCCGCACGATATTTTACGGTTGTTAGGAATCAATGCGCTGACTAACTATATCGTCAGTGAGGTTCAAGAAGTCTATCGTCTACAAGGTGTGAAGATCAATGATAAACATATTGAAGTTATTGTTCGTCAAATGTTGCGTAAAGTAAATATTCTGGATTCTGGCGAAAGCAAGTTCTTAAAAGGCGAACAATTGGAAGAGTCTCGTCTTAAGGACGAGAACAGAAAGCTGGTTGCTGAAAATAAATTACCCGCGCGTTTTGAAGCCGTATTACTCGGTATTACCAAAGCTTCTCTAGCCACAGATTCCTTTATTTCAGCGGCGTCATTCCAAGAAACGACACGTGTATTAACTGAAGCAGCCGTGACTGGGAAACGGGATGAATTGAGAGGCTTAAAAGAAAACGTGATAGTCGGACGTTTGATTCCTGCAGGGACTGGATTTGCTTATCATGCCGAAGCACGTCGTCAGCGGGCGGCTAATGTATTGGCAAGGCAACAACGCTTAAATGCTGCGGCTGTCGCGCCGCAAATGACGGCGAGCGATGTGGAACAAGCACTGAGCCAGGCGCTGTCTGAGCCTAAGAAAGATGAGAAGAAATCATAATTTCTATCATTTTTGTCTCTTTTATAAAAAATGCACCTTAAGGTGCATTTTTTTATCTTTTTGTGCAACCCACGCTTACTGGATTTTTGCTAGATAGTAAAAATTAGCAGTAAAAAGTCTGTACCTTCATTTTTTGTTAATAATCTTCTGATTTAATAGATGATAAGAATATAACGCATTATTAAAAAAATGCGAGGTTATTAATGCCTACTAAGCCAAAAAATGAAAAAATGAGCAGATCAGAGCGTGTTTTAAAGGAAATTTTAAAACTCCAATATCAGGGGTTATTAACTGATATATCTGCAGGAACGGTTGGCGCGAGTCCTATACTAGCAGATACCAATAGGGCATTGGGTAGTAATTATATTGTCACAAAAAATGAAAATGTTAGGAAAACTTTTAGGCACCTACGATATGATGATAAAAAGGATGACTATAAAAAGGAATTGTCAGAATTAGTATCTAAGTTACAGGGTTTACCCAGCACATGTAATAAAGACAGCGAAATTACTGGTTTAGATACCGAAATAAAAAACTTATCCGATTTAATTAGTAGCTTAGATAAAATAAACCATACAAATACTGATAGTTTTATCCTGCATATAAATGAAACAATAAAGAAATTATCCGACTTAATTAATAATAAAGAACAAGTAAAAAATGTAGCGGGCCTAGATGCTAGTATCAAAGAAATTGATAATGAAATAAATTCAATAGAGAAATTCTTTGACTTTAAAAATATCGCTGAATTTTCCCAATTTATTAAAAAGCATCTTTTTTACGAAGTAAAAGATAGTGTCCCAATAACTTTATTTTTATACGCACATCATCAGGGAGGCTTTCCAAATGTCGATGCTACCGTAATTCAAGAAATGAGTTCTCACTACAATAGAGTTGATGGTGGTTTAAAGGATAATGGTATTTTATTTACTCAAGCAAGCTCACGCATAGTCGACTTCATTCCTGTAGCAGATGGCAATCTGCAAATACGTCAATTTAATACCTTTGATGTTGCAAAAAATTCAGATGCTGCGCCGGTGTTTCCAGAACAGCAGAATAAACATCACTTCGAAATTGAATCAATTATTACACTGAGAATTAAAGATAACGTCTTAGAAGCTACAGTTGATAAAGTTAAGTTTGCTTGTGCTTCAAAATTAGCTAAAGCAGAATTTTCCGAAAATCGCCTCTACAAATATTTAGCTAATAAGGACCCCGCAATAAACATAAACTGGTTTTTTTCTTTTCTTATATACAAAATTCAATCCTTTTTTAAGGAAATGCTGGGAAAAATTGACAAAAAGAATAATGCGTTAATAGTTCAACTGCCTGCAAACTGGCAAGCGCAAGCAGAAGAAAATGGAGATTTTAAGACGACTAATAAGGTTGAAAATGTTAGTTCATCCATAATAACCCAAGCGGATAAAAGTAATAGCAATCTGAACAACATTGTAAATTACGGTAGTCTGTTTGATAGCGGCGATTCTAAAGACAACATAATTGATAGAGCCACGCAGGGGTCAAAATTTCGAGTGTCAATAAGCAATAATATTTGAATTAATCGAACTGAAGCAGTTTCAGATGAGGGTATTCACAACTGTCTGAATCAAAAAAATACGCTTGTGCGGCTTGGGATGAGTAAAAAAAGCCTATTTAGCAGGTAAAACTAGGTATGTTCATTTATTGTTAATAATCTTCTGATTTAATCAAAAGAGTGATAAAGCATATTATGACGTAATATAAAGAAGAGGTGTTTTTATGCCAGCTGAAAAACCCGGTTTATATGATAATTTTACTCTGCGAGGAGAGTCCTATACCGCAGGGATGTTGTTGTTGATTAAGTATTTAACCGAACCAGAATGGCAGTCGGGCAATAAATTTTCAGGTCGATTAAAATTAATATCTGAGAGAATTGCAAAGGTTGAGCAAGGCTATTTGGATGATCTTAAAGAAAAGAGCAAGGCTTCTTTTGAAGCAGCAAAAGAGCATCTTAATACGAGATTATTTGCACCTTATAGTTTAATGTTGCTTAGCGACACAACGTTACAAGTTCCTTTCCAGTCATTGTGTGTCGCTGAACGTTGTGCAGTATGGAAAAAAGGTCGTAGAACTTTGGTTACTCCGGTTTCTTTTGTAGGGGAAGATAGTAGATTAGAATCCCTTAAGGTAGCTCAAAGTAAGGTAGCTCAAAGTGAAACTCCGTATACCGACAACGGTATTTTGTTGCAGGAATATAGCGCTGCATCTAAAACGTTCTGGTTTGAGTCATTACCTAAGTGGCAGCAAGATTTCATTAAGAAAAACGCAGAGGAACTATCTAAGCAATCGATACCTTCCTCACTGCGCAGCGTTCCAGGTCTGGCTAATTTGTCGATGCATCATTGCCAGCTTGATGGTGTGGATATCTTATCTTATTGGCGCCATGCAACCCAAGCGCCAATCGATTTAATGGCAGATAAACAGGCAGGCGATGAGCTGTTCCGTTTAACATGCTTAAATTTAGCGTCTCAGATTCGAGTGAGCATCGAAAAGAAAGCTAATGCCCTTGATTCTACCTCTGAACTGGTTATTTTAACTCAATCTATTTTGTCACCTGGATTAATAGCCAGTCTCAAAGCTAAGCTTATTAGTGATGCTAGTGATAACGATACACAAATATATAAGCTCAAAGAAAAAGCGGTTAAACTTTTTCAACATGCTCTAGCCAATCCGGATGCATTAATCCAGGATGCTAAAATTAAAGTACTTTTCTTTACTTCAGAAGCACAACAAAAAGCTCTTTCTTACAAAGATTTTTTAGAAAAATGGGAATTAATTGCACAGGGAAATAAGACTTATAAATATAAAAAAAGTAAGCCTGTTAAGCTCACCTTATTATCTAGCAATCATCCATTTAATGTATTACGTCATTTCGGAACGTATACACCTCAGACTGTCAACAATGAAGTCAATACAGCGCTATTAATGGGTGCAATTGCACGTTATTTAACCCCTTTACTGTTAAAGACGACTAAGCAAAGTGAAAGTGGATGGCAACCAGAAAGATGGACTCAACTTGAGGAAGATTTAAAATTTAGTTATTTTAGCGCTAAATTAAATAAATTAATAAACGAACTTAATTGCTGTGAAAAATCACAAAACTTATCGGATAATAGCAGAAAATCTTTAGCTGAAACTCTCGAGAATTTTGTAAATTTTGTAAAGGAACAGGATGTAAACAAAGATGTTAAAAATAAGTTTTTAGAAGAAATTGATTTACAATTATTGCATGCCTTACAGGCCTTATTATCAATTCCAAGTGGACAAGGTGTCTTAGCTTTCGATAAGCGCCATAAGCCACAACTTAGAAGTACGGCTGAAACAATTATTGTCGATCGCATGGGCGGTGCGGCATGGGTGGCTTGCAAGAGTGGGAAGGACCGTACCGGTGGTGCAGTAAATGCTATTGATGCTGCGGTGATTTTTTATGCGCTACAAGGAAGGTATCCACGGTATGATGATGGAAAGCAAGATAGGGCATTATATTTAGAAATATTAAAAAGTTTATTTGAGTCCGGTCATCAGCAAAAAGCGGCTTCAGAAAATGCACCTGGGGCTGAAGGCTTAGTTAAACCGGACAATTTTTCCCCAGCTGATCTCAAGTTAAAGCGAAACGGCATTAGACTCGAAACCCAATTAGCTCGCTTAAATAAACCTAAAAAGGTCAAAATTTCTCCTAAGGAATCTTTTAATTACACAATCTTAAAAGATGCATTACAGAGCTCAAAAGATAAAACAATCAATGTCACAATGGGGCAAAATGTCACACTGGAAGATTGGCGTAGAAATTGGGAAATTTATTTTATCAATGGAAAAAGTGTTAAGGAGCTACGAGAGGGTAAGGAATTTAAAGACGAAAAGGATCTTTCCGAATTTATTGAAACTTATCTACTGGCGCAGATAGAAGACCAGGCGTCAAAAAAATATTATCTGGCGCTGGCGCTAGGCTCTTTTCATCAGGGTGGTTTTCTACACGCTTTTTCTGCGGTAAGCATGGAGTTAATTAATGAGTGTTATGGGCGGCAAAAGCAGGAAGAGCAGAAGGCTATTATTGGGCAACCAAAGATGGAGATAAACTTGTCCTGGGTAAAGGGAAAGGGTATCCAAATTGAAGAGATTAATGCCTATACAGAAAAAAAATATTATAACAGGGCAGAGCCCCTCGAAACAGGAGACTATTGCGATACCCGTTCTTGTATCTTGCTGAGTCTTAATGCAGTTAAAGATAAAGGCTATAAATTAGCAGTGCATATTCAAAGTGCCGATGTAAACTGTAATGAAGCGCAACTTAAATCCGTATTTTTTTCAAAAAAATCAAATGTACTAGAAGCTTTTATACACTTTTTGCAGTCACTCCTAGTAGCCATTAAGCGCTATTTTGATAAGCTAGTTAAACCTGATCCTGTTCTAGATGACAGTTGGATATCTAAAACTAACGCGACGTTTTTTAAAAAATCACCACCTGCAATTACAAAGAATAAGGAGATCAATGCCCAGGGGGATGTGAGCCTGTCTCCTATGTCTAATAAATGACAGCGAGGAGAAGGTGTCATCGTAGGTTTAGAGATAGGGTAGTCTTCACAGCTAGGGCCTTACCTTGCTTAAGCAACTGCGTAATAAGATGGGATGATTTACCTAGTAAACTATACGCTTTTACCAAAATTTATTTTTTTCTAAATTTGTAAAGAAAAAATACAGAATTAGTGTAAAAAATAAGCCGAGAAAGCGATGCCGACACTTGACATCTTAGAGCGGTCTCTTTACAATCTCGCCCCTCTTCGTTCGATGAAGAAAGAATTTTTTGAGCTTACTGTAACGCCTGAAAATTTAGTGTAAACGAGAACACAGGTTTGATTTACACTAAAAAAAGAAAGTATTTAGACTAAATTTAAGCCACATTTTTGAGTAAAGAGATTACATGGCCACAATTAACCAGTTAGTACGAAAACCGCGTGTCCAAAGGCGCACTAAATCTATGGTGCCTGCGTTGGGTGAATGCCCACAAAAACGTGGGGTATGTACACGGGTTTACACGGTTACACCTAAAAAGCCTAACTCAGCCTTACGTAAAGTAGCGCGGGTACGCTTAACCAATGGAATGGAAGTAACGACTTATATCGGCGGTGAAGGACATAATCTTCAGGAGCACTCGGTTATTTTGATGCGCGGCGGGCGGGTAAAAGACTTGCCAGGTGTTCGGTATCACGTGGTGCGCGGTGCTTTAGATACCTCCGGCGTATCGGGCCGTAAACAGGGCCGTTCTAAATATGGTGCTAAAAGGCCTAAAGATAAATAAATTAAATAGCTAGGAATTTGAGTTATGCCAAGAAGACGTGTTGCTGCTAAAAGGGTTATCCTTCCTGATCCTAAATTTAAAAGTGAATTATTGAGTAAGTTTATTAACTCAGTGATGAAAAATGGGAAGAAAGCTGTTGCCGAAAAAATCGTTTATGGTGCTTTAGAGCGGCTGGATACCCGCTTAAAAGATAAATCTAAAAAGGTAGAGAGAGATGGAGAAGAGGGTGGAGAAGAGGGTGGAGAAGGTAGTAGTAGTAGTGGTAAGCAAGCTTTCGATGCCGATGTGTTACTCGATATTTTTGATCAAGCTTTAGATAATATCCGTCCAAATGTAGAAGTGAGAGCAAGACGTGTAGGTGGCTCGACCTATCAAATTCCAGTTGAAGTACGCCCATCACGACGTACCGCTTTAGCCATGCGCTGGCTTAAGGTGGCTGCGAGTCAGCGTAGCGAAAAAACCATGGCGCAACGTTTATCGGCTGAAATTTTGGATGCTTATGACAATAAAGGGATCGCAGTGAAAAAACGAGAAGATACGCACCGTATGGCCAAGGCTAACCAAGCTTTTGCTCATTTCCGGTTCGGCTGATTTTAAAAAATTTAAAAGGTACTGAGTGTGGATCGACAAACGCCCATAGAACGCTATCGAAATATCGGCATTATTGCTCATATCGATGCGGGGAAGACAACAACAACAGAGCGTATTTTATTTTATACTGGGGTATCGCATAAACTAGGTGAAGTCCATGAAGGTACTGCCATCATGGATTGGATGGCTCAAGAACAAGAACGTGGCATCACAATTACCTCGGCTGCGACTACCTGTTTTTGGGATGGTATGGCCCACCAATTCCCTCAGCACCGTATCAACATTATTGATACGCCTGGGCACGTCGACTTTACTATTGAGGTTGAACGTTCGCTGCGTGTGCTGGATGGGGCTTGTGTCGTCTTTTGTGCTGTGAGTGGAGTGGAGCCGCAATCTGAAACGGTATGGCGCCAAGCGAATAAATATCAAGTGCCGCGACTTGCTTTTGTGAATAAAATGGATAGAGCGGGTGCTAACTTCTTACGGGTTGTTGAACAAATAGCCAAGCGTTTAGGCGGGCGTCCGATTCCTATCCATATACCGATAGGTGCAGAAGATAATTTTGAAGGTGTCGTCGATTTAGTGCAAATGAAGGCCATTTACTGGGACGAAAGCACGCAAGGCATGCGTTTTGAATATCGAGATATTCCCGATGCCCTGAAAGTTGAATGCGAAACGTGGCATGAGAAGCTCATTGAAGCAGTTGCTGAGGTTTCTGAAGAGATGACTGAGCGCTATCTCAATGGCGAGAAATTCACTATCGACGAAGTTAAGCACGCTATTCGTGTGCTGACCTTGAGTAACAAGATTGTGCCGGTGCTGTGTGGGTCTGCCTTTAAAAACAAGGGTGTGCAGGCTATGTTGGATGCCGTTATAGAGTACTTACCTGCGCCTAACGATGTTGCGGCTATTAAAGGTGTGCTTGATGATGCAAATCAAACGGTTGCTGAAAGGCCGCCCGTTGATGATGCACCTTATGCAGCGCTCGCTTTTAAAATAGCCACCGATCCTTTTGTAGGTTCGCTGGTGTATTTTCGAGTCTATTCTGGGATTGTAAAGAGTGGGGATAGTGTTTATAACCCCGTTAAAAGTAAAAAAGAGCGTATAGGGCGTATCGTACAAATGCACGCCAATACACGTGAAGAAATAAAAGAAGTTAGAGCAGGTGATATAGCGGCGGCTGTTGGCCTGAAGTACACTACGACAGGTGATACGCTTTCAGATCCGAACAATATTATTACCTTAGAACGTATGGAGTTCCCTGAACCGGTTATCTCTGTTGCTGTCGAGCCTAAAACCAAGGCCGATCAGGAGAAAATGTCTATTGCGCTAAGTAAACTGGCCCAAGAAGATCCCTCTTTTCGAGTGCGGGTTGATGAGGAATCGGGTCAAACTATTATCTCCGGTATGGGCGAGTTGCATTTAGAGATTATTGTTGACCGAATGAAACGAGAATTTAGTGTTGAAGCCAATGTGGGTAAACCTCAAGTAGCTTATCGAGAAACTATACGTAAAGCGGTGGAGCAAGAAGGAAAATTTGTCCGTCAAAGTGGTGGTCGTGGCCAATATGGTCATGTATGGATAAAGTTAGAGCCATTAGAGGCTGGTAAAGGTTACGAATTCGAAAATGCTATAGTGGGTGGTGTTATTCCTAGAGAATATATTCCAGCCGTTGATAAAGGAATAAAAGAACAATTAGAAAATGGTGTGATAGCAGGCTATCCCGTTGTCGATGTTAAAGTAACACTTTTTGATGGTACTTATCATGATGTCGATTCTAACGAAATGGCTTTTAAAATTGCAGGTTCCATGGCTTTTAAAGAGGGTGCTCGCAAAGCGTCACCGGTCTTGTTAGAGCCGATTATGAAAGTTGAAGTAGTGACGCCCGAAGAATATATGGGTGATGTTATGGGCGACCTCAATCGTCGCCGTGGTATTTTGCAGGGTATGGAAGATTTGCCCACCGGTGGTGGAAAAATGATACGTGCTGAAGTTCCGCTTTCTGAAATGTTTGGTTATGCCACAGATTTACGTTCAGCGACTCAAGGGCGTGCTACGTATACGATGGAGTTTGGTAAATATAACGAAGCTCCCGCTAATGTTGCGGATGGTATTATTCGTAAAAAAGATAGTAATTAATAGATATTGAGGTAAAAATTATGGCCATTGGAAAGTTTGTACGAAATAAGCCCCACTTAAACGTGGGAACTATCGGCCACGTTGATCATGGTAAGACAACATTGACGGCAGCGATCACCAAATGTATGGCAGATAAGTTTGGGGGTGAAGCGGTTGCGTTTGATAAAATTGATAAAGCACCCGAGGAGAAAGCTCGTGGTATCACTATTTCGACTTCGCATGTAGAGTATGAAAGCGATAAGCGTCACTACGCGCATGTCGATTGTCCAGGTCACGCCGATTACGTGAAAAATATGATAACCGGTGCTGCACAAATGGATGGAGCGATATTGGTAGTAAGTGCAGCAGATGGTCCTATGCCGCAAACACGCGAACACATATTATTAGCACGACAAGTGGGTGTGCCTCACATTGTTGTATTTATGAATAAATGCGACATGGTAGATGACGAAGAATTATTAGAATTAGTGGAAATGGAAATCAGAGAATTACTTTCTAAATATGAATTTCCTGGAGATGATATTCCGGTTATCCGTGGATCGGCTAAAAAAGCATTAGAAGGTGATTGTGAGGGCGGCGGTGTTTACGCCCTGGCTAAGGCGATGGATGAGTATTTTCCTGAGCCGGTTCGTGAAACTGACAAGTCTTTTTTAATGCCTATTGAAGATGTATTTACCATCTCAGGGCGAGGAACAGTAGTCACTGGTCGTGTAGAACGAGGCACTGTTAAAGTGGGTGAGCCTGTACAGGTTGTAGGTTTAAGAGCGGTACAGGATACTTCTGTGACGGGCGTAGAAATGTTTCGTAGAGATCTTGATCGAGGTGAAGCAGGCGATAATATTGGTGCGTTAATCAGAGGATTAAAACGTGAAGATGTTGAGCGCGGACAAGTTTTGGCTAAACCGGGTACCGTAGAAGCATGGGTAGAATTTGAAGCTGAAATATATGTATTGACCAAGGAAGAAGGTGGTCGTCATACAGCGTTCATGAATAATTATAAACCACAATTTTATTTTAGAACGACCGATGTAACCGGTACAATTAAGCTTCCTGAAGGTTCTGAAATGGTTATGCCAGGGGATAACGTTAAAATCGTAGTAACACTGATGAATGAATATGGTGTTGCGATGGAAAAAGGTTTACGTTTTGCAATTCGTGAAGGTGGTAAAACCGTAGGGTCTGGTGTTGTATCTAATCTCCTTAAAAAAGGTAAAAAGGCCTAAAGGTCAATAGGAAGTTGTTATGTCTTTACAGAGTCAAGATTTTCGTATTGTGCTCCATGCGTTTGATCACCGTTTAATTGATAAGGCAACAGAAAAGATTGTAAGTTCATTAAAACGTACCGGTGCGATCATTTGTCCTATCCCTTTGCCGACAAAGATAAAGAAGTTAACGGTTAACACTTCGCCGCACGTTGATAAAGATGCTCGAGATCAGTATGAAATTCGTACGCATAAACGATTAATCGATGTCTACGCTTCAACGGATAAGACGGCAGATGCACTTAAACGTTTGGATGATTTACCTTCTGAGGTTAGTATCGAGCTCCGAACCATGAGTGATAAAAAAGAAAAGAGCGACAAGAAAGATAAGTAATTTCCTTAAAAAATGCTAATTCAGTGAAGGTATTTAGTTATGACTATGGGTTTAATAGGTCGAAAATGTGGTATGACACAGCTATTTGCTGAAAGTGGCGCAGCTATACCTGTCACGCTCATTCAAATACTGCCTAATCGAGTGGTTCAAATTAAAACTAAAGAGCGTGATGGGTATGAGTCTGTTCAAGTGACCACCGATAAAAAATCTTCTTCGCGTCTCAATAAAGCTGAGGCAGGTCATTTCGCTAAGGCCAATGTTGAGCCTGGAAAAGGTCTTTGGGAATTTCAACTAACTGCAGAAGATAGTGAATTCGTTAAAGATTTATCACTAGGGAAAGAAATTACGGTTGATAATTTATTTAAATTAGGTGAATGGGTAGATGTAACGGGAACTAATAAAGGGAAAGGTTTTGCGGGTGTGATTAAGCGACACCACTTTTCTACGCAAGATGCAACACATGGTAATTCGCTTTCGCATCGTGCGCCAGGTTCTATCGGGCAACGTCAATCGCCAGGTCGTGTTTTTAAAGGAAAGAAAATGTCTGGCCAATTAGGGAATCATCGCTGTACTATTCAATCGTTAGAGGTAGTTAAGATAGATTCCGAGCGGCATTTACTGCATATAAAAGGTGCAGTGCCTGGCGCGCCAGGCGGTCACGTTATTGTAAAACCTGCGGTAAGAAAAAAGAATAAAAAACGAAACAAAGTTTGATCTCTTTAGTAGAGATTGATTTGAAATATAAATTTTTGGAATGGCTTTATGCAAGTGGCTTTAGTAACAAAGAATGGCTCGAATCAAGAATTGCAGTTGTCGGAAACTGTCTTCGGCTGTCGTTTTAATGAGCCTTTAGTTCATCAAGTGGTCACTGCTTATTTAGCAGGAGGAAGGCAAGGTACGCGCGCCCAGAAAAATCGTGCTGCTGTGAGTGGTGGTGGAAAGAAACCTTGGAAACAAAAAGGTATGGGGCGTGCCCGAGCAGGTACTATCCGTAGTCCGCTGTGGCGTAGTGGGGGTGTTACTTTTGCAGCAAGTACGCAGGATTTTTCGCAAAAAGTAAATAAAAAAATGTATCGTGCGGCGATGCGCTCCATTTGTTCAGAATTATTACGGCAAGGACGATTTATAGTTTTGGAATCGTTTGAGCTTGAAAAAGCCAAAACACGTGATTTAGTCGCTAAGCTTCAAGAACTTAATATTAATCAAAAAGTTCTTATTATTCTTGAAGAAGTTAATGAAAATATTTATTTAGCGGCAAGAAATTTACATAAAATAGAGTTAACGGATGTGGAAGCTATCAATCCTGTTAACTTAATTCATTATGAAAAGATATTAATTACTGCGCCTGCTTTAAAACAAATTGAGGAGCTATTAGCATGATGAATATTGCCCTAACTCAGCAGTTGCGTCGATTTAAAATTATTGAAAAACCACATTTATCGGAAAAGTCTACAAGGCTCGCGGATAAACATCGGCAATTTGTCTTTAAAGTATTAAAAAATGCGAATAAGTCAGAAGTCAAACAGGCAGTAGAATCTCTGTTTAATGTTAAAGTAAATGAAGTTCAACTTTTGAATGTAAAAGCTAAAACGCGTCGTTTTAAACAAGTTGAAGGTCAGTTAAAAGGTTGGAAAAAAGCGTATGTAAGCTTGAAAGATGGTTATGACATTGATTTTACCGGAACAAAATAGAGAGATATAAGTATTATGCCTAGTAAAAAAGCAAATCCTACCTCGCCAGGTCGCCGCTTTGTCGTTGAGATCTCCAAAGCAGGTCTACATAAAGGCAAACCGCATAGTAGTTTATTGGCTCCAAAACCTAAAAAAGGTGGGCGTAATAATCAAGGTAGAATTACGACACGTCATCAAGGTGGAGGTCATAAGCAACAGTATCGCTTAATTGACTTTAAACGAGACAAAGAAGGGATAGCGGGCCGTGCTGAAAGGATAGAATACGATCCAAATCGTACTGCCCACATCGCTTTGATACTGTATCCGGATGGCGAACGACGCTATATTTTAGCAACGAATGACCTTAAAGTGGGGATGCAAGTTACGTCAGGTCCAGAAGCGTTGATACGAACCGGCAACTCACTTCCTTTGCGAAATATTCCTGTTGGGACGGTATTACATGCCATCGAACTGAAGCCTGGCAAAGGAGCTCAGTTGGCACGCAGTGCAGGTGCGTATGTGCAGCTCATTGCGCGCGAGGGAGATTATGCTACTATACGCCTGCGATCGGGAGAGCTAAGAAAAGTCCCTGTCGAGTGTAAAGCGAGCATAGGTGTTGTCAGCAATAATGATCATAATTTGCGTTCTTTGGGGAAGGCTGGGGCATCACGTTGGCGTGGAATTCGTCCTACTGTCAGAGGCGTGGCGATGAACCCCGTTGATCATCCTCATGGTGGTGGTGAAGGAAAAACCTCAGGTGGACGACACCCTGTGAGTCCTTGGGGCGTGCCAACTAAAGGTTATAAGACTCGCCGAAATAAACGCAATGCAAAAATGATCGTACAACGGCGCAAAAAGAAATAATTTAATTTGATGAGGTAATACCAGTGCCACGCTCAGTAAAAAAAGGTCCATATATACAGGCGCATTTAACGAAAAAGGTACAGGCAGCCCAAGCTGCTAGTGTTAAGCGACCTATTAAAACATGGTCACGTAGCTCTATGATTTTGCCTGAAATGATAGGTTTGACTATAGCGGTTCACAATGGTCGTGATTTTGTTCCTATATATATTACCGAAAATATGATAGGCCACAAATTGGGAGAGTTTTCTATTACGAGAACTTTTCGTAGCCATAGGGCAGCTGATAAGAAAGCTAAAGGCGCAGATGAAAAAAAATAGTTTAAAGAGGTATAGAAAGTGGAAGTTGCAGCACATTTAAAATACGCACGCTTATCACCACAGAAGTGTCGGTTAGTGGCGGATCAAGTACGCGGGTTAACCGTGGAAAAAGCACTGCAAATATTGACATTTAGTGTCAAAAAAAATGCTAAAGTAATAAAAAAAATTTTAGAGTCTGCTGTGGCGAATGCAGAGCATAATGCGGGTGCAGACATCGACACGCTTAAAGTATCGACTATCTTTGTTGATCAAGGTCCTACTTTAAAGCGTATGCATGCTCGTGCGAAAGGTCGAAGTAATCGTATATTAAAACCAACTTGTCACATTACAGTAAAAGTGTCAGATGATAATGGGGAGAAAAACTAATTATGGGCCATAAGGTAAATCCTGTTGGAATTCGTTTAGGTATTACCCGAACATCGACAGCACGGTGGTATGCAAAAAAATCGCGTGAGTATGCGGATAATCTTTATAATGATTTACGTGCTCGTAAACTGATAGAAAAGGCGTTATTACAGGCGGGTGTTTCATCGATACAAATAGAACGAGCGGCTAGAAAATCGAAAATAACTATCTCCGTTGCAAAACCCGGCATAGTGATCGGTAAAAAAGGTGAATACATTGATCGTTTAAGAGAACAAATAGAAAAAATTATGCTGGTACCCGTTCGACTTTCCGTAGTGGAAGTAAAAAAACCGGAACTGGATGCCAAATTAGTGGCAGAAAATATTGCACAACAATTAGAGCGTCGTGTTATGTTTCGTCGAGCGATGAAACGCGCTGTGCAAACGGCCTTACGATTAGGCGCACTCGGAATTAAAATTAATGTTGCGGGACGTTTAGGTGGTGCAGAAATCGCACGTAGCGAACGCTATCAAGAAGGAAGTGTTCCCTTACATACTTTTCGTGCGGATATCGATTACAGTTTAGCAGAAGCACAAACAACCTATGGTAAATTAGGTGTAAAAGTTTGGATTTATAAAGGTGAAGTTTTTGATCGTTCAAAAATTTCAAGTTTAGAAACTACAGAAGCTAAGACACAATTTCTTGATGATCGAAATCAAAAGCATTATAGTCGCAGACGACAATCTGCTGCGCCTAAACATGTTAAACATGTAGTGAATAAAGAAATTGTAAATGAAGCGCGTTAAAATAGTAGAGAAGAATACATAAATTGAGAAATTGTTATGTTGCAACCCAAGCGAACAAAATATCGTAAGCAGTTTAAAGGGCGTAACCGCGGTATTGCTACACGAGGTACAGAAGTTAGTTTTGGACAATATGGTTTGAAAGCAACCGCTGCAGGCTTTATTACTTCGAGACAAATTGAAGCAGCACGACGTGCTTTAACACGACATATTAAACGCGGTGGTAAAGTTTGGATCAGGATATTCCCGGATAAACCGATTACTAAAAAACCTTTAGAAGTGCGCCAAGGTAAAGGTAAAGGGAGCGTTGAATATTGGGTCGCGGTTATTCAGCCAGGACGTGTTTTATTTGAAATGGAAGGTATATCTGTTGATATGGCTAAAGTAGCCTTAAAATTGGCAGCAGCAAAATTACCTATGACGACTAACTTTGTTACGCGGACGGTGCTTTAATGAATAAGAAAGAAAAAAATGAATTACGAAAGCTATCTATTGAGTCACTTAAGGAAGAAAGCTTTAAGTTAGGACAGGAAGAATTTAAATTAAAAGCACAGCATGCGACACATCAATTGACTGCGACACATAGATTGAAAGCAGTTAGACGATTGTTAGCAACAACATTAACTATTTTACACGAAAACATAGGCCAGAAAGTATGAGCCAAGCTAGTACAGTCAAGCGCACCTTAATGGGGCGAGTAATCAGTAATAAGATGGATAAAACCATTAATGTTTCTATAGAACGTAAAGTGAAACATCCTAAATACGGAAAATATTTAAAGCGAAGTAGTAAAATTTTTGCACATGATCCTGAAAATCAATGTCAAGAAGGTGATACCGTTATTATTCAGGAAGGACGACCTATTTCAAAACGTAAGGCCTGGTCGCTCGTACAAGTGGTAGTAAAATCGATAAATCAGCAATCCGTTCCTGAAGAAACGGCGGGATAGGAGAAGTTATTTATGATACAAATGCAAACAGAACTGGCTGTCGCAGATAATAGCGGTGCGCGTAGTGTTATGTGTATTAAGGTATTAGGCGGCTCAAAACGACGGTATGCAGGCGTTGGTGATGTTATTAGAGTTAGCGTTAAAGATGCTGTACCACGCGGTAAAGTGAAAAAAGGTGAAGTTTGGCACGCCGTTGTTGTGCGTACTAAAAAAAGAGTACGTAGAAGCGATGGTAGTGTGATACGTTTTGATAGTAATGCCGTTATTTTGTTGACTGCACAATTACAACCATTAGGTACGCGTGTATTTGGTCCTGTTCCGAGAGAATTACGTACCGAACGCTTTATGAAAATTATCTCATTGGCATCTGAAGTATTATAAGGTAGAGAGCAAAACATGCGTAAAATTAGAAAGGGTGATACAGTCACCGCCTTAACCGGTAAAGACAAAGGTAAGCAAGGAAAAGTGTTAAACATAAACGTATCTAAGAATCGTGCTCGCGTAGAAGGCATTAACTTAGTTAAAAAGCATGTAAAGCCCAACCCTCAAAAAAATATTGCGGGGGGAATAGTCACGCAAGAATCCCCAATCAATTTAACGAATCTGGCTGTGTATAATCCAGTGACGAAGAAAGGTGATAAAGTGGGTATAAAAAAGCTGGAGGATGGAAAGATGGTACGTATCTTTAAATCTAACGGTGAGCTGGTTGATATCTAATAATTAGGTGAGATTCGATGGCAAGGTTAAAAGAGCATTATTTAAATACGGTTATGGCGAAACTTAGGCAAGAATTTGCTTATGAAAGTGTTATGGAAGTTCCGCGTATTATTAAAATCACACTTAATATGGGTGTGGGAGAAGCCGCAGCAAATAAAAAAGTTATTGATGCCGCGGCGTCAGATATGGCATTAATTGCCGCACAAAAACCGATTATTACCAAGGCTAAAAAATCTAATGCAGGGTTTAAAATTCGCGAAGATTGGCCTATTGGTTGTAAAGTAACACTGCGTAAGAACCGTATGTACGAGTTTTTGGATCGTTTAATCAGTGTAGCGATACCGCGGATTCGAGATTTTCGTGGATTTAGCCCACGTTCGTTTGATGGTCGTGGAAATTATAGCTTAGGAGTTCGAGAGCAAATTGTTTTTCCTGAAATCAAATACGATACTATCGATGCGTTGCGAGGTATGGATATTACGATTACAACGAGTGCAAAAACTGATCGGGAAGGCCGAGCTTTATTAGCAGCATTTGAGTTTCCGTTTAAAGAGAATTAATATTTATGGCAAAGAAAAGTGTAATTATGCGCCAAAAAAAGCGCGAACTTATCGTAAAAAAATATGCGGTAAAACGTGCTGAGTTAAAAGAAATTATCTATAGCGTAAATGCTTCTGATGAAGATAAATGGTCGGCGCAACAAAAAATTCAATTATTGCCACGTGATTCTTCTCCCGTGCGATTACGCAATCGTTGTCGTTTAACTGGGCGACCACGTGGGGTTTATCGGCACTTTGGATTGTCTCGAAACATGCTGCGGCTTTATGCTATGAAAGGTGAGCTCCCAGGATTAGTTAAATCAAGCTGGTAAGGTAAAAAATATGAGTATGCAAGATCCTATCGCAGATATGCTCTGCCGAATAAAAAATGCCCAAGCTATTGAAAAACCAACGGTATCAATGCCTTCGTCAAAAATAAAATTAGCTATCGCTAAATTGTTAAAAGAAGAAGGTTATATTACTGATTTTCAATGCGAGGAAAAAGATTTTAGGTCCTCGTTAACAATATTTTTAAAATATTACTTAGATAAACCCGTTATTGCTACATTAAAACGGGTAAGTCGTCCGGGGTTACGGATTTATCGCTCAGCGTCTGAGCTACCTAAAGTGGTAGCAGGTTTAGGAGTTGCTATCATATCGACTCCAAAAGGGTTAATGACAGATAGAGCGGCTCGAGCTTTGGGTCAAGGCGGCGAAGTTATTGCTATCGTTGAATAAACGTTAAGATAAAGGTTGGTATGTCAAGAGTTGCAAAAAATCCAATAAAGTTCGGTGATGCGCAGGTCACGCTGGATGGTGAAACGTTAGTTGTTAAAGGCAGCAAGGGTGTATTGAATTTAAAGCTAGCTAAACAAGTTAACATTGAAATCAAAGATAAAGTTTTACAAGTAAGTCCTATAGATGATAGTACGGAGGCAGATGCTTTAGCAGGAACAACGCGTGCTAATATTGCCAACGCTATTGTGGGCGTAGTCGATGGGTTTAAGAAGGTGTTGCAACTAGTCGGTGTAGGTTATCGTGCTAATGTTCAAGGTAAGAAAATAAATCTTACTTTAGGATTTTCACATCCCAGAGACTATGCAATACCTGATGGAATTACAATAACGACACCAACACCGACTGAAATTGTGATACAAGGTTTTGATAAGCAATTAGTGGGTCAAGTTGCGGCGGAAATACGTCAGTATCGACCACCCGAATCCTATAAGGGAAAAGGTGTTCGTTATGCCAATGAACGAATTAAATTAAAAGAAACTAAGAAAAAATAGCGATTAGAGGTAGGCATGTTAGACAAGAAGTTAAAACGAATACGCAGAGCAACCAAGACACGTGCTAAGATACGCCAGCTTGGTATGCCGCGCTTATGTGTGGCACGCACTTCTAAGCATATTTATGCGCAAATTATTGTTGCTGCAGATCAAGGCGACCAAGTGTTAGCGAGCGCGTCTACGCTAGATAAAGAAATCAAGACCTTAGGTACTACTACTGGAAATAATATAAAATCAGCAATGGTGATTGGTGATTTTATAGCAAAGAGAGCATTAGCCGTTGGTGTTAATAAAGTAGCTTTTGATCGTTCAGGTTTTAAGTATCATGGTTGTATTAAGGCATTGGCAGAGGCAGCCCGGGAAGCCGGATTGCCCTTTTAATTAAAAGGTTAATAATCGATGAGTTTTGATCAATCAACGAAAAGTGATGGCTTACAAGAAAAGTTAATTGCGGTTAATCGTCACGCTAAAGTCGTCAAAGGTGGGCGTATTTTTAGCTTTGCCGCGGGCGTCGTGGTAGGTGATGGTAAAGGCCGGATTGGTTTTAGTAAACGTCCGGCGAGAGAAGTATCTGTTGCCATGCAAAAAGCGCTGGAAAAAGCCCGGCGTGACATGCTTTATATCGAATTGAATAATCATACGATATATCACCCATTGGTAGGTCGGCATGGTGCGACTAAAGTTATTATACTTCCTGCCGTTGAGGGAACAGGTATTATTGCAGGCGGTCCTATGCGCGCAATTTTTGAAGTGTTGGGTGTTAAAAATGTCATTGCGAAGATTATTGGCTCCTCAAATCGTATCAATGTCGTGCGTGCCACGTTAAAAGCGTTGTCGAGCATGTCTACACCTGAAATGATTGCGGATAAACGTGGAAAATCAGTTAAAGAAATTTACGAATAATTAGGTAAGTAGATATGTCAGAAAAAAAATTACGCTTGACACTCGTACGTAGTATCTCAGGCCGTTTACCTCATCATACCGCAACTGTTCTTTCATTGGGATTAAAGCGAATAAATCAAATCGTTGAAGTGAAAGATAATTTACCGATGCGTGGGATGATTGATCAAGTATCTTACTTACTAAAAGTAGAGGAAATTTAACTATGTACCTGAATACATTGAAGCCTGCTCCCGGCTCCAAACCTACTGCAAAGCGTGTAGGGCGAGGAATAGGTTCCGGTTTAGGAAAGACGTGTGGGCGGGGGCATAAAGGACAGCGTGCGCGTGCCGGTGGTTTTCATAAGCTCGGGTTTGAAGGTGGACAAACGCCTTTACAACGACGTTTACCTAAATTCGGGTTTACCGCGTTGAAATCATTGCCACTCCAAGTGTTACGTATTGATGCCTTAAATAAGATTAAGACCGATGTCGTTGACATACAAGTACTAAAAGATTGCCGGTTGATTCCTACTTTGACAAAAGAGGTTAAATTCATAGCAACAGGTAAACTTGAAAAGTCAGTGACTGTAAAAGGTATCAAGTTAAGTAAAGGGGCTGAGGCCTTAATTAAAGCAGCCGGTGGCCGTGTTGAGGCTTAAATAGATGGATAAAATTAGCCATCTAGCAGCAGCTGCTGCTTCTGCTAAAGGACGTGCGCCTAATAGCGGGTTTAGTGAACTTAAAAGACGTTTACTATTTGTTCTGTTGGCATTGGTTATATATCGCATTGGCGCCCATATTCCTGTGCCAGGCTTAGATCCACATCGTTTAGCGGATTTATTTAGTCATCAAAGCAATAGCATTTTAGGGTTATTTAATATGTTTTCGGGAGGTGCGCTTTCCCGATTTACGGTTTTTGCTTTAGGCCTTTTACCCTATATTTCAGTTTCAATTATTGTACAGCTCTTAACAGCCGTAACACCTGCATTAGAGGAGCTCAAGAAAGAGGGTGAAGCAGGACGTCGTAAACTTAATCAATATACACGTTATGGAACTGCACTGCTGGCGTTAATTCAAGCAGTGGGCATGGCAAAATGGTTAGTTGGCAATCAAGTGGTTCTAAATCCTAGTTTTTTATTTTATTTTGTTGCGACCGTTACTTTGGTTACAGGTACGATGTTTTTGATGTGGTTAGGTGAGCAAATCACGGAACATGGTATTGGTAATGGGATTTCCCTAATAATTTTTTCAGGCATTGTTTCAGGCCTACCTGTGGCTATAGCTAAATCCTTAGAGCAATTTAGACAGGGGCAAGTGCAGTTTTTAACCTTACTCTGTATTTTAGCAGTTATTGTTTTGGTTACTGCTTTTGTTGTATTTATGGAGCGCGGTCAACGCCGTATCACCGTTAATTATCCACAACGTCAACAAGGTCGAAAGATTTATAGCGCACAAACGAGCCATTTGCCTTTAAAGATTAATATGGCGGGTGTTATACCACCTATATTTGCTTCAAGTATCATGTTGTTACCAGGAACTTTTGCAAATTGGTTTGCTAACGTGAAAGGGTTGGGTTGGCTTGGGAAGCTTAGTTTCTGGTTAGCGCCGGGACAGCCCCTTTACATAATATTATTTGCTGCGTCCATCATATTCTTTTCTTTTTTTTATACGGCGTTGGTTTTTAATCCTAGAGAAACGGCCGATAACTTAAAAAAATCAGGGGCCTTTATTCCTGGCATTAGACCCGGTGAACAAAGTGCTCGTTACATAGACACGACGATGACTAGGCTTACTTTAATAGGCTGTATTTATCTTGTTTTGGTTGCTTTGTTACCTGAATTTATGATATTTACCTGGCATGTCCCTTTTTATTTTGGTGGCACTTCTCTATTAATTATTGTAGTGGTCATTATGGACTTTATGGTCCAGGTTCAATCTTTATTGATGTCGCATCAGTATGAATCGCTACTTAAAAAGGCTAATTTGAAGGGTTTGTCCGGTGGTCCAGGTAATGCCTATTAATAAAGGCCACATAGATTATGCTTACTATATTGACTATAAAAGACCCGCATTAGACTAGCTTTTAGGTGCAAAGTTCTTAAATTTTAGAGGTTATTATGAAAGTTAGAGCGTCAATTAAAAAAATTTGCCGAAATTGCAAGGTTATTAAGCGAAAAGGTAAATTAAGAGTGATTTGTTCAACTGAAGCTCGTCATAAACAGCGTCAAGGTTAGTTCGTTTGATTGCAGGTTGCATGCGCGGACGGATACACGGAACTCTATAGTGTGTATTTTACTGCCTCAACTTACAAGAACATTAGCAAATTGATGTATTTTACGGTGAGTGTTGTTGATTTTTAGTCAGGAGTGAGATACCCTACTGCGCCTTCTGAAATATCTTAAATTTAAGGGTTTGGAGTGAAAAATGGCTAGAATAGCCGGTGTCAATATACCAATAAATAAACATGTCGTTATCGGTTTAACTGCCATCTATGGTGTTGGGCGATCGCGCGCTAGGAAAATATGCCAAGACTTGGATATTTCGCCTGAGACTAAAGTGAAGGATCTTTTAGACGCCCAGTTAGATGCGATAAGGCAGAAGCTTCTTACTTATAAAATAGAAGGTGACTTACGGCGTGAAGTTTCCATTAGTATCAAGCGTTTGATGGACCTAGGCTGTTATAGGGGTATCCGACATCGTCGTGGTTTACCAGTCCGTGGTCAACGTACTCGTACTAATGCACGTACACGAAAGGGTCCTCGTAAAATGATCCGTAAGGATTAAGGGCTATGGCATTAATAAAATGTATAAGCGTAGGTATTTACTAATATGACAGATTACAAATCACATGCTTCTCAGCCGCCCTTGACTATGGCCGATAAAGCACTAGCAGGAGCCCACCGTAAGCGTAAAGAGGTTATCCCGGATGCGATAGTTCATTTGAGTACTTCGTTTAATAATACGATTATTTGCATACGTAAGGGCGGTGAAACCTTAGGTATTTCATCGGCTGGAGCTTGTGACTTTAAAGGGACTAAAAAAGGCACTGCCTTTGCGGCTCGGGTTGCTTTCGAAAAGGCAATCGAAAAAGCTTATGACAAATATAGAGCTAAATATAAGCATAATTTGGGCCGTGTTGAAGTGAGAATTAAAGGACCTGGGCAAGGATCGGAACAAGCCATTATGGCACTGAAGAACAAAGATATAGAGGTTACCCAAATTATGAATATTACGGGTATACCTCATAATGGTTGTCGACCTCCGAAGCGGCGTCGAGTTTAGAACCTATTCGTAGCATTGAGTTTTTGGCAAGTGCCGAAGAGGATTGCCAGTTGGGCGGTAACAGACAAAAATTTAAGTGCAAAGAGTATATATTAATAAATTGGGAGTAAATAATTTAATGGCTAGATACCGAGGTCCTACTTGTAAATTGGCACGCAGACTTGGGACTGATTTACAGTTAAAAAGTGGTATACGTGCACTTGATAGCAAATGTAAGTTAGCTACGCCTCCAGGTATGCATGGCGCTAAACGTGGAAGATTATCTGAGTTTGGTGTGTTATTTCGCCAAAAACAATTGATTCGACGTACTTATGGTGTACTAGAAAGACAATTTCGTCTTTATTATGCTAAGGCGGCTAAGCGCAAAGGTATTACCGGCGAAAATCTACTTAAATTGCTAGAATGCCGTTTAGATAATGTTGTATTTCGTATGGGATTTGCAGCGACACGTGCCGAAGCAAGACAGTTAACCTCACATCGATCTGTAAAAGTAAATGGAAATACAGTTAATATCCCTTCTTATCAAGTTAAGGCAGGTGACGTTATTGAAATTAAGGAAAAAAGTAAGGCTCAAACCCGTATTCAAGCTGCGCTGGAACTTGCGAAGCAAAAGCCTCAGCCTGCTTGGATAGATGTGGATTCAACTAAATTACAAGGAATCATTAAGTTAATTCCTGAGCGTAGTGAATTGCCCTTAGAATTTAATGAGAATCTAGTCGTTGAGTATTACTCTAAGTAAGAAGGTAGCCCATGTCGACGAATGTTAAGAAGTTTTTAACCCCACAAACCATTGAAGTGCAAAGTATTGCGCCTAATAGAGCGCTGATTACTTTGCAACCTTTTGAAGCGGGTTTCGGTCATACCTTAGGAAACGCCCTACGTCGTATATTGCTATCGTCTATGCCAGGATGTGCTGTTGTGGAAGCAAAAATCGAAGGTGTACTTCATGAATACAGTAGTTTAGAAGGAGTACAAGAAGATATTATTGATATTTTGCTTAATTTAAAAGGCGTTGCTTTTCAAATGCACAGTAAAGATGAAGTGCTACTTGAATTATCTAAGAATACAGTAGGTCCTGTTCGCGCAGGCGATATCACATTGCCACATGACGTTGAAGTTAAAAATCCTGATTTTGTTATCGCGCATTTAACTAAACCGCAAGAATTCAAAATGACGCTTAAAGTAGTCAGAGGGCGTGGTTATCAGCCCGCTTCCCTACGTAAAGCAGATGATCAATTCGTGAGTGAAGTAGGTTCATTACAATTGGATGCACGCTTTAATCCTATTTTACGTGCAACCTATGCTGTCGAAAATGCACGTGTTGAGCAGCGTACTGATCTCGATAAATTAGTTATTGATATAGAAACTAATGGTACTATTGAGCCAGAAGAAGCGATACGTCGTGCTGCTACGATCATACAAGAGCAATTACATGCGTTTGTTGAGTTGCAACATGAAACGGAAGATGAAGTCGTTGAAGATTTGGTTGATATTAACCCGATGTTATTACTGCCTGTTGATGAATTAGAATTAACAGTACGGGCGGCTAATTGTTTAAAAGCAGAAAATATATATCGTATTGCCGATTTGGTGACTAAAACTGAATCTGAGCTTTTATCGACTCCGAATTTGGGTAAAGTTTCTTTATGGGAAATTAAAACTGTTTTACAAAAGCGAGGATTGTCTTTGGGTATGGATGTTCCAATTCAGCAATTGACTTCTCTAAAAAAATCTTTAGAAAAGGCAGAAGAAACGGAAAAATTAGAAAAAACTGAAGATATAAATAAAGATTAATTTAAAGGCTAAGTGTTATGCGTCATCTTAATTCCGGTCGTCGATTAGGCCGAACATCCAGTCATAGGACCGCGATGTTTCGGAATATGGTTAGTTCTTTGTTAACCAAGGAAATTATTTGTACTACTTTAGCTAAAGCTAAGGAACTACGTCGAGTTGCTGAACCACTCATTACTTTATCAAAGATTGATGGAGTCGCTCAGCGACGTCTAGCGTTTGATCGGTTACGTAATAAAGAAGCGGTTGCTACGCTTTTTAATACGTTAGGTCCACGCTTTAAAAAAAGACCTGGGGGTTATTTACGGATTTTGAAATGTGGATTTCGTGCCGGAGATTGTGCGCCTATGGCCATGGTTGAACTTGTCGAACGTACTGGGAATGACACAAGTTCAGTCTAATCAATGAGTGTTTTTTTTCTTGGACCTAAAAAATAGCCGAGTGTAAATTACAACTCTGATATAAAAATTGGAATATCTTGTATTTTACGCTTGAGTTATTTCTTTTGCCTTATCTAAGGCTACTTCTAATTCTAGATTAAATTGCTCTAGTAATTCGTTAGAATAATTATGTTTTGCTGTGGCATTTTCCAATATAATGATGCTGGCTTTAAGTCGCGCCCATCCACAATAAGCACAAGAACCTTGTAACTTATGTAAGAGTTCTGCTAGGTTTTTTTGTTTTTTTTTTCGAAAGGCTACATTGATTTCAGCTTTTAATTGAGGGGTTTCTTGTATAAACAGATCGAGTAATTCTTTTAATATTTTGTTAGAATCTTTAGTGAGTATTTTATCTATATTTTTATCAATGATGGGCAGATTGGATAGTTTTTTTTCCATGTTCATTTCCTCTAGTTGCCATATATTAAAACCCGTTTAATCAATTGGCTTAGTCTAGGCGAGATATTCATTGTAGATGCCTAGGGTTGTAATCTGTTGATTGTTTCTCATGTAGGGCTATGTTTAAATGTGGAATATTTAAATCAATTTATAAAATGCTGTGGCTAAATTATCTTATTGTATATCGAATGAAGAGCTTAAGGCTGCATTATTAGAATTTAGACATCTACAAGATATATTACGCTGGGGATATACTCAATTTAATAAAGCTGATCTCTATTATGGTCATGGTACCGATAATGTGTGGGATGAAATATTATATTTAGTATTGTCGACATTGAAATTGGGATCACATTTAAACCCTTGTTTTTTAGGGGCGAGTTTAACTTTAGCTGAGCGTCGTCTACTGATAGAAAACATTCGACAGCGGGTTGAAGACCGTATTCCTACGGCTTATTTGGTGAATGAAGCACGCTTTGCCGGTTTATCATTTTATGTCGATGCGCGTGTTTTAATACCGCGTTCGCCGTTAGCTGAGTTAATCCAACTTGAATTTAGTCCTTGGATTGAAGATAGTAAAAGAATTAACACTATACTTGATATAGGAACAGGTAGTGGTTGTATTGCTATTGCTTGTGCTTATGCTTTCCCTGAGGCACGTGTTGATGCCGTCGATAACTCTAAGGATGCACTCGCAGTGGCTGCCATTAACGTAGCGACGCATAAACTGCAAGGTCAAATAAATTTAATACAGTCCGATCTTTTTCAAAACCTAAACAGCCGACTTTACGATATTATTATTAGTAATCCCCCTTACGTTGATGCTGAAGATTTTGCGAGTTTGCCGGTTGAATATCAGCATGAACCTGCTGTGGCCTTGGCCGCAGGGAAAGATGGATTAGATTTTGTTGTTCAAATCCTTAGGCAAGCCAAAAAATATTTAAAAGAGAAGGGTATTTTGATTGTAGAAGTAGGTAATAGTAAAAGAGCTTTGGTCCAACGTTATCCACAAATCCCTTTTTTTTGGTTAGAGTTTGAACAGGGTGAGGCGGAAATATTTTTATTAACTCAAGAGCAATTAACTCGTTATGAGAAAGAAATTTAATTTAGCTATAGTAGGTGCTACAGGTTTGGTGGGTCAAGCCGTATTAACTATTTTACAGCAACGAAAATTCCCTATTAATCATCTTTATCTACTCGCCAGTGAACGCTCTTCTGGCGCGACGATGGAATTCAATAAACAATCATTATTGGCATCCGATTTAGCAGAATTTGATTTTAAACAAGTTGATATAGCGATATTTACAGCGGGTTCGGTAGTTTCTGCGCAGTATGTTCCTAAAGCTACGCAAAGTGGTTGCTTAGTGATTGATAATACGCCTCAATTTCGTTACGACAAGGATGTTCCTTTAGTCATTCCGGAAGTGAATTCTGAAGCATTAGTCGGTTATAAAAAACGACATATTATTGCTAATCCAAATTGCTCTACAATACAATTGTTAGTGGCTTTGAAGCCTATCTATGATGCCGTGGGTATAACACGTATTAATGTTGTTACTTTTCAATCTGTTTCTGGGGCCGGTAAAGCTGCTTTTCAAGAACTTATTCAACAAGCAGGCCAATTATTAAATGGGTTACCCATTAAGCAACCCAAAGCATTTACTCAGCAAATTGCTTTTAATGTCATTCCACAAATTGATGAATTTGAAGAAAATGGCTATACACGCGAAGAAATGAAAATGGTTTGGGAAACGCAAAAGATTTTTGACGACACTGAAATTCAAGTGAATCCTACTGCGGTACGAGTGCCGGTATTTCATGGACATTCCGAAGCTGTACATATAGAAACTAAGAAAAAAATCACCGTTAACAAGGCTAGGCAGTTATTAAAAAAAGCGCCGGGGGTCTTAGTTATCGATAAGCTTGCCAAGAATGGTTATCCGACACCTATTTCAAATCTTGATAGCGATAAAGTGATGGTAGGCCGAATGCGCGAAGATATTTCTCATCCCTTAGGTTTGGATATGTGGATAGTGGCAGATAATATTCGTAAAGGTGCCGCTTTAAATGCTGTGCAAATTGCAGAATTGATGATTCAGCATACTTTCTAAGCGTTACTATCAACAAGATAAAGATTTACTGACTCCAGAGGGTGTATCTCTTTAAAGCCAGGTGCGTTAAAATAGTCACAATAATTCCATAATTAATAGATATGGCTAATAATCTAAATAAAAAAAATCTTTTTTTAGAGCATAAAATCGACTCAGTAGTTGATTCAGTAGAGGACGACGAGGGGGGCGGTGGTACTATTACACTGAGTGTTGAAGAATTCTCTGCCTACCTGCAAGCCTTATTTAATAAAGAGCGCCGTCAACGGATAGACGGGCAGAGAAAATTTGGTGTCTGTCCTTTCTCAGAAGATCCTAACAATTTACTCGGTAAGAAAATCTCTCGTTCTTGTGGTTTTGGTGAATCACCGCAACTTCATCCTTTATTAGCCCATAGCCAGCAATTTAGTGGCGATGACCCTTCAATAAGCGCTAACCCTATTGAAAACTCTGAGGCTAAAGAGCGTTTTCCGGAAAAACGTCTAGAAAATCAATTACGTTTACAAAAAAATCTCGGTTTAAGTGCAAGTAAAAATGTAACGCTGGCTAGATAATAATGCCACAGCATACTTTTGCTCACGAAATTTTATTTGGCACACTAAGCGGAGTAGAGCAATTTATACAAGCGGGTGCGGATATAGAAGAAACCGATGAGTATGGTTTTTCACCGTTAATCGAAGCAACGATTGCTAATAAGATCGATGTGGTAGCTTTATTATTAGAATATGGTGCTGCGATCAATAATGCGGACACGACAGGGCGCACTGCATTACACTGGGCAGTCGATAATCACAATTTATCTTTATGTGAATTATTGCTGGCCAATAAAGCCGATGCGAATGCTTATACCACAGCAGGACAGCCGGTTTTTGTTTACCCATTACTGAGACAACAAGTTGAATTAAAAAAATTACTCTATCGATATGGCGCGAAACTGGGTTTTGCTCAAGACTTTATTCAAGCTAAGTTACTTGGGCATCGTTATGAATTAGTGGGGCAGGTGGATATTGTTAATGCCGAAGGGTGTTTTATAGAAATAGACTACGAAGGATTTTTTTTAGAGTTTACATTAGACGTCATACTTAATTCTATGCGGCGCTATCAGAATAATTTTTCTTCACGCCATTTGCGGCCTTACTTCAGCAATTTAGAAAAAATGATTGTGGCATTTTCTAATGCACAGGCCTTACTCAAATATCAGCGCTATACCATTAATATTAAGGATCATACGCATAGTATAGAGGCCTTATTAGATCAAGAATTATTATTATTACCTGTTGCTTTTGAAGGTCATGCTATTGCATTGATTAAATATAAAAATTTCTTAGTTCGTTGCGATCGAGGTGAAAATAGTCTTCGTGAAGGCAGCATTGTTATCTATGAATGCCAACATCCTTATGCTTGGGATAGTGAATTTTGCAAGCAATTAATTTACACACGCCAATCGCGTAATTTTTTGACTAAGGGAATGCAACGCCATTTAGGGTTAGTTGCCATCGCAAACATACCCCTCCAGGGGCAAGTTATTGGTAATTGTTCTTGGGCGAATATAGAAGCGAGTATTCCGGCCATGTTATTTTTGTTGTCAGCAATGAGTACGGAAGGACACTTAGTCTCCCAGCATGAAAACTACCAACTGCAAGCCTTAGATTTTTTTCAAGATTGGCAAACCTGGGATAAAGATCGTGCTTTAGAGGAGTGTATTCAAGGATTTTATTATAGTAATAAAGCACGGAAAGCGACAAAAGCTACTCTTCTAGCTGCCCTATTATTTCAAAAATCAACGCATAAGCTCAATGAGCTAAAACAAGCGGAAGCAATGTTAAAAATTTTAACTTTAGCGGATTATAATTATTTGCTAAAAAGTTACTTGCAGGTATATTGGCAATTAAATAAAACATCCCAAGGAAAAGACTTAATAAGCTTGTTAGAAGCTTGTGGCGTAAGTCAGAAGTTTTTATAATATACTCTTTGCACTAGAATTTTTGCCTGCATTGTCTTTCAACTCGTAATCTATATTAATACGTTCCAGATGCTTTACTATGCATTGTATTATCAAAAAACCATGCCGTGTGTATTTGAATTAAAGGAGTAATAAACGATGGATAAAAAAATGATAACAGGACGACAAAATTTCTTCCCCCTAAGAAATATTAAACAAAAAGAGGGAAAATATATTAAGCTTGTCAATCAACTTGATAAAAAATCCATTTATAATTTAACTTGGAATGCTTTTTATAAAGAATTACACCGATTAGGCATGAAAGAATTCCTACAACAATATGGGTATGCTTATAAAAAAAAATTGCAACTCGTCATTGCAAGATCAAACCTTAGTCTGAAAAAAATAACGTTGTATGATTTTGAAAGAAATACCGAATTGGGGTTATTCGCCCTATTAGGAAATAGTTTTTTTGATAAAGTCACGCAACAGCCAAATTTTAATGCGAAACAACATAAGTTGTCGACTATTCATTATTATATGTATCAGAACAGTTTACATTTTGCCGCAATAAGTTTGGGGTTTGCTAGTAAACAATGTTTTCTTAATTTTTTTGCGCAGACTCACTATATGTCGGAATATGTAGAAAATAGGGTACAAGATTTACGAGTAAGCCTCCAAAGTCTGCATGAGGTTGATTTAGTCACCTTACGAAAAGAGTTAGGCTATCTTTACGATGAGCCTTTAGTTCAGAATACACATTTCATAAAATATAATTATACGCTGGAAGAATTAAAGCGGGCCCTAGAAAAAGAAAGTATCGTAATATTAGTGGCTAGCTTAGGGGGAGGGACAAGCTTTTGTGTTAATAAAAAACTGCAAACCTTGCGTCCTGTCATTAATGTTAGCTTGCAAGAATTGCAGCGGCGATCTTGGGAAACGTTGATGGAAAATACGCCGATCTTAATTTGGAAAATAAAATTATATCAACTTTTCTCAGGGCAAAACGCCTTAGAACAGGCGACTCGTTCGCGGCCTAATGATGGTCGCGTAATGCGAACAAATTTTGGGGACACGACGGCCGAAATTTTTCGTGAGCATAGCGACTCACCCGTATATAGACCTAGAACTCCATATATTTCTTGCACTAAATTTCAATGGCAATTTTTTATCTCACAGCACACTCAAACCCACAGCGAAGAAACCGATACGCTATTGAATCTTCACAATTTTTCTTCTTCCTCCTATTCTACTGAGATGACATTGAGAGCGAACGTTTATCAGTATTAATATTCATAGCTAGCGCTTTTTATGCTTTGATATTTATAGGTATTAAATCCTCTACATTATGCTAGCTATGATTTTTTGATTAAGAAATAGATCTATAAACCCCCAGACTTTAAGTGCTTTTTCAGCTAAAGCAAAGATGGGTGTTTAAAGTTACTAGGACTTAATTAGAATGTTTTATCCCATTGTAATTACTGTGTCGAATAGAGTATACTCTGTGCCGCTATCGCGGGGTGGAGCAGTCTGGTAGCTCGTCGGGCTCATAACCCGAAGGCCGTAGGTTCAAATCCTACCCCCGCTACCAATTTTATTGCGTGAATAGGCCCCATTAAGGGGCTTTTTATTTTGACTAGGTACACTGGCTAGCGCTAAATATAAGCTTTTGGCGCAGCGCTTTGTTGCCGACTTTATCTGCGGTGCTCATTTACATTGAGTAAACTCCGCTCCTTGAAAAGCCGGCGTCGCGCGCTGCATCCAAAATATTTTTTAGCGTCAGCTAGCTGAGTGGGTAATTTTATAATTCAAGCCCTTTGTTGTAGATGATGAAAAATAACTCAGCGATAGAAGCAAAGCTATTACCAACGGTTGAGGCCTTAGGTTATGAGCTATGGGCTTGCCTCTATCTGACACAAGGTCAACAAAGTATATTGCGCATCTATATCGATAGTGAAAAGGGCATTACGCTAGCTGACTGCGGTCGGGTAAGCCGCCAGATAAGTGCATTATTGGATGTAGAGGACCCTTTGCTAAGTCGTTATAACTTAGAAGTTTCTTCTCCAGGCTTAGATAGACCGCTTATTAAAGAGGAGCATTTTCAGCGTTATGTCGGTCATAGTGTGCGTGTTTCTACACACACACCTATCGATAATCAACGCAAATTTAAAGGTCTTTTACAATCAGTAGGAGTAGCTGGGATAGTGTTGAGCCAGGATGGGAAAGAAGTCGTATTAACGTGGGACAATATTTTACGTGCGAATGTATTGCCTGAATTGAATAAATAACCGGAGGCAGGCTATGAAAAAAGAAATTTTATTAGTGGCGGAGACGGTATCTAACGAAAAAGATGTTGATAAAGAGTTAATTTTCAAAGCGATAGAAGCCGCTTTAGCGATGGCTACTAAGAAAAAAGCAGGCGAAGATATCGATGTCCGCGTGGCTATCGATCGCCGCACCGGTGACTATGATACGTTTCGCTACTGGACAGTGGTTGCAGATGAAATGGAAGCGAATCATCTTGACGATGTTCATGTCCCTTTTGAACCTATAAAACAAATACTATTAAGCGAAGCTAAAAAGCGTGATCCCAATAGCCAAATAGGGGACGTGATAGAAGAGCATATGCCTTCTGTGGAGTTTGGTCGTATCGCGGCGCAAACAGCTAAGCAAGTCATTATCCAGAAAGTCAGAGAAGCTGAACGTGCCAAGATAGCCGAGGCTTATACCAGTCGAATTGGCGAGTTATTATCAGGCATTGTCAAGCGTATTACACGAGAAGGTTTGATCGTGGATTTAGGCGCAAGCGTAGAAGCGTTTGTGCCACGCGAAGAAATGATACCCCGCGAAGAAGTACGATCCGAAGATCGTTTGCGCGGCTACTTATATTCCGTGAATCCACAAGTTCGAGGCCCTCAGTTATTGATAAGTCGCACGCGACCCGAAATGTTAATTGAACTCTTTAAGATAGAAGTACCAGAGATTGGTGAAGAGTTGATCGAGATTAAAAGTGCAGCGCGTGATCCCGGTTCACGCGCAAAAATTGCGGTTAAAACTAATGATGGTCGTATTGATCCGATAGGTGCTTGTGTTGGAATGCGTGGGGCGCGAGTGCAAGCCGTATCCAGTGAATTAGCCGGTGAGCGAATTGATATCGTGTTATGGGATGATAACCCAGTTCAATTAGTTATAAATGCGATGGCGCCTGCTGAAGTTGCCTCTATCGTAGTGGATGAAGACACGAAAGTGATGGATGTGGCTGTACAAGAGGAACAATTATCGCAAGCTATCGGTCGCAATGGTCAAAATGTACGTTTAGCCAGTGAATTAACCGGATGGATTATCAATGTTATCACGGTTGAAGAAGCTGCAAAAAAAGTGGTAAAAGAATCAGAAGGGTTACAAAATCTTTTTATGGAACAACTTTCTATTGATGAAGAGCTTGCCGAGATGCTAGCGCGTGAGGGATTTACGAGTTTAGAAGAAATTGCTTATGTATCAGCGCAAGAGCTTTTAGATATTGAAGATTTTGATTCAGAATTAGTGGAGACTCTGCAAAATCGTGCTAAAGAAGTATTAGCAACGCAAGTTGCGACTAAGCAAAAAACAACCGTATCTGAACAGGGAAAATTTTTAGAGCCGCATCAAGATTTACTTTCCTTAGAAGGTATTACCGAAGAGATAGCAACCACGTTAGCTAAAAAAGGTGTTTCTTCACGTGAAGCATTAGCTGAGTTGGCAGTCGATGATTTGTTAGATATTATCGAATTAGATCGAAAAAAAGCGGGTCAGTTAATTATGGCAGCACGTGCTCCTTGGTTTGCCGAAGAGAAAAAATAGTAATTAAAAATAAAAAATTGCGTGATTATTTTTACTTAAAAAATTACAGTAAAATAATAGTATAAGTTTGAATTTGTTCTAACGATTTTATATAAAGTTCGATAGATAAATATAAGTACGAGCGTATATATATTCAGAAAAACTAAAGTGGGTTTTCGAAGCTGTCAAATATTGGCAGGAGAAGCATAGTATGACAGAAAGTATTAAAGATAAAACTTCAAATAAGGTTTCTACGGAAATTGGAAAAGAAACCTCTGCGGATAATAACCCTAAAAAAGTGATTACTTTGACGCGTACGCGTAAAAGCACGAGTTTACTTAAAGTGAAAGACACTTCGGGTAAAGCCAAGACGATTAAAGTACAAGTTCGCAAAAAAAGAATTTATGTGAAAAGTAATGAAGGTTTAATCGATGAAGAAACGAATCGCGCTAACGAAGCAAAAGAAAAAGAAGCAGAAGAATTAGCGCAGCAAGCAGAAAAAACGGCTGCAGAAAAATTGAACGTTTCTGAAGCTCAAGCTGAACAAACCTCTGAAAGTAATACTCCCATAAATGAAGAGCCCGTTTTATCTAATGAAACGGTGGAAAAAGAACAAGCTCCTTTACCTGAGAAAAAAACCATAGCGTCTGCAACAAATCCAGATAAAAAATCTAAGCCAATTAACGAAAAAGTGATTATTGCTTTACCGACTAATTCAGAAAGATTAGAACGTGAGAAAAAGCATAAAAATCGCAATTTAAAAGAAAAAGAAATGGCGAAATACCGACATAAAGCAATGTATCAACTTGAAGATGAGTCCGATGAACAATTCCGTTATCGTAAAAAAACCGGTAAGCACAAGCGACCGGATCAAATTTTACAGCAACAATTTGAAAAACCAACCGCAGCGACGATCCATGAGGTTGGAATTCCCGAAACCATTACAGTAGGTGATTTAGCGCAAAAAATGTCAATTAAGGTAGCGGAAGTCATTAAAGTGTTAATGAAATTGGGCGTGATTGCAACTATTAATCAAGCTATCGATCAAGATACTGCCATAGTTGTCGTTGAGGAAATGGGTCATATTGCTAAACCTGTCAGTTCCAATGCATTAGAAGAAGGCCTAGTCAATACGACACAACAACAAATGGGTGAATTATTGGCTCGCCCCCCCGTGGTAACCATTATGGGTCACGTTGACCACGGAAAAACATCTCTTTTAGATTATATTCGACGCACTAAAGTGACGCAGGGAGAAGCGGGTGGTATTACGCAGCATATTGGCGCTTACCATGTCGAGATCCCCAAAGGAGTGATTACTTTTTTAGACACTCCAGGCCACTCAGCTTTTACGGCTATGCGGGCACGAGGTACACGAGTGACGGATATCGTTGTTTTGGTTGTTGCAGCCGATGATGGTGTTATGCCGCAAACCATTGAAGCTATCCAACATGCGAAAGCAGCGAATGTTCCAATTGTAGTTGCTGTGAACAAAATCGATAAACCTGAAGCCGATCTCGATCGGATAAAAAATGAATTAGCTCAACAAGGTCTTAATCCTGAGGAATGGGGCGGAGATACTATGCTTATCCCTGTTTCAGCCAAAACAGGTCAAGGTATTGATGATTTATTAGATTCACTTTTAGTGCAAGCAGAAATATTAGAGCTGAAAGCACCGCAAGAAGGTCCAGGACAAGGAATAGTTATAGAATCGCGTTTAGATAGAGGAAAAGGACCCGTTGTGACGATATTGATACAACGAGGAAAGTTACATAAAGGTGATCTGCTATTAGCAGGTACGGCTTATGGTCGTGTCAGAGCATTACTCGATGAACGCGGTAAGCTAGTCGAAGCCGCTGGACCTTCTATGCCGGTTGAAATATTAGGGCTGTCGAGTCCTCCAGTGGCTGGTGATGAAGCCGTGGTTATCGCGGATGAACGTAAAGCGCGAGAGATTGCCTTATTCCGAGAAGAAAAGTTACGTGAAGCTAAATTAGCACAACAACGAATGCTCAAAACCGATGATATTTTTGGTCAATTGGATGAAAACCAAGTTAAGACCTTAAATATTATTTTAAAAGCCGATATGCAAGGATCCGCTGAGGCCTTACAAGAAGTCTTGAATAAACTTTCTACTTCTGAAGTTAAAATAAAACTCGTTTATGTGGGTGTAGGTGCGATTACTGAATCGGATGCTAATCTTGCTTTAGCTTCCAAAGCATTAATTTTAGGATTTAATGTTAGAGCGGATGCTACTGCAAAAAAAACGGTAGAAAAAGAAGGCATAATAATGAATTATTATAGTGTTATTTATGACCTGATAGACCAAGTTAAAAACATCATGAATGGCTTGTTGGCTCCGGAAATAAAAGAAAATATTTTAGGTTTAGCCGAAGTTCGTGAAGTGTTTCGTTCCGCCAAGCTCGGTGTTATCGCCGGGTGTATGGTGACAGAAGGATTAGTACGACGTAATGCCCCTATTCGCTTGTTGCGCAATCATGTTGTGATACATGAAGGTGAATTGCATTCATTACGTCGTTTTAAAGATGATGCGGCTGAGGTTCGTCATGGAATGGAATGTGGTATCGGCATTAAAAATTTTACCGATGTTCGTGTTGGCGATATGATTGAAGTTTATGAGCGTATTTCCATATCAAGAACTATCTAATGCCAAAAGAATTTAGTCGCGTCGCGCGCATTGCCGATCTGATACAGAAAGAACTCAGTAATAATATTCTGAATAAAGAAATAGCGGATAGTCGTTTGAAATTTATTACAATTACCTCAGTAAAAGTTTCACGTGATCTATCTTATGCGGATATATTATTTACGCAGTTAGATGTGGAAAATTCAAATGATAAGCAACAAAGTAAAGAATTAGTTGTTAAATTATTAAGCAAAGCGAGTAATCGTTTACGTTATGTTTTAGCACAACGTTTACAATTATATAAAGTGCCCAGCCTGCGGTTTTTTTATGATGATTTTATCGAAGAAAGTGATCGTCTGCATAATTTAATTGACCATGTTCTCGCAAAAGATAAAGCCAAACGTTCTGAATAAATCATTCACAAAAGTGAAAATACGAAGAGTATACTCACAGCAATAGGTTTTTTTGGAGTAACCGCGTAGTGAAGCAATCGGAGTGTATTAATATACATGAGGATTGCGAGTTGAGCGGCAACACAGATAAAAATTCAAGTGCGAAGAGTATGTAAATAATTATTTTTATAAAAGAATAAGTTATGCACCCCTTAACCTCCAAAAAACGTTCCATCAATGGTATTTTATTACTTGATAAACCTAAAGGAATGACCTCGAATCAAGCATTACAAACAGCAAAGCAATTATTCTCAGCAGTAAAAGTGGGACATACAGGCAGCCTAGATCCTTTAGCAACAGGTTTGTTGCCATTATGTTTTGGAGAAGCAACAAAATTTTCCCAGTTTTTACTCAATGCGGATAAAGTTTATTACGTAAGTGCCCGCTTAGGTATTAAAACCAATACCGGTGATGCTGAGGGGGAAATGATAGAATCGCGTCCCGTCTCTAATTATTCGCTTGATCAACTAGAAAACATCTTATCTGCTTTTCGTGGATCGATTTCACAAATTCCGCCCATGTTTTCTGCACTAAAACATAAAGGCCAACCTTTATATAAATTAGCCCGACAAGGTATAGTGGTAGAACGGAGCCCGCGAACCGTTAACATACATAGCTTACGTCTGCTTGATCGCAATGATGAAAATGTGCTCAATTTAGAAATAAAATGTAGTAAAGGGACCTATATTCGTACCTTAGTAGAAGATATCGGTGAAGCCTTAGGTTGCGGTGCTTATGTACATGATTTACGTCGTTTAGGTGTGGCCAATTATCTTGCTGAACAAATGGTGCGCTTGGAAGAATTGCAAATATTGAGCCAGGCTGAATGTGATCAAAAATTATTGAGTTTAGATAGTTTATTAAAAGAATGGCCGGTTTTGAAAGTGTCGCAAGCCGCTGCTTATTATCTGTATCGCGGACAAGCAGTGTTACTACCCAATCTTCCGAAGCAAGGATTGCTGCGTTTACTATTACAAGAAAGTGGGCGCTTTATTGGTGTTGGAGAAATTTTGGAAGACGGTCGTGTTGCACCCCGTCGTTTAGTGGATTTAAATAAGTATTCAGCTGACAATCACGGATAACTTTTTCTGGCCGTGCCTCATTATTCTTTATTAAGTATTCAATAGCTTTCATTCTAACGAATTAGGGTGTTTTTTTAAGATTTTATGCTTTACTTAGCTACACGCGCATAAGTTGATTAAATTTTGATCGATTAGTGGCAATCTTATGGTAATTAGCGAGGTCTTTGCTAGGCTTAAAGGGAAGACGTACTTAATATGTTTTAATTAGGAGCTCATATGAACAAAGGTAAATTTCCTCACGATAAGAAACAGCAAAAACCAAAATGGCCAAGTCATGCAGGTATTGGCCCACAAAAACCTCCGCACAATCCTGGACACCACGGCGGACACGGCCCAGAAGGTAATCCAAATAAACCACAATGGCCAGATAATAAAGACAAACGCTAAAACTCGTTAATGCTTTGGGATAAGCTTGCTAAGTTTTTTAGCAGTTGATTGGGGCAGGAGCGCAACTGAGATGGATGATTTTACGATCATCCATCTTTTTTTATACTATACGCTTCGCACTTGAATTTTTGTCTGTGTTGCCGCTCAATTGCAATCCTCATGTATCTATTAATACACGCTCCGGTTGCTCATTCTCACGGCGACTTGCCCAAAAATCCAATTGCTGTGAGTCTATACATAGAATCTTATGCTTTTACTCGGGAAAGATATTCACCGGTACGCGTATCAACTTTAATTAATTCATCAATTTGAATAAACAGCGGAACTCGTACAATAGCACCTGTTTCTAAAGTAGCCGGTTTTCCACCACCACCCGACGTATCGCCTCGTACTCCGGGATCCGTTTCCACTACTTTCAAAATAACAAAGTTAGCCGGTGTTATGCACAAAGGAGATCCGTTAAATAAGGTTAGCGTGCAAGAATCTTGTTCTTTTAGCCAAATTTTGGCTTCAGTCACCGCGGCTGCATCGGCTGCATATTGTTCATAAGTATCGGCATTCATAAAATGCCAAACATGTCCATCGTTATAGAGGTATTGGACTTCAATATCAAATACGTCAGCAGCCTGTAAAGTATCTCCAGATTTTAAAGTACGTTCAATCACACGATTGTTTTTTAAGTTTCGTAATTTAATCCGGTTAAAAGCCTGTCCTTTTCCAGGTTTTACGTAGTCATTGGCTAATATCGTGTAAGGGTCATTATCTAACATGACCTTCATTCCATTTCTTAATTCATTCGTTGTGTAGTAAGGCATAATGAGTCTCAAAAGTTATTTTTAAATGTACTTTTCGCATTTGAATTTTGTCTGTTGCCCTTCAACATGCAAACTCTAAGCTGGTGTAGTTGTACATTCAGATAGTTTTTATTTTCCAGACACCTCGCTAAAAATCCTATTTCTATGAGTGTATGTTCTTTCTTTATTAAGCCTATTCGAAATTCGAAAGTCTAAATAGATGATCGCGATAATAACGTAATTCATTAATGGAATCTCGTACATCTTCTAGAGCTAGATGTTTTGATTTTTTCTTGTAGCCTTCAAGAATATTAGGATGCCATCGATAGGCCAGCTCCTTTAAGGTACTAACATCGAGATTCCGATAATGAAAATATTTCTCCAACACCGGCATACAACGGGCCAAAAAACGACGATCTTGGCAAATACTATTCCCACACATCGGCGATTTATTGGGAGGGACATGAGTCATAATAAATTCTAAGGTTTGCTTTTCTGCTTCTTCCTCAGTGGTTTTACTGACTCTCACTCTTTCGAGTAAACCTGAACCCTTATGTTGGCGTTTATTCCAATCGTCCATACCGGTTAATATGTGTTCGGATTGAAAAATAGCAAACACAGGACCCTCTTCTATAATATCTAATTGAGAATCGGTGATAATGGTTGCAATCTCGATAATTTTATCTTGATTGGTATCAAGTCCAGTCATTTCGAGATCGATCCAAATTAAATTATCTGCTTTAGGCGTCATGTAAGGCCCTTTAATAATTATTACTATAAAAACACTCAATTGAGAATGTGAATTTTATTAAAGTCGGATGAGCGTTAGATCCGACCCATGGTAGGACATAGCTAAAATGACTACCAGTTAAGAAGAGTAGACCCTTCTTAAAAAATTCTCATCGCGAGAAACGGTGATTGAATGTGGTTGCTTCCCAATTTTCAATCACGAAATTATTTTCGTTTATATTATACCGCAGTATATTATACCGCGGGACATGCAAGATGCGAATATTTTGTAGTATCTACAAGATAAAGCTTGGAATATTTTGAAATAGTTAGAGTGGCTTGTTGCTACGATACCCTACATTATATAAGTAGCAGTTTCCCGAATAGATAAAATAAGCGTATCGGGAAAAGACCTTACTAACAGGAATGTACGCCAAGCGTTATAGGATGTATTGATGTGTGTCTGATATTCTCAAGCACTTATTAAAGTATTGCAAAATTTTTACCGTGAAACGCCGGATAAGTTCAAAATTCCATCAATTAATGACTCTATAGGAAAATTTATGTTATTGCTATTTGTTTTTATTTTAATTGCTTATTTATTAGGTTCTCTTTCGAGTGCGATTATTGTAAGCAAATGTGCGGGTCTACCCGATCCTCGTACGCAAGGTTCTGGTAATCCAGGTGCGAGTAATATTCTAAGATTAGGTGGAAAAAAATTAGCGGCTATTGTTTTAATGGGCGACATACTTAAAGGTTGGATTCCAGTAATGTTAGCTAAATTAGTGGGTTTGCCCCTAGCATCCTTGACATGGATTGCCTTTTTTGCTTTTTTAGGCCATTTATATCCAGTTTTTTTTAGTTTCCGCGGCGGAAAAGGTGTCGCCACCGCATTGGGAAGTTTACTCGCTTTAGCTTGGCCTCTAGGCTTAATAGGACTATTGAGTTGGAGTGCAGCGTTGTTTTTATTTCGTTATATTTCTGTTGCATCGATGCTGGCGGCTACTGTGACGTTTTTTTTCGTTTTTTATAGATATTCTTTGCCTGTTTATTTACCCATTTTTTTAATGACGGTATTACTGATAGCGCGTCATTTTTCAAATATTCAACGTCTAGTGCAAGGCATAGAACCACCATTGATTAAGTCTAAAGCAAATCAGAAAAAATAATTTAGATGTTTTAAAAAAAATCTCATAGAAACTTTTTACATAAATATTTTTATGTTATGTTGGTTAAATAAAGGATATTTTATAATTAATTTATAGGGAGATTATTTATGCTGAAACTTAAAAATAGTACGCTTGCAAAGGCATCTGATCCTTTGCAGGAATTTTTAAATAATTTTTTTTCGTCGATTAACAGCGTGAAAAAAAGTCAGGCATTACAGGCTTTGGATAACTTTTTAGACGAGCAAAATAATTTACGAAAAGATTATCAATTTGGAAAAAAATTAAAAGAATTTACTAACGGTAGCGCTAGCTTTCATAACGATCGAGATGTACAACAAGGTGTCTTTGAATTTGGTGTTAGCGGGGATAATGAAATTTTTATTGTCCCGCAGACGGATAGTTCAGCTAATAACTTATATACCTTAGCTCAAGGAACTTTGCTAAAAGCGGCAGGATGTATACAAATGGGTAATCGACAGATCGAAGAAAGCGTAGTAGGAGGGAATACTTACCCAAAGGTATTAGAAGGACAAGTAAACTATATTTCTGTTTATAATACTTGTTTTGATATGCCAGTTGATAATATTGCTGTTTCGTTGTTTGCCTTGCAGCGCTTGGGTATTGATTTAAGTGACACTAAAGTGCTGGTTCCGGATGATAATGCCCAGTTAATTAATCCTATTACTTCTGATTGTAAGATTACTGTTCAAGGTAAAATAAAAAAAGCTGAGTATTATTTAGATGAAACCCGTTTTCCTGGGGCCAAAGCATTAACTGAAAAAGATTCAACAACTGAAAAAAATTCAATTTTTTTTGATAAACTCCTTAAACTTTTGTGTGCTATAGATGATGAAATTTTACTTAAACGAAATAAGAAATTTTTAATGGCAATTTATGAGGAAAAAGAATTACTCAAGCTAAACCTAATTAAATTATTTAGTTGCGCTGAAAAATATATAAACGAAGTAGAGAAAAAAGCTGAAACAAAAGCTATAACGAAATCGACTGAGCTTATTAACGAGCAGGAAGAAATCCCAGCATCTTTTATGGGTTATTGGCACGCGATAGAAGAGAGTAGTGAATTTCTTTTAAAAAGAAATGTTAATCTGAGCTTTCTCTCCCAAGAAATCAATAGCTTATTAGCTCATATAGTGCAAAATAGTTTAACGTCTGAAGAAAACGATCAGCTCAATGAATTGACTACCTCAGCAAGCATTCCTGGTCGAGAATTAAATATAGAAACTATTTCTCCTTTTGTTTCATTTTATGAAAAAGATCCAATACAAACTTGCATCCACTTATTAAGGGATTATTCCAAAGGTCAGGGTTTAGTTGGCTATTTGAAAAGATTTTTTTCTTTGGCTTGGAATCGACATCATGTATCGGGTGTTAACCAATTTTTAATGGAGTATGATCAACAAGGATTGCCCGATAACATAACAATTTTTGATATTTTTAATAAATTACAACAACACTATAAAGTTGCAATCACTTGCTCAGATAAAAGTAGTACTTTGCAGAATAGATTGATATTTTGCGCTAAGCTTAATGGCGAAGAACTTAATTTTATTCGTTTGCGTAATGATGAGGAATATGATTCGGCTCTACTATCAGATCAACCGATACAGCCCGGTACGTCTATTCAGGTTACTCGACCGGAATCTATTTCGACGTTAGAGATTAGCTGTGAAAAGGCACGGTCACACTCCGTTGCCTTTTTCTCAGATATAGACGAAAAAAGTGCAGATATTACTGCCTCCGTAAGTCCTTCTCCTTGAGAAAACGGCGTAATAACTATTTAATCCAATTGATCTAAAGGATAACGTGCAATGGTTTTTATACTTAAGTTATCACTTTGCCCTAGATTCAAACGCCGATAACCTAAATAGGCAATCATTGCACCATTATCCGTGCAAAAACTCGGTCGTGGATAATAAAGTGCGACGTTATGTTTTAATGCCATGTTATTAAGTTCTCTTCTCAGCCAGGTATTGGCGGCTACCCCGCCCGCGACGACTAAACGATGCAGACCGGTTTGTTTTAAAGCACGTGCTGCCTTGATAACTAAGGTATCCGTTACAGCGGCTTGAAATTCATGTGCAATATTTGCTTTGGTTTGATGAGATTGGTCACTATTTTTTAATGTCGTACTCACGAATGTTTTGAGCCCACTAAAACTAAAATCACAGTCAGGTCTATTCACCATAGGTCGTGGAAAAGAATATTGTTTAGCTTGACCTTGGGCCGCTAATGCAGCGATGGCAGGACCACCAGGATAAGGTAAACCTAATAATTTAGCCGTTTTATCAAAAGCTTCACCTGCGGCATCATCTAGACTTACGCCAAGCATCTTGTAATCACCGATAGCGTTTACTTGCGCCAACAGGGTATGACCGCCCGATACTAATAGAGCAACGAAGGGGAATTCGGGGGTAGGTTCTTCCAGCATAGACGCCAGTAGATGAGCTTCCATGTGGTGTACGCCTAATGTCGGAATTCCAAGTGCCCAGCCTAAACTTCGTCCAAAAGCTGCGCCGACCAATAAAGCTCCGGCTAATCCTGGTCCTGCACAATAGGCAATGCCATCAAGGGCTGAGAGCGTCAAATTGGCTGTAGTTAGGGTTTCTTGGAGTAGGGGTAATATTTTAAGGATATGGTCACGTGAAGCTAGTTCTGGAACGACACCACCATATTGATTATGTAGTTCAATTTGGCTATACAGTGAGTGTGCGATGAGACCTTTGTGACGCTCATAAATTGCAATACCGGTTTCATCGCATGAAGTCTCAATTCCTAATACACAATTTAGTATTTTTGGTTGGAAATCGGGTTGTTTTGAATAGAAACTTTGCATTTTAATGGATTGCTGGTTAGAATTGGCACCTATTTTAACTTTAATTGAGGAAGTGTACTACATGCCCGGCGTAATACTTAAACCCAGCGAAACACTCGAGTCGGCTATCCGCCGTTATAAGCGTGCCTGTGAAAAGGCAGGTATTCCCGCTGAAGGGCGTCGTCGTGAATGCTACGAGAAACCAAGTGAGGTACAAAAACGTGAAAAAGCGGCAGCGATTAAACGTCAGCGCAAGCGTTTGATGCGCGATAATCCTTTTTTTATGGCTAAAATGAAGCGTAAGCATTAATCATGTCACCCTCTCTCAAACAGCGAATCCAAGAAGATATGAAGGCTGCTCTACGAGCACAAGATAAGCAACGTTTGGGGGTGGTACGACTCATTTTGGCGGCGATTAAGCAAGTTGAAGTGGATGAACGCGTTGAAGTAGACGACACGCGTATTACACAGATACTGAATAAAATGCTTAAGCAACGTCGCGACTCTATTACTCAATATGATCAGGCTAAACGCAATGATTTAGCCGAGCAAGAACGTTTAGAAGTCACCATTATTCAAGCCTATTTACCTGAACCTTTAAGTGAAGCAGACATTGATCGTATGCTATCTGAAGTCATTACAAAAGTAGGTGCGACTTCTGTTAAGGATATGGGAAAGGTTATGGCTGAATTGAAAGAAAGATTACAAGGTCGGGCTGACATGACCCAGATTAGCGCAAAAATTAAAGCGCGTTTGACTTAAAAATTCGTTTATTTCTTTGAAACACGAGCTTGGTTTAGTCTGTTTCTATTAGGGGACTCTCAACTATTTGTATCATAGCCAGGGAGGGCAGCACCTTTCGTTTATAAACCAGGCGCTTGTGAGTTGAGCGGCAACCCAGATAAAAATTTAAGTGCGAAGAGTATATCAGGAATATATGTCTATAGCGCCGATTCCACAGGAATTTATTAACGAGCTTTTAGCGCGCACTGATATTGTGCAGCTTATTGATGTGCGTGTTCCGTTACGAAAAAAAGGCAAAAATTATCTAGCCTGTTGTCCTTTCCATAGTGAAAAAACACCTTCTTTTACCGTGACGCCTGAAAAACAATTTTATTATTGCTTTGGTTGTTCTATGGGTGGAAATGCGTTAAGTTTTTTAATGGACTATGAAAAACTGAGTTTTGTAGAAGCAGTAAACGTGCTAGCGGAACAAATGGGAATAGAAGTTCCACATTCTGCAAAACATCAAGAAGTTTATAAAAGTTCTGCTAATCTTTTTAGTTTGTTAGAAGAAGTGGCGCAATTCTATGCTAATAAACTACGACATAATACACTCGCTATCAACTATCTTAAACAACGCGGACTATCTGGCGAGATAGCCAAGAAATTTAGCTTGGGTTATGCTCCCCGTGCTTGGGATACCTTGCTCAAAGCATTTAATGATACAGAAAATTTATTGGCAGCGGGGTTATTAGTCAAAAAATCTGAAGGACAAGGGTATTATGATAGGTTTCGTGACCGCATTTTATTTCCTATTCGGGATAGAAGAGGGCGTGTCGTCGGTTTTGGCGGTCGAGTCATAGCCCCACAAGAACCCAAGTATTTGAATTCGCCTGAAACGGTGCTGTTTCATAAAGGTAAAGAACTGTATGGCCTCTATGAAACATTTCAGGCGAATCGGCAGCTTGAACGTATCATGGTGGTTGAAGGTTATATGGATGTTTTAGCCTTATTTCAAGCCGATCTGCCCTTTGCAGTCGCAACCTTAGGTACGGCTACCAGCCGCGATCAAATAAGTCGATTGATGAGCCATACACAGGAAATAATTTTTTGTTTTGATGGTGATATTGCCGGTAAAAAAGCGGCATGGCGCGTACTCGAGCAGAGTTTAGATTTATTAACAGATGGCTATATACTACGTTTTTTATTATTACCGAATGGCGAAGATCCAGATTCTTTGCTACAAAAAAAAGGTCGCACTGAATTTATTTCTTGTTTACAGCAAGCACAATCCCTAGGTGAGTTTTTATTTGGTTATTTGTTAACGCAGGTTGATATACAGCAATTAGAAGGTAAGGCTCGTTTAGCGAAGTTAGCGGTTCCGCTGCTGGAAAAAGTAGCGGGGGGTATTATGCAACATAAATTATTTGAACAACTGGCCGCTTTAGTGAATATGGATGTGGTGACATTAAAAAAAGTTACTGTCAATGATAAAAGCAATTCAATAAAAACAATGCAAAAAAAAATACACAAAACGAATAAGGCGAATCGTTCTTCACCAATGCGTTTAGCGATTGCCTTATTAGTACAATTTCCTCAAGTTGTTAAATCACTTTCCGACAAACAATGCCATACATTAAGTCGATTAGAATTACCTGGGAGTGATTTATTAATCAAATTATTTTTACTACTTAAACAAAATTCCGAACTAACGAGCGCCATGTTACTTGAATATTGGCGAGAAGATGAAGCTTGTCATAAAATCCTCCAACAATTAATCCATTATCCCTTAGCTATCCCCGAGTCAGGCGTACAAGCAGAATTTCATGATTTACTTAAGCATCTAAAAAAAACAGTCGCAGAAAGGCAGATCGATAAGTTATTACAACAAGGAAAGCAATCTGGTTTAAACGCAGAGGAAAAAAAGATTTTATATCATTTAATGCTGAATAACATCAATGATAACTAACATGATTTCATGTTAATCGAAAGCTTGCTGACAGTTTGAATTTTTCAATTTTACATAAAAAGACACACTCAAATGATGGAACTTTTTGAAAAACTTGTGTATTTTGAGGTGTCCACGTGTAGACCTAGCAGCCAAAGACAAATAATAGTGGCACAAGGAAGTACCTGACAACATTCTTTAAGTGGAGTTAATATGCCTATTGGCGTTCTTTCAGCACAGGAGGTTTTGAGTGCTTAAGTGTTTTGTTCAAGAATCTTCGCGATCGATTCCTATTACAACCATTTTGCCTGAGCAATGGTCAACATGGTTAACTGATCAAACAAAAGCGACACAACAATGGTTACAGACCATCAATTTTATGGCAAAGCCAGGAAGTTATAGTTTACTTCCTGGAATAGCAGGGCAATTGCAGCAAGTTCTATTGATACGTAATGACGAAGCAGATTTTTGGACGTTTGGTTTGCTTCCCAACATCCTGCCAGCAGGACATTATCAGGTTGTAGGTATTGATAACCCGCTATTAATGGAACAAATTGCATTCGCATGGGGCTTGGGTGCGTATGAATTTACACGTTATAAAACCTCCATTCGACCCTTAGTGCAATTGCTTATTTCGAAAAGAAATCATGCCCCGTTAAAGATAAAACTTGAAGCGATTTATCGAGTGCGTAATTTGATCAATACACCGGCGGATGATATGGATCCCGCCGAGCTAGTAGAGAATGTATTTCAGATCGGTAAAAAACATCATGCCATAGTCACACAGATAGTCGGCGGTGATTTGTTAACAACTAACTATCCTGCTATTTATACCGTGGGTAAGGCGAGTTGTCATGAACCACGTTTGGTAGATTTAAGATGGGGCGATAGTAAACATCCAAAAATTACGTTGGTGGGTAAAGGGGTGTGTTTTGACTCCGGTGGTTATAATTTAAAGTCCAGCGGCAATATGTTGGCGATGAAAAAGGATATGGGTGGAGCAGCGAATGCCATTGGCTTGGCGGAAATGATTATGGCACATCAATTACCGGTGCGTTTACGTTTATTGATTCCGGCAGTAGAAAATTTGATTGCAGGTAACGCTTATAAACCCGGTGATATTATTCAAACGCGACATGGTTTAACCGTAGAGGTTGGAAATACCGATGCCGAAGGTCGTCTTGTTTTAGCGGATGCTTTGTGTGAAGCTGATAGTGAAAGTCCAGAATTGTTGATCGATTTTGCGACATTAACCGGTGCCGCACGAGGTGCCGTTGGAACAGAAATAAGTGCTTTTTTTACTGACGATGAGCAATTAGCACAGGATGTTATTCAGCATAGTCATCAAGAACAGGATCCCGTGTGGCGTTTGCCTTTGTATAAACCCTATCAAAAATTACTCGATAGCAAATTTGCCAATTTAAATAATTGTGGATCTTCTCCGTTTGCGGGTGCGATTACCGCGGCATTGTTTTTGCGTAGTTTTATTAGTGAAGAGACCACCTGGTTACACTTTGATTTTAATGCTTATAATGTCAATACCAGGCCAGGCCGACCCGAAGGTGGAGAAGCCATGGCGATATTAGCGGTGTTTAGTTACTTATTAAAGCGATATACGGTTTAATTAAAATAGTCTATTAACAACGGAAGTTAAATGAAATCACACATCCATTTTGAAAAAAATTTAGAAACCCAACAATTAAACGTTACTATAGAAACTGAACGACTGACTATGGGGTCAACAACGGATTCCCATTTTTGTGATTATAAAAAGCTGTTCACAACGCCAGAAAATAGGCTCAAAGTTATGGACGGAAATCCATGGCGTGCAGATAAAATTGGGGAGCAAGAGCCTGTAAATAAAATTGTGTAAGTGCTTATTATTAACTAAGCTAGCGACAAAAACGCTAGAGCTAATTGAGAAATAAGCAATGAAACAAGAACAAGAAATAAACCTAGACCCAAAATTAATAAA
>JBAPVR010000014.1:0-76639 GCA_049283295.1 Candidatus Aquirickettsiella sp.
GATAAAAGGTATCTCGTGATAACCCCATGACCTGGCAAGCTTTCGATACGTTTCCTAATTCCTCCGCTAAATTAAGCAATCCGACTTTATGTTTAATAATTTTATCAGTAGTATGTAACATGAGAGTCTCCTCTATTTTTATGTTTTGATTCAAAGCTTTACACTTCTATCAAAACCGGAAACTCTCGCTTTTTCAAGCTCTTTGTACGATTAGGTCGGAACTACTACAATTAAGTAACTTGCAAAGTTTGTTTTTGTTCGGAAATTAATTTAACGGACCCGTCACATCCCACGCTCAGGCGTGGGATTTTTTGTGAACCCTGCTATCAATCATCCCAATTTAAACTTCCGCCGGTTTGATATTCCGTTACGCGGGTCTCAAAGAAATTCTTTTCTTTTTTCAGATCAATGATTTCACTCATCCACGGTAAAGGGTTGCTAACGCCAGGATATTGTTCAGGCAGACCAATTTGTGCGAGACGTCGATTGCCGATGAAACGTAAATAATCCCACATCATGTTAGCATTTAATCCAAGGATGCCGCGCGGCATAGTATCTAAAGCATATTGATATTCTAGATCGACGCCTTCTTTGACGAGATCAATCACATAGCGTTTGAATTCCGATGTCCATAAATGTGGATTTTCTAATTTAATTTGATTGATCACATCGATACCAAAATTTAAATGCATCGATTCGTCACGTAAGATATATTGAAATTGCTCGGCGGTTCCGGTCATTTTATTGCGTCGACCCATGCTTAGGATCTGTGAAAAACCAACGTAGAAAAATATGCCTTCGAACACCACATAAAAAGCAATTAAGTCACGCAATAGACGTTGATCATTTTCGGGTGTGCCGGTACGAAAATTGGGATCGGCTAAACTTTGTGTAAAGGGAAGCGCCCATTCAGTTTTTTTAGCTACCGTAGGTAATTCGCGGTACATATTAAAAAGGCGTGCTTCATCCATACCTAAACTTTCTATGACATATTGATAGGCATGTGTATGCAAAGCCTCTTCAAAGGCTTGTCTGAGTAAGTATTGTCGGCATTCTGGATTGGTAATATGACGATAGACGGCTAAGACCAGATTATTTGCAACCAGGGAATCAGCGGTTGAAAAAAAACCTAAGCTGCGTTCTATGATCAAACGTTCATCTTCGCTTAATCCTTTTGGGTCACGCCATAATGCAATGTCTGCCGACATGTTAACTTCTTGTGGCATCCAATGATTAGCGCAGGCCGCCAAATATTTTTCCCAGGCCCATTTATATTTAAATGGGACCAGTTGATTGAGATCGGCGCGACAGTTGATGATCTTCTTGTCATCTACTTGTACGCGCGCCGCACCTATTTCGAGTGTTTCTAGACCGGTAAAACCACCGGCTACGTGTTCAGTCGTATTCATCGTTTTATCCTCTCATAAGAGTAATGTTCTCCACAAAACCAGTAATTTATTGGCATGATTCGCAACCTGGGTCAATTATCGAGCAAGCAGGGCCGGTTGTGTTGTCCATTTGTACTGAATTTAAGTGACTTTTTTCTAAGGTTGCTTTTTCAGTATGTGTAGCGCCCATCGTCCGTAAATAGTAACTTGTTTTTAATCCTTTCAGCCAAATCCGTTTATAAAGTTCATCGAGTTTTTTACCAGAAGCTTGCGCCATGTAAAGATTTAATGATTGACTTTGATCAATCCATTTTTGTCGGCGCGATCCGGCTTCAACCAGCCAATGTGTGGGAACTTCAAAGGCAGTGGCATACAGTTGTTTTAAGCTATCAGGAACTCGTTCAATTTTTTGCAAACTACCGTCATAATATTTAAGATCATTCAGCATCACGGCATCCCATAATCCGAGTAGTTTCAAATCTTTGACTAAATAGGGATTGATCACGGTAAATTCACCGGACATATTGGATTTTACAAAAAGGTTTTGATAGGTCGGCTCTATCGATTGCGAAACGCCACAGATATTGGAAATAGTGGCTGTCGGTGCAATGGCCATACAATTCGAGTTACGCATACCTTCTGTCATCACTTTTTTTCGTAATGTATCCCAATCTAAATGAGCGGTTTGATCTTGATCTAAGAATTCGCCACGGGTTTTTTGTAATAGCGTAATAGAATCTAGGGGTAAGATACCTTGACTCCACAATGATCCCTTAAAGCTTTCATATGAACCCCGTTCTTTAGCTAAATCACTGGAAGCTTCTATGGCGTAATAACTAATCGATTCCATAGAATGATCAGCAAAAGTAATTGCGGCTTCTGAAGCATAAGGTAGTCGTAATTGATATAAAGCGTCTTGGAAACCCATCAGACCTAAACCGATAGGACGATGCTTTAAGTTCGAACGGCGTGCTTGTGGCACGGTGTAATAATTGATATCAATGACATTATCTAACATGCGAATGGCAGTGCGGATAGTGCGACGCAATTTCTCTTGATCGATTTCTCCGGATTCTGTTAGATGTTGAGGCAAGTTAATGCTTCCCAAATTACAGACGGCTATTTCATCAATAGAGGTATTGAGCGTAATTTCAGTACATAAATTGGAGCTATGAATGGTTCCAACGTGTTGTTGTGGTGAGCGTAAATTGCAAGGATCCTTAAATGTGATCCAAGGGTGTCCAGTTTCAAATAATAAGCTCAGCATTTTTCGCCATAGATTGGCTGCAGGAATAGTTTTGAAATTTTTAATTTCACCGCGCGCAGCTTTGGCTTCATAGACTTGATATTTTTCTTCAAATTCTAAACCAAACGCATCATGTAAATCCGGTGTTTCATCGGGTGAGAATAAAGTCCAGTGTTCTCCTTGCATGAGTCGTTTCATAAATAGATCTGGTACCCAATTTGCGGTATTCATATCGTGCGTGCGCCGCCTGTCGTCACCGGTATTTTTTCGTAATTCTAAAAATTCTTCGATATCTAAATGCCATGTTTCTAAATAAGCGCAGACAGCCCCTTTACGTTTACCTCCTTGATTGACGGCTACAGCAGAAGCGTTAGCTACATTTAAAAAAGGTACGACGCCCAGTGACTTGCCATTGGTGCCTTTAATTCGTGCGCCTAGTGCTCGAACTGAAGTCCAGTCATTGCCTAAGCCACCGGCAAATTTTGAAAGTAAGGCATTATCTTTTATTGCACTATAAATTTGATCGAGATCATCCGATACCGTGGTTAAAAAACAACTTGAAAGTTGTGGTCGTAGAGTTCCAGAGTTAAATAGAGTAGGCGTGGATGCCATGTAGTCAAAAGATGAAAGTAAAAGATAAAACTCAATCGCTCGTTCTTCTTTGTTAGGTTCTTGTTGCGCAAGTCCCATGGCAACACGCATAAAGAAAGCTTGGGGCAATTCAAATCGGATATCATCGGCGTGCAAAAAATAGCGATCATATAAAGTTTGTAAACTTAGATAAGTAAATTTCTGATCGCGTTCAGGTAGTAAGGCCTTACTTAATTTTTCTAAATCAAAGCTTTGTAATTGTGGATCCAATAATTCTAAGCTAACACCGCGCCTGATATAGTGTTGGAAGTAGTGATGGTATACACCATGCTCACTGGTGGGTGTTGTCGCGGGTAGTGCAAGAAAGTTTAATGCTTCTGTATATAATGTGCGTAATAAGAAACGTGCAGTTGCGTAAGTATAATTAGGATCCTGTTCAACAAGAGAACGCGCGCTGATAATGAGTGCTTTATCAATTTCTGCGACAGGCATGCCGTCATATAGATTACGTAAGGTTTCTTGTAAAATGAGTTCGTGTTTTACTTCGCTTAAATCTTTACAGGTCTCCGTGATCAACAGGCTCAGTTGTATGAGATCGAGTGGACGTTGGCTACCATCGGCTAAGGTTATTTGTAATTGAATCTCAGACTGTGATTTCGTTTCTGCACGCATTTTTCGTCGTTCTTCACGATAAAGCACGTAGGCGCGCGCAACTTGGTGAGCTTCTACACGCATTAAAGCCAATTCAACTTGATCTTGTATGGCTTCAATAGGCAATGTTCCACCATTGGGGTGGCGTTGTTGTATGATGTTGGTGACTTGTTGTGTGAGTTGCGATACTCGTTCATGAATACGTGTAGACAATGCTGCTTGTCCACCTTCTACAGCGAGAAAAGCTTTAGTAATTGCAATCCTAATTTTACTTGGATCGTAATTAACAAGTTTCCCATTACGTTTTATAACTTGTAACGTGCAGATGGGTTTACTCTCTTGTTCTGCTTCCGCTTCAGGTAGTAGAATCTCGGCGCTGTTAAGCAGAAGAGAAGAAGTCATTAGTTCGGATGAAAGTCCGCTCATGGATGCTCCTTAAAAAAGGTTGTGAGGAATTATGTCTATGGAAATGATATAACACAATATCATGTGGTTTCTATACTATGCAACCACTATATGAAGTGAAGAAGACTTTAGTAAGCTGTGAATAAGTTGGGTAAAACATGTTTATGGGATGACTTGTTTTCCATGCGATAGGCCGCCGGGGCTAGTTTTATGCGCTGATGATTAAATTTTTTGTACGATAGGCGAATTTTGTCGATTTGTAGGTAACAGAGGTGATATGCAACAAATTTCTTTTGCAGAGGTTTCAAAAAGTATTTTTCGTGCCTACGATATTCGAGGCATCGTGGGTGAGACGATAACACCCGAGCTCATCTATACATTGGCGAAAGCGATAGCTAATGTCGCCCAAGAGCAAGGCGAACAAACCATTATCACTGCGCGTGACGGACGCTTGTCAGGACCTGTTTTGATGCAGGCCTTACAGCAGGGATTGCGTGAAAGTGGCTGCGATGTAATAGATATTGGACAAGTCCCTAGTCCAGTGCTTTATTTTGCAACGCGTTATTTAAATTATCGTTCAGGAGTGATGTTAACGGCGAGCCATAATCCATCGAATTATAATGGCTTAAAGATAGTGATAGCAGGAAAAAGCTTATCGGAAGACACTATAGATGAACTTTATTCACGCATTCAAGCCGGTGGCTTTAAATCAGGAAAAGGTAGTTACCAGCAAATATCGGTTACTGAAGCTTATCTGAATCGGATTACACAAGATATTTCTTTAGCGCGACCTTTGCGTGTCGTGCTGGATTGTGGGAATGGTGTAGCCGGTGTGGTTGCTCCCGAATTATTGCGACGTTTAGGTTGTGAAGTGATTGAGCTATTTTGTGATGTGGACGGCCATTTTCCTAATCATCATCCGGATCCCAGCGTGCCAGAGAATTTAAATGATTTAATTGCCAGTGTGAAACAGCATAAGGCAGATATTGGATTGGCCTTAGATGGAGATGGCGATAGACTGGGTGTGGTCACGAATCGAGGAGAAATTATTTGGCCTGATAGACAAATGATGTTGTATGCGATGGATGTATTATCGCGTAATCCTGGTGCGCTCATTATTTATGACATCAAATCGACGGGTCATTTGGCAAAGCTTATTGCAGAAAACGGTGGCCAATCTCTAATGTGGAAGACAGGGCATTCGATTATGAAATCTAAATTAGAAGAAACGGGTGCATTATTGGCGGGTGAGATGAGTGGTCACATCTTTTTTAAAGAACGTTGGTATGGTTTTGATGATGGCTTATATACCGCCGCTCGATTATTAGAGATTGTCGCTAAAAGCAAAAAAGATGTGAGTGATGTATTTGCTGAATTGCCGAACAGCATTAATACACCCGAGTTAAAACTGTCTATCGCCGAAGATAAAAAATTTGCATTTATTCAAGCTTTCCAAGCGCAAGTGGATTTTCCGGATGCGAAATTGACTAAAATAGATGGTGTCCGTGCTGAGTTTAGTGATGGCTGGGGTTTAGTGCGCGCATCGAATACCAGTCCTTATTTAATTCTGCGCTTTGAAGCAGATAATTTACCTGCCTTGAAGCGTATCCAAACTTTATTTGGGAATGCATTATTAGCGATGGATCCCGATCTCAAATTACCTTTCTAAAATATGCGTATTATTACTTTAAATGTGAATGGCATTCGTTCTGCTGCGCGGAAAGGCTTTTTTGAATGGTTGAAACTACAAAATGTAGATATTGTTTGCTTGCAGGAAACCAAAGCGCAAGAAGATCAGTTGGATGCGGCGCATTATCCTCAAGACTATCAGGCGTATTTTTTTGATGCTGAAAAAAAAGGGTATAGTGGCGTGGCGATCTATAGCCGTATTAAGCCAGATTCAATTACTGCCGGATTAGGTTGGGAATGCGCAGATAAAGAAGGTCGTTATCTGCAACTCAATTTTCCTGGATTGAGTGTTGCTTCGTTGTATATGCCATCAGGTAGTAGTGGCGAGTTACGTCAACAGCAAAAATTTCAATTTCTGGATCACTATTTACCTATTTTGAAAAAACAACGCCAGCAAAAACACGATTTTATTATTTGTGGAGATTGGAATATTGCGCATCAAGCCATCGATTTAAAAAATTGGCGTAGTAACCAAAAAAATTCTGGCTTTTTGCCGGAAGAACGTGCTTGGTTGGATCAGGTATTAGGACCTATCGGCTATGTGGATGCTTTCCGAGAGATGAATCAACAAGTAGAACAATATACCTGGTGGTCAAACCGTGGACGCGCTTGGGACAATAATGTTGGATGGAGAATTGATTATCAAATAATTACTCCTGGGTTAAAGGATAAAATTAAATCGGTTGCGATCTATAAAGATCAACGGTTCTCGGATCATGCACCTTTAACGATCGATTATGACCTCTAGAGGCTATTTGCGCAGATCTCAGGTGTAGAGCAAGCAAAAAAGACACAAAGGATGAAAATTCTCTTTTATCTATTAATATTTTATTTGATTAAGTTTAACAATGTTTGCAATGCAAATTCTACTGCTGCATAACGAATAATCAATCGATCACCGATATAATGCTGACATTGGGTTTTGCTGAACGCATTTTTAGCAACCCAAGCCGTCCATATCGTGCCTACCGGTAATTTTTCTGTGCCACCCTGAGGTCCTGCAATCCCAGAAATGGCGATGCAGATGTTAGCAGGACTTTTGTTTAAGGCCCCGTTAGCCATCGCGAGCACGACTTCCTCACTGACAGGCCCATATTGGTTGATGAGGGTTTCATCTACCTCTAGCATTTGTTGTTTCGCTAAAATAGAATAAGTGACAAATCCGCGCTCAAACCATTTGGAAGCACCAGGAACGCTGGTAATAGTTTGTGCTAATTGTCCTCCTGTACAAGATTCTGCCGTGACTAGCTGTAAATGTTGTTGTTTGAGTTTGTCTCCTAACTTTTTTGCGTCGCAATGAACTTGGGATAATGCATGATTCATCGGTAGTCTGACTTCCTATAGTAGTGGCCCTAGGTTAAGAGTATAACGGCTGTTGAAAAAAATGTTATTGTAAACGAATGGCTTTTACGGCAACATAGCCGTTATTAATGCGTGAGAGAATTAAGCTTAGGTAAATTATGGCCAAAGAAGATCAGATAGTGATGGAAGGTACAGTTATTGAGACTTTACCTAATACTTTATTTAAAGTGGAATTAGAAAATGGGTATGTTATTAAGGCCCATATTTCTGGACGTATGCGAAAAAGTTATATCCGTGTTCTGACTGGCGATAAGGTGAAAGTTGAAATGACACCTTATGATCTAAGCAAGGGCCGTATTATATTTCGTGGTAAAGGATCCGAGACGGATAAATCTAAGCCTAGCTAATAGGTGCTTGAGATAGATTTTTATTGGGTTCGGGGGCCGTAATAAGTCCTCTTTTTTCAGAAATAATCAATTGTAGTTCATCGTTGCTACACGTTAATGTTAAGTGACCACCGTGTACTAAACGTCCAAAGAGTAGTTCATCAGCAATTGGTTTTTTAATTCTTTCCTGAATGAGACGCATCATTGGACGTGCTCCCATGCTTCTATCATAACCATGTTTAGCTAACCAGACACGGGCGGTGTTGTCTACCTGCAAAGTGACATGTTTCTTTTCAAGTTGTACTTCCAATTCGAGTAAGTATTTATTAACGACTTGCGAGACGATGCTTGTATTTAAATAATTAAAGTAGATAGTGGCATCCAAGCGATTGCGAAATTCAGGAGAAAATAGGCGTTTGATAGCGTCTGAATTTTCCGCATGATTCAAACTAGGTGTAAAACCTATCTCATGACGGCTAAGTTGCTCGGCCCCCGCATTACTCGTCATGACTAAAATAATATGACTGAAATCAGCTTTTCGACCATTGGTATCGGTTAAGTTACCGTGATCCATCACTTGTAATAAAAGATTAAAAATGTCGGGATGTGCTTTTTCAATTTCATCCAATAATAAGACAGCGTGAGGATGTTTTGTAACCGCTTCAGTTAATAAGCCACCTTGATCATAACCAATATAGCCTGGTGGAGCACCTATTAGACGAGACACGCTATGCCTTTCCATATATTCAGACATATCAAAGCGCAATAATTCAATGCCCATCAATTCTGCAAGTTGACGCGTAACCTCTGTTTTACCCACACCCGTTGGGCCTGCAAAAAGAAAGGAACCAATCGTTTTATTGGTTTCTCTTAAACCAGAACGCGTTAATTTCATGGCGGCACAGAGATTTTCGATCGCTATATCTTGACCGAATACGCGTGCTTTTAATTTTGTTTCTAAATGACGTAAACGACTTTTATCTGAAGCAGAAACATTGCGCGTGGGAATACGCACCATCTTGGCGACAATCGCTTCGATTTCATGGATACCAATGACTTGTTTTCTTTTATGATGAGGCCGTAATGCTTGATAAGCACCCGCTTCGTCTACGATATCAATCGCTTTATCGGGTAAGAAACGATCCGGTAAATATCGTGCGGCGAGCTCTACGCTAGCACGTAAGGCATTCATCCGATATTTGACATGATGATGCGCTTCTAATCTATCGCGTAGGCCACGTAGAATCGCAATGGTTTCTTTTACATTGGGTTCAGGGACATCAATTTTTTGGAAACGTCTTGCTAGCGCACGATCTTTTTCAAAAATACTACGGTATTCTTGGTAGGTAGTAGCACCGATACATTTTAATTCACCCGTTGTGAGTAACGGCTTAATTAAATTTGAGGCATCCATGACACCACCTGAGGCAGCACCCGCACCAATCACGACATGAATTTCGTCAATAAAGAGTACCGATTGAGGTTCTTGTTTAAGTTGTGCCAATAAAGCTTTAAATCTTTTTTCAAAATCGCCACGATATTTGGTTCCGGCGAGTAAACTACCGAGATCTAAAGAATAAATAATACTGTTAGCAAGAACTACAGGAACATTTTCTTCAATAATTGCTTTAGCGAGTCCTTCTACGATTGCTGTTTTACCGACACCCGCTTCGCCGACTAATAAAGGATTATTTTTACGACGGCGACAAAGGATTTGAATAACGCGTGCTAATTCTTCTTCGCGCCCAATTAAAGGATCAATTTTTCCAAGACGTGCTTTGCTATTTAAATTAATCGCATAAAGTTCCAATGGACTATTTCCAGGACCTTCAATGGGGACCTCTTCTTCAGTCACAAATTGATTTAATTTAGGCTCCAAATTATTTTGTAATTTAGGTAGCTCTTGAGATATATAATTCGATACATCTGAGCGCGTTACATTTTCACGACGCAAAAAATAAATAGCTTGGCTATCTTGCTCACCGAAAATAGCGGCTAAGATGTTAACGCCATGTACTTGGGTTTTTCCGCTGGATTGCACTTGAAAAATAGCACGTTGTAAAACCCGTTGAAAACCTAATGTGGGTTGTATATCGAGATTAGGATCCGCAGATGGAAACAAAGGCGTGGTTGCCGCAATAAAATTGCTAATCTCGTTCTTAAGCCGATTTAAATTTGCTCCGCACGCTTTCAGCGCAGCAACGGCAGAAGCTTCATCTAAAAGTGCTAACAATAGATGTTCAACGGTTAAATATTCATAACGTTTTTCACGGGCTTGTTTGAATATAGAATTTAAACTAACTTCAAGCTCTTTGCTAAACATGGTAGCCCTCCTTTTCTAATCGTATGAAATCCGTGACTTCTCACATAAAGGCGAGTTTCACTGTTGTTTTATAGCTGGGTAGTCCATGTTGAAAAAATTATTTCCCTTTATTTTTAGCCTAGTCGAAATTTAAGGATTTGCGAGTTTGCGTAATTTTCAACCTTTTAAGACAGATAAAGAGAAGAGGGATTTTTTGGATAGTTTGTTAGTATGCATTGAGTAGAGGGGATGAGATCATTCGGTAAAATGAGCTAAGAAGAAAATTAAAATTTTCTTCTTAGCTCATGGAAAGAATGTAAAATGATTATTTTATAAAGCAGTAACAGAGGCTATTGTTTGTTTATTGCACATATGATCGATAATAGATTGAGCAAAATCAGAACAGCTGACTTCTATAGCATCGCTCATTAAACGAGCAAAATCATAGGTTACAGTTTTGGCTTGGATAGCACCTTCCATACCCGTTAAGATGTGATCGGCAGCTTCATTCCAACCCAAATGCCGCAACATCATTTCTGCAGATAAGACGAGCGATCCGGGATTAACCTTATTTTGCCCTGCATATTTAGGTGCGGTACCATGGGTTGCTTCAAACATAGCGACTTTGTCACTTAAGTTTGCACCGGGAGCAATGCCGATACCACCGACTTGTGCCGCTAAGGCATCCGAAATATAATCTCCATTCAGATTTAATGTTGCAATCACACTATATTCAGCCGGACGTAATAGAATTTGTTGTAAAAAGGCATCGGCGATAAAATCTTTAATAATGATTTCTTTTGCTGTCTGCGGATTTTTTAGACGCATCCAAGGTCCACCATCGAGTAGCTCGGCGCCAAATTGTTCTTTAGCCACCGCATATCCCCAATCTTTAAAGGCACCTTCGGTGAATTTCATGATATTGCCTTTATGCACTAAGGTTACTGAAGGCAGATCGTGAACTATAGCATATTGAATCGCGCTTTTAACTAAACGCTGAGTCCCTTCTTTGGACACTGGTTTAATGCCAATACCACAATGTTCAGGAAAACGAATCTTTTTAACACCCATGTCATGTTGTAAGAAAGCGATCAATTTTTTGGCTTCCCTACTATCGGCTTCCCATTCTATGCCCGCATAAATATCTTCAGAGTTTTCTCGAAAGATGACCATATTGGTTTTTTCAGGTTCGCGCACCGGACTAGGTACCCCTTTAAAATACCGGACCGGGCGTAAACAAATGTACAGATCCAATTGCTGGCGCAAAGCGACATTTAAGGAGCGAATACCTCCGCCTACCGGTGTAGTCAGTGGGCCTTTGATAGAAACAACATAGTCACGCACCGCAGCGAGTGTTTCTTCGGGTAACCAGACATCCGAACCATAGACTTGTGTGGCTTTTTCTCCCGCATAAATTTCCATCCAAGCAATTCGACGTGTATCGCCATACGCTTTGTTGATAGCGGCATCGACCACGCGACGCATCGCGGGTGTGATATCAATACCGATACCATCGCCTTCAATAAAAGGAATAATCGGTTGATTCGGCACATTTAAGGAATAATCGGGATTAACCGATATTTTTTCGCCGAAATTTGGAATCTGAATATGCTGGTAAGACATGCGCGCTACTCCGCTTTTTTTTGGGATTGAAAAATTTCGATCCCAATTTTACCGGATTTTATTCACTTGAGCGACTTAGATCTTAACAGTAGAAATTTTTTTTGTATTTTGTGGGTTAGTAGTTTGAGTGTCACCTTCTGGAAAAGAGATGTTAAAAAATTTATAAGCTAATCTAGTTGAAAGAATAGGCTGGTATTTTCGCAGGTTTTCAACATTGTTTATTATTGGGTTTGTTCGAAGTGCTCGTGTTTTAATTGACGGAGAATCGTCAGCTTTAGCTTTAGCTTTAGTTATTTGGTTAAGGGTAGTTTCTAAGTGTTTAACACTTGAGCGAATAGTCCTTATGCAATGTTCTATACTATTCTTTTCTTCAACTAAATTAGCATGGTTATAAAATTCTGCAGATTTTTCGAGAAGTTGTTCAGCTTTCTTTAAAGATGCAATTTTTTCGGCGTCAGAGTAGTTTTTTGCTGCGTTATTTAAATTTTCTATTAGGAAAATAGCATAATTATTATGAGGAATGGCTTTACGTTCGTTAAACGATTTTTTATTGTTTGATAGGTGGTTTAGATCAATAGCTACGTTAAGCTCGTTAAATTTAGCTAATATTTTTTCACATTCTATAGCCCAAAGATCTATTTTTTGCTTTTTAGTTTCACGCTGAAAAGGCTCTGCATTTAATTTTTGGGTTCTTTTTCTTTCTGCCGATTCTTTAATTGGTTGGGATGTCACGGGACTAACAATAGTCCATTGTGATGTTGAATCGGAATTTTTTTTAAAATGTAGGGTGAATTTTTTTACTGGGTCATTATCATTAACATTATTACTTTTACTCAGCGTGTTTTAGGAAATTATTTTTTCTACTTCTTTCAAACGTGAGTTTGTTTGATTTTCAAATTCCAATAGCTGATTCTTTTCAAGCTTCTTCTCAGCATATGCAGCTGCATTATTATATAGACTCATTGATTTCTTAAAATAATTTAGGGCGTTTTCTAAATCTGAATTTTCTACTAAGGTTTCTGCAAAGTTAAAATTAACGTCTGCTAAAAGTCTTTTTTCCTTGGTTTTCCAAGTGTTTTCAAACTCATCGATATAATTTGATAAGCTAACTAAACTATTGTCGTTTGAATTTAAACTTGAGGTTTTCGTTTTTAATTGGGTGAAATCAGTTTCAATTTTTTGATTCTTTTGTTTAATTCATCTAATTCTTTTTTCGTTTTGGGCTCTAAATTTAATGCATGCACATTAGAATAAAGCATTGATATCCAAGCCTCAAGATAAAGATTATTAGTTGATTGAGGGGGCGCGATAGACTATATCATAACTCTTGTTGGCACGTTCCATAAGCGCGGTTAAAAAACATTCGAGTTCTTGATTAGTGGTTTGTTCTGCTTTTTTAAATTCTGATTCATCAATTAAAATTGATTCATTAGAGTGAGTTTTTTTTGCTGGCATGTTGTTAAGCTCAAATTGTAATTTCTCACTACTGTAAATAAATTTTCTTAAGACAGTATTAAGTAGTATTAATAAAAAAGTCCGCCTATTTCTGTGCTGTGGTGAAATATCTAATTAAAATGAGTAACATTAACATGAAAGATAAACTGCTAAATTTAGCTTAAATGGGCGGATTTTGAGAAAAATATTGAATAAAACTGTTCGCTTATTCCGTTAATAAGAGTATATACTTTAAATTTTAATGAGCTTTGAGTTAAGCGATGATAGGTGATTTTTCTTTAGGTCAAAAAATAATACTCTGGGTGATACCCTTATTATTTGCCATTACTGTCCATGAAACGGCACACGGCTGGGTTGCCTCTAAATGCGGCGATCCGACGGCAAAATTATTGGGTCGTTTAACCCTGAACCCCTTGAAGCATATAGACCCGATTGGAACGATTATTGTGCCCGCCCTACTTTTTTCCTTGGGTGGCTTTATATTTGGCTGGGCTAAGCCGGTGCCCATTACATGGCAAAATCTTAAAAATCCTAGGCGGGATATGGCTTTAGTCGCTGCCGCAGGTCCTTTCGCCAATCTCGCGATGGCTTTATTGTGGGTGGGTATCGCCAAAATTGCTATGAGTTTTGATAATGCACCTTTTGTTTACATGGCCCAGATTGGCGTATCGATTAATTTAGTTTTAATGTTATTAAACCTAATTCCGATCCCGCCTTTAGATGGTAGTCGCGTGTTAGCTAGTTTTTTGTCACCGAGTATGGCCTACCAATTTAATAAATTAGAGGTGTATGGATTTTTTATTTTAGTGCTTTTATTAGCCAGCGGTGTTTTGGGCCGAATCTTAGGCCCGTTGTTGCAGGGCTTATTATCGGTTTTTTTTAGATTTTTTGGCTTATAACGATTACACTACGGGCGCTATGACTGAAAACATGCTTGTTACGACACCCGCCGATGTGCCTATTGCTACTGTACGAGGTCAACCTTTGATTCAGCTGCCGAGTGATCTCTATATTCCTCCTCAAGCCTTAGAAGTATTATTAGAAGCGTTTACAGGACCTTTAGATCTACTGTTATATCTAATAAAAAAGCAAAATTTTAACATTTTGGATATTCCAGTCGCAGAAATAACGCGTCAGTATATGCAATATATTGAGTTGATGCAGGTATTGGAAATTGAATTAGCTGCAGAGTATTTAGTCATGGCAGCCATATTGACCGAGATTAAATCACGTTTGCTTTTACCAAAGCCGGTTGCAGCACAAACCAATGAGGAAGTGGATCCGCGCGCGGAATTGATCCGTCGTTTACAGGAGTACGAACGGACCAAGCAGGCGGCACAGGCAATAGAGCAATTACCACGTTTAGGGCGCGATGTCTTTTTAGCAATGGCTGAAGCAAGGCTCCCGTTAGCCTCAGCAGGGAATCCAAGGCAAATTCCACCTTTGGCCTTAGAGGAATTAGTGGAAGCTTTTCAAGCGGTTTTGGCTAGAGCAGCTTTGAGGACACATCATGCCATTGTCGAAGAACCCTTATCGATTAAAGAACGAATGTCGCAAATTTTGCATAAAATGACCACGCAATCCCATGTAAAATTTACCGAGTTATTCAAATTTGAAGAGGGCCGTATGGGGGTGGTGGTGACTTTTATGGCGTTATTAGAATTATGGCGCCAATCCTTAATTGAACTTTCACAAGCCTTACCTTTTGGAGAGATAGAAGTGCGAGGAATCTGATGTTTCAAAATAAAACAATTATAATAACCGGTGGATCATCAGGAATTGGTGCAGCAACAGTCGCGTTATTTAGTGAGTCAGGTGCAAAAGTTTATATCCTGGATAAAAAAAAGTGGGTCGATGAATCTCCATTAGTTCATTATTTAGAATGTGATGTTGCAAAGGCCGATCAGGTTAAATCTGTAATCGAAAGCATTCGTCAGAATGAGCTAAAGATTGATTATCTTTTTTGTAATGCAGGCATCCATTTATTTGCTAATATCGAAGAAAGCTCTAATGAAGAGATACAAAAAGTCTTTGCAACGAATGTATTAGGAACGATTTATTGTTTGCAGCAAATATTGCCTAGCATGAAACAGCAAGGATATGGATCCATCGTTTTAATGGCTTCGGACCAAGCTTTTATTGCCAAAGAACAATGTGCTATTTATGGTGCAAGCAAAGCAGCTATTGCACAATTAGCCAAAAGTACCGCTTTAGACTATGCTCAATACGGAATTCGGGTTAATTGTGTTTGTCCAGGCACTATCGATACACCCATGTATCAAACTGTTTTAGAACAATTTCAGCAAAAAACAGGCTTAACATTAGCGGCTATTCGAGAGGAGGTTGCTCAGCAATTACCTTTGAAGCGGGTAGGGAAGCCTGAGGAAGTGGCACAGGTTGTCGGTTTTTTGTGTAGTGATGCCGCTTCGTTCATGACAGGTGCATTAGTTAATGTCGATGGTGGTTATACCATACAATAAATATACTCTTCGTACTTGAATTTTTGTCTGTGTTGCTGCTCAATTCGCAATCCTCATGTATAGCGTATACACTCTGGTTGCTCATTTTCGCGGCGCCTTGCCAAAAATCCGATTGCTGTGAGTATACTCTTCGCGCTTGAATTTTTTCCTGTGTTGCCTTACCCATTCATATTTTCGAAGTGGGTGAGGTACTAATTAGCGATTTTCACGATGGCTGATTCAAGCAATCGGCCTAGATTGTCGCTCGCTTTAGCGGCAAAATGGACAGTTCCTTCATGCGTAATGGGTTCATTACTAAGACCGGCAGCTAGATTGGTTACCACAGAAATTACGGCTACTTTTAAACCGCAATGTCTAGCAACAATCACCTCAGGGACGGTCGACATCCCTACTACATCAGCACCTAACTGTCGAAATGCACGTATTTCTGCAGGAGTTTCAAAATTAGGTCCTAACGTACTGATATAAATTCCTTCTGTTAAGGGTATAGAAAGTTTTTTTGCAGTTTGTTGAATGATATGCCGAATATTTGGATCGTAAGCTTCGTCCATGGGGAAAAAACGGGGTCCAAATTCATCATCATTAGGGCCTGTGAGGGGATTCATCGGATGAAAATTGATATGATCAGAAATTAATACCAGTTGACCTAATTCTACATTTTTATGTAAGGATCCTACAGCATTCGTCATGACTAAAGTCTGGCAACCTAAACTTTTTAAAGTACGAATAAAAATTTTAAAATCTTTTCCATGCATTCCTTCATAGGGATGAACGCGCCCTTGGCAACATACAATAGGTATGTTATTAAGATAGCCTAGTAGCATCTGACCTGGGTGCCCTGGTACGCTGCTCATCGGAAAACCAGGCAGCTCATAATAAGGGATAGAGATACTATCACTAATCTTACCGGCAATACTTGCTAAACCGGATCCTAAAATAATGCCAATCTTGGGTTGGAAGCCAGGTCGGCGTTCTAAAATAGATTGGGCTAGTTGTTGTGGGGAAAAATAAGCTGTCATAAAACCTTTATTAGTGAAATAAAATCGTCTACGTGATTTTTATGAAGATTATTGTTCTGCAGGCGGTAAACTCGGTACTTCATCAGAACCAAATAAAAACTTTTCCATCTCTTTCTTTAAAAATTCACGTGCTTGAGGCTCGAGTGTGCTTAAGCGGTATTCATTGATGAGCATCGTTTGATGGTTTACCCATTGTTGCCAAGCAGGTTTACTAATAGACTGATAGATGCGCTTACCTAATTCGCCAGGATAAGGCTGGTAATCTAGTGCTTCTGCTTGAGTGTGTAGCTTAATACAATAAATAGTTCGGCTCATAAAGATACTCTTTGCGTTGCGCTCAACTCACAATTCTCATGTATGTTAGTAAACTTTGCGGGCTTCATTTTCCTAGTCTTTGCCCAGTAACCCAATTGTTATGCGTATGTAATTGGCCTAATAATTTTTTGACAGGTGCTGCAAGGCCTTTCGACGCTAATTGTTGCCTGTTATACCAGACTATGCGGTCAGATTCCATTAATGGTGGATGCCAATGTGTAACATGAATGAGGAGCGGTCTAATTTCAAGTTTAAAATGACTAAACGAATGTTTTAACAGGGGGTATTTTTTTATAGGGTTTCCTATTTCACAATAATAATATTTTTTGCAGAAATTTTTCAGATTTTCTGTCATAGAACATTCTGGCAAACTCCATAATCCACCCCAAATTCCGTTCGGCGGCCGTTTTTCTAGCAAAATTTCCTGATGTTCATTGACTAAGATGAGCATTTTGATAACGCGACTAGGATTTGTTTTACGCGGTTTGGGCGAGGGATAATTTGCAGTGTTATTTTCAATATAAGCTTTGCAATAACTTTGCAAGAGACATTCTGTACATTTAGGTTGTGTGCGTGTGCAAATGAGTGCACCTAGATCCATCATGGCTTGTGTATAATGGCGGATGTGTTTGTTTTTTGGCGTATAATGCTCAGCTAAAGCCCATAATTGTTTATTTGCTTTGCTTGACCCAGGCCAACCTGAGATGGCTTGAAATCGGGCTAATACGCGTTTTACATTACCATCGAGAATGGTAGCGGGTTGGTTAAATGCCAGGGCAAGTATAGCGGCAGCGGTCGATCGGCCGATGCCGGGTAAATTTTGTAATAGCAATAAATCTTGCGGGAAATTGCCTGAATATTCTTTTTCAATGGTTTGTGCACAGCGGTGTAAATTACGTGCTCGGGCATAATAGCCTAGGCCTGACCAGAGCATAATCACCTCATCGATATCCGCGTTAGCGAGTGAGGAAAGTGTCGGGAAATGTTGAATAAAGCGTTGAAAATAGGGAATAACAGTTGCAACTTGGGTCTGTTGCAGCATGATTTCCGAAAGCCAAATAGAGTAGGCTGATTTTGTTTGTTGCCAGGGTAAATGTTTGCGACCAGAACGGGTAAACCAGACTAACATTTTTTGTTGGAATTGTTTGGCAGTTAATGTCACGGCTTGTTTTATGAAAGATGAAGGCTACTGGCTATGCTTTTTCTGCATTTACTTTTGCAATTAATGAAATAGTTTGTTTAGATCTAATTTTTTTAATGTGTCGCCTAGTTTTCCTTTGAGTTTTTCTTTGATGATACTAACACTTAATTGATCAATAATTGGACTGATAGAAATATTTTGCAAGGGCCCTGAAATTCTAATCGGTATAGCAATTCCTTCTGGGCTGCCATCGACTAATATGGGTTGTGCTTGTAATTCATAATTGATTTGTTGGAGAGGTAAATTCAACATGCCTTTACCATTGACACGTAAACGACCGCTGCTGATAACTAAATCATTGTTACGGACTATTCCCTGATTAATATTAAAACTACCGTTAAATTTATCGAAGGGTGTATCCGAACCTGTGTTTTTAGGTGTGACTTCATGCTTTAACAAGGCTTTGCCTAATGCTATCCAATAGGATAAATTAATTCCTTTTAAGGCGCCTTGATCTAAATTAAAGTGGCCTTGTCCATTTAAATTTCTTATGAATACATCAGAGGTATCACCCTGCGTCGATATATTAAGATTTAATGAGGCTAAACCGGTTAACTGTATTTGACTTTTATTAATCAGATCTTGAAATAGCAATGCAGTATTGATTTGACTAAATTGATTTTGAGCAGTAATAACCGGTACTTTTGGATTAAGATTGATAGTGGCATTGCCTTGATAGCGGCCTTGATAAAATTGGGCATTAATGGGACTAAGTGCAAGTACATTATTTTTAAATTGAAAAACAAGATGGAGTTGTTGAAAAGTTAATTTTCCTGCTTTAATTTGTTGGCTGTTTAAGTTTCCTGAAAAGATAGGATTATTTAAAAAATGCTGACCCGTGATGTGTCCTGTTAGCTTAATTTGATTAATGATGGCTATCAATTGATCAGCAATAAGATCGTGTTTATTTAAATCGATATCGATATGGCCTTTTAAAGCAAGGGGAAGTTCACCTTTAGGATAATTAGGTCCTCTTAAAAAAGTATTTAAATTAAGATGATTGAATTCTAAATGATTTTTGTCAGCACTGAGTAAGATCTCCGATCGTAACTTAACCGCAGCATTAATATTAGGTGCGTTAGAATTGAAGTTAAACTGAATATCAAAGGGTGAACTTTTATTAATTGCAAGGTTAGCGCTTTTAAGTTGAAGTCCCGTTATTTCGAATTGACTATTTTTTTGTTGATCAACATAAATAATATGTCCATCTCGAATACCTAGACCGGTTACGATAAATCCGATTGGTTTTAAATTATCTAAACGGTTATTTTCCGAGATACCAGAAGTTTTTTTAGAAGAGGTCAATGGCCCTTCCCAGTTGACCTGGCCTTTAGCATTTTTTAGCAGGTAGAGTTTGAGTCCATTAACCTGTAATTTACCAATTTCTAATTGTTTATGTAATAAAGGAAGTAAGCGAACTTGAATATCCAGCTTTTTAATTTGTGCGAACGGATTATTACCAAAACCGGGGTTATTAGTCAGTTTGGCATCATTTAATTGTAATCCTAACCAGGGGAAAATAGACCATTGTATGTCTCCGCCTAATTGGAGCTGACGACCTGTAAACTTGGTGACAGCTTGACTAATCTGTGGTTTAAGATCATTAGGATTTACAAATACTACTAAGCCTATTAAAGAAACCAGGCCCAATAAAATGACAGCGCCAATAAAAGTGATAAAAATACGAAGTATCTTAGACATCGGGTTTTATTTCCTCATAAAAATCTTCTAATCGTACTATCGCAAAAGCCGGTTCTTCATAGGGATGTGATTTTTTTAAAGCGGCTATGACAGGTTTAATAAATTTTTCATCACAAATCATTTCGACTAAATATTCATCAAGTGATTCCAAATTTCCTTTTTGACCTTTGAAAGGTTTAGATTTCGTTAAAGGGCGAAATTGACCTCGTCCTGGTACCTGCCAGGCGCAATGCTCATAATTTCCTAATCGACCGGCACCTTGATCAAACATTGCTAATTTGACCTTTTCAAGATAATCACTAGGAATATAGATTGAAATTTTATACATGGTTATTAGTATATAGTATTCGGGATTAAATTTGCGAGTGGCTAATTTAATTGAAGAAATTTTTTTGAACGAGTGTGTTGGGGTTTATGTTAAATCGCGTTAAAAAATATGTTTTCAGCCAATTATGGGAAACCTATAGTACTCATATAACTGAACTGCCTATAATTCAAAATCATATGCTGAAGCATTTTCAGGAAGAATTGATCTTGGATCACTTTGCACTCATTGATTTGCCAGGTCCTTATACAGGTATGGATACGCTGACTCGTTTATTTTCTTATCTGGGTTATAGGATACGCGGACAGGGTTATTTAGCTGAAAAACAAAACAATTTTAGATGGTTGTGTGAAGAAATACACCCTGACATCTTAGCCGTCGAGGTATCCCCGCAAATAGTTGTTGCAGATTTTCGTCGCGAAGGGTTAGCGCCCAAAGTATTAAAAATTATTGATTATTATGCTGGCTTTGCTGAACCTCTGGATAGTGAGCCATTAAAATTTCTGCATTGCTGTACTTTACAGCATGATGAAGATGCGGCAAGGGAGCTGTCAAGGTTCATTTTGCATTATCTTCAATCTAGGCATTGGCCCTTACCTACCGTAGAAGACTATGAAATAGTAAAAAACCACAATGAATTATTAGCTTGGGCGTTAGTCATGGGTCCTCAAGTTAATCATTTCGCATGGGCAATGCATTTATCAAAAAGCTTTAGTCAACTCAAAAGCGTTAATGAATTTTTGAGTGCTACTTTAAATATTCCATTAAACAATAAAGGCGGTTTAATAAAAGGTAATATTGATATAGGAATAGAACAAAGTGCTACACAACCGGCCATTAAATCCATAAAACTTGCCGATGGTGTCATTGAATTACCGGATCGATTTATCGAATTTATATGGCGTCATCCGAAAAAAACAGGAGAAAACAAATTATGGCATGATTATTTTACTGGATTTGTTGCAGATAACGCCAATCGTGTGGTTGAATCACTTTATCTAAGATAACTTTTGGAAAACAAATTGAACAACAAAATTTATTATGTCACCAATAATGCGGGTAAATTCGAAGAGGTTAGCGATTTTTTTGATAAGATTGCTCCGGTTTTACAGGTAAAACAATATGCTATCGATATTGATGAAATCCAAAGTTTAGATCAAAAAATAGTTGTGTTAGATAAAGTGAAAAAAGCATTTAATGCGGTCAAACAACCGTTATTGCTTGATGATGGGGGCTTATTTTTTGCTGCCTATAATCAATTTCCAGGTACTTTATCGAAATTTGTTTTTCAAGGCCTAGGCTTTAAAGGTTTATTCAAATTGGTAGAAGAAAACAATCGCGCGTCTTTTATTTTACAACTTGCCTACACCGACGGATTCCAAACACAGTTATTTGAAGGCGTTTGTCACGGTACGATCGTTATGCCAGACGATTTATCCTCGCATCCCAAACTTCCATTTACCGCTATCTTTAAACCAGAAGGTTCGGATAAAACGTTGGCACAACTGCGTTATACCGATGATTTTTTTCGTTTTTCTTTTCGTCAACAAGCCTTAAAGAAATTTATTGATTGGTATCAAACTCTATAAATAATAAGGAAAAAATGCTGACCAGGGACCAAAAAAAACTTATTTTTTCAGCTTGTATAGGGACTGTTTTAGAATGGTATGATTTTAGCCTGTTTGCCTATTTAGCAAATATCTTTGCACAGATTTTTTTTCGTGCGTTGCCAAGTGTTGGTTTGTTACTGAGTTATAGTGTTTTTGCCATGGGTTATTTAGCACGGCCTTTGGGTGCTGTGCTCTTTGGTTATCTGGGTGACACGCAAGGCCGAAAAAAAGCCTTAAGTTTAAGTGTTTTATTGATGGCAGTAGCAACTTGTGGAATAGGCTTGCTTCCAGATTATGCAATGATTGGAATAAGTGCTGCATTTTTATTACTCTTTTTTCGATTATTGCAAGGGATTGCGGTAGGTGGCGAAGCGTTTGGTTCCGCTTGTTTTATCGTAGAATCTATACCCGCCGATAAAACTGGTTTTTTTTCATCTTTTATCTGGGCGAGTTCTGTGGTCGGCCTGTTATTCGGATCACTTATCGTTTTTATTTTATTCGTTTGTTTTCGAGGACAATTTCTTTATGATTTTGCCTGGCGCTTGCCTTTTTTGCTAGCGGCAGTGAGTGGTTTAATTGCTTATTATATACGAACCCAAACCGTCGAGACGCGGGCATTTCAACATTTACACGATCAATATTTAATAGAAAAATTTCCTATTAAAACTATTTTTTTTACATATAAATTATTGATTGGCCAATTAATGGGACTTTATTTATTATCAGCATTGATAACCTACCTCGTTTTTATGTTTATGCCTGTTTATTTTACAGATGTTCTGGGTCATTCTAGAATTCATGCCCATGTGCTGAATACCATGGTATTGATCTTACTTACCTTACTAGATATTTTTTTTGGTTGGCTTTCTGATAAATTTGGACGGAAACCTATCATGTTGACCGGTGCAATTGGATTGATGTGCTTTAGTTATCCCCTTTATATTGTGATGGCACAAGGCTCTTTTTTGGTGGTGGTTGTTGCGCAAATAGTTTTTACGCTACTAGCAGCGAGCTTTCAAGGACCGTTAATGGCGCTTACACTCGATCTGATCCCGGTTGCAGTACGCTATACCTTAGGTTCGCTGAGTTATAATCTGGCTTATTCTATCTTTGGGGGGACAGCGCCATTAGTGGCTATTTATTTAATAACCAAAACGACGAATGTCGCTATACCGGGTCTGTATCTTGCTCTGAGTGCTATTTTAGCAGTGTCTATTTTAACAGTGATTAAAAAAAAAGACCCTCGCGACTTAGTGGATTCACCCAAAAACCTAATAAGTTAGATTTTTTTATTTACATGCATTTTAATTAGCGCAATCATTTTTTTTAAATTTTCTTTATTATTACTGTCAAATAGTTTTAATTCTTGCCAAGAGCGTAACCACGTTAATTGACGTTTAGCAAGTTGCCGTGTTGCGATGAGGGCAAGTTCTTGCATCTCAGTATAGCTAATATTATTAAGTAAATAATTCCAGATTTGTCGGTAACCTACGGTGCGTATTGAAGGTAAACTGGCGTCTAAATCTTCACGTTTAAATAATATTTCGACTTCTTCGATGACGCCTAGATCTAACATGGTTTGAAAACGTGTCGCGATGGCTTTGTTTAATAGATTTTTATCTTCAGGGAATAATGCAATATTAATAAATAAATACGGTGCTGGTTCGGAAGTAGGTCTGCATTGTAATTCCGTTAATGTTTTTCCTGATACCAAAGCAACTTCTAATGCACGTAAGATGCGCTGTGGATCATTAGGATGAATGCGCTGCGCAGCAATCGGATCAACAGTAGATAAACGTTCATGAAGCTTTTTTAATCCCAATGTAGCGAGTTCTTTTTTTAGTTGCTCACGAATGAGAGGATTGGCGGCGGGTAAATTGGCTATCCCTTGTTGCAGAACATGAAAGTACAGCATAGTTCCACCTACCAATAAAGGAATACGATTTTTGTTTGTAATTGCTTCTATCGCGTTAAGAGCATCCGTTCTAAATTCAGCGGCGGAATATATCTCACTGGGATCATGCGTATCAATTAATCGATGCGGAGCTTGTTTTAAAATATGCGGAGAAGGCTTAGCTGTGCCAATATCCATGCCACGGTAGATCAGTGCAGAGTCGACACTAATGATTTCAAAATCTAAATAGGAAAGTAAATCGATGGCTAGATTAGTTTTTCCTGAAGCAGTGGGTCCCATCAGGCAAATAACAGGTTTAACGCCCACGTAGAAAAAACCGGTCAATTTCAGGTAAAGACCATTGTTTCCAAGTGGGACGACCATGGTTGCATTGATTACTGCGCGAAGTTTGTTCCATATCTCGAAGTAGTTGATTCATTTCGACTAACGTCATGCTACGATGAGCACGTAGGGCGCTATGGCAGGCTATGCTAGAAAGCAATTCATTCATTTTTTCAGATAATTGTTGACTATTACCGTGTTTATTTAAATCACTTATCACATCATGCACTAATTGCGCTAAGTTATTTTGTGCTAAAAGCTCAGGAATTTGTCGAATAACGACGATTTCAGGACCAAGATTTTCAAATTTAAAACCAAATTGTGTAAATAGATTCATGTATTCATCTAATAACCGAACCTCATGTTGAGCTAGCGTTAAACTGATAGGAATTAACAAAATTTGAATTTTGATGCCGACATTTTGTATGTCTTGTTTTAAGCGTTCATAAAGTATGCGTTCGTGTGCGGCATGAATATCCACCAGAATTAAGCCGTGTGTATTTTCTGCCAAAATATAAATACCATGCAATTGTGCTAAGGCAAAACCTAAAGGAGGATCGCAGACCAAATTTTCTGTGGGCTTTACCGCTAATAAGGTAGCTGGTTTTTTAGTTAATAATTTTTCCTGTTCTTGGGGCAATATAGAAAATTGGTCAGCTTCAGACTTTGAGTGATAGATCGCAGAATCAGCTGCAACCTGTAAAGGAAAGCTGTGTTGTCGAAGATTGGCAATTTCAGGTGAGGGCTGAGTGATCGTATCATTTAATTCGCTCGATAATTCAGTTGCGATAAACATTGAGTGGGCTGTTTGTGGCTTAGGGCAGGTGTTGGCTAACGCTTTTTGTAGGCTTTGTTTGACAAAATCATAGACTAAACGGCTCTCGCGAAAGCGAACTTCATGTTTGGTAGGGTGGGCATTTACATCGACAGCATGTGGATCGAGTTCGATAAACAACGTAAAAGCCGGATGACGACCATTATAAAGAACATCTTGATAAGCTTGTTTAATGGCGTGATTGATTAATTTGTCTTTTACTATACGCTGATTAACATATAAATACTGTAGATCGCTTTGGCTACGTGAAAAAGTGGGTAATGAAATCCAACCCCATAAACGTAAATCGATGCCCTGCATATCAATATACAGGGCATTTTCAACAAATGAACGGCTACATAATGTTGCAATTCGTCCTTCTTTTCCCGCATCGTCGTCGACAGGATGCAATTGATACATAAGTCGTTTATTGTGATGCAAGCTAAAACCAATAGAAAAATGACTCAAACTTAAACGTTTTACTAAGGTTTCTATATGTACGAATTCCGTTTGTTCTGACTTTAAAAATTTTCGTCTAGCAGGGGTGTTAAAAAAAAGGTCGTGAATTTCTACTGTTGTTCCTTGTGCATGAGCAGTAGGAGCTGGGGCTAGAGGCCGTTCTTGATAATAATCGCAAGAGATTTTCCAGCCTTGTTGTGTCGTTTCTGTTGATGAACTTAAGTTGAGACGAGCGATGGAACTAATGCTGGCTAAGGCTTCCCCACGAAATCCTAGGGTGTTGATCCGTTCTAAGTCATTGAGTGTATGAATTTTACTGGTTGCATGGCGGTCTAAAGCTAAAATTAAATCATCTTTGTGTATGCCGTGACCATTATCGCGGACACAAATACGTTGAATACCGCCTTTATCGATATCGATATCAATCTGTTGGCTATTTGCATCCAGACTATTTTCGACCAACTCTTTTACGATCGAGGCAGGACGTTCAATTACTTCGCCGGCAGCAATCTGATTGGCTAAGTGAGATGTTAAGCGTTGGATACGACCTGACATAATTTAATATAATAAAGAAAAGAGGATAATTCTAACAAATTTTCAGCATGAGCTGAATGATTGAATTTTATTTTTGGAGTCGGTTGCAGAGGATTAAGTTTTGATATCCAATACGGGGGCTTTGTTGAAGATAAAAAAACGTTGTATGGTAAATGAGAGAATAAACAATGCAATTTCAGCAATAATTTTGCTGCTGTATACATTTATTCCAAAATTATGAATAAATTTAATTAAGCTATAAGCAATAAGTCCTAAAAAACTGGCTAAGGCAGTGTATTTAAACGCAGCGGGCAACCAGCGATTTTCACATTTAAAAGCGAGACGTTGATTAAGTTTGAAATTGAAAGTAGCCGATAAGATCCTTCCTAATAATACCGCGAGAAATATATTTTTTTTAAGCCAGTAAGTTAAGAAAAATAAGGCAAAATCAATTGCAGCTGAAATTAAAGAAATAGCGGCAAAGCGGATAAACACAAAATAAATTTTGATTGAGTCAATCAATGGATTAAAATGGGAGGAGCGATTGCCATCTAAATACACTGTTTTTATAGGAATTTCTTGGATATTGATTTTATGTTCTTCGGCAATCAACAACATTTCTAACTCGAATTCATAACCCCGCGCATTCGAATTTAACAAAGGTAATAAGAGCTCTCGTGGGATCGCACGCAGCCCAGTCTGCGTATCTTCTAAGATAGTTTTACTAAATAAACGTAAAATGTATTTGGTGAGTTTATTCCCGAAGCGGCTACGCCAAGGGATCGGTGCTTGATTAAAGGTACGTTTACCTAAATAAAGATCGGAAGGTCTTTGCACAAAAACGCTGGAAAGATGCAGAATATCTTGAGGAAGATGTTGACCGTCAGCATCCGCTGTTAGGATACCTAATTCTTTAGGATGGCTAGTAGCTAACCAATGTTGAAATCCTGTTTTAAGCGCCTGGCCTTTGCCTTTATTTTTTGTATGGCGGAGAAGCTCTATATTGAAGGGTTGAATTTTTGAAAAAATGATTTGTTTATCAACGTCAGAGCCATCATCAACAACAATAATTCGTTGTTTAGACTGGTTTGCACGTAGAGATTTTATCAGTGTTATCAGATTATCGTTAGGCTGATAAGCAGGAATAAGAATAGTTGGATAAGAGTCCGTTAACATAGCTTGAGTATAAGGAAAAGAGATAAAGGAGACTAGTCCTTAATAAGATTGACATTTATCAGAAGGTTGCAAAGATTGGGCCGAAAGTCAATGATATTTTGTTTCTCCGTGCTAGGTATTACAGTATCGATTAAATAAATTTAAGGTTTGCTCTCCTTGATGGCTTTGGGCAAAAAATTGTATTTGTCGATTCGTGCCGATTAAATTGATATGACAAACAATATCAGGATTAGGTAAAAAATTTGTAGCACGATCAGCCCATTCTATTAACCAAATTGCGGCATGTTCAAATTCATCACAAAGACCCATGTCGAGTATTTCATTGGCGGTTTGCAAGCGATAGAGGTCGAGATGATAAATAGAATAGGGCGCTATCTCATAGATTTCCATTAAGGTGTATGTCGGGCTTTTTACTAAGCCAGAATAACCTAAGCTTTTTACAAAACTACGCACAAAGAATGTTTTGCCAGCACCCAACTCACCGTTAAAAAAAATGATCAATCTTTTATTATTAGGGCAGCATGCAGCAAACTTTTGGGCTAATTGTGCTGTTTCTTTTTCTGTCTTAAGCAACACGATGGCTAACCTCGATCGCAATAAATAAAATTCAATTAATCTCCAAAAAAAGTGCTAATCGGTTAATTTTTTGTACTTCATTTTTTTCTTAGTTTGGGGATCGTGACTATCTAAGCGCTTTAAGCGATCACTTTCATAGTCGGTAAAATTACCGGTGAAACAATCAATTTGATTGTTGTCTTGAAAAGCTAAGATATGAGTTGCTATTCTATCTAAAAACCAACGATCGTGAGAAATCACCAATGCACAACCTGGGAACGTCAATAACGCTTCTTCTAAAGCGCGTAAGGTTTCCACATCTAAATCATTAGTGGGCTCATCGAGAAGTAATACATTTCCCCCAGCACGTAATAATTTAGCTAAATGGACTCGATTACGCTCTCCTCCAGAAAGATTTTTTATTAATTTCTGTTGGTCAGAACCTTTAAAATTAAAGCGTCCTACATAGGATCGGGATGGCATTTGGAATTGGTTAATCGTCATGATATCGAGTCCTTCAGATATTTCTTGCCATACGGTATGCTCCGGATTCAATGAGTCACGACTTTGATCAATATACGCAAGTTGTACGGATGCGCCTTGATGAATTTGGCCGCTATCCGGTAGTTCTTGTTGCATGATCAGTTTAAATAAAGTAGATTTTCCTGCACCATTCGGGCCAATAATGCCTACTATGGCGCCTTTGGGTACAATAAAACTGAAATTATCGATTAATATTCGTCCATTAAAACCTTTAGTGAGATGATCAAACTCCAGTACTGAATCGCCTAAACGCAGGCCAGGGGGAATATAAAGCTCTTGGGTTTCGGCACGTTTTTGAAATTCTTGTGAACTAAGCTCCTCAAAACGTGCTAATCGAGCTTTGCTTTTGGCTTGTCGTCCTTTCGGGTTTGTTTGTACCCATTCTAATTCAGCTTTTAAGCTTTTTATATGAGCCGCTTGCTGTCTTCCTTCTTGAGTCAGACGCTGTTGCTTTTGCTCTAGCCAAGAAGAATAATTTCCTTCATAGGGGATTCCATGACCGCGATCGAGCTCCAAAATCCAGCCGGCTACGTTATCTAAAAAATAGCGATCATGGGTAACGGCTATGACTGTGCCAGGATAATCATGTAAAAAACGCTCTAGCCACGCCACACTTTGTGCATCTAAGTGGTTAGTCGGTTCGTCGAGTAACAAGATATCAGGGTTAGATAATAATAGGCGACACAATGCCACACGACGACGTTCGCCTCCAGAAAGTTGAGTGACTTGTGCATTCCATGGAGGTAAACATAACGCATCAGCGGCTATACACAATTTACGCTCTAATTCCCACCCGCCTTGCGCATCAATCTGGACTTGTAGTTTTCCTTGTTCTTCAAACAATTGGTTCATAGCCGATTCACTCATCGGTTCAGCAAATTTCATACTGATTTCATTAAATCGATCGAGTAATTTTTTAGTATCTGCAATGGCTTCTTCCACATTACCACGAACATCTTTAAGGGGGTCTAATTGTGGTTCTTGAGGCAAATAACCAATTTTGATTCCCGGTAAGGGCCGTGCTTCACCCAGAAAATCTTTATCAATACCTGCTAAAATGCGTAGCAAGGTTGATTTGCCCGCTCCATTAAGCCCCAAGACCCCAATTTTTGCTCCAGGATAAAAAGATAGCCAAATATCTTTTAAGATTTCTTTTTTAGGGGCAACGATTTTACTCACTGCTTGCATGGTATAAATATATTGTTGTGACATAAATCGAGTTAATGAGTTTTTGAGAAAAGAAGAATACTAGCAATAATAGCTAGAACTAGCTAGATTTTTTAACGAGTGACCAGGCTTTACTTTACAGATTGAATTATCTCGTTTTTAATTTGCGGCATCAAAGAAAAAGGAATAGAAAGTTTTATAAAAGGAGTTTGGGGCTTGTAATTGAACAAATAGCTCTTTGCCACAGTGATTTTGCTATCGGTCTGCTCTTTTGTTTTTTTGTCTCAAATTGTTAGCATAACAATCAGGAATTTGTGTCTAAAATGAATGACTCTTTTTCATTTTGTCATAACTTATACTACATGGGGCATGAAGCGAAAACTTGCTTTTGATCCCCTATTAAAAAGGGTAGTATAAGCCAAATTCGCTGCGCTATTAATTTTTTGTCTTCAATGTGGGGTAATAATCATGTCTTATTCACGACAAGATACTATTAAAGATTTTGATCCTGATTTATGGTCTGCAATGCACAAAGAAGCCCAACGTCAAGAAGACCATTTGGAATTAATAGCCTCAGAAAACTATACGAGCCCGCTCGTATTAGAAGCGCAGGGTTCTATTTTAACTAATAAATATGCGGAAGGTTACCCAACTAAACGCTATTATGGTGGCTGTGAATACGTTGATATTGTTGAACAATTAGCGATCGATAGAGCGAAGGAATTATTTAAAGCCGATTATGCGAATGTACAAACGCATTCAGGTTCGCAAGCAAATGCAGCCGCTTATATGGCCTTGTTAGAGCCAGGTGATACATTGTTAGGCATGAGTTTAGCGCATGGTGGCCATTTGACGCATGGGGCGAAAGTGAGTTTTTCAGGAAAAATGTATCAGTCCTATGCGTACGGTGTCACGCAAGATACTCAATTGATTGATTATGCAGAAGTTGAAGCGCTGGCAAAAAAACATAAACCTAAATTAATTATTGCAGGGTTTTCAGCTTACTCGCGAGTGGTGGATTGGCAACGATTCAGAGATATTGCGGATAACATAGGGGCCTATTTTTTGGTGGATATGGCACATGTGGCAGGATTAGTGGCAGCGGGTCTTTATCCTTCTCCGATTCCCATCGCCGATGTCGTGACGAGTACTACGCATAAAACTTTACGCGGACCGAGGGGAGGTTTAATTTTAGCACGCTCAAATTCTGAGATCGAAAAGAAATTAAATTCTGCGGTATTTCCAGGTCAGCAAGGTGGACCTTTAATGCATGTTATTGCCGGAAAAGCGGTGACATTTAAAGAAGCTTTAGATCCCAGTTTTAAGATTTACCAGCAACAAGTCATTAATAATGCTAAAGCTATGGTTCAGGTGATGTTGGAAAGAGGTTATAAAATTGTCTCAGGGGGAACCGATAATCATCTTTTCTTAATCGATATGATAGCTAAAAAAATCACCGGAAAAGAAGCAGAAGAGGTATTAGAAAAAGCCTATATTACTTTAAATAAAAATATGCTTCCTAATGATCCTTGTAAACCGTTTATAACCAGTGGTTTGCGAATAGGTACGCCTGCCATAACCACGCGCGGCTTAAAAGAAAATGAAGCACGAGACGTAGCTCATTTGGTTTGTGATGTTCTCGATAATCTAAAAGATTCTGCTAGAGTAGAAAAGGTCAGAAAACAAGTCGTGGCACTATGCCGACAATTTCCAGTATACTCCCCTAATAACCTTAAACTTGAAAAGGCTTAATCAATAGCAGCCGTTAGAAAGGGGTGGTTATCCCGTTTTAGCCGAAGTTATCCGAATCTACTGATGAATGATTCTTGAGGCTTAAATGGAGTTAAGTTTGTTCGATATACACTTGCACTTGAAGATGCCAAGTCTTTCAATGTATAAGGAGTGGTATATCCAGAAAATCACATGACTGACCCAAGTCAAGCTTGGACTCAGCTACTCAAAAGGAGTGGTTGTTTTCCTCTTGAGCTGCAATGGGTATAGATTAAACGTTCTTCTAGAGATGCAATGATGTTTTGTCCATTTTGTAATGAAGCCGATACTAAAGTAATCGACTCCCGTTTAAGTAGCGATGGCCAGCAGGTAAGACGTCGTCGTGAGTGTTTACATTGTAACGAACGTTTTAGTAGCTTTGAATCGGCTGAGTTAGGGTTGCCACGCGTGGTCAAGCGGGATAATACACGGAGTGCGTTTGATCAAGAAAAATTAAGAGCCGGTATGCTTAAAGCACTTGAGAAAAGGCCTATTTCCAGTGAACAAGTGGAAGCGGTTATTTTAAGGTTAATGAAAAAATTGCGTTCATTAGGTGACCGTGAAATTTCTTCACGACAAATTGGCGAGTGGGTTATGGAAGAACTTTGTGATTTAGATCCGGTGGCTTATGTTAGATTTGCTTCTGTGTATCGAAGTTTTCAAGATATACAAGCATTTAATCAGGCGATTGAACAATTAAAACGAGATATTTCGGCTAATAAAAAACATTCTCATGACTCTGAAATCGAAAAAAAATAATTTTAAGGCAAAACAGCGTGCACGTCGTTTTGCTATGCAAGCCATTTATCAATGGCATTTAACGCAGGAAAAATTTTCTGCTATTCAAGCCAAATTTTTGGCTCAAGAAGAAATGGTGAGTGTGGATACTGCTTATTTTCTTTTGTTGGTTCAAGGAGTTTTGAAGGATCGGGAGTCGTTAGATAATCATTTACTGCAATTTTTAGATCGTCCACTGAAGGAATTAGATTTGGTAGAATTGGCTATTTTGAGATTGGGTACTTATGAATTGCTTGAATGTTCAAATGTTCCTTATAAAGTTGTTTTAAATGAATCTATCGAATTGGCAAAAATATTTGGTGCAACCGATAGTTATAAATACATTAACGGTATTTTAAATTTATTGGCAAAAAAAAATCGTTCTTCGGAATATACTCAAAGCAATGAAATTTTTTGAGAGTAGCCTACGTAGTGTAGCCACCGAAGGTATTAATATACCCGTGAGCATTGCGAGTTGAGCGGTAACACAGACAAAAATTTAAGTGTGAAGCGTACATAAGGATCAATAATTTTCTAATCTTGTTATTAATGATGGTCTTTAATGAATTTGATTTGATTCAACGTTTTTTTAATCAAAAAACCAACCATCGTAAAGATGTTATTTTAGGCATAGGCGACGATGCGGCTTTATTACAAGTGCCATTCGACCAACAATTAGTGGTGACGACGGATACCTTAGTCTTAGGTAGACATTTTCCTGAAAATACATCGCCTGCGGATATTGGATATAAAGCATTAGCTGTTAATTTAAGTGATCTTGCTGCAATGGGTGCTGAACCGGCCTGGATTTTATTGGCACTTACGTTAACAAACACAAATGAAATATGGCTTAGAAAATTCACCGAAGGCTTTTTCTCCTTAATGCAACATTTTCAATTGCAACTTGTTGGTGGAGATATAACACAAGGACCTTTAACTATAACAGTTCAAGCTATCGGCTTTGTTCCTACTGGAAAAGTGTTATGTCGTATGGGTGCCAACGCGGGCGATCGTATTTATGTGACCGGAACCTTAGGTGACGCAGGTTTGGCGCTAGAATCAATTCAAAAAAAAAATAGTTTTGGATTAACATCTTCTCAGATTCTTGCTGTTATGCAGCGTTTAAATCGACCAGACCCTCGTGTCGCTATAGGGTTAGCACTACGTGATGTGGCAAGCAGTGCTATTGATGTTTCAGATGGCTTAGCTGCAGATTTGGGTCATATATTATCTGCAAACCAAGTCGGCGCGATACTTCAATTAGAAAAACTACCACTCTCGGATAGCTTGCAAGCACTGCCGCGCGAAAGAGCCTGGCAGTTAGCTTTAAATTCAGGAGATGATTATGAATTATGTTTTACTGTGCCGGAATCGCACCAGAGAGCGTTGCAACAGTCTTTGATGAGACTGAATACGCCGTATGTCTGCATAGGTAGTATTAAAAAAGATTTAGGATTACTATTGCTGGGTGAAAACGGCTCAGTTTTTAAAATTGATAAAACTGGATATCAACATTTTGTTTAAAAAATGCTAGGTAATATCTGTTCGCGTTGACTTGCAATCAGTATATAATCTTTTTCTTTTTAAAATGTCATGAGAAAAATTATGCAGAAGGATCTAGTCCTTAAAGTATTTAGCCATCCTATTTATTTAATTGCGTTTGGTTTTGGTGCTGGATTATCACCTTTTGCCCCAGGTACCTGTGGAACTCTGGTGGCTATTCCATTGTATTATTTAATACAGTCCTTATCTTTAGTTAATTATGGACTGGTTTTGCTAGTTGCCACACTTATTGGTATCTGGATTTGTGATATGACAGAGCGAGGGATAGGCGTTCATGATTATTCAGGGATAGTTTGGGATGAAATATGTGGATTTGGTTTAACTATGTTTGCTGCTCCGAAAGGTTGGTCATGGGTAGTTATTGGTTTTGTTTTATTTCGTTTGTTTGATATAGTGAAACCTTGGCCAATAGCTTGGATAGATCGAAAAATATCAGGCGGTCTAGGTGTCATGATCGATGATTTAATGGCGGGCGTGTATGCTTGGATAGTTTTACAGCTCATTTATCATTTCCATTTCTTCTAGAGAAATTCCTTATTTGTTATCGGTTATATACGCAACGAGGTTTTTGGCAAGGCCCCGCATAGTGAAAAGCAAGCGGAGTATACAGTAGCAACCCAGATAAAAATTCAAGCGTCCAGTTATAATCTATTCTCGGTGATAAGGATGTCCATGTAAGAAACTCCAAGCACGATACAATTGTTCTGCTACGACAATTCGAACGAGTGCATGAGGAAGTGTTAGGGCGGAAAGTGACCAAATATGTTCAGCATTGTTTATGCAGGTATCACCTAAACCATCCGGGCCACCGATTAATAAACTGACATCCTGTCTTTCTAATTGCCATTTTAGTAAAGATTGGGCGAGTTGTTGTGTATTCCACATTTTCCCTTTGACATCTAAGGCAATGACGCGGGATCGTTTGGGGATAGCGGCTACTATTTTTTTTTCTTCTTCGCCAATATGCTTAGAAACTTGTGAATTTTTGTTACGTTTACTAAGCGGTATCGTAATTAAATTAAGTTTACATTCCGCAGGCAGACGTTTTTGATAATCTTGAAAACCCGCTTCAGCCCATGCTGTGCATCGAGTTCCTACGGCAATTAAATTAATGATCATTTTTTCCTTACGGTTGGCTCCATAATTTTTCAAGATTATAAAATTCGCGTTCTTGAGGTAACATAATATGGATAATAACCTCGACTAAATCGATTAATATCCATTCGCCTTCTTTTTCACCTTCTATACCATAGATCGTCATGCCTTTGGCTTTGGCAGCTGTAAGTAAATATTGTGCCAGGGTTTTAACATGTCGATTAGAATTTCCAGTGCAAATGATCATCAGATCGGTTATATCTGTGATTTTACTTACATCTAGGGCAATAATATTTTTTGCTTTGTGATCTTCTAATAAACTAACTAAGTCAGTTTGCAGATCTTTATTTAAGTTTTCTTGTGTCATAGGTATAACTTTTTTTCCAAAATATAATCAAGGACTGTAGGAGGTAATAAACCAACAGGGTAATTACCACTAGCAATAGTTTTGCGTATGTAAGTAGCCGAAATGGGTAAAGCTTGTACATGAGTCATGAGTAATAATCCAGCAGCTTGTTGTGATAATAAAAAAGGATCATGCGTTTGATATTTTTCTACAAAATCGTGGATTTCCTTAGGATAAACTTCAGTATGATCGGGCCTAGGCACAATTAATAAATGGGCATAGTCGATTAAGGATGTCCATTGATGCCAGTGATCCAGGTTAACTAAATTATCATATCCTAAAATAAGTCCCAAAGGCATATTACCCAATTCTAGACGTAGAGAGGCTAAGGTTTCTATCATATAGGAAGGGGTAGATCGATGTAATTCTCGTGTGTCAATTGAAAAATACGTATAATTCTGCAAAGCAAGCTCCAACATGGTGAGTCGCTGTCGTTCGCTGGCCACTATTTTTTTGTCAGTAACAGGACTTTTACAAGGAAGGAAACGAACTTCACTTAAATGGAGTTGTTCATACAAAGCTAATGCAATATTTAAATGCCCATAATGGATGGGATCAAAACTACCCCCTAAAATGCCTATCATAATATACTTTTTGCACTTAAATTTTTGTCTATGTTGTTGCTCAACTCGCAATCCACTTCGCGCCATTTGCTAAGAACCCAATTACTGTGAGTATAGCTGGGTTCCGCAATTTCCAGACTGAGTGTTTGTAAAGCATTCCAAACATAACCTGTGTCTATGCCTTTAATAAGCCGGTCAATGTGACTTGCAAGACCCAATAGTCGATACCAATGCGTAAGTGTATGACGCGTTAAGGCTTGTTGAATTAATAGCTGACGTTTTTCCCAGATATGCTGTTCTTTAAAAAGCGTTATTAAATTTTTTCCTAGCTTAAGTTCGAATGCAAAAGAAGCTAATAATCGGCATTCGCGGCTTAAAGCCCATAAAATTAATAAGGGTTCTATACCTTCTTCCTTTAGATGCACTAAGATGCGTAAACAACGTTCAGAGTTTCCTTCTAATGCAGCATCGGTCAGTTTGAAAGGATCAAATCGTGCATTAGCGCTGAGTGCTTGCGTCAACATGTGAGTCGTAATAATCGTATTTTTGGCGTCAAAATATAAACTGAGCTTCTCTATGGTTTGTGCAGTCGCTAATAAATTTCCTTCGGTAGCAAAAATAAGGCATTCAATAGCCGCTTTTTCTACTTCTAAGCCAAGTGCGTGAAACCGTTCTGTTACCCATCTAAATAATTGTGGGCCTTGCAAAGGCCAGATAGGAATGACTAGACCTACTTTATCAATACTTTTAAACCAAGCGCTTTGCTGTAAGCGACGATCCAGCTTCCCGGTTATTATGAGTAAAAGTTTATTGGGCGGTGGGTTTTTAGCATAGAGTATAAGTGTTTGTGTTATGGCTTCAGAAAACCCTTGGGATAAATGTAACTCTAAGAGTTGTTTCTCTGAAAATAATCCATAGTTATTCATACCGCTAATCAGCGAGGAACCACTAAAATGCGTGTCAGCATAAAATACTTGTCGATCGGAAAAACCTGCTTTTTTTGCTGCTATGCGAATGGCGTTGCAGGCTGCTTGAATTAATACTATTTCTTCACCGGAGATAAAATAAATGGGCGCTAAAACAGGATTATTTAATTGCTGATGTAATTGCTCATAACGACATTGCATAATACGGCTACTGTTGTTGAGCGCAGGTGCTGTTGCGAAGTTGTTGGCGTAATTCTGGGGAGCCTAAACGGATTAAAAGCTGTTGAATGACATCCTGCTGCATATTTTCTTGTAACCCATTTTCTGTATTGAGATCGCCGGCGAGTTGATTGGATGTAATAGAAAAGCTACGGGTGGCGCGAATTTGTTGTGGAGCTAATAAAACATGATCCCTGTAGTCGACTAACTGAAATAAAATGCGATAAACAAGTAAGTAAGTGGTTGTTTGTCCGGCATTTCCTAAGCTGGTTGCTGTGCGAGTAAAGTTTTGTTCAAGAATTTGTAATCGAGGGGATGAAGGAGTCGCGGTATGAACTCCGGCCGCGGCTAATGCTTTTTGTAGTTCTTTGGTAAAATTGCTATAGGGTTGATTAGACTCCAACGAAAGTGTATAGAAAGGTAACGAAAATTCACAATGGCCTCTTAATTGAAAGTCACAGGCCGTTAGCATGAAGCTAAAAAAGAGGCTAAATAAAAAAGGATAACAACGAGTCATCATAAATATACCCATTGCACTTCAAGATGCGAACAAGCATTTTGAAGTGCTTTCATTTTTTTTACGGCGGCTTGCCAAAATTCAATTGCTGTGAGTATACGCATTTTTAAATAACAATATTAACTAATTTTTTGGGGACGATAATCATTTTTTTAATCGTTTGATTTTCTGTATAACGTCTGATTTGAGGGTCATTGAGAATAATCGTTTTTAATGTTTCATCGTTATAGTGAACATCGAGTGATAATTGCGCGCGTAATTTACCATTCACTTGTATCACCCAATCAATTTTTTCGACCGTTAAGGCGTCAGCCGCCACTTTGGGCCAATGTGCCTTGCCAATTAAACCGCAAAATTTGAGTTCTTTCCATAAAGCATGAGTTATATGAGGAACGATGGGTGCTAGTAAGCGTAATAGTATGCTTAAACCTTGCCATATAATATGTTTAAGCGTGAGCAGCGCATCATCACTAGATGAGTTTAATAATTGGCTTGTTATTTGCAGTGTATTCAGAAGCTTCATGCAACTGGCAATAACTGTATTAAACTGTTGTCGTTCAAAATCATGACGTGCAAGTTGTAAAATCTCATGGACTTGTCGGCGTAAACTACGATGATCATTAGGAATTTTTGTCCAATCGATGGGCTGGGTGAGGCTATGTTTATGAGTTTCGTTGAGTTCTATTATCCAAGGATGACTATAGGCTAAAGCCCACAAACGTTTTAAAAATCGATAAGCGCCTTCAACACCTGCGTTAGACCATTCTAAGGATTGCTCAGGAGGGGCGGCGAATAAAATAAATAACCGTAAAGTATCGGCTCCATATTGCGACATGAGTTTGGCCGGATCGACGGTATTTCCTTTAGATTTAGACATTTTTACACCGTCTTTAAGCACCATACCTTGTGTTAGCAGGCGCGTAAAAGGTTCATTCGAATTCAGTAAACCTAAATCGCGTAATAGTTTATGAAAAAACCGCGCATAAAGTAAATGTAATACGGCATGTTCAATCCCGCCAATATAATGGTCAACAGGTGTCCAATATTTTGCTCTGTCATCTAACATTGCTCTATTCTGCGTGGGACAGGCAAAGCGTGCATAATACCATGAAGATTCTACGAACGTATCTAACGTATCGGTTTCCCTAGTGGCAGGTTGTTTACAGGTAGGACAGTTAGTTTGATAAAACTCAGGCATATTTTTTAAAGGAGAACCCACGCCAGTAAAGCTTATCGCTTCAGGGAGTATAACCGGTAAATTTTCTTCTGGGACAGGAACGACACCACAAGTAGGGCAATAAATAATAGGGATGGGTGTGCCCCAATAGCGCTGACGAGAAACACCCCAATCACGAAGTCGATAATTTGTCGTATGTGCTGCTATTTTTTCTTTTATTAAGAGTTTTGCAATAGTTAGAGAAGCTAGCTCGACGCTTAATCCAGTATACGGACCTGAATTAATTAATGTTCCTGTATTCGAAAGGAGAGGAGCAGATTGATAATCATGTGGCTGAGAGGATTGAATGACTGGACGTATAGGTAAATGATATTTCTTTGCAAATTCAAAGTCACGTTCATCGTGTGCAGGCACTCCCATGATGGCTCCGGAGCCATAATCAGTTTTGATAAAATTTGCAATCCATATGGGTAAATATTCCTTGGTCAGGGGGTTATAAGCGGTAAAATGAGTCGAAAAACCTTTTTTTTCTAAATGTGCAGTTGCTTCTTCGGAGGTTGGGATTTGTTGAAAGCTGGCAATGATATCTTGTAATTCTGGATCCTGTTTAGCTACATAGTGAGCAATAGAATGGCTGGGTGAAACTGCAATAAAAGTAGCACCAAATAAGGTATCGGGACGGGTAGTAAAAATTTCAATAGCGTCTAATTCAGGATGATTCACTGTAAATCGAATGGTTAAGCCTTGTGACCGACCTATCCAATTGCGTTGCATGGTTTTGACTTCTTCAGGCCATGCTTCCAGAGTATCAAGATCATCTAATAATTCATCTGCGTAAGTGGTGATTTTTAAAAACCATTGCGGGATTTCTTTACGCTCTACTTGCGCACCCGAACGCCAGCCACGACCATCAATAACCTGTTCATTAGCTAAGACGGTTTTATCAATAGGATCCCAATTCACTATTGCGCTTTTTTTATAGGCCAAACCATTTTTAAATAATTGAATAAAAAGCCATTGCTCCCATCGATAATAATCGGATTTACAAGTTGTAATTTCTCGACTCCAGTCAAAACTTAAACCGAGTTGTTTGAATTGTTTACGCATATGCTCAATGTTGGCATAAGTCCATTTGGCGGGTGGAATTCCTTTTTCAATCGCGGCATTTTCAGCGGGCAAACCAAAAGCATCCCAGCCTATGGGATGTAGAACATTTTTACCTAACATTCTTTGATAACGGGCAATGACATCACCCAATACATAATTGCGGACATGACCTACGTGTAAATGACCACTAGGATAAGGAAACATAGAGAGGCAATAAAATTTTTCTTTATTGAGATCTTCAGTGACCTTGAAACATTGATGTTCTTCCCAAAATTTTTGGATCTCAGCTTCAAGTGCTAATGGTTGATATTGTTCTTGCATGTGGCTAAATACCTTATTTTAGTTAGGCCCCATTTCTAAAATACTGTTAATTCGCATAGATTAAAAATTGTTCAAAATATTTACTGATTATATACTCATTACCTTTGCGAACGAACATCTTGAAGGGCCTTCTTCAGTGCATCAAACATCGTAAAGATTTCATCTTCAAGTATGAACAGTATATAACAAGTCTAATTTATTATTATGAAAGCCGTTTGGGTAAGGCTTGAGTCTATAATAACCTGAGTTAACTGAAGGATAAACGGCTAAGTTTGACCTTTCCGATAAGCGTAACATAAGATACTTAATCCTACTAAAAAGATAATAATCGGGCCATCACCTAGATATACCCAGGGTGTTAAACCGTTGCTTTTAAAAATCGAACTTGTTAATACACCGCTCTCAAAGGCAGGAAGTTTCGCTATAATTTTCCCTTTAGGTGTCACGATAGCGGTTAAGCCGGTATTGCTTAAAAAAGCTAAGTATCGCCCTGTGGCTAAGGCTTGAAATTGACCAATTTGCAGATGCTGAGCTAAGGCAAAAGAATGGCCGAACCAAGCATCATCATTAATGGTTAAGAGTAACTGAGTATTTTTTTTCAATGCTTGTCGGACTAAATTGGAATAAGCAATTTCGTAACAAATAAAGGTGCCTAACTTAATATTGGCCACTTTAAATATAGGTTGATCGGAGGGTCCAGGCGAAAAGCTCGACATTGGGATGTCTAATAAATTTAAGAGGCCATGAGCCCAGATGATCCACCAAGGGAGATATTCACCAAAAATAACCAGTCGTTGTTTATAATAGATAGCATGATCGAGCCCTAAGGCTATCATACCATTGTAATACTGAAAGCCATTTTGGATAGGGATTCCCGTAATCAGAGTAGTTTTATGTTGTTTGGCTTGCTGGTCGAGATGCTTTAAAAAGGGTTCAACTTGATTTTGCAACAGAGGAATAGCGGCTTCTGGCCAAATGATGAGTCGGCTACTCCAATGTGATTGAGTTAATTGCTGATAATGAATTAAGGACGCTTTTTGATGCTCAGGTTCCCATTTTATTTCTTGTGGAATATTCGCTTGTATAAGACTGATTTGAATAGATTTTCCTAGCTGATGGGTCCAATGGATAAGACTTAAGGCATAACCTAGGGTCCACAAACCTAAAAGTGCAAGTAAGGGTCGTAAATAATGAAAATTTTTTAGATTTAACTGACAATCAAAACGTTTATTTAAAAAAGGGCAGAATAACGTTAAAAATAAACTAGCCGTCAAAGCGACCAGGAAAGTCAGCCCATATATTCCAAAAATAGGAGCATAGCCATTAAGCGAGGTGTTTACTTGACTTGTGCCTAACAATAGCCAAGGAAATCCTGTAAATATCCAACTGCGTACCCATTCGGTTAAAGCCCAAGAGCTAGGAAAAATTAAATAAATCTTGATGAAGGTATTGTCCGGAAAAAAACGATTGACTAGAAAACCTTGGATGGCTGTAAATAAAGCTAATATAAAAATAAATAACCCAGTAATTAACGAGGCTAAAAAAAGAGAAGTATGGCCAAATTCATGGATACTAATAAATACCCAAGAGACGCCAATACCATAAAAGCCTATACCAAAAAGTAATCCTAAAATGAAAGCACGCGGTGCTGAGCTATTTAGCCAAAGCAATAATAATAATGTCGGGGAAAAAATAGCTAAAGGGTAAATACCCATCGGGGCAAAAGCGAAGGCCAACCCCCCCCCCGCAACGAGCGCGCATATTTCTTTATAATCGATCATAAAATTGGAGCGATGAAAACCCGATTTCATTGTGTCCATCTTTTGGCATACTTAAAATATTCGTTTATCTTGTTAAGGATCTTAGTGCTGAGTGATTTTACTAGGTTTCGTCCTATAATGAATAGATATCTCTATTGTATATTTTCTGAGTTTCGTCAAAAAATCGATCCAGGCATAAATCAAGTTGTTTAATCCTGATTTATAGTGAGTCCAAGGTGGTATCACTGCATGAGTGAAGGTACTTAACCTTCATTAGCGAACGTAGGTTTTAAACCAAATTAATTTACCTAGAGTAGATTGTATATTACTGCTTAATTTTTCTGTCACTGACTTTTTAGTCAGATACTGGCACTCATAAATTTCTGCTTTATCGCTGCTTGCTAGTAGACTTAAATAATCATCACTCGTTATTAGTTCATCGACTAGATTGAGTGCTAGAGCATCTTTTGCAAGCCAATGAGCCCCCGTAGCGATCTCAGCCATATCAACTTGTTTTCGATTCGCTTGAATAAAGGCTTTAAAAAGATGGTGAATTTCCTCCAGATCAGCTTGGGTTTTTTCACGTGCTTTGGGTGTGTTCTCTCCAAAAAGAGTGAGCGTACGTTTATACTCTCCTGCGGTTAATAATTCGAAATCAATATCTCTTTTTTTTAAAAAACGATGGAAATTCGGAAGTTGTGCCACAACACCGATCGAACCAATAATCGCAAACGGTGCCGCTAAGATTTTATCACCGACGCAGGCCATTAAATACCCACCACTCGCGGCTATTTTATCTATCGACACGGTCAAAGGAATGCGTTTGTCCTTTAAACGTTGCAATTGTGAAGCGGCTAATCCATAGGGAGCAACCATGCCACCGCCACTTTCTAGTCGTAAGACGACTTCATCTTGTGGTGTGGCCACTTGGATGAGCGCGGTGATCTCTTCGCGTAGACTATTAACCGCGGTAGCTTTGATATCACCTTGAAAATTTAAAACAAAAATCCGTTTTTTCAACAAGTTAACGGTCTTTTTTAATTTTATTTTTTGTTCTTTGACGTATTTTTTCAGTTCTTTCTTAGTGAGAATTTCTGAATTTAATGTTTCAGCAAGTTCTTGATATTTTTTATTAAGTTTTTTCACGTATAGTTTATTCTTGTTTTGTTCTTTAGCCTTGCGCGCGACTGAAAAAACCCCAGCCGTTACTATTAAAATAGCGAGCACCAACGTAAATAGCTTCGCTATGAAAACAACATATTGAAGAAGAAATGACATGGTTGTTGCCCTTTTAAGTAGATTAGAAAAGGAATAATATAGCGTACGCCAAGTTATGTATACAACAGAACTTAGCTGAGATACTAAGTAGTGACAAAAATAATTGAAACTTATTGGATTGAAAAGGGCTGAAACCCATTATTTTATCAAGGAATAAATAAGGTGTTAACCGTAGAGGGACTTGCATACGAACGGAATAAAAAAGTTCTGTTTAAACAACTAACGTTTCAACTTTTTCCCGGACAAATACTGCATATTGTCGGTGCTAATGGTTCAGGTAAAACTACTTTATTGCAAATATTAACGGGATTACGTATTCCTTTAGCAGGAAAAGTGATGTGGAATGGTATTTCAATTAAGAAAAATACAATAAATTTTACTAAAAACTTATTGTATGTTAATCACCGTCTAGGTATGAAATCTGTCCTGAGTCCAATTGAAAATCTTTATTTGTGTCTTACTAGGCGAAATTTAATCCATCTACAATGCAGGCAAAAAGCTATACATGATATCCATCAGACATTGGAGCAATTAGATTTAAAAGACTGCGCACATACTTTATTAACACAACTTTCTGTGGGCCAACAACGACGTTTGAGTTTAGCTAAGTTGTTATTGATCGAAGCAGATTGTTGGATCTTAGATGAACCTTTTACTTCTCTTGATAAACAAGGTATTGCCTTATTATCATCTTTAATAGAAAAACAAAGTGCGAGGGGTGGATCCATCGTCTTTGCTAGTCATCAAACTGCATATTCCTTACATTCAGAAATAAGAAGTATTTTTTTAGATTCCAAATCATGTTAAAAAATAACTTTTATTTAAAATTTATAATTAACTTACGCGGCGAGTTTTTAGCTATTTTCCGTTGTTATCGAGAACTAATTTATCCATTATTATTTTTAATTTTAGCGATTATTTTATTTCCTTTAAGCATAAGTGCCGATCCTATTTTGTTAAAGAGAATATCCGCTGGGATTTTTTGGGTGATAATTTTATTTTTAGTATTATTAATGTTAGATCAGCTCTTTCGAAACGATTGGAAGGAAGGAGATTTGGAACAACTTATTTTACTACCTAACGAACTCACACTAGTGTTATTTATTAAATTAACGGTATTTTGGTTAGTTTTAAGTATCTCTTTATTTCTTGTGACTCCGATTTTAAGTTTGAGCTTGTTTATTCCTATCATGGCTTTAAAAACACTTTATTTCACCATTTTTCTCGGTACACCCACATTAATATTTTTGGGGGGTATTGCACGCGCTTTAACCTTAGGTCTTCGTCATAGTGGGCTATTAATCGTATTGATCATACTCCCTTTTTATATACCCGTATTAATTTTTGCAAGCAGTGCAGTTGCCTTAGCCAGTATGGGATTACCGGCTAATGGACCGGTAGCTTGGCTAGGTGTGTTAATGATCCTGAGTACGAGTTTATCGCCGTTGATTATTAATAAAATATTGCGTTTAGGTATTGCTTACCCGTAATACTTGAAAATTTTAATGTTAAGTGATCTATTTTAAGGAATAATAAAATGCCCAAACAAAGGAAAAGGAATAAAATATACCGGTACATTGCACTAAAACACTTTTATGTGTTATCTAACTATTTAATGCCATTCTTTGCTGTATCTTTTCTGGTATTTGGTATTTACGGTGCAGTGGGCGGCTTATGTTTAGCCCCTACAGATTATCAACAAGGAAACGCATTTCGAATTATTTATGTTCATGTGCCAAGTGCTTTTTTGTCCTTATTAATTTATTTTGTTATGGCTTTTTTCTCGGCCATTAGTTTAATTTTTCGTATCAAATTAGCCGAAATGATTATTTCTGGAAGTGTCTATTTAGGCTCATGCTTCACTTTTTTAGCGTTGTTAACAGGAAGTGTTTGGGCTAAACCTATGTGGGGAGCTTGGTGGATTTGGGACGCACGTTTAACGTCGGAACTTATTTTATTATTTTTATATCTTGGTGTTATTGCTTTACGTTCTGCTATTCCTGAGCGCCATATGGCGGCGCAAGCGGCAGCGATATTACTCGTGCTGGGTTTAGCCAATTTACCCATTATTCATTATTCAGTGTATTGGTGGAATACACTGCATCAAGGTACCACTATCCATTTTTTGAGTCCTTCTTTAATCGATCGTTCTATGCTTTATCCGTTATTATCGATGATAGTGGCTTTTATAAGCTTTTATTTTGTCGTTTTATTGTTACATATACGTTGCGAAATATTAGAGCAATCGACTAAACTAAATGAAATTAATAACTTGCAATTAATCTAGGCATAAAGGTCTGGTTAATGGCGAAGTTAGATTGATTGAAGTGCTCTCTGGAATTATTATTTCCATTCTTCCAAAAAGTCGATCCTGACGATACCGAGGATTGACGTATTCTTGCTGTATGAATCAATTCTAATTGATTTAAGTATTGGCTAGCAACTATTTGTAATATCAATTGAGCAAGGAATATAGTTTCTGGAACCCGCGTATTGAAATCGTTAGAGTGATAGGGTGCATTAATCTCAGTTAGCTTCTGCGGCCATGCTTGAAATGGAGGGTTAACAGTTTTCAGCATGTCAACTAAACAACGTTCGAAATTATCTTTTAATAAAGGACACTGTAATTCTTTGAAATATTCAATTAGACAAGTAGACCAAAAAACAGTTAAATCAGGTATTTCAATATCTATTTTAGCTTGCTTTTTAAATAGCGACCAAAATCTTAGAAATTGTTTATCCAAAAAGTAATCTAGTTTTTCTTGGTGAGCAAAGTCACGTTCATGAGTTTTTGTCAGTATGATGCTGATTAGTTTTATAAAATTAACATCAGTTATTAAGTGACTTAGCTTATTTTTAGCACTTTTAATTTTATTTCTATCACTGATTTCGTGTACTCCATATCGGGTGGCTGCGGCAAAGCCAGCCAAAATAGCACAAGAAGCCAACTCGACTGAGTAGGTTAATAAGGATAAAAGTTTGGAAACAAGACTTGGCGCTAAAGCAATATTTTTTCCTTGATCGAGATCGATGATTTTTAAAATATCGATTTTTGCTGACAGCCTATTATAAAAGTGTAAATAAGCCTGTTCATTTTTTTTATTATTCTGAATATAACGCTGATAAAGCTTACATAGACTATTTTCTTGAGTATATACAGGAAGTAAATCGAGTAAATTAGCTCTTAATTGAGATTCGAATAAAGGTTCTTTGCGGTTAAAGAATAAATTTTTATTTTCTTTGAAGCACATTCTTATACTGCCTTATTATTATTTTCCATATATTAACACTAAATTAAATTTTTTAAAAAATTTAATTTTTTCTCTGTAGCAGATAAATAAAATGAAAAAAAAGGACTCATTGTTTAAGAGAAATGTCATATACTATTTTTTATAAGTTATATATTGCTCAAATAACGATAGCTTTTTCTAGCACTGCGCTTCGTCTTTTAGCATGACTTTTATTTTTGTCCCTACAGAAAAATTTTCTTTTGAAAATTCAAATTTAAAAACTTCACTATCCGAATACCTTTAAAGATCTTAGCATGGCTAGAGTATAGGACTTCATTCAGTTTAAGGGTAAACTAGGATTCTTTAGTTTTGCGCTTATTATTATGAAATTGCTAAATTTTGAAGTGGGTATTGATAAACCTTTATTTGTCATGGCAGGGCCTTGTGTTGTGGAAAGCGAACAATTGGCTATGGATACGGCTGGATACCTAAAAGAAATAACCAATAAGTTGAATATGCCGTTTATTTATAAATCTTCTTTTGATAAGGCAAATCGCTCCTCTGCTAAGAGTTTTCGTGGTTTAGGTCTAGAAGAAGGCTTACGTATTTTAGCGAAAGTAAAAAAGCAATTAGGTGTTGCCATAGTAACCGATGTTCATGAAGATACTCCTTTAAATGAAGTCGCTAGTGTAGTAGATGTTTTACAAACGCCGGCATTTTTATGTCGACAGACTAATTTTATCCAAAAAGTTGCACAGCAAGGTTTACCAATTAATATTAAAAAAGGTCAATTTCTTGCTCCGTGGGATATGCAATACGTAGTCGAGAAAGCGCGTCAAGTCAGTGATGCGGTCATTATGGTTTGTGAGCGAGGCGTAACTTTTGGATATAATAATCTTATTTCGGATATGCGTTCATTGGCCGTTATGCGTCAGACTCAATGTCCGGTAATATTTGATGCGACTCATTCTGTGCAGTTGCCGGGGGGCCAAGGTGAATCATCAGGAGGACAACGTGAATTTGTTCCAATATTAGCACGTGCCGCGGTAGCGGTCGGGATTTCAGGGATTTTTATTGAGACTCATCCGAATCCAGAGCACGCTTTAAGCGACGGACCTAATTCTTGGCCATTAGATAAAATGGCTGAACTGTTGGCAACTTTACAAGAGTTAGACCAAACCGTAAAAAGAAGCCCCTTAATAGAAACAACACGATAGGTAGAACGTATGCCAAAAATTACTGAGATTAATGCCTATGAAATTTTAGATTCTCGGGGCAACCCTACAATTACTGTCGAAAGCATATTGGACTCAGGTATAAAAGCCGACGCTAGTGTTCCTTCGGGCGCCTCAACAGGTTCAAAGGAAGCTTTAGAGTTAAGAGATACAAATAGACCCGATCGTTACCAAGGTAAAGGCGTTTTATTAGCTATCAAAAATATTCTGGGACCTATTCGAAAGAATTTAATGGGCAAAGATATTGCCGATCAAAAAGAATTAGATAATTTAATGAAAAAAATAGATGGAACAGATAATAAAGAAAAATTAGGCGCTAATGCTATTTTGGGCGTGTCATTAAGTTTACTTAAAGCCGCCGCTTTAGCGCGAGGACAAGAACTTTATGTTCATATTGCTGAACTTATGGGCCAATCCGATAAAAAATATCTAATGCCAGTACCACAGATGAATGTTATTAATGGCGGTGTTCACGCAGATAACTCATTAGCGATACAAGAATTGATGATTTTACCTCTAGGGGCACCTACTTTTAGTGAAGCGTTACGCTGGGGCGTCGAGACTTTTCATTGCTTAAAAGCTTATCTAAAAAAGCAAGGTTTAAACACTAATGTTGGTGATGAAGGTGGTTTTGCACCTAATTTTCGCTCGCACCAAGAAGCTATTGAAAGTATTTTAGTGGCTATTGAACAAGCGGGGTATCAACCAGGTAAAGATATCTATTTGGGTTTAGATGCAGCAAGTAATGAATTCTATCATCAAGGTAAATATTGTTTAGAAAATAAGAAATTAGCTCCCGAACAATGGATCGATTATTTAGAGCATTTAGTTAAACAATATCCTATTATTAGCATAGAAGATGGCATGGCTGAATCAGATGAATCCGGCTGGATAGAATTGACACAACGACTCGGGAATCACATTCAACTGGTCGGAGATGATTTATTTGTGACTAATCCCGGCTTATTCAAAACAGGAATAGATAAAAAATTAGCTAATGCTATTCTCATTAAATTGAACCAGATTGGTACCGTCACTGAAACCTTAGATGTGATTGCCTTAGCAAAACAAGCAGACTATGCGGCTGTTATTTCGCACCGTTCGGGTGAAACAGAAGACATCAGCATCGCTGACTTGGCGGTCGGTACAGGCGTTGGCCAAATAAAAACAGGATCCGTATGTCGTACGGATCGAACTGCTAAATACAATCGCTTGTTACGGATTGAGGCAGAGCTTTCCAGAAAGGATCAGGTGAATTATGCCGGCGCTAAGGTTTTTTCACGTTTTTTAAATGCTTAAGATAGATGAAACTCATAATTGTTATTTTGACGCTACTTTTTTTAAGCTTGCAATACAAACTGTGGTTTGTACCAGATGGTGTCTGGCGTGTGCATCAACTTAAAAAACACATTGCACGGCAAATGAAGGAGAATATGCAACTTAATCAACGCAATATTGCAATGGTTGCTGAAATTAAGGATCTTAAGTCAGGTAAAGTTGCATTAGAAGCTCATGCACGTAATGATCTCAATATGCTAAAACCGGATGAACTATTTTACCTATTAGTGGATAAGCCTGAAAAGCATAACAAAACAAACTCACATTAAAATTTTACCGGTTTCCAGATCCGAATAATGGGTGCTAAGGCTAATACTTTGATATTGCGCAAAGGGGGAAATTCTAGTGAAGCATCCGAATTTATAACATACAGATCGAAACTGTTAGCCGCATGAGCAATTTTTACCCGTCTTATTAATAACTCTCTTCCTTCAAGCTCAACGATACAGTCTGCGCCGTGTGCGAGCTCCATATTTTTATCGGTTAATTTTTTTCCAGCCACTAGATCACCAGGACCATAAAGTGGTTTCATACTTTCATTATCAATCAGGCAGATTAGATGTTCAGGATAATTTTTTCTAAAAAGGGCTAACTCCGCTTTAATTTCAGCATTTTCCATCGGGTAATCGGACCTCTGTTCGTTAATAGAGGTTTTGGATAATGATTCGAGGTTTTTGTAATTTAATTTAGAAAGCTTACTTGAATCAGTGACCTTTGGGGGTTCTCCGTAACCTGTCATTAACCAGATTACTGAACATTCGATACCTTCTTCACGCATAGCCTTACATACTTTTTGTGCGCCGCGTTCAGTGACACTACTATAACCTTGTTCCCAATAATTAATGGTGGTTAAGCCCAGATTACAATGTTGAGCAAATTCTTTCATGGAAAGATGGGACATTTTTCGCAAAAATCTTAGTCGATTCGCTCGTTCCTGAATATCTAAGGACAGAGTGGCGTTTTTTTCTTTTATGGGCTTAGGATTTTTTTTCATTATCTTCCTTTACTAAATTTGACATAAAATATCTATTCGGATAATATTTAGTCCTTAAGAAAGACTAAATAAATTGACTACTAAATTTTTTATTGAAGGTGTTCACCATGTAAATTCTTTGTTGTATTTAATAATTTAAAATTTGGGTTAAAAAGGTTAACAAAATGGTTTACCTACATACCGATTAACATTATTTATTTTGTAAATTAGCTGTTTAAGTTTATTTTATGCAGAATAACTAATGTTATGGTTAATGTTAAACCAGAATAAATTAAAAATTTTTTTAATGATGTCTATAAAATAATCCTTGATTTAAAATGACAGGCCAATTAATAGCTCGACGTTTAATCACTTAGATTTAAGTTGATTTCGTGAAACCTGGCTAATCTCATAGTATGGGTTTTTGATCATATAGACAAAAACTCAAGTGAGAAGAGTATATCAATCATTATTTCATAGACACAACTTAAAACCTAAATAACGGAAACATCCGGATAAGTGTCTCCATTATAACGAATATCCTCCTTAGTGTGGATAGTAGGAGTTATTTTTATTTAAAATAGGGCATATAGATTAGACCGTAGTAATTTGAACGATGCAAATTTCATTTAAAATTGTTTATTATTGCGGCAGAAAAAAGGATTAAAAAATTGAATTGATTCAATTTTTTAATAAAGCACAACTTTGGAAAATCGTTTAGGTATATATTTTGGATAGTTGTACTGATTTAGTTAAATAAGGCTATTAAAAGAAAATAATGCTTCCAAAAATGATAAATACAACGATACTAATTTAAGGAGAAGAACAATGTCACTTTTAAAACTTCGAACAAATCTAGTCGAAAAAATTAAAGATTTTGGAAATAGTTTTCATCCGGTATTAAAAAAACCTCTAGAAGAATTAAATCTACCGTTTAAAAATACTAATCATTCTTTATCTAGAGTTTTATCCATAGACGATAATAAAATTTGTCAAACAATCAATGTTAATTATCTACAAAAATTCGGTTGCTATGTAGAATGTGTCCATTCCGCACGTAGTGCTTTAGAGAAATTGACGTTACCTTACAAAGTTATTTTATTAGATATTAATTTGCCAGATTGTAGCACAAAGATGCTCATTAATTTAATTCGTAGTGATGAAAGAAATGTTAATCAAACAGTACCCATTGTATTAACAAGTAGCTGGCTTAGTGAAACTTTCAAAAAGAATTATCTGGTTTTAGGTGTCGATGAAATATATATAAAGCCAATGAAAGAAAAGGATTTTAAGAAAATTTTACAAAACTGTGGTGTTATTACTTAAAAGTTTAACGGACAAATAACTAGAAAAATTGTTAAAAATCTGCAAAAAATTTGGTTCTAATCAAGCAGGAACTAACTGACCATCTTCCATATGTAAAATTCGATCCGATCTTTTAGCGAGGTCTTGATCATGTGTGACAATAACTAGGCTGGTATTAAACTCTTTATTTAGCTCAAGTAACGTTTGATAAACCTGCTCGGCGGTGTGGCTATCGAGATTACCAGTCGGTTCATCCGCTAATATACAAAGTGGATTATTGACCAGCGCCCTTACTATAGCGGTGCGTTGACGTTCTCCACCGGACAGTTCACCGAGTTTATGATATTGCCGATGTAAAAGACCTACCTTTTTTAATAAAGTAACTGCTTTTTGCTTGGCGACTAGAGGACTGACGCCCGATAGTAATAAGGGGATACAAGTATTTTCCAATACCGTAAATTCAGGTAAAAGATGGTGAAATTGATATATAAAACCAAGATAACGATTACGTAAATGACTACGATGGTTCTCAGTTAACTGAGCTAAATTTTGTCCCGCCAAAAAAACTTCACCTGAGCTAGGTCGATCCAATCCACCTAATAAATGCAGTAGTGTACTTTTCCCAGCACCTGAAGGGCCGACGATAGCAATGCGCTCACGAGCTTGTACAGAAAAATTGATAGGTTTAAGGACTTCCACATACAGAGAGCCATCGTGAAAGGTTTTGCTTAAGTGAGTACAATTTAGAACGGGACCATTCTGTTTAGGATGAGTTGTTAAATTGCTAGTTGCGCTATTCATAACGTAAAGCCTCCGCAGGAAGTGTGCGTGCGGCCTTTAATGCGGGATAGATAGTGGCTAATAAACTCATACCCAAAGCCGCTAAACAAATATGAATGATGTCAGTGATTTCAATTTTGGAAGGTAATTTATCCACAAAAAAATAAACATTAGAAGCAAGAATTTGCACATGAAAAACATGTTCAATAAAGCTTAAGAGGTTACTCACTTGAGAGGCTAGAGCAACACCACTGATTAAGCCCAATAGGGTGCCGCTAAAACCAATGACACAGCCTTGAACCATAAAAATACTTAATATTGTACCTGGAGTGGCCCCCAAAGTACGCAAAATGGCGATATCGGATTGTTTATCGGTGACCACCATCATTAACGATGACACTAAGTTAAATGCCGAGATAGCAATTAATAAAAGTAGAATAAAAAACATCATTCTTTTTTCTAAAGAAATAGCATACATCAAACTACCGAAAGTACGGGTCCAATCAGTGACAGTATAAGTAGGAGGTAAGCGCTTATTAAGCACATTTGTAACATTGGGCGCTGCATATAAATCATTCAGTTTAAGACGTAAGCCGGTTACGCCTTGACCTAATTGAAAGAGGGTTTGTGCATCTTTAAGTGCGATGTAAGCCATACTACTTTCAAACCCAAAGCTTCGTCCGACACGAAAAATACCGCTTACGGTAAATGTTTTAAAGCGTGGAATGATACCAACCGGTGTTAAGCTAACACTGGGTGTGATGATATTGACTTTATCACCCATTTGAATACCCAAATCTAAAGCTAATTCTTCGCCAAGCACAATGTTATAGTGACCGGGTTCTAAATTAAAATTACCTTCTACTATTTTATGTGGTATTTCAGAAACGTTTTTTTCTAATTCAGGAAGCACGCCGGTGATCATAATGGGATGGGGTTGTCCTTGATCGACTAACATACCTTGTCCAGATGCATACGGGGCACTTGCAATAACATGGGCTTGTTGAGCGACTTTTTGTGTTAAAGGAGTAATTTGTGTTAGCGGATGTCCGTTCGTCGCAGTGATGGCAACTTGAGTCGCCATGTTAAAGATACGGTCACGAATCGCGTTATCAAATCCATTCATAACCGATAAGACCGTGATCAATACCATCACACCGAGGGCGATACCTATCATTGACGTCAAAGAAATAAAGGAAATAAAATGATTGCGTTTTTTGGCGCGCGTATAACGCAAACCTATATATAAAGCGATAGGACGAAACACACTAAGACCCTATTAATATTGTTAAGGTAATATACCACTCGCTGGAAAGAATGCGAATTTTTTAATCCGACGAAATGCGCTTAATCATGGGGCTAGTTAAAATTTCACCCTAGGCGTGGAAAGCGTGATTCCTTTATACCGCTCCAATATTCTCACCCATAGCCACGATGGCATGAAACCCGCCATCGACATGAACCACTTCGCCGGTAATACCGGAAGCCATATCGGAACAGAGAAAAGCTGCCGTATTGCCGACTTGTTCTATGCTGGTATTTTGGCGTAAAGGCGTAACAGCGGCATTATAGGCCAGAATTTTTCGAAAACCGGAAATGCCAGAGGCAGCTAGCGTGCGAATCGGTCCGGCAGAGATCGCATTAACACGGATGTGTTTTGGGCCTAAACTATTCGCAAGATAACGGACATTGGCTTCTAAGCTCGCCTTAGCTAAACCCATAATATTATAGTTTTGCAAAGCTCTTTCTGAGCCAAGATAACTGAGGGTTAGGATAGCTCCACCGTTGGGTTGATCTTTCATCATCGGAAAAGCTGATTTTGCTAACGCCGCTAAACTGTAACTACTGATATCATGTGCAATTCTAAAGCCTTCACGGTTAATATGTTCGAAATAATCACCTTGTAATTGATCAGCGGGTGCGTAAGCAACGGAATGAACTAAGATATCCAACCCATCCCAATGGACATTGAGTTGTTTAAAAAGCTCAGTAATATCTTCATCCCGACTGACATCGCAAGGGATAATGATATCGGAATTAAAATCTCTATTAGCCATTTTAGTAACGCGGTCTTTTAATTTTTCACCTTGATAGGCAAAAGCGAGTTTCGCGCCTTCGCGATGCATGGCTTCAGCAATTCCATAAGCAATTGATCGATCACTGGCTAAACCAACAATTAATGCGCGTTTATTATCTAAAAGACCCATAATTTTCCTCTTAGCTTTAGTGACTAAAATTGTTTAATAATTCTCGAATTTTTGCTTTAATCAGTTCGATAGCAATCCGGTTTTCGCCGCCCCGTGGAACAATGATATCTGCATAATGTTTCGAAGGCTCTATGAATTGCGAATACATGGGACGAACGGTTTGTTGGTATTGTGTTAACACCGCTTCAATTTTTCTACCGCGTTCGATGACATCACGTTTAATGCGACGACCTAAGCAGACATCTAAGGGAGTATCCATATAGATGCGGATATCCATTAATTCTCTTAAATTAATTTCAGCAAAAAGTAAAATGCCTTCTAAGACAATAATCGTATGTGGGCCCAACCTTCGGGTTTGTTGTTCACGAATATGCAAAGTATGATTATAAATGGGAATTTCTACTGATTTTCCGGATTGTAATTGCTTAAGATGACTGATGAGTAAGTCATGATCGAAGGCATCCGGATGGTCATAATTGTTTTCTAAACGTTTTTCAAAAGCGATGGTACTGTTGTCTTTGTAATAAGAATCTTCTGAGATAACAGCGACTTGTTCAGATCCCAGTTCTTTTACAATAGTATGGGCCAATAAACTCTTACCCGAAGCAGAAGCTCCGGCGATGCCGATGATAATACAGCACTGAGTCATACAAGCCCTAATTTATAGAATAAATGCCCGTAACTTAGCAGTTTTTTGTAAAAAGGTAAATGGCATAAATAAGATTGATGGCCGATATAATGCTTATTAAATAATTTTATTATATTAAATCACAATTATATGTAAAAATATAAATAAGAGGAATAAGTATAAAAAAGGATATAAAATGGACATAGAAACTATTAATGAAGGTGAGGTAGAAAGGGAAGAAGAGGAGCCTCTTATTCGTCATCCGCTCGCGTCAAATTTTTCAGAAGACCCCGTTGTTTTTTCAATGCTAGCCTTTAGAACAATGTTAAGCATGTCAGCGCCATTGATGTTATCCCATTTAACAAATATGCTCGGTGGATTTGGTAATGTTTATCTTTTTTCGAGATTAAGCGCTAAATCACTTGCTTCTGCAGGGCTTATTACTGCGACACAAAATATTTTTGTTGCTTCTTTGGGTAGTAGTTTATCGGGCGCAAGCGTATTAATGACAGAAGAATTAAATCAGTTGAACCAAGAGCCAAGAAATATTGGAATATTATGGCGTCAAATCCAATTAATTACCTTCGCTTATGACCTATTAATGCTACCTCTTTTCTTAACGGTTGATACTATTTTATCTAATTTAGGTCAGGATGCTGCCTTGCTTCCTCATATACAAAATTATTTTAATTATTATGGTATTGGGTTTGCTTTTAATCTTTTAAATGCAGGTAATCACCAAATATTATTAAGTCATGAGAACACATTGCCTATTTTATTAATTAACGCAGTCAATAATCTTAGCACTTTTAGTTTGGGGTATTTGCTAATTGCTAAAAAAAATAATTGGGCAGAAAGTGCAGTTAGCATTGCTTATGGGATTTCGACGTCGGCTAGTTTGTTATTGTGTAGTATCTATATTAATTTAAAATATCGGCAAAATAGATTGCTATCATTTAATTTAGGACCCTTAACTAACTTCCGTAAATTACTGAAAAAAGGTTTCCCAATAGGCTTACAAAATGGTGCTGAAGTAATTGCATTATGGATTTCTATGCTGATGGCAGGTAAGTTTGGTAATGCGAATTTGACAGCGGCTGAAATAGCAGGCCAATATGTTTATATGTTAACAGTTCCTGGTTTTGCTTTAGGACAAGTAACCATGATCTTAAGTGCGCAACAATATACAAGAAAGAATTATTCTGAATTACGAAGAGTGGGCATAAGGGCTATGTTTTTATCACAAATATTACCCCTATGCGGCATGGTATTATTTTTAACAATACCTAGACAGCTATCTCAGTTTTTTTTAACTAATAACAGCGATGCAGATGAGATTTTGCAAGCAACATCGCGTTTATTAGTCATTAATGGAGTTGGGCAAGTATTTGATAGTCTACGTCAAACTTTGACGGGTGCTTTGATTGGTCAAGAGGATAATGTTTTTCCCATGATTACCAATATGATGTCAATGTGTTTTTTCGGGATTCTATCCTCTTACTTAATTGGTTTTTTAGGCCATAAGGATATTGATGGCATATTTGCAGGACGAAGTATTTGTATGTTCTTAGCGGCACTTGTGTTGGGTATCCGTTGGTTTAGAACAACACGCAATTTTATATCAACACCTTTACAACAAGATGAATTGACAGGGAGTTCAGCGGCACGTGTGGGGAGTATTAACGAATTAACAGATTCAAATGAATCTATTCCTGAAATAGATTCTGCACCGTCCATATCGCATGCAAATTTCTTTAAAAGAACTTCATTAGATCAACCGCATAGTTTTTCTGACGTTCATGCTGAACCCACTCAAAGTACACATTTTTTTTCTTAATGTCCCTATGACGATAAGGAGACTTATAACTTAATATAAGCCCATTAAAACACGGAATACCTAACGCTATGGATACATTATGGTTTAAGCAACAGTTTAATTTGGATGAGGATTATATTCACTTATCTTTGTGTCTAATAGCGTCACACCCAAATTGTGTTCAGCATAGAATTGATCATTATCAATACCAACTTAACCGAAATCCTGCTTTATTTTACCGTTCTAAAGATTCATTAAATGAAAAAGTTTTGCAAGCCGCCGCTGATTATTTAGTAAGCCATCCCGATAATATTGCATTAACCAATAACACAACAGAAGGTTTAGCCTTAGTTTATATGGGTTTTAAATTAAATCCAGGAGATGAAATTTTAACCAGTATTCATGATCATTATGCTTCGGATAAAATTTTGTTTTTTAAAGCGAAACATTCCAGTGCTATCGTCAAAAAAATTGAATTATATAAAAATCCTGCAGAGGTGACTGAACAAGAAATTATTGAAAACATAAAAAAAAATATAACTATAAAAACAAGATTATTAGCACTAACTTGGGTGCATTCTTGTACCGGTGTAAAGCTACCTATAATAAAGATTCGAAAGTTAATTGCGATTATTAATCGTTTGAGGCTTAAATCAGAAAGAATTATTTTAAGCATCGATGCCGTGCATGGTTTGGGAGTAGAAGATTTTAATCATGTAACAGATATCGGATGTGATTTTTTGATCAGTGGTTGTCATAAGTGGTTATATGGGCCCAGAGGTACAGGTTTGGTATGGGGAACAGAAGAAGCTTGGATGCGGTTGATCCCTATTAGTGCTTCATTTGATTTGCCTGCATTTCTGCCATGGAGAAAAAAAGAATATGAAAATATAATTTGTCCTCCTGCGCGTAGTTGTAACCCAGGCGGATTCCCAAGTTTTGAATATCGCTGGGCATTGGCAGAAGCTTTTCATTTTAACAATAGCATAGGAAAAAAAGTAATAAATCAAAAAATTTTGACTTTGGCCACTCTATGCAAACAAGGTTTAAAAGAAATCCAAGGAATTCAGTTACATACACCGTTGGGAAATAAATTTGCCTCAGGGTTAGTTTGCTTTGAGGTAATGGGATGTGATCCTGCCAAGATCGTCGATGCTATGTTAGAAAAAAAGATTATGTTAGGTCAAACGCCCTACAGAAATTCTTGTTTACGTATTGCGCCAAGTATTATTAATCAAAAGGAAGATATTGATACAGCGCTTGAAGTCTTAAAAAATGTTATGGAAACTTTAACAAGGACGAAGCATGAAAAAAAACATATTATGTATAACGGATACATTAAATGATTTTAAAGAGATAACCCAGGGCCATGCCGTTTATTTTTTTCCGATTAAACAATTAAGGCCATCAGAACATAATTTTTCATTCTTTGAATCTTCTTTCAAAAAATTATCAAATCAACTTGATTTAAGTCAAATCGATTTGATTCTTGCAGAATATATTGAAGCTTTGCCCTTAATCTATTTTATCCGTTGCGCTGGTTTTTATTGTCCCTCCATACTTATCCCTCATACGAATGCTTATCCTTTAACTATTTTAATTTATTTTATTCTATTGCGATGTTATTCACATGCAGAAGATATTATTTTGTGTGGCTCAGAGCAGGCGGCCGTCGCTTATAAAAAAATAGTAGCTATCAATGCAAAAAATATAGCAACCTTCGGAATAAAAAGGGATTTTAAACCTTTAAATAAAGCGTCATGTCGAGAGGAGTTGCAATTATCAAAAGATAAAAAAATATTACTTTATACAGGAAGGTTCATGAATGATAAAGGTTTAGAAACCTTATTAAGTATTTATTCTACTTTATTAAAACAAAAGCAAAATGTGCAGTTAATTATAAGCACTAGCCATATTGACCCTGTTTATTATAATGCATTAGCCCACTATACCCAGAATGTAATCATTTATTATAGATTAGCAAGAGATAAGCTGATAAAGCTTTATAATGCAGCAGATCTTTATATTTCTTGTGCGCTCAGTATTTTTGAAACTTACGGAAAATCGCCTTTAGAATCAATAGCGTGTGGTACTCCCGTCGTTGTTCCCGCATGGGATGGTTTTTCTTATTATGTTACACCCGAACGTGGATATTTGGTAAAAATTAATTTTAATGAAAAATCTTTTGCCTCTCCCTACCAGTTTGCAACCTTAGATAAACAGGATTGCATCGAAAAAATCACCTTGATCCTTAAAGAGAACGCTCGTGTTCAGTCGGTGTTACCTAACTGGGCTTATTATGATTTCGCAATACAACAGATTAAAGATCAGATCCAGAATCTAATAAAAAAAACCAGTTCTAAAAAATTTTATCACCTCGATGCAAGAAGTAAAAAACAGATTGATCCCTCTTTATTTAGTTTAGGGGTTCAGGCATTTTTTAAATTTTATAAGATAAACACATTAGAAGATTTAATTTTAAAAAGTAACGAAGGAATTTTTACGTATATTCAACAAGGAGGAGAAGAAATTTTAAAAATATTACACCATGAAATTTTTAGTGCAATGAGATCATGTGAGAAAAAAATGGAAGAAATACAAGAAATTGGAATCGAGGTTTGATTTCAGATAATTTAAAAAATAAAAATTGACATTTTTATGTCATAAATTTATTGTTAGCACCCCATTATTGTTTAAAGGAGTATTTATGTCAGAGGAAAGGCTATTAGTGACAGGGGCAGCAGGTTTTATAGGAAGAGCTTTAGTTAAGCAATTGGCGGAATCCAGTTATTGTATCGATGCGGTCGATAGTTTTCGATTTTCAAATCGAAATCAAATTTTCACACATAAAAATATTAAATGGATAGAAGGCGATACGCGTGATTGGAAGCTGATTTCTAAACTAGCACAAGGAAAAACAGCCATTATTCATCTTGCAGCCCCATCTTCTTTTCTAATGCATGAAGAAAATGATTTAGAAGCTTGTGAATTTACTTTGATGGGATTTAAAACCGTTATGGAAGCGGCTAAAAAACACGCTATAAAAAAAGTAATATGGGCTAGTACGAGTGCAGTTTATGAAGGAAATCAAGTTCCTTACCATGAAGAGATGCAACTTAATCCACCCGACAGCAAAGCAGGTTGTAAATTATTTTGCGAACAAGAGGCACGACGTTATAGCGAGCGTTATGGAATTACCTGTATTGGTTTAAGACCTTTCTCCGTTTACGGTGTAGGAGAACATACTAAAGGGGGATATGCCAATATTGTATCTTTATTTACTTGGGCCATTATGCACGGAGAAGAACCTGTGGTATGGGGTGATGGGAGTCAAACGCGAGATTTTATTTTTGTTGAGGATGTCGCTACTTTTTTTCAAAAGGCATTAGAGTCAAATATCCCGACACAAGAACTGAATGTTGGCTTTGGAAAAGAATATAGTTTTAATGAAGTCATTCAATGCATAGCACAATTATTGAGTAAAGAAATTAAGCCACGTTATGTGCCGATTCCCATTAAAATTTATGCACAAAGGTTATGGGCCGATACGCGCAAAACCGAGTCCCTCTTGAATTTTAAGCCACGAATTGAGCTTGCTCAAGGGGTACAGAGAATTATTGAGCTAACTGCAGCATTAAACAACAATCTACTTCGCGATAAACAACATTATTATTTAAGTTTAAACGAAAGTATTTAGAAGGGATACACAATGACAACAGAAAGGATAAGTGTGTTGCAGATTAACAAGAAAATTCTATGGTTATTTCCATTATGTCTTATTTTTTATGAATTACCCTTATATTTTTCGACGAACATGTATTTACCGGCTTTGCCAGCTATGAGCCAAACATTTGGAATTAATGCCAGTTTAGCACAAATGACAATCGCCATATGGTTTTTGGGAGCCTCTTGTTTTCAAATTTTTTTAGGTCCATTGGCCGATCACTTTGGCCGTCGTCAAGTATTATTATCCAGCGGATTATTCTTTGTATTAGCGAGTATCGTTTGTGCGACGACCAATCATGTTGGTATTTTTCTTGCTGCGCGATTTATTCAAGGTTGTGTGGTGAGTAGTATTTTAGTAACAGGCTATGCGGCCATACATGAATTACTGGATACTGACCAAGCGATTAAAACCTTATCATGGATGGGTGGTATTACAGTATTAGCACCGGCTATAGGCCCTTTTTTGGGGAGTTTTTTGATAAGTTTATTTTCTTGGCGAACTATATTTTTATTACTTGCGGGGGTAGCGATTTTGGCACTTTATTTTCTTTATTTGTATATGCCTGAAATCCAACCAAAAAGAATAAAATTATCCTGTAAAAGCATCTTAAAAAATTTTCAGGTAGTGAGCTTGAACAAAAATTTTCTGTATTTTACATTTCCATTTTGTCTTTTATTTTCAGCTATGATGTGTTGGGATACCTTTAGTCCATTTTATATCATTAAATATTTAGGGCTGAGCGTATTTTATTTTGGAATAATCCAGGCTATTGTTTATGGCGGATTTATTATTGGTACCCATTTAATTCGTAGGTTTATTGAAAAAGTTAATCCTATAATTCATTATGGATTAGTAAGCGCTTTATTCTTTTTTATTTGTGTAGTGCTTACACTTGCTTTAATTCCTCATAGTGGAAGTAGGGTTGTATTTTTTTTGACAGCGTTTATGTTGAGCACAGGTTTAATTTTTTATGCGTTACATAGAAAGGCAATTGACTCAGTAGAGGCCCCTATGGGAGTTAAAATGGCTGTATTTTCAACGGCAATGAACTTATTTGGTTTTTTAGGTAGCTTAGTTGCAAGTAGAGTTCATTTTTGAACCTTAGAATAAGGTAAAATTATGTCTGATAAGTTAGATAGATGGGATCCTGAAGAATACGAAAAAAATAGTGACTTTCAATATAGCAGTGCAATAACTTTACTTAAACAACTACCCATTAAAGCAAACCAGAAAATATTAGATATTGGTTGTGGCCCTGGAAGAATTACTGCTGCCATCGCAAAACGTATTAATGATGCCAAACTTACAGGGATTGATTCATCAGGAAAAATGATTCGATATGCTAGACAACAATATGGATCACTAGAAAATTTAAATTTTATCGAGATGGATGCACAAGCATTACGATTTGGTCATCAAGCTTTGAAAAAAATTTACTATGATTGGGTACTTTCTTTTTGGACCTTATCGTGGATCAAGCAACATGAAAAGCTCATTGCTGGAATTACCCAATGTTTAGCACAAAAAGGAAATATTTTTTTACTTATTCCTCTTAATAATCCTACCCTAGAGAATACTTTTTTAGAGTTACGCAAGAAAAGATTATGGAATCATTATTTTATAAATTATCAGGCGCCTAAAAATACTTTTTCGCCTAAGCGCTATAAAGATTTAGTGGAGAAATATGGGTTTACCAAAACACGATATCAACATAAAACAATTACTAAAGAATTTTTTGATCGTGAGTCACTTATAAAGTTTGTTCGTCCGTGGCTACCTTATTTAGATCCTATTCCGAATTTAGTTCAAGATTCATTTCTTAACGCTTTTATTGCGGCTTACTTGGCAAGATCGTATCAAGATAAAAATATAATGGGGTTCGATGTTTTTATGGTAACTGCTTCCCGTAAGTTTTCTGATTAGCAAAGACTTATACGATCATCGCTTATTAATAAAATATAGAATTATTAAATAAAGATTGTATTATTTTTTAGGGGTAGAATGATCCCACCCCTATAATTTTAGATACTAGCAGGGTAAAATAGCAGCGAGTTGTAAAAATGATTGTCATTATTAATGGGTTGACTATGAACCCAGGTTGTTTCTGAGTGAGTAAGCCAGGACGTGTCTTGTTCACGAACCCAATGAGTTTCTTGGTTTTTTTGCCAGCAAGCTGAATTATACTGACACCACATGATTTCAATTTTATTCATCATATTATTTCCCTATATAAATATAGACAAAACTATATTAGTACTTTAATTATTATTAAGCAATAAGCTTTTTAAGCTATTTTTAATTAATTTGATAATGTGAATCGTTATTTTTTCGTATGTTATTAATTATTTTTAGGTAGGAGATTGTTTTGAAAAAAATAAATAAATAAATAAATAAATAAAATAATTAAAATTCTAATTCATATAAATAATACAAGGAAGTTTTCTGTGACATTTTCTTACGCGTTATTGCTAGGCGCTTTTTTTCTAGCAATCCTGCAATGCAGCGTTCCTTTAGTGAGTCTGTATTATCAACGTCTGAATGGACTTAAATGGCTTAAGCCCATAAGCGGATTGCAATTTATAGTCGTGACACTGGCTATTATAAGTTTAGCGTATGCATTTTTAGCGAATGATTTTACGTTTGCCTATGTAGCGCAGAATTCTAATACGCATTTACCTTGGTTTTATCGAGTGTGCGCGTTATGGGGTGGGCATGAAGGTTCGATATTATTATGGGTTTTTATTTTAAATCTATGGACAATAGCCGTTATTGTGTTCAATCAATCCATAGCGCTTGCCCTATTAGCGCGGGTAATATCAGTATTAGGGTTCATTAGTGCGGCTTTTTTATTATTTCTACTGACACTCTCAAATCCTTTTATTTTAGCGACAGAAAGATGCATCGATGGACGCGATCTGAACCCTCTATTACAAGATCCCGGCCTAATATTCCATCCACCATTATTATATATGGGTTATGTAGGTTTTTCGGTAAGTTTTGCTTTTGCTATCGCAGCGTTATTAAGCAGTCGTTTTGATAAACAATGGGCAATGTGGATGCGACCGTGGACATTAGCAGCCTGGTGTTTTTTGACTTGGGGAATTGTATCCGGCAGCTGGTGGGCCTATCGAGTATTAGGTTGGGGAGGTTGGTGGTTTTGGGATCCGGTGGAAAACGCATCGCTATTACCTTGGTTAGCCGGAACGGCGTTAATTCATTCCTTAATGGTGGTAGAAAAACAAGCACTATTGAAAACTTGGGTTATATTACTCGCAATATTAACCTTCGCGTTAAGTTTAATCGGCACTTTTATCGTGCGTTCAGGCATTTTAATTTCGGTTCATGCCTTTGCCGTTGATCCTTGGCGAGGTGTGTTCATGCTAGGTCTATTAGTCTTAGTGATAGGAACGGCGTTGTGCATTTATGCAGTCAAAATCCATAGTTTCAAACAACCCATTGCTCACATTAGTTTACTTTCGCGCACAACACTTTTAATTTTGAATAATGTTTTATTAAGTGTAGTGGTGTTTACGGTGTTACTCGGCACACTTTATCCTTTAATTATTGATGTATTAGGATTAGGTAAGCTTTCGGTTGGCGCACCGTATTTTAATATCGTATTTACACCGTTTGCTATTTTATTATTATTTTTTATGGGTTTTTCCTATTTAATACCTTGGAAGCATAACGTACCGAACGACGTTTTAAAGAAAATTGTCAGTATCCTATTAAGTTCATTTAGTTTAAGCATTATCTTGATTATTCTGTTTGAGCAGGAACTGCAATGGCAAGTGTTGATAGGTTTAGGCTTGGCGTTCTGGATAATTTTAAATACCTTGCAATGCTTACGTGTATCGATTAAAAAAAAATTAAGTTTAAAACACATCCTTAAAACGCAAGGGGCCATGTTAATCGCACATTTAGGTGTTGCTATGCTAGCGATAGGAATAATTTTAAGTAGTTACTACAGTCTTGAGCGTAATGTACGAATGCGTATTGGCGATAGTTTGTCATTAGGTACTTATCATTTTAAGTTGCAACAGGTCTATGCGTTACAAGGACCCAACTACACCGGAGCGGTTGCTACTATTCAAGTAAACAACCCTCATTCCAAACTATTGCTACGTCCCCAATTACGGTATTATCCCATAACCGATGTGATGATCAGCAAACCCGCAATCGCAGCGGGTGTTTGGCGAGATTTGTATGTGTCTTTGGCCGAACCGCTGGGCAAACAGACCTGGGCCTTACGCTTTTATTACAAACCGTTTGTGCGTTGGATTTGGATGGGAGGCTTATGCATGATACTTGGCGGTCTATGGGCCATCCTATCCAGGCGCTCGCAAAAAATTAAATCGTGATACCGATGCGTTATATTATTCCGCTTATTATTTTGTTTATTCTGGTGTTTTTTTTATGGCAGGGTTTAGAAAAAGATCCCAATCTCCTGCCATCGCCTTTAATCAATCAACCTGTTCCAGAATTTTCAGCCCTTGATTTACTAAACCCGCATGCGATATTAACCAAAGAAATATTTTTGCAACATTGGACATTACTAGTGGTTTGGTCGAGTTGGTGTTCAACCTGTACCGAAGAACAGTCTTTTTTGTTAAATTTACAGAAAAACCATTCACTTTCTATTTATGGTTTAAATTATCGAGATGATTTAAAACGTGCACAACAATGGCTAAGACGACAAGGCAATCCCTATCAAAAAATTATCTTTGATCCGCAGGGTTTATTGGCTATCGATCTAGGTGTTTATGGTGTACCGGAAAGTTATTTAATTGATCCACACGGCATCATTCGTTACAAACAGGTAGGTCCCTTAAATGATCGTGTTTGGATTAAACAAATGGCGACATGCCTTAATCATACAAAAATTTCTGATCCTCGGCATAACAATTAGGATGCTGTTCTACCGCAGAAAGTTTTTAACACAGCTCTTAATCGGAATGCTGTGTTGGACAGTTTTGTTTTCTCCCTTAGCGTTTTCTGAATTAAGTGAAACCTATGTTTTTGATTCTGTACAGAAAAAAAATCAATTTGAAGCGATCATTCATGAAATGCGTTGTCTGGTTTGTCAAAATCAAAATTTGGCCGATTCGAATGCCCCTTTAGCCAATGATTTGCGTTTAGTTATTTATCGACGCATCACGCAGGGAGAATCGACAGGCCAAATAAGAAGTTATTTAGTGAGTCGTTACGGTACTTTTATTTCATTTAAGCCCGTTTTTTCACGTTTAACCTATTGTTTATGGCTGAGTCCGTTCATTTTATTATTAGCTATTTTACTCACACTATTTATCAAAATAAAAAAACGAACGGTTCAAATTTCACACGATTAAATTAATTTTACTGTCCTTTTAGACAGCTTAACTATTATCTTTTATTTCTGCATAATGAGGATTAGAAAATTTCAGATTTTAAAAATTTAATTAAGCATTTGTAAGGATAATCATGGAAAATGAACAACAACAAGGAACAGCCGTCACTATTATCAAGCGCGCATTGTTAGTAGAAGATTATGTACCGTGCCAGAAAATTATGAGCCATTATTTACAGCAATTGGGTTATCAAGTGGAATTGGCAGAGGATGGCATCACCGCCATACACGCTATACAGAGTAAGACCTATGATTTAATTGTTGAAGATCTCGGCTTAAGTGGGGTATCAGGAAAAGAAGTTATTCAGCATATTCGTGAAAGCACACTGAATGTAGGGACTCCATTATTGATATGGAGTGCCTATGCGAATAAGAATGACGAAGAAAAATATCTAGCTTGGGGAGCGGATGGCGTTTTAATCAAGGTCTGTCAATTAAAAGAATTGAAAAAAGCCTTAGAAAAATGTTTTTTAAAAACGCGATATCATCGTAAATTTTATTATCAATTACAAAATTTTAAGAAGAACTGGGAAGAATTTATCAGTGAAGTAGAAGTATTAAAAGATACTGAATGTGTTAATAAATTTAAATATAGCTTATTGAAAGCATTGATAAGCATAGAAGAACATCAACATGGGTTGAATTTAACCGGAAATGATAAGCAAAGAGGGTGAAAGAGAGTCGTTGCTAATCTTACTAGCGATTAAATTTTTCATCTACAATAGTTGACCTGCAGATCTAACAGTTTACAGTAATAATAATTTGATCGGTATATTCATATTGAAAATAAGCCAAAGAAATAGTTATAATAAATCATTAAAAATGGAGTTTAAATGGATAGAGATAAAACGGCGATTTTTAGGGGTCATAGATGTTTAAGAACAATGCGTTTACAATAGAGCATACAATCTCCTTTAATATATCCTGGATATTTAATTTTTTTTCTCATAAAAATAACTCTCTTCATAAGCAAGATTCGGAAATACTGGGTAATTTAGCTAACCTATTAGCACGTACCACTCGTTTGTATAAAAGAAGTAACTAGAACAAACCATGTGTATTTATTGCCTTGCATTGGGTAAAAAAATAAATGCTCCTGATTTTCATTTAATTACCCGAACTTCAAACATTGAAAAAGAATATAAATATAAAAATATTGAGAAAATTTCAAAAAAATGTGCCTTTGTAGCAGGGTTAATAGCATGGAAGTTAATGTTGGGTTACCCTCTTGTGTCGCATAGGACGTTTAGTTAATAAAATTTACAGGTCGCCTAAAATTCTAAAGAGTGACAAGAGGAGGGAGCTTAGAAGAATGATTTACTTCTTCTAACATTTTGACCTTTCAGTATTCCTATTTAATTATAATTATGATTAAAAATAATATAAGAACAATGGCTATTCTAAAAAAATTGCATGAACACGAAAAACAATGTAAACGAGAACTATCTAAATCTTTTCTAGAATATTTAGATACTTTACCCACGAATAAACGCTTAGAGCAAGTAGAGTCTATACTTGATCAAAAAAATCTACCTACCTTGGATCGACGCTTAACGGTACAAGAAAGAAAATGTCTACTTTTAGCCAGTAGAGGAAAAGAAGTCAAAGAGATGGCGAGTATATTAGGGCTATCGTCACGCACTGTTAAATATCATCGCGCGAATATAGTCAAAAAACTACAAGTACCTAATCTGATGGCTGCCGTTGCTGTAAGTAACCAATATTGTAATATAGATAAGATGGAATTTTATGAAACTATCCTAAATATTATGGATTGTCATATTTATTGGAAAAATACACAAGGTCAATATCTATGGTGTAATAAAAAGCTTGCAAAAATTTTTGGACGTATGGATGTAGCTGATATCATAGGAAAAACTGATTATGATTTATAGGCTACTGAATTAGCAAAACCAGTGGTCATTCTCGATAAAATTATCCTGAAAAAAGGGGAAGAGCGACAAGTTGAAGAAATTGGTTTGGATGCTGAAAATAGAAAAGCGATTTATCTGTCAATTAAAGTACCTATTAGTGATGAACTAGGAAATATAAACAGATTCATAGGTATTTCTATCGCTATTTCTTCTAGAAACCATTCGAAAATACCATAATAAGAATATTTCTAATGAATAGGGATTTTAGATTTTATATCTTATAAGTAGAAATTATTAAAATTATGAATGTTATTCAGGGGATAATAAACTGAAAGAGAAAAGCTGATAATTTTGGTTGTTTCAATGAAAAATATATGTATCCTGAGGATTTTATATATATTTCTTCTCCTAGTTGAGATGCCGAGATAAAAATGAATTTTAGATAGTATTAATATTAGTATAGAATATATTTAATACTTAAGCTTACTATATAAATTTAAGCTTTTTTTGTATGGAAATGTATGTGATACTTCGTTTATATTTGAATAATTTTTATTTATATTTTAGGGAAAATAATACTATGCCAAAAGAAAGCATTCAAAAAAATCAACCAAATAAGATTAAATTTCAATCAGTTCTGCCACATAATTCATCAGAAAATTTATTGAAGATTTCATATGCTGTTAGCAAAGATAATGAACGTCAAACTAAAGATAAATTTGCAATATTTGTTAAATGGATTATCGAAAATAAATGTAGAATCACAAAATTTCAAATTATTTTAAGTGATTTTCTCAATAGATACTATATTGGCGAACTCGAGGCAATAGCTTGGGGTGAGAGGTGGAAAAATGAAAACAAAGCAATGCTAGAGCAACTTCAACTTGAAGGTGTCTCTTATGAATTACTGGATTGGAAATTTATTATTAATAAAGAAACATATTCTGAAGTTAAAAAAAAAGTTGATCAACTTTACCGGGATGATCAAGAATTCCAAATAGCTATAAATGGATTAGCTACAAGTCATCAAAATAAAGCTGGATATGGCTCTGCCATCAATTATTTGTTAGAGGAATCTGCTGGGTTAGCTCTTTTGGATGGTGTATTGACATATCCTTCACCAAAGCTTAACGGCGCTATCCATTGTGCTTTTTGTAAGTTAAATATCGGACCTAATTATATTGGACATATGTTTATATATTCTAAGTCAGTAGCAAATCCAGCAGCTCCTTTACATAAAGCTGCTTTTAATTTCCTGTGTGCGTTAGATCAAACCAATCATAAAACTGAAGAAAGCAAATATAATTTTTTTTATGCAAGTTTAAAAAGTCATGAACCTCTTAATCATAAAAAAAATTTTGCAGCTTTCTCAGAAGAGTTAGATATAAGAAATAAATTAATTAGCAAATCAAATTATAATATTTTTCTAAGACAATTATCTAAAGAAATTCCAATTTTAACAAATAAGAATATAAACTTTCAACGAGGTCTTTTTCGTCGTTGCTCAATTTAGGTTAACTTATGATGCAAATCAATAAACTTTCTGAATTAGCTAAATCCACTATCATTTCTTCTGTTCTGGATGTTCTAGAAGTTAATTATAGTGTTATTGATCCCTATGGGAATTATATTGCTCAAAATAAAGTTATGAAAAATTTGATTTCTAAAGGTTTAGTGAATGCCGAACGAGTTGATAAGTTATCTTGGGAGCATTGTAAGGTTATTATGGAGAAACAAAAAAGAGAAGTTAAGGAAGAAAAATTTAATAAAAAATATTTTTTGTCTATAAAACAACCTCTAATTGAAAATAAAAAAACTATTGGAATCCTTATTATTAGCTTTGATATAACAAAGCAAAAACAATCCGAAATCGCAAAAGAAGAGTTTATAAAAAACATGAGTCATGATCTACGTACGCCTCTTACTGGTATTATCAGCATATCTCATCTACTGTCGAAATCTGGTGAAAATTATCGAGAACAAAAATTTGGAAAAATGATTGAAGATTCAGGAAATCAACTTTTAGAATTATTGAATGCAGTGCTGAACGTGCTGAATACGGAACATCAGCTCGATCATGTTAAAACAGAAGTCGTGCACCTATCGCAGCTTGCCCATGAGTTACAAACATTGATGCAACCTTCTTTAGAAGCGAAGCACTTAAATTTTTCGCTAAAACTAGATAAGACGCTGCCGCCCATTATCACACAGCGTATTAAATTAAAAAGACTGTTAATTAATTTACTGTCTAATGCGGTAAAATTTACGCAACAGGGCAGTATTAGCTTAGCCATCAATTTAGTAGCAGTACAGGATGAGCAGGCTAAAGTGGCAATGAGGATAAGCGACACCGGGATTGGTATCGCTGAAGAAAAACTCGATAAAATATTTGAGCGCTTTTATCGGGATCATCCGTCGTATCTTGGCGAATATACCGGTTACGGCCTGGGTTTATATCTGGTCCAGAAAGCCATCGAATCTTTAGGTGGAAACATAACCGTTTCCAGTAAGCAAGGAGCAGGGAGCTGTTTTAGTTTGGAATTTAATTTCCCGTTAGCGAAGGAGAGTGATCAGCCAACACCGCAGGACGCAGCATCCTCTACGGTTTCGCCTGTTACCAGTAAACGCTCAGGTACGGTGCTGATTGCCGAAGACAATGCTTTGGTAGCGTATGCTTTAAAAGCGATGCTGATTAATTTAGGTTACGAAGTACTCGCAGTAACAGAAGGTAAAGCAGCGTTACAGGCCTTACAAACACACGTGTTTAGTTGGGCGTTGCTGGATATTGGCTTACCTGATTTAAAAGGCACTGAAATCGTGCAGCGTTATCGTCAATGGGAACAAGCCAATAATAAACCGCAACTGCCCATTTTTGCCTTGACGGCGCACGCAGAAAAAAGTATTAAAGACCGATGTAGTAAAGTGGGTTTCGATGATGTTCTGCAAAAACCCTTTACTGAGAAGAATATGCAGCGGATCGAAAAATTTTTAAAATAAACTAATATTTGATAGAGTATTATATAACTTTTCTAAATAGTCTGACTGCGATACTATAAAGTTAGTTAAATACTATTTCCATACTAATAATAACAAAAAGAGATAGGTATATATGTTAGCAAAAGCTAATTTTCATTATGGTGAATTAAAAGAAGATAAAGAAGCTAAAAAAGCGATGCTTAGTAATGCTCAGTGCTTTTTAATGGGGATTAGCATTAATAAGAATGAGAAGGAAGGTAAAACAACTCAATCTGGGGAAGGGTTAGGTGCCTTTATAGAGGCAATAAATAAAGTTCCTGGGAAGCCCAGTTCTAGAAAAGTTATTTTTGTTATCACGGATTATTTACATCGTCATTATAAACAACTAGATACTCGTTGTGAAAACTTTGAAGAAAGTGCTAGAGCAGAAGGTGAAAGATGGATTGAAGTTAATCGCCCTTTTTTAGAAAAATTATCTATTCAGTACGAAATAGTGAGATGGGAAGACTTGATCAGGAATGCATGGTATGAAGAATCTTTACTGCGAGTTAAAAATGATTATAAAAAAGATGACGCTTTTAAAAAAATAATTGATAACTATGCAACTGAATTCGGTAAAAAAAAATATAATGAACTTAAGAGTAAAGTAGAAGGGATTACACTAGAGCTTTGTGAACTAGCCGCTATAAACTACGGACTTGAAGAATGTACAAGTGTTTTTACATTTCTTCCTTATGCACCTGATGTAATGACGTATCCTGCTAAAGACTGTAACAAAGCAGTGAGTTATATTTATCAGAAATATATTGAAAAGGCTTCAGAAAATTTTTCAGAGGAAATTTGTAAAAAATATATTGGAAAATCGATGAATTATATCGGGTATCGTGTTCGATGGAGTGGACAAGAAAAGAAAAAGGTTTCTAAGCAAGAAATTAATGCTGCTCAGAAACCCTCGCTACCAAATAGTTTTTTCTCTCCGACTGAACCAGGATTACCTGTTGACATGCCATACGTAAAGGTAGAATGCTTAAGCGCCTAGCAAATTTGAGTAAGTCTATAAAAAATAATTTTTCATAATTAGTAAAAAAATAACTGCAATGGAACTAAACAATTTAGAAAAGATATTTAAAGCTTCACAAGAAACATTAAATCAATTTTTAATTACCCAACTACCTATCAATATTTTTTTAGTCAATGCTGAAGGTTATGTCTGTTGGGCGAATAAAAATCTATTAAATTATGTCAATATAAATTCCTTAGAGGATGTAATAGGAATGCATATCAGCCATTGGGATAAATGTCGCTGGGATGCTATTCAGGAAGTTCTTAAAACGAAGCAAGAGACTATTACCGAAGAATTTTATAATGATACCTTTTTTTCAAGTATACGAAAACCGGTTATCCAAAATGAAGCGCTTATTGGAGTTTTAGGATTATCTATTGATATTACTGAAAAGAAACAATCCGAAATTGCTAAGCAAGAATTTTTGATGAATATGGCCCATGATTTAAGGACGCCATTAGCAGGCATTATTGGCCTTGCAAATATCCAAGCCCATAGCAAAATGGAGCAAAAGGAACAGCAACAATACGGACAGTGGATTCATGGGGCCAGTGAGCAACTTTTAGAATTGCTTAATTCTGCGATTGCCGTTAAAAGTGCGGAACATCAGATAGAGTCTATAGAAAAGGAAAAGATTGATTTAGTGCAGCTTGCTCAGGAATTACAAACCTTGATGAAGCCCTCATTACAGAGCAAAGGATTAAGCTTTAAATTACGCTTAGATTCAAAATTAACCGTTATTATCAGTGATCGGAATAAATTGAAACGGCTTTTATTGAATCTGCTTGCTAATGCAGTAAAATTTACCAAACGAGGCACAGTTAGTTTAGAAATCAATTTATTAGCATCAAAAAAGGATGAAGTTCGAATAGAAATAGGTGTAGCGGATACGGGTATTGGTATTGCTAAAGATAAACTCGATAAAATATTTGATTATTTTTATCGTGCCCACCCCTCGTATCAAGCTGAATATAGTGGCTATGGGCTGGGTCTATACCTAGTTAAAAAGGCCACCGAAGCATTAGGCGGAGAAATAAATGTTTCAAGCGAAGAAGGAAAGGGTAGTTGTTTTAGCTTAGTGTTTACCTTTGCATTAGCCGAACCCGACACAACGGCACTATTGCCTCAGTACTCTAAATCACAGCCCCAATTAGCTAAGCAAAAACGTTCAGTCCTAGTTGCGGAAGATAATAGCTTAGTTCTATACGTTGTAAAAAAAATGTTAGTGAGTCAAGGCTACCAAGTGATAACCGTATCAACGGGAGTAGCGGCGTTACAGGCTTTAAAAACACAAGTTTTTCATTGGGGAATATTAGATATCGGTTTACCTGATTTAGATGGAATACAAGTCACAAGATGTTACCGCGCATGGGAGCAGTTAAGTAATAAATTTCATCTTCCCATTTTTGCATTGACAGCGCACGCAGATCAACAAGTTAAGCATAATTGTAAGGAAGCAGGTTTTGATTATGTTCTTCAAAAGCCCTTTACCGAAAAAGAAATTAGCGTTATTGAAAAATTTTTACAGTAAGTAAAAAAAAAGAGTTTTATCGTTATTAGAAATATTACACTTGATATCAGTAGACTTGGAAACTAAGCTAAGGTGTTTTTTCTGAAAAATTTAAAAAAAATGTTCGTACCCACTATATTTTTGTATTAATTTGTATAAGCACGCCAACGATGGAATATAACAGGGGGTTTAAAGTAAGGGGCGCAGTATGATTATCATAAGCTTTAAGCACTGATTTTACCCGGCGCAATAAAGAAATTCTCTTATCTGAATGTGATGGCTTTTTTCTATTTTGACGGCAACTGAACTATGATTTATTAGAAAAAGGGCTGGATATTTTAGCTGATTTGATAGAGCCACAGCTAAAGAACTATCAATATTTGATCAATGAAGTCAAAAGGGACAGTAGATTGTGAACAAGCGATAAACTATTCAGAAAAGCTACAATCAACGTTGATAAGACTCTTTCGAAGCAGTGCTTTGTTACTCCATCCCGACAAAGCAAATGGAAATGAAGATTTACGAATAATATTGACGGAGATATTTAAAGAATTTCATCAATTATCACGGGGTTCATTGGAAAAATTGAAAGAAGGTCAACAAGCGATGTTGACTTACTATAGTCAATTCTCTGAAATAAAGAATCTTTACGAGCATGTAAAAAAAATGAGCAAAAATTAGCGAGATTGGCGGAAGAGATTAAGCTTTTGGCAGAAAAAATGAGAGCTGAACATAAAGCTATGCAAGAGCAACTTAACGAAAATCAAAAAAAATTGATGGTATAGGGGAAAAAATTGATAGCATGGGAGATAAAATTGATGACCATCAAGAAAAATTGATTTCCCACAAGAAAACCTTGGCGAATTATTTGGTTTTTTTAGTCAGTTTCGAGCAAATTCAAATTTGAATCAGCTGCAAGAGGATCTAGAGCAGGATGATCTTGGAGAAAACAGGCCGTTGAGCCTGTAAACCGTTTCGTGTAACTGCGCCATTTTATGAAAATCTGCCATCGAATTCGATAGCGAATCGATTCATAACAGTTCTCCAAGCATGCCTCGAAAGCGATAGCTTAGTTAATAATAAGCACACACAATTTTATTTACAGGCTCATGACTTGCGTCATACCTGGGCATCTTGGTATGTGCAAAATGGAACTTCTTTACAAGAGTTATAGCAATTAGGGGATGGTCATCACTGGATGGGGTGAATCGTTATACATATTTTAATAGTGATTACTTCAAGAAAGCCGCTGATCATTGAGTAACTGGTACAATTTGGTACATGGCGCTTATGTAAGTCAGGTTGGAAAATAATTGAATGGAATAGAATGAACGAAATAGGTTGATTTTTAAGTCTTTTTTGTGGAATAGGGTGGTCGGGATGAGAGGATTCGAACCTCCGGCCCCTAACTCCCGAAGTTAGTGCTCTACCAAGCTGAGCTACACCCCGAATTTGACAAAATAGCCAAAAAATTCGAAGAATTCTATCAGTTTTTGTTTCATTCAGCTAGTTCCAAGTTAAGCTACACGATTAAAATGTAGTAACAATTCTTTCTGCTGCTTTTTTGAGATGATCGGTATTAAGATGAGCATAGTGTAGTACCCTATCAAAAGAAGACCATCCTCCTAATTGCTATAACTCTTGTAAAGAAGTTCCATTTTGCACATACCGATTGAAGCCATAGTTTCTAAGCTAATAGAAGATATTCAGCTTTGTACAGCCGGCTTTCAAAATCGAGTGAATGACATTATAGCTTCTTTTTATAAACTGCGTACTCTTTTGGACCTATTATATCAAGTACGAATCGAGCTTGTGAAAAACTTAGGCATTAAACTTACATCAGAAATTCATGCTTGGAATCGTGTAACAAAAATAGCCGCTGCTCACGGATTGATTAAAGCAAATTTTTCCAATGATCTCTGTTCGGGAGAATTAAAAACGCAGACTATCCACTCTTCTTTACAGAAGGAATTTGAAGAAAAATATACTGCTTCAAACCTCCCTTTTTTATTAGCTGAGCAATTACGTGGAATCTTAGTCAGTATCGGTTATACAGGCCCTAATGAAGATGGGTATAGCGTAGGAACCGTAGATAAATTAACTGAACAGATCCAATGTTTTTTATCTAAAGAAATCACTGGCGATGACTGGGATCGCTTTTTTATCATTCAAGCTTCAGATGATTTTGATATCACCATTCGCGATCTTAACTGGAAATTGATCAGAAAATATTTTTTTCTTACTCTATTGCATGAGAAGTATATAACGCAATCGCCTCTCGAAATGAAACCGCGCAACTTATTAGATCTTGCTTGTTTAAGCGATTTATTTTGTAAAAATGAGACCTATGACGATTTATCCATTGCAGAATTTATTACGCCTAAACTCTTTAAGTGAGAACACTTATTTACAGTTAGCAAAAATTAAACTAGATTTTCCAATTCTTTGGCAGAAACTTGAATCTCAGAAAAATTTAATCGATCTATTCATTACTGAATTAAACAAAACTTCGTTCTATAATCATAAAAATGTGGCTAAAAAAATTCAGCTATTATTCACATTAAACTTGACTAACCTAGTTGACGATGAATCTATTAATTCATTAGTAACATTGATTAAAAAAAATTCTGGCGCGTTTAATGTACTGATGTCACTAGCACAATATCAACCAGAAGCGCTAAAATTTGTATTCGATTTCATCCAGAATAACCCGTTACGCTTCGATAAGAACACCGTACAACAACTATTTTTAAAAACAAATAATAATGGTTGTAATTCATTGATGTTGGCAGCGCAATATCAGCCAGAAGCTGTAGAATCTATATTGAATTTCATCCAAAATAACCTGTCACGTTTCGATCACGATACCCGTCAAAAAATACTCTTAACAAATAGTAAGGGTTGCAATGCATTCATGTTTGCAACACGCCATCAACCAACAGCAGTAAAATTTATATTAGGTTTTATTAAAGATAATCTTACCTGCTTCGATCCGACCGTCCTACAGAAAATATTCTTAAGAACAAATACAAGTGGTTATAACTCATTGGGGTTAGCCGCACGCTATCACACTGAAATGTTAAAACCTCTGCATGACTTTATACTTGAGTATAGTCAACCATGGGATAAAAAAATTCTGAAAGTTTTTTTACAGGATAATATGGACTGGGATTCTGCTTTAAAATTATTAGAAAAATATTTAGCCGATCTTTCGGGCAGAGAAGAAAAGAATATCACTCACACCACGAAGTTTTTTGGGTGTAATTTCGGTTATTCAACCGAACAAAAAAAAGACGCCGCATTAGCACTAAAAACTGCTTTAGTTCAATCTTCGTCAGATTTATTAAGTTTGAAAAAACAGTTTCCTGCTTTGAGGAATAGAAGATTAGGGTTAATCACCACTTTTTTTGAGTTAAACCCTAAAACCTTAGACCTCATAGAAACTAATTCAATAAATCAGCTCTCACATGATAATTGCTAAGAATCTGTCTTTATGGTTACATAACTAGGTAAAAAGAGGGCTATAAAGAGGAACGTGAAATTAGTATTAAAAAAAATAGCCTATCCAAGCGCCGTAACAGAGAAGCAATGGAAACTAATTAAAAGGATATTTTGAATATGGAAATTATAGAAATCGTAGTAAGCATGAGAAAATTGAGAAAAATCACCGTATAGAAAAAGCTAAAAAATAATTTTAGCGGTTCCTAACCTGTAGTAGTTCCGACCTAATCGTACAAAGAGCTTGAAAAAGCGAGAGTTTCCGGTTTTGATAGAAGTGTAAAGCTTTGAATCAAAACATAAAAATAGAGGAAACTCTCATGTTACATACTACTGATAAAATTATTAAACATAAAGTCGGATTGCTTAATTTAGCGGAGGAATTAGGAAACGTATCGAAAGCTTGCCAGGTCATGGGGTTATCACGAGATACCTTTTATC
>JBAPVR010000015.1:0-38432 GCA_049283295.1 Candidatus Aquirickettsiella sp.
GGGTATATTGTTGATTATAAAAATGGCTAATCGCTGATTGAAAAACTAGCTTGTTCTAGTTTAGTTAATTGCGGATTTTTAGTGATACATAAGAAAATACTAATTTTATTATGTATTTTTTCAGATAATTTTATTTTAAGAAATTGATAAAGCTGATAAGCTAAGGCTTCGATAAGTTTAAAAGACCGATCATCACAGAATTGTTGTAAATCATCTGCCAGGTTTGCATAGCAAATAGTGTCCATTAAATTATCATTGGTACAGGCGTCTAACAATTGATTAAAACCAAGTTTTATTTGTAGGGAAATCTTTTGCGGAAATTGCCGTTCTTCGGCTGTATGGCCTAATTTAACATGTAAGATGAGTTTTTCTAGTATTAATTGTGAATTCATGAGCGAAAAGCATAGCAAACTAGTGTGCGTTTGGCTACTATAACCAGATTCTGTGCCTATTAATATTGAGCGAGAATTAGAAAAATAATAAGAGGTTCTTATGAGTTATATCGATAAAATGCTTTTGCCGGGTGAAAAAGTTATATATCGTAGTCATCCGCACTGGATCATTATTGTTAGATCCCTAGCTGTTTTGATTGTAATTGCTGGGTTTTTGATAATCGGAAGCCAGTATACTCTATTGATTATAAGTCTTTTTTCTTTATTGAGCGTAGTTGCCTTGGTATCTGGGTTAATCGTTTACTACTCTTCGGAATTTGGAATAACCGATAGGCGGGTAATCATGAAATCTGGATTTATAAGTCGCTATGCGTTTGAAAATTCATTGGATAGGATTGAAGGAGTAGAAATTAGCCAAAGTATTGTGGGTCGAATTTTAGATTATGGGTCAATTCGTATTCGTGGGGTAAGCGGTACCAACGAATTATTTTCTCCTGTATGCTATCCCTTTAGATTCCGATATAAGGTATTAGAAGAAATTGAACGCCAAAAAAAAGCAAAATAGTTTATTTAAAATTATTTTTCCATTGGCGTAGATAAGCGAATATTTCAACGGGAGTTGCAAGTTTTTTGCCGGTTCTTTTTTCTATACACATCTTTATTTCTGGATTATCACAACGTAAAAAAGGATTACTCAAACGTTCTTCAGATAACAGGGTGGGTACACTAGCTAAGTTTTTCTGACGCAATTCCCTAGTTTTTTCTAAGCGTTCTTTGATGTGAATATTATTCGGCTCGACAGATTGAGCGAAATGTAAGTTAGCCAGCGTATATTCATGACCGCAATAAATCTGTGTTTCATCCGGAAACTTAGCCAGTTTATTCAAAGAGTCTAACATTTGTTCAGCGGTGCCTTCAAATAAGCGACCGCAACCCGCTGCAAATAAAGTATCTCCACAGAATAAAAGAGGGTTTCCGTAATAGGCAATATGTCCTAAAGTATGGCCAGAAATAGCAAGCACTTCAAAAGTGGGCCAATTAGCCAATTCAACTTTATCGCCTTCATCGACTGGGTTGGTTACACCGGCTATTTTTTCCTTTGCAGGTCCAAATACTGGAACATGATGTAAATTTAAAATAGAACGAATGCCATTGGTATGATCCCAATGATGATGCGTTATTAATATTGCATCCAGTATAAGGTTTAATTGTTTTAATTGCGCTAGAACGGGTTTTGCTTCGCCAGGATCGACAATGATACAGTGCTTTGTTTCCTCATTGATAAGACACCAGATATAATTATCCTTAAAAGCTAAAATAGGTAATACTTGTATTATCATAATCTCTCCGCAAAATTCTTTTATTTTTGTTAATCGCCATCCTTGGAACAGTTAGCCTCGAGCTTAGTTCGAGAGGATTTAAATTATTGATTTATCGGTTCCTTTTCTTGATGCTTGTTGTCGGCGCTCGCGTCGCCTGCCTGCTTCTTCATAACGTCTTGTTTCATCGTTTGTTTCAGGGATAACTTTAGGAACATGCACAGGACGACCCTGTTCATCAGTACCTACAAAAGTAAAATAGGCAGATACAATATGGCGGCGTGTACCGGTGCGATAATCCTCAGCAAGAACACGTACCCCTATTTCCATTGAGGTAGTCCAACTACGATTGATAGCGGCTTGAAATATTAAAATATCTCCCCGAGTTGCAGATTGCAAAAAATGCATAGCATCCACAGAAACAGTGACGCAAGATCTTTGACTATGTCTCTCTGCAACTACAGAAGCGACTCTATCAAGAGTTGACATAATTAAGCCGCCAAACACAGTTTCTGTTGAATTCAAATCATTAGGAAATATTTTATACGTATGGTCATGTACAGCCGAGGCTGAAACGGTTTTTTCTTGTGGTATAGACATTAGCCACCTAAGCTTTCTTCATCGAAAATACATTATAACCATTAATTTTTATAAACACACTTTATATTGTTAGAGCGATATTTTCACCAAACTTAACTTTTTTTCCAGATAATTTTTCTAACCATTTCATACGATTGTGCGCGAATAAAATAATAACAGTAGAACCTAATTGGAATTGTCCAATTTCTTGTCCTTTAAGTAAGGAAATTTTGTTATCTAGATAATGCCAATGATAAATATGTCGCTTTAAAGCAGGAGCGATATTTCCTTCCCATGTAGTATTGATGTTGCCAACAAGCATAGCGCCAATTAGAATGACCGCCATTGAACCTAACGGGGTAGAAAATAAGGTAATAACTCGTTCGTTACGCACAAATAAATTTGGAAGTTCGGTAGTAGTTTGAGCATCTACTGAAAATAAACGCCCTGGAACATAAATCATTTCTTTCAATTCGCCACTGTAGGGAATATGTACGCGATGATAATCTTGTGGGGCTAGATAAAAAGTTGCAAATTGTCCTTCTTGAAACTGAGTCGCTAATTTTTCAGACCCACCTAATAAAGCTTGTAAGTTATAGTTTATTTTTTTTGCTTGGATAAGCTGATTTTTCTTAATATCCCCAATTTGGCTAATAGTGCCATCAACAGGCGATACGATATCTACGCTATTACTGGAAATAGGACGCTTTTCGGGTTTTAAAGACCGGGTAAAAAAATGATTAAAATTAATATAGCGATCGGGATTTTCTTCTAATGCTAAAGACATATCGACATTATAATGGCGTATAAATCCGTGAATTAATCTATTTTTGATCCAGGGTTGTTTGCAGTTTGCTATCCATCCGGCAAAGCGCGATAGACTATGTTGAGGTAGTAACGATTGATAACGGGTATGCAATTAATTCTCCTTAAGAATTTTAGCAAGAGAAATATTTGACCATTATAGCCTGGTCATTTTAATTCGTGAAAGTCTAGACTATAGTTTTTTTATGAATACCGAAGTATTGATTATTGGGGCAGGTCCCACAGGCCTGATGATGGCCTGTCAGTTATTGCGTTATGGTGTTAGGTTTAGAATTTTGGATAAGCAGAAGGATCGCGCACAGGAATCACGAGCCTTTGCTATTCAAGCGAAATCGATGGAAATTTTTCAAAATTTAGGTTTTGCTGACGAATTTCTTAAATCAGCTTGTTCCAATATAGATTTTGCTTTTTTTATTAATGGTAAAAAGCAAATAGAAATAAGCTTCCAACACTTGCGACACCAAGATACTCCTTTCCCCGCAGTTTATTTTCTTCCACAAACAGAAACTGAACGTATTTTTATTGAGTTCTTAGAAAAACACGGGTTTTATATTGAACGCCAAAAAGAATTAATTACTTTTACTCAAGATAGTAAAGGTGTTGAGGCAACTGTTAAAGACATCAATGGAAACACAGAAAAAATTGTTTGTGCCTATATTATAGGTTGTGATGGTGCACATAGTCGCATACGACATACACTTAATTTTTCGTTTGAGGGAGATACTTATCCACAGACTTTTAATTTAGTCGATGCCTGTATTGAGTGGCCTTACTCGCGAAAAAAATTTCTGTTTTTTCTAGGAAAGGATGGCGTATTTGTGCATATTCCACTTACAGAGAAAATTAGCCGTATTATGCTTGCAAAGCGTTCAACGAGTTATGCGCCATTATCTGCTCTGAATTTAATGGAGTTAGAACATTGGGCGAGTTTGTTGACGCAAGTTCCTATAAAACTAATCAATCCAACTTGGATGTCTCAATTTCACTTACATCACCGTGGAGTAACAAAATATTATCAAAATCGAGTTTTTCTTGCCGGAGATGCAGCACATATCCATAGTCCTGTAGGCGGTCAGGGTATGAATACCGGAATACAAGATGTCACTAATCTTGCGTGGAAATTAGCCTTAATTATTAAAAAACAGGCAAATAGTAAACTATTAGATACCTATGAGACAGAGCGACATCCGGTCGGAGGATATTTATTGAAAACGACCGATCGGTTTTTTTCCTTGCTCACAGCAAAAAATTTTTTAATTTCCAAGCTACGAAACGGTTTATTACGCTTAGCTATTTCATTTCTTTTTTCAAAAAAAAATATAGAAAAACGGGTATTCTGGTTTATGTCACAGTTGAATATTCATTACGCTAAAAATCGGATTAACTATGAAATCATAGAAAAATCTTTTGGTACATTTAAAGGGGGGCCATGCCCAGGATATCGTGCGCCTAATGCACCTGCTAATTCAAGCAGCTTATTTATATTACTAGCCTGTAAACCTTTTAATATACTTTTTTTTAAGGCCAAACAGAAACATACCGATACACTAATAGAAAAAATAAATGCACTTGTAACAAACTATAAGGATTGGCTACAAGTTCACGCTTTTGTTTTATCTCCGGCTAATAACCTTCTTTTTAAACGGTATGGGGTGACTTCTTCTGCAATCTATGTCATTAGACCGGACGGCTATGTAGGATTTCGAGTTAATTCAGATAATTATTTATCGTTGGAGGAATATCTAAAAAATTTATTTAAATAATAAATATAAATTTATTTCTTAACTGACATAAGCCTTCCCTGAGCAGTAGGTTGAAAAATTGTAACTATTTTGACCATCTGCTTATTTCCCTATATAATTAGCGCATTTTAACTCCACAATTTGGAATTTTAAACGATGTTTAAAAAATTCTGGCCTGTTTTTTTAATGTTCTGGTTGATTAGCTCATTAGCCCACGCGTCAGAAAGTTTTATCTTAAAAACTAAAATCGGTGAATTTACGATTGACCCTACAACGTTAGCTATTTCGATTATGCCCAGCGATAATTCAGCGCCGATCAAATTGACACAAGCAATGCGTCGTTTTGATGAAGTAAAAGATCTAAAAGTCGATAGTAAAAGTGCACAATGGGATTATCCCCATCTTAAAATGCAAGTTAATGTAACCGTAGATGCACAAGGACTAAATTTTTCTTTCAAAACAAATAAAGAGCAGGTTTTTCAATGGCCTGTAGCGGGATTAACATCACAAGCTAAAGCATTGGTTCTTCCAGAAGGGGGTGGGGTGTATATACCTAATCATGATCCTTTTTGGCATAAAGAATTTAATAAATACCCGAGCTTATCCTTAAGCATTCCTTTCTGGGCGATAGAATACGCGGACGATCATTATGTAAGCTATATTTGGGACGATCATGATGTTGATACCGATGCGCAGGTACATGAAAAACAAGCTCAGCTTTATGTGATGAACGAACATTATTTCTTAAGTCGATCACATTTCCCAGAATATTCTATATTAATTCATTTGACTGGCGATTCACCCATAAGTCCCGCACTGGATTATCGAAACTTACTTATTAATGAAAATAAATTTGTTTCACTTAAACAAAAAATACTAGAAAATGCCAATGTGAATAAATTATTAGGTGCTTTCCATATTTGGGTCTGGGGTGATGGCAAAAGCTTAATTATGCTGGATGAATTAGAAAAGCTAGGTATTAAGCATGCGTTAATAAATTATGAGGCCAGCCCGAGCCTGGTTCAAAATAGTTTTAATGTTGGAAAAGAATATATTCATAAAGCTGAAAGCATGGGTTATTTAATAGGACCTTATGATAGTTTTGATAATGCACAAAATCCAAAAACTTCCGATAGTATAACGTCCACCTGGCCTAATCGTTTATGGCCAGAAGCCTGTATTCGAAACCCCAATGGATCGCTTTTAACGGGATTTGCAAATCGTGGTTGTTATTTAAGTTCAGAGGCGCTTCGATTAAGAGAATCTAAAGAGAAAAATATTGCAAACCAAATCGAGAAAATATTGAATAAAGGAGATAATACACTTTTCTTAGATTGTGATGCGGCTTATCCACTTTATGACGATTTTTCAAAAAAGCATCCCATGACACGTCAACAAGATTTAAATAATCGTTTGGAACGGATGCGATTTATTTGTAGTACTCAAAAGCTAGTATTAGGTTCAGAAACTGGATTGTCTTGGGCTAACCCGGCTATCGCCTATAACAATGGTGGGTTTTTGGCATATCCTGAAGTTTTTTGGCCCGCTTTACAAGACAAACAACATTTCGGTACGTGGCGGCCTGACGATGCACCAAAAGTATTATTTCAAGCATATAATGCTTCCGCTGAATTCATTCATGCTTCCTATAATCCACGTTATAGGCTGCCACTTTATGAAGCAGTGTTTCATGATTCAGTGATTACAACCGATCGTTGGGAGTTGAATGAGTTAAAGATTCCTGCAATTAGAAAAATCAAAGCGTTATTACAAAATCTTTATAATGTTCCTCCAATTTGGGTATTAGATCAAAAAACCCTACACGAAAATAAAAAATACTTTATTGACTACTATAATTTTTTCTCTCCTTTGCATCAAATGGCAGGTGTAGAGCCGCTTACTGCTTTTGATTGGCAGACAGATGATCATTTAGTGCAACAAACCCAATTTGGGAATCGACTTATTCTAACGGCCAATTTTTCCGACAAAGCCTATGAAGACATAGGGCCGCATTGTATCCAAGCAGAATGGAAGGAAGATGGTAGTAAATCTATGTTTTGCCCAAAGAATTAAGTTTTATACTGGATTTTTTTAATGATCTAATTTAATCTAGCTACTTCAGTTTTACTAAAAATAATAACAAAGATACTGAGTGACTTACCGTGGAAAATTTATTTCAGTTTGGAATGAAATAAAAAAATTCCCTGGCTTTATGGGCAAAACGGCGCATGTGGATCAGTTAAATGATACCACCGCTTTTCCTTGGTTTTTAAATTTCTGTAAGAATTTTTCTGCCGATTATCGAAAATGCAAAAGTAATCGTTGGGATTACTTAATTTCAATTCATGACTTTAAAAATTCTAATGAGTTTACCCCTGAAAATGAAAAAGATCGAGTAGACAGAAGGAACTATTTGATAAATAAATATAATGAGCGCTTATTAATTGAATCAAATGATAAAGATAACCCGTGGGTCATTGACGATAGAGATGATAATGGGATGACCCTGCATCGAAAAAAATATTTGGCATTTGAAAAGCAATTATCACACATAATAGCAGCAGAAATAGAAAAAAAACGTTTGAGTAATATTTTATCTGAAAAAGATATTCAATTAGAAATCAATCGTCTTTCACAATTAGCAAAACTGGGGCTATTAAAAATCTATAGAGAAGAAAACATTAAGTTTAGTGTCTCCTTAACCCAAGATGATTCATATTGGTCGGCAGCTAGTGAGCAATTTGCAGCGCTTGTTACTCTGCAACTACCTGCTGCGTCAATTCTGTCTGAAACAAAGCAAATAAAAAAACAACAAGAAAAAATTATAAAAGAATTATACGATCATTTTTCAAAAGAGAAAAAACCCGTCAAATTTTACTCAATTACTTCAATTTGGGAGAAAGTTAATGAGTTCATAATAAAAAATAAATTAATGCAATTTTTTTCGTTATTCTGGAGCGGATTTAGTAGCCATGCTAATTTATTAAGTGGGATTAGTTTTTTATTTATTTTTTTTTCCTTATCACTGTACAGCTATCCCATTATTTTTTTAATGCTGGGTATATCTTTAGCAGGTTATCTTAGTTTTCATTTTTTTTATTTAGTTAAAAAAAAATCGATAATCTTTCCAGAAATAATTACAGAGCAAACCGAGCATATTCTAGAATCAGTAAAAATAGCCGTATTTAACGAGGAAAAAAATAAAAAAGAACAGGCATTGATTTGTGAGATAGTTTATGCGCTATCAAAAAAAGAGCTAATTCTAGATGGATTTTTTAATTCAATTTCTGCTCTGCAGGAAAATTTTTGCCGAATTAATTCTCCTTTTTATATACAGCAATCCGATACAAAAAACCCCACTCTACAGAAATCCAAACTTTATCAATATTTGATCGAAGTGTATCCCATAACGCAATTTATTGCTTCGATGACGGTTAATTTGACCAGCGTTGTGCTTTATACGTATTTATTAACGTGGGCTATGCATAGTATTTTAATCGTTTTAGGGGCGGCTGGTTTTGCAGGCTTTATTGCATGTCCTATAGTAGTCGGTAGCTTGATTTTAATTACAGCGACTTTTTTTTTGGTACGTCATCTTTGCGAATTTTTTGCAAGAGAAGATTTTTACCAGCGATTTATCGAGCAGCAACTTACCGAGTTATGCAATTTTTCATTTAAAGATGAAAATGGAAACCAAGAAACTATTCAAATTGAAAAATGGAAAAAATTTGAATATTTACAAGAAAAAAACTCTAGATTAAAGTCAAAATTTAATAAATTTTCTAGTTTATTTAATAATAATACGTTTAAAAGTGAGCAAGATAAAATACTAGGCGCATCGGGTAGTTTTTTTACAAAACTAAAAAAATTCTTGAATCGCTTTTTTGCTTTCTCAGGAGGTGGCTTTTATGGGTATAATTTAACACAACAAATCGTATGGAAAAGTAACCTAGGACTCCATTTGACTATTAAAATACTCACTTTGCCAATATTATTAATTTTTATACCTGTAATTATTATAAATGGCATTACCAATCTTATCACCTATCACTATCATAGTAGACAACGAAATCGTTTTGAAATGGCAAAAAATTTAGATAGCAAACTAGAATTTTTAGAGCAAACAAATAAAACACTTTTATATTTAGCAGCGCTTTCAGGCCAGGATATTAGCCAATCAGCTGATTTAGAGGTTAATCAGAATATTAACTCCAATTCGAAAATGCACCCGTATTTATCGTTACCGACTGGAAATAATGAGAACAATGACCCGGCTATGGACTGTTCAGCTGATTTAGAGGTTGATCGAAAAGTTACTTTTACTAAAAAATATTTAACTAATAATCCTTATTCTCTTTATAATAATACAGAAAAAAATTCAATTAACTGCAAAGACCCTAGTAGTGAAGAAAGTATTAAATTTTGCAACACTTAATTTGAATATAATTTGTTGGCAAAATGACTGCTTTAGTCTATTTTTTTACTACTGAGCTTTCGAGTGTGATTAAATATTTATTTTAAAGGAAATTCTTTTGGAAATATATTTAGTGGGTGGGGCGGTACGGGATCAATTATTGGGTTATCCGATAATGGAACGGGATTATGTCGTTGTGGGTACAAGTCCTGCGGAAATGTTAAAACAAGGATTTCGCTTAATTGGAAATGATTTTCCGGTATTTCTTCATCCTAAAACGCACGAAGAATATGCATTAGCGCGTACAGAACGAAAAATTGGGCCGGGTTATAAAGGATTTACTTGCTATGCGGCACCGGATGTCACGCTAGAAGATGATTTACAACGCAGGGATTTGACCATAAATGCAATGGCACAAACCGATAGCGGCCAAATTATTGATCCTTTTCAAGGGCAAAAGGATATCGGTAATAAGCTGTTACGCCATGTTTCTTCTGCCTTTAGTGAGGATCCAGTACGTGTTTTACGCGTTGCACGGTTTATGGCGCGATTTGCGCCATTAGGGTTTCGAGTAGCTAAAGAAACCATGGGGTTAATGAAAAATATGGTATCAGCCGGTGAAATGCAAGCTCTAGTCCCAGAACGAGTTTGGCAAGAGTTTTCCAAGGCACTCACTGAACCTGCACCCCAGGCGTTTATTAAAATTTTATATAATTGCGACGCATTGGCGGTGTTATTCCCCGAGATACAAGAATTATATACCCAAAACCGTAACGTTAAGCAACGTACGCTAGGTGGTCAACACAGTTATTTATCTGTTTTAGAAAAAGCCGTAGCATTGACGAATGACCCACAAGTACGGTTTGCAGCCATACTGTGTGATTTAGGTAAAGGGGTCGCAAAAGAAGAAACTCAAACAGGGATTCACTTGATTCAAGCATTGTGTCAGCGTTATCGCATACCGCATGCTTATGTATCTCTTGCCATTACAGCGGCGGCTTATCATCTGCTTTGTCACCGTGCATTAGATCTAGATGCGCCATCACTGTATCTTTTACTTGAAAAAACTGATGCGTTTAGACAATCATCGCGTTTAGACCAATTTTTATTGGTTTGTGAAGCAGACTTCCAAGCGTATTCAGGATTAGCTAACACTCTTTATTTACAGAAAGTGCGAGTTTTATCGGCTTTTGCGGTTGCTAAAAAAGTATCTGCAAATAAGATAAAAAAATCTGGTATAACAGGTGCAGCGTTAGGTAAAAAATTAATTCAACAACGTATCCAAGCAATATCTGATTTTTTACAAAAAATATAAACTTTCTCAGCTAAAGGTACTAAGCATCAGAGCATTTCCTTTTTACGAATCGAAATCATTGCATGAGATTGCAGAGTCTTTTAGAATGTGGGCTGATTTGTGAGCCTATTCATCGAAAGACGAATTTTGTGGAGAGAGTCGTTCATATATACAATAGCGATGAATTAAGTATTACTTAAAGAATAGGTTTAATTTTAAGGACCCATAATTTATTTATGTTAAGTGATGAGTTATTAGGCTATGCAAAAAAACTCGGTTTTGGCGAACTTTTTTTTAAAATAGATCAGATTAATCAACTTTGTGCCATTGTAGCAATTCATAGTACACGCTTAGGTCCTGCTTTAGGGGGATGTCGCTTTATTGAATATACGTCGATAGATTTTGCTATTCATGATGCCTTACGTTTAGCGCAGGGGATGAGTTACAAAGCAGCATTAGCTAGTTTACCTTTAGGTGGCGGGAAAACGGTGTTAATGCGGCCTAAAGAGTTGTCAGATCGTAGCGCTTACTTTCGCGCGCTGGGACGGTTTGTGAATGAGTTTAAAGGACGTTATATTATTGCTATGGATAGCGGAGTAATCATTGAAGATATGGATAGCATCGCGCTTGAAACGCCCTATGTCGTGACTACTTCTAAGCATAAAGGTAATCCTGCACCTTATACTGCTTTAGGTGTATTATATGGTATTGAAGCAGCTGTTAAATTTAAACTCCAACTTGACCATCTAGAAGGTGTACATGTAGCCATCCAAGGTATGGGACATGTGGGCTTTTCTTTAGCGAATGCATTGCAAAAAAAAGGTGCGCGCCTAACGGTGTGTGATAATAATGTGGAGTTAATGCAACGATATGAAAAAGATTTGCAGGCTACAATTGTGGGGCCTAATGAGATTTATGCGGTTGAATGTGATGTTTTTTCGCCTTGTGCTTTAGGAGCTGTTCTAAATGATGAGTCTATTTCTAAACTCAATACAGCGATTGTAGCAGGTTCCGCTAATAATCAATTAGCTGAACCACGACACGCAGAACTATTGCATCAAAAAGGTATTTTATATGCTCCGGATTATGTAATTAATGCAGGAGGCTTAATTTATGCTTATGCCGAATATCAAAATCGTTTGAATCGAGAACATGTGGTGCAACACATATCAACAATTTATAGTACACTCTTAAAAATATTTAAGTGTGCGCATGAAGAAAATAAAATCCCTAGCCTAGTTGCGGATAGCTTGGCTGAATCACGATTAAATAGTATTTAAAAAATATTTCTATACTTCACAGCAATTGGATTTTTTTACAAAGCAGATAAAAATTCAAGTGCGAGGAGTATATCAAGTTCAGGTAGCACTTTTTAAAGAGGTTAATATGAGCGAGGTTGCGAGATTCTCTGTCGAGTATACTCGTTTTCTGGATTCTAAGGGCGAAGTTCAACAAGACTTGCCAGCATTTACGCATAATGTTCACGAATTATTAAAATTGTATCAACAAATGATACTTACCCGCCTTTTTGATTACAAGGCGGTGGCTTTACAAAGAACAGGTATGCTTAACACCTATGCTTCGACGCTTGGCCAAGAAGCTATTTCTGTTGGTATAGGTGCAAGTATGCAGAGAGAGGATGTTTTATGTCCTTTCTACCGCGACTATGCCGCGCAACTAATGCGAGGTGTAAAAATGAGTGAAATTCTCAGTTTTTGGAAAGGCAATGAATGGGGTAATCATTTTAGTGAATGTCCTTTGGATTTTCCTATTTGTGTACCGATAGCGACTCAGCTTTTACATGCTGCGGGCGTTGCAACAGCTTTTAAACTTCGTAAACAAACAAGAGTAGTTGTATCCACCTGCGGTGATGGCGCTACATCGGAAGGTGATTTTTACGAAGCCTTAAATATAGCGGGCGTTTGGCAATTACCGGTAGTGTTTGTTATTGATAATAATCAATGGGCAATTTCTGTCCCGCGTAAACATCAATCTCATGCACAAACTTTAGCGCAAAAGGCCATTGCAGCAGGAATTCATGGCGAACAGGTTGATGGGAATGATGTGATCGCTATGAAGTTTGTAATGGATAGAGCGATTACTAAGGCACGTGATGGACAGGGTCCTAGTCTAATAGAAGCTTTAAGCTATCGATTATCTGATCATACCACTGCTGATGATGCTAGCCGATATCGTCGTGAGGAAGAATTACAGCAGGCATGGCAAGAAGAACCTCTAAGACGTTTAAAAAATTATTTAATTAATCGTAAAAGTTGGTCGGAAGAAGAAGAGCAAAATTTTAAAAAAAAATGTGAGAAGCAAATCGAAGTGGCTGTGACTGAATATCTTTCCATAGCTAAACCCGCTGTTACTGACCTATTTGATTATCATTATGCAGAATTACCTCATGATTTAATTGAACAACGTAGTGAAGCTGAAGCATTGTTTATATTAAGCAAGGATCTTGTCAATGACTGAAATAACATTGATACAAGCCATCACGCAAGCATTAGCCTATGAAATGTCTGTTGATAAAGAAGTTGTTTTACTGGGTGAAGATATTGGTATTAATGGTGGTGTATTCCGAGCAACAACTGAATTATTCAAAAAATTCGGTGCTGATCGCGTTTTAGATACGCCCTTGGCAGAATCTATGATAGCCGGCCTTACAATAGGAATGGCAACACAAGGTCTAAAACCGGTTGCTGAATTTCAATTTATGGGGTTTAGTTATCCCGCATTAGATCAAATTATCAATCATGCGGCGCGTTTTCGTAATCGTACCCGGGGACGATTGCATTGTCCTTTAGTGTTTCGCATGCCGTATGGTGCAGGTATTCATGCGCCTGAACACCATTCTGAAAGTACCGAAGCCATTTATGCACATATTCCAGGTTTACGTGTGGTGATCCCTTCCTCACCCGCACGAGCTTATGGCTTATTATTAGCTTCGATTCGTAATCCTGATCCAGTAATTTTTTTGGAACCAACACGCCTTTATCGATTAAATAAACAAAGAGTAGCGGATACCGGTGAAGCTTTACCCTTAGATCAAAGTTTTATTTTAAGAGAAGGGAATGACATCACTTTGATTAGCTGGGGTTCGATGTTACATGAAACTTTATTAGTTGCAGATAAGTTATTACAAGAAAAGGGCTTGCATGCTGAAGTCATTGATGTTGCCACGATTAAACCTTTAGATATTAATACACTTTTAACTTCGGTTGAAAAAACAGGTCGATGTGTCATTATCCATGAAGCAGCACGATACTGCGGAGTAGGTGCAGAAATTGTCGCTCAATTGAGTGAAAAAGCATTTCTCTTTTTACAGGCACCGCCACAGCGTGTTACCGGGTATGATGTAACGGTTCCTTATGCACAGTTAGAAAAACAATATTTACCCAGTGTCACCAGGATTTACAATGTGGTTGAGCAAACATTGGAGTTTACATGACGACCTTTAATTTGCCGGATCTCGGTGAAGGCTTGCCTGACGCAGAAATTCGAGAATGGTATGTGCAGCTAAATGACTTTATTAAAGTTGGTGAGCCTATGGTTGCTGTGGAAACCGCAAAAGCGTGGGTAGATATTCCCGCGCCTTTTAGCGGAAAAGTCAATAAACTGTATGGTAAAGCAGGTGATATCATTAAAACAGAGCAAGCTTTAATTGATATAGAAACTGAAGGGAGAAATCCAACTAAAAAAAATATTGATCAAGCCACTGTCGTTGGAAATTTGCAATTTGGTGGCGCAATTATTGAAGAATCTCCGCTAGGAATCCAACCTAAGCACGCACGCATATCACATCAGAACAGGGTTAAAGCAACGCCGGCTATTCGGGCGTTAGCAAAAAAATTTCAAATTAATTTAGCGGATTGTAAGGGAACGGGTCCTGATGGACAAATTCTCTTAACGGATATCGAAAAAATGGAACAACAACAATCTAGCAGGGAAACTATATCCCTGTCTCCTTCCATCTCTCCACTTGCAGCAGGCTATGCACCATTGCGCGGCGTTCGCCGTGCAATGGCAACTGCAATGAAACAAGCGCAACTATCTATTGTTCCAGTAACTTTGGTTGATGATGCAGATATTCATGCTTGGCCAGAAAAAACAGATATTACTTTACGTCTTATTCGTGCGATTACGGCTGCTTGTCAGCGTGAACCACGACTGAATGCTTGGTTTGATGAGTCACAGTTGGCGATATGTCAACGTAGTCAGATTGATTTAGGTATAGCGATGGATGCACCCGAAGGGTTATTTGTTCCGGTTTTAAAAAATGTGGCACAAGAGAGTGTCGTTAATTTAAGAAAAGCTATCGATAAATTTAAAATTGAAGTAAAAAAGCGTAGTATTTCACCAGATGATTTACTAGGGGCATCATTTGTATTGTCCAATGTAGGAGTCTTTGCGGGTCGTTATGCAACACCTATTGTTATTCCACCGATGGTTGCAATTTTAGCAGTGGGTCGAATTAATGAACAAGTTGTTGTCGAACAAGGAAAAATAAGTGTACATAAACAATTGCCTTTATCTTTAACCGTCGATCATCGTGTTATTACCGGTGGCGAGGCGGCGAGATTTTTATCGGCTTTAATAATAGATTTACAAGCAGTGTGAACATTAATAATGCTACCACGACCTGCGCGTAAACGCTTCGGCCAACACTTCCTACATGAAGGTTTTGTTATTGATAAAATTGTGCAAGCGATTGCACCCAAAAAAATTGATCATATGATTGAGATTGGTCCCGGTTTGGGTGCATTAACTGAACGATTGTTACCACATCTTCAGAACTTAACCGTTATAGAGCTAGATAAAGATCTCATTCCTTTTTTAAAAGAAAAATGCGCAGCGCTTGGAGAATTAATTGTTTTTCAAGGTGATGTTTTAAACGTTGATTTTCACACTCTGAGTAAAACTAAACAAGTGTGGCGTTTGGTAGGGAATCTTCCTTACAATATTTCAACGCCCTTGTTATTCCATTGTCTTGAACAAGCTAACATTATTCAAGATATGCATTTTATGTTGCAGAAGGAAGTAGTTGATAGAATAAATGCATACCCTGGACAAGCTAGTTATGGACGTTTAAGTGTGATGATTCAGTATTATTGTCAGGTTGAAAAATTATTTAATGTGAAACCAGGTGCATTTCAACCCCCACCAAAAGTAGATTCGGCAGTGATTCGGCTTGTTCCCTATAAAGTGTTACCTCACAACGCCAATGATCCCTTACTATTTGCAGAAATAGTAAAAAATGCGTTTAATCATCGGCGTAAAATGCTACGTAATAATTTAGCGCATTGGTTACAAGAACAAGAATTTAAACAACTAAAAATTAACGCAACATTGCGGCCTGAACAATTGGCTGTTAGTGATTATGTTAAATTAGCCAATTTTGTTACTGCAAGAAATAAGTTAAAAAAAATTTAGATTTTTATTTGGCATAGGTAAACAGCAATTGAGTTTTGGTTAGTCGCTGCAGGCAACACAGATAAAAACTAAAGTACGAAAGTATAGAAAAATAAATGCATTAACTAAATCCCACATCAGTAAATTGATATGGGATGAGGATTAAAAAAAAGTTTAATGATTTTAAATGAAAATTTAATGATGGTCTTTGTGTTCTTTACAAAAATTATCATATTGTTTCTGAGCTTCTTCTGTTGTAATACCATATCGCTCTTTAATTTTACCGATGATTTTTTCTTTATCTCCCTTGGCTTCCATCCAATCGTTGTCCGTTAACTTTCCCCATTTCTCGTGAAATTTACCTTTAATTTGCTCCCATTTTCCTTTTAAGTCTTCTGGATTCATACCTGTCTCCTTGAGCTAAGATGAAATTATATTAAAAAATATTGCTGCTAATTTTTATCTAATCCAGTATAGCTTAAGTTTATAGACATTCAAGCCGGCGAATGGGTTATTGGATTTTAAATCCACCGAAGCTATTCGCAATATGAATTATCATCAGTACGATGGATTTAGCTAAATTTATGCGTTTTTCTTTACTTCAATAAGATGGATAGTAAATACGAGTGTTTGATTAGGCCCAATAGCTTTATCAACACCATGTTCACCATAAGCCAATTGCGGTGGAATAACGACCTGATAGGTTGATCCTGGTTTCATAAGCTTTAAAACTTCAATCCAACCAGGAATCACATTATTTAGAGGAAAGCTTACCGGCTCTTTTGATTTTTCAAAAACGGTACCATTAATATAACTTCCAGTATATTCAACTTTAACCATGGAAGCGTCCGTTGGGCTGTCACCGTTGCCGGCATTTATTATTTTATATTGAATTCCACTTTTAGTGGTTATAACACCGGATTTTGTTTTGTTAATGGCTAAAAAAGAATCTCCTTGTTCTTTATTTTTAAGACTAATATCTTTAAATTCAGCTTGTTTCTTGTTAATCAATTCTTGTTGAAAGTTTTTCAAAATATCCGCCATTTGTGCTTGGGTTAATAATGTTTTTCCGTGAGAGCCATCAGCTAATCCTTTTTCTAAAGCGACGGGATCAACACTGATACCTTGTTCTTTAAAATTTTCAGCTAAATCAGCACCGATACTATAGCTTATTTGACCTTTGGATGTCTTTAGTAAAGGGGAATTACTGATTATTTTAGGGAAAGTAGCTGTGGTTTTGAGTTGATTAACCGTAACGGGAGGGGTACTCTGTGCAGCCAGTACGCTTGAACTGATGAATAGGCTAACCAGAGCAGTCAAAACAGGTAATCTTGTCATTGGATTTCCTTGAGAAACGGTATTAAAAACCGATATATTGCCTTAACTTTTGTTAGAAAACTATAGTTAATTAATAAAAATTTAAAAATTATGCCATTTTCGACTGAATATGATGTCATTATTGTCGGCGGAGGTCATGCCGGAACTGAAGCGGCTTTAGCAGCAGCACGGTTAGGCGCGTCTACTTTATTATTGACTCATAATATTGAAACACTAGGGCAATTATCATGCAATCCATCCATAGGAGGCATTGGAAAAAGTCATTTAGTAAAAGAGGTTGATGCTTTAGGTGGCATCATGGCGCATGCGGCCGATTTGGCAGGAATACAATGGCGGACACTGAATGCTAGCAAAGGTCCTGCAGTGCGTGCAACAAGGGCACAGATGGATCGTAGTCTATACAAACAAGCGATTCGTTATGCTTTAGAAAATCAGGCCAATTTATTTATTTTTCAACAAAGTGTTGATGATGTAATCCTTCAAGCTAATAAAATTGTCGGTGTGGTAACGCAAATGGGATTACGTTTTTATGCAAAGGCGGTAGTACTGACTGCCGGTACTTTTTTAGCAGGAAAAATTCACATTGGTTTGCAACAAGCTCAAGGAGGTCGTGCGGGTGATCCGGCTGCCAATACCTTAGCAGAAAAATTGCGTCAATTACCGCTGCGGGTTAAACGTTTAAAAACGGGGACGCCTCCGCGTTTAGATGGGCGTACCATTAATTATAAAATTTTATTAGAACAACCGAGTGACACGCCTTTACCAGTATTTTCATATTTAGGAAAAATAGCACAACATCCGGCACAAATAAGTTGTTTTATTACTTATACCAATGAAAAAACGCATGCGATAATTCGTTCTGGCTTAGATCGCTCGCCTATTTATAGAGGTGTCATAGATGGAGTCGGTCCGCGTTATTGCCCCTCTATCGAAGATAAGGTTGTTCGTTTTGCGGATAAATCATCCCATCAGATTTTTCTTGAACCTGAAGGTCTTCATACCCACGAAGTATATCCTAATGGTATTTCAACCAGTCTACCTTTCGATATCCAGTGTGATTTAATTCATAGCATTAAAGGATTAGAGCAAACACATATCACTCGTCCAGGATATGCTATTGAATACGATTTTTTTGATCCGCGCGATCTTTTTCCTTCTTTAGAATCGAGATTACTGGAAAATTTATTTTGTGCAGGCCAGATCAATGGAACAACAGGCTATGAAGAAGCGGCGGCGCAGGGACTTATTGCAGGTTTAAATGCTGCTTTAAAGGCGCAAGAAAAATCTTTTTGGTATCCACGTCGTGATGAGGCTTATATGGGTGTATTAATTGATGATTTGATTACACAAGGGACACTTGAACCTTATCGGATGTTTACCAGCCGCGCTGAATATCGTTTATTGCTGCGCGAGGATAATGCCGACTTACGTTTAAGTGAATCAGCCTATAAGTTAGGACTAATCAATAAAGCTCGTTGGCAAAGCGTCAACGACAAGCGTTCTATCCTAGAACAAGAACAACAACGATTAAAAAAACTTTCGATTAAACCTAATACGCCTGTAAGCGCAATGATAGAAGAGCAATTAGGAAAAACTTTAACGCGTGATTACCGTGTTTCTGAATTATTAGCACGACCAGAATTAAATTACATTGATTTAATGAAAATAGCTGATCTCGGTCCGGGACTCGTCGACCCAGCTATTGCCGAACAAATAGAAATACAAGCTAAATATCAAGGTTATATTGATCGACAATTAGTGGAAATTCAACGACAGGCACGTTATGAAAATGTTATTTTACCCAATAATTTAGATTATCTCGCGGTTAAAGGTCTTTCTAATGAGGTGAGAGAAAAATTGATTCAACATAAACCATTAACCTTGGCCCAAGCTTCACGTATTCCCGGTGTTACTCCTGCAGCAATTTCCTTGTTGTTGGTATATATAAAAAAATAAAATAAACTAAGCTGCTATGTCTATTGCTGAATTTTTAAATTTATCCATTCCCACTCAACCCGATCAGCGCTTACGTTTAAGCAATCTACAACAAGATAGTCTTGCATTAGCTTTAAGCCAGCTAGCGGATAGCTACCAGGGTGCAATTTTAATAGTTACGCCAGATAATCTAATGGCAAATCGGCTAGAAGCAGCACTAAAGTTTTTTTCGCCACATTTAGCCGTCATGAATTTCCCCGATTGGGAAACGTTACCTTATGATCATTTCTCTCCGCATCAAGACATTATTTCGCAAAGGCTCTCAACATTAGCTCGGTTGCATGATGTTAAACAGACTTTATTGTTAGTGCCCATCACTACCTTAATGCAACGTATTGCTCCGCTTAGTTATATCCAAGCAACAAGTCTCTGTATTACTTGCGGTGAAAAAAAATCTATCGAGGAGATGCGAAAAAATTTACAATTAGGCGGTTACTATGCGGTATCGCAAGTTTTAACACGTGGTGAATTTGCCGTTCGAGGTTCGATTCTAGATATTTTCCCCATGGGCAGCGACTCCCCTTATCGCATTGATTTTGCCGATGATGAAATTGATAGTATTCGCCTTTTTGATCCGGATACACAACGTTCTATAGAAAAAATAGAAAAAATAAATTTACTTCCTGCCCGAGAATTTCCTTTGTCAGAATCGGCAATCAATTTTTTTCGCCAGCAATGGCGCGAAAATTTTGTCGGTAATCCTTTAAATTGTCCTCTGTATGAAGCCGTGAGCGAGGGACGGGCACCAGCTGGAATAGAATATTACCTGCCGCTATTTTTTCCGCAGACACAATTATTGATTGATTATTTGCCAAAAAAAGCTTTAATTTTACAAGTTAATAATTCTCAGCTATCAGCAGAAAATTTTTGGAAGGAAATTAATGAACGTTATGAACAACTTAGGCATGATATAGAACGGCCTTTATTAGCACCCAAACAACTATATGTCGATGTCGACACGTTATTTACCCGATTAAAAGAATTTCCGAGGATTTTATTGCAGCAAGCACCTACAGAGCTTGCTGATAGATATCATTCTCTGGTTAAGAATTTTCCAAATTTGACGATTGATCATAAGCTTGAACAACCTTTAGAATATTTAAATATTTTTTTAAATGAATTTCTAAAAGATCCACAAGCCCGAGTTTTATTTTGTGTGGAAAGTGCAGGTCGTAGGGAAGTATTGTTGGATTTACTCAATAAATTTTCTATTCATGTCTATCGTTGTGAAACTTGGCAGAAATTTCTGCATTCCTCGGAACGTATTAATATTATTATTGCCCCATTAGAAGAAGGTTTTTATTTGGAAAAACCACCTTTGGCATTAATCACCGAAGCACAGTTATTTGGCAGTCAAATTATTCAAAAACGTCAAACTAAGGCAAAAGTTTTAGATGGACGTACAATTATTCGGAATTTAACGGAATTAACCGAGGGTAGCCCAGTTGTACATAGTGATTATGGTGTAGGACGCTATCGAGGGTTACAGCATCTAAAAATAGATGATCAGGAAAATGAGTTTTTGATAGTAGAGTATGCGGCAAAAGCAACGTTATATGTTCCGGTCTCTTCGCTTAATTTAATTAGTCGTTATAGTGGCAATGAAAGTGAACATGCGCCTTTGCATCAATTAGGTTCTGAACAATGGGAAAAAGCAAAGCGTAAAGCGGCCGAGCAAATGCGTGATGTGGCTGCGGAATTGCTTGATATTTATGCGCAACGTGCTGCCCATAAAGGCTACGCTTTTTATAGGCCCGATCACGATTATCAAGTATTTGCTGCACAATTTCCTTTTACAGAAACACAGGATCAAGAACAAGCTATTCAGCAAGTTATTAAGGATATGACCTCAGAACACACCATGGATAGATTAATTTGTGGTGATGTCGGTTTTGGCAAAACCGAAGTTGCCATGCGTGCTGCCTTTCTAGCAGTACAATCCAATAAGCAAGTAGCCATACTTGTTCCAACCACATTACTTGCACAACAACACTATCAAAATTTTAGTGATCGTTTTGCTGAATGGCCGGTGTGCATTGAAATGATTTCACGTTTCCGTGGCGCTGCCTTACAGAAAAAAATTCTAGAACGTTTGCAAAGGGGTGAAATTGATATTTTGATTGGAACACACAAATTATTAAGTAAAGAATTACAATTTCCGCGTTTGGGTTTATTGATTATCGATGAAGAACATCGCTTTGGGGTACAACAAAAGGAACGTTTAAAAGCTTTACGCTCCGAAGTAGATATTTTAAGCTTAACCGCAACACCTATCCCGCGTACCTTAAATATGGCTTTATCCGGCTTGCGTGAATTATCCATTATTGCCACCCCTCCGGCCCGACGCTTGTCGATTAAAACCTTTGTACAAATGCGTAATACGAGTTTGATTCGCGAAGCCATTTTGCGCGAATTACTGCGAGGAGGCCAAGTTTATTTTTTACATAATCAAGTTGATAGTATTGAAAAAATAGCCAGAGAATTAGAAGCATTAGTGCCGGAAGCACGTATTCAGGTGGCGCACGGTCAATTACGTGAAAGTCAACTTGAGCGTGTGATGGCAGACTTTTACCATCAGCGATTTAATGTATTGGTTTGTACGACGATCGTTGAAACCGGAATTGATGTTCCGTCTGCTAATACTATTATCATTGATCGTGCGGATAAATTTGGTTTAGCGCAACTACATCAATTACGTGGCCGGGTGGGACGTTCTCATCATCAAGCTTATGCGTATTTAATGACGCCCCCCAAAGAAATTATGACAGCTGATGCGAAGAAACGTTTAGAAGCATTTACTTCTCTAGAAGACCTGGGTGCTGGTTTTACTTTAGCCATGCATGATTTAGAAATTCGAGGTGCGGGTGAAATTTTAGGTGAACAGCAAAGTGGTAATATGCAATCGATAGGGTTTTCACTGTATATGGAATTACTCGAGCAAACAGTTGATGCATTAAAATCCGGTAAAGAGCCTGCACTTAAACCATTTAATTATGCGGTAGAAATTGATTTGCAAATCTCTGCGTTGATCCCCGAAAATTATTTACCGGATGTACATACACGCTTAGTGTTGTATAAACGTATCGCGCATGCTAAAAATAAACAAGAATTAGAGCAATTACAAGTCGAGATGATCGATCGTTTTGGTTTAATGCCGCTAGCACTGAAAAATCTATTTCAATTAAGCGAACTGAAATTACTTGCTCAAAAAGTGGGTATTAAAAAAATTGTATCGGGACCCCAGGGAGGTCGCATTGAATTCAACAAAAAACCTAATATCAACCCCATTGACATTATTCAGTTAATTCAGAAAAATCCATTATTATATAAGTTAGAGGGCCCTACACATTTACGTTTTAACTTTGTACAGCCAACACCTGAATTAAGAATAAAAAATCTGTATAACTTACTCAATAAATTTATTTCTAGGTAAGTGTTAGTCAAAATTTTTTGATAGTTTGTCCCACAATGAGCACAATTAATAAACTACATAATTTTCACATACGCTTGATTACGTATCTGACGTAGCCAATTTTTTAATGCTTGCTGAAATTTACGCTGGTAAACTAATTGCGCGGCTTGCTCACGAGAAATATTGCGTGTGGTTTGTAATTTTTGTGCCCGACCTAAAACTTGTACAATATGCCAACCAAACTGACTTTGGAAAGGTAAACTAATCTGATTGATGGCCAATTTTTTGATTTGTTCCTCAAAAGTAGGGTCGAAAATACCAGGTAAAGTCCATCCTAGATCGCCACCTTTAAAAGCAGACCCTGGATCTTGTGAATATTTTTTTGCTAATGTAGCAAAATCACCACCCCGCAAAATATCTGCGCGGATTTCTTTAAGGCGTATTTCTGCTTGCATATTATTAAGTAAAGGTGAGGTTTTAATTAAAATATGTCGAGTATGTGTGGATGTCACATAATGAGGTGTATTTGAATGATCGCCCTGCATTTCTAATAGACGAATGAGATGAAAACCATTGTCAGCTTGTAGGGGCTCTGTTATTTCGCCTGGTTTAAGTTTTTGCACAGGTGTTTGAAAAATATCAGGTAAAGCATTTAGGGCGCGCCAACCTAAATCTCCGCCAGTTAATGGAGGATTAAATTTGCTAGCTTGTGCTATTAATTCTTGAAAAGAAGTTCCGTTTTTTGCTTGTTGTAATAATGATAAGGCGATTGCTTTTGTATGAGAAATATCAGCGGCGGATGGATGATTTGAAAAAGGGATAAGCAAATCTTCAACATGGTATGCTGCTTTTTGCGGAGATGATTTAGGCATATGTGCTAACATATCTTTAGTTTCTTGATCCGTTACGGTGATTTTTGCAGCCACTTCATCTTGCTGTAGATGATTTACAATAAGTTGTTGACGGATTTGTTGTCGATATTTTGCATAGGGTATATTTTCTTGCTGCAATTTTTCACGCAATTGCTCTAACGTGAAACCATTGCGTTGTGCAATACCCATAATAGTTTTGTCTAACGCAGCTTCATTAATATTTAATCCTGTATTAGCGGCTAATTGTAATTGTAATTCATGATCTATCATTTCATTAAGGACTTGCTTACGAAACGTGGCTGCATCTGGGATAGGTTTATTTTCAGATAGCCATAGTTGTCGTGTCATTTCGATGTGTTCATTCAGCTGCTGCTGCGTAATGACACTATTGTTGACCACAGCAACGATACGATCCAAGGTCTCAATGGCATATAACGGTTTAGCAGATATTAAGCTAGCGAGTAAAATAATAAATGGAAAAATTTTTTTAAGAAAGTCCATAGTCGCTCGTTACTAAAAATGGGTTGCACCAGACTGAAAATTATCAGTATAGCCAGGGATATTATTAGTTAAAAAGTTGGTTATATCACTGATACCTACCGTACTCAAGCCTTTGAGTTGAAATTGGAAATAGACAACATTATTAAATATTGGGCTGCTATTTTGGTTTAAAGCAAAAAAAGTGCGGCCGGCAACAATGCGAAATGCCCAACAACAGCTATCATATTGTAATCCATAGAAAAAGCTTTGTGAGTATTTATGACTAAAATTATAATTCCAACCACCCACCGTACTCCATTGGCGTTTAAGTGGCGTTGCGAAAGAAAAGCCCAGTCGATTAAAATCATTTTGATGGCTATTCGGTGGCGTGGGTGGTGTTGTGACAAACAGGTCGCCAAAGCGGATACGCCCATAATTTATATTAAACAACTGGTTAGGATGGGGGTGATACTGAATGTTAGCGGCAGCATTGATAATGTCGTGACTGGTTGGATCCCAGGCAATGTTGGCAGTAGTGCTCCATTGTGGATTGAGATTGTAATTAAGCTGCCCTGCAATCGGCGAAAATTTTTCAGTAGGCGAAGTGGCACCTACTACGCTAAAGGGATTAGCGCATAAAGTTCCGGGTGTGCTTAATTGTCTTTCTAATGGGCTACATAAAAAGACACGTCTATCTTCAAAATAATATATTTCACCGATACTCGCTCTTAGTTTTTCTTCACCCGTGAATGAATCTAATAATCGCGTGGTGAGCGCAAAACTAATTTGATTGGCATCACCAATACGATCATAACCACTGAAACGATTGGTCATAAAAAGACTATCGTAACTAAAAGGAATCAGTGCGCTATCAAAAATAGGAATACTATTTTGATCACGATAAGGAACATTCAAATAAAATAGTCGAGGTTCTAAGGTTTGTAGAAAGGAATGCCCACCCCAATGGGTTTGACGATCAAAATACAAGCCACTATCCACACTAAATAGAGGGGTCGTGCGTTGGACTTCACTTTGGTAGCCGTTGACTTGATTCGTTATATTATAATGCGTCAGACTCAATTGAACGCGAGGAATGAGGTAAGCTTCTTTAGTGCGCATAGGGTAGCTGACAGAAGGGAACACATTGAGACGAAGTGCTTGCGGCGGTTTAATTAACTCCCCAGGATTATTTAAACGTTGAAAATAGTTCAGTTGATTACTGATCTGAACATTAAATCCATGAAAATTTTGGGTGGTACTATTTAGATCAATCTCAGGTAGGCTATTATAGGGATTATTCACCGGCGATTGATTTAAAGGATGCAGCGTTTGATAGCGATTGATGCTAGTCGTAAAATCCCAGATATCACCGGTATAATTTATTTGCGCTTGTTGGGCAAGTTGATTAATGGCAATACTAGGAGGCTGGTTAAAGTCCTCCAAATAATAATCATCCCCGACCCAATTAAAATTAACGGTGCTTGTCCAACGAGGTGCCCATACACGTTGTTCTTGCCAAGTAAATAATTTTCTGGCAGTGCTTGGATAAATTAGCGGGTTGGTATTAGGATAAAGCAAAGGAATATCATCAGCAAGCCGTGCGGCGGCTCGATCATAGGGCAGATAATTAGCAATGATTGTTCCTTGACTATGATGGGTTAAATAACGAAATTGACTCCCTAGCTGTACGCCGCGTTTACTTAAAACAGTGGGTGTAAATAAAAAATCATAATTGTTCGCTATATTCCAATAATAAGGGAATCCAATACCTAATCCGGACTGCGAAGAGGTTCCAAAGTTTGGAAATAAGAACCCAGATTCACGCCTGTCATCGATAGGAAAAGCGAGATAAGGACTGTATAAAATAGGCGTACCACGAAAATCTAACCAAGTATTGTAAGCTTTACCGCGACCCGTATCACGATTCAATATTATTTTCTTAGCAGCAAGTTTCCAGGTTGGATTAATGGGCGAACACGTTGAATAGGTACTGTTATGTAAAATAATTAATCCAGGATAGGTTTGCTCCACGGCACTTGCCGACCCCCAAGCATTGATTGGCATGCCTTCATTGGTGCCCATTAATATAGTTGTGTTCCTTAATAAAATACGATAAATAATATCAGTCAGATAACCGCTTTGATTATTTAAATTTAAATGCGCTTTTTTTGCTTTAATTAAAAGATTAGGCTCTTCAAGTTTAATTTCACCGAGCAGATCCATATTGATAATTTTCCCTGTTTTAGGATCACGATAAAAATACACTTGATCGGCATACAATATACGGCCGGGTTGTTTAATAACCACATTACCACTTAAAGTGGAAGTACCTTCAAATGAAAAATGAGATTGGGCGGCATCAATACGCGTAAAAGCTTGATTGAGTTTGCTTAAAGAAGTTCGAGCATACGCTTGTAAGGGATCTAAATAATATCCTTTGCAAATATCAAGTTGACTCGGTACCCAACCGAGTTGTTGTGCCATAGTTAATTCTGATGACAAACCAGAGGAGGCAAAACACAAAAAAGAAAAATAAATTAGCCACCGAACGGTTATTGAATCTTTTTTTTGAGGAGTTGCATGCCTTTTTGTTCTATTGTTCATTAATTTTTGTTAACTCCCTTGCTTAGTTTTAGCCCGTACTTTGTTTATATAAAAGCAAAAGATCTATTTTTGGAGGATTAAAATATAAAATATTCATATAAGATAGGCTTAAATAATTTAAGGGAGAAAATTACTGGATACACAGTTATTTCCTTTAAAACTTACATGGATAATATGACCGTCAGCGCTTGTTTCAAATGAGGTTCGACAAGAACGAATAATGGTTTGGTGCGTATTCCAAGGCTCATCATAACTAGAAAAAAGACTTCCATTCTGGGTACGCAAGGAAGAGCGTTTAGGATCAGGGATAGAATACATCGTTTTTCGCGTATATTGATAAATGCTATGACCATTTGGAAGCTGTATTCCTGAGTCGGGTTCACCCCATTTAGAAATAAGTGTTTGGATATTTTTTCCTTGCCAGTGATCAATGTGCTTTTGATAGTTTGCTGTACTCGCACAAGCACTTAATAAACAGAATAGACAAGATATTAAAAATCGACGCATATTATTTTCCTTATATATTTAATTGTGTTCGGAGTTCGGTTAATGTAAGGGAGTAGTTTTCAGTATTAAAAATACCGGATCCTAAAATAAAAGTATCTGCACCAGCTTTAGCGATTTCGGCAATATTATTTTTTTTAACGCCGCCATCTACACCTAAACGAATAGTAGGATTGTGGGTGGACAGTAGCTGTTTGACGACTGAAATTTTGTTTAAAACTTCATAAATAAAATCTTGCTCAGCAAAACCCGGGTTAACAGACATCATTAATATAAAATCTAAATATTCCCACAGCTGCTGTAAACAATTTAATGACGTTTGGGGGTTAATCGCTAACCCTGCTTTGCAACCCAAATGACGAATTTGCTTTAAGTTTTTGACAACATCGGTACTGGCTTCAGGGTGAAAAATGATTTGATTGGCACCGGCTGCGGCAAAAGCATTAATTAAATGATCGACTGGATTTACCATTAAATGCACATCAAGAAAAGCTTTAGGTAGATGTTGACGTAAAGCGCTACAGACTAAAGGTCCAAACGTCAAATTAGGGACAAAATGATTGTCCATCACATCAAGATGTAAACTATCGGCACCTGCGTGCAATGCTGTAGCGGATTCCTTAGCTAAGCAACCCATATCAGCAGATAAAATAGAGGCGGAAATAATTAAGTCGCGCATTATATTCCCTTAGCAGCGCAGATACGATCGTAGGCAGCCTTAATATTTTGAGTTTTTTCAGTCGCTATTTTTATCATTTCTTCAGGTAATCCTTTAGCCAGTAATTTATCAGGATGATGTTGGCTCATTTGTTTTCGGTAAGCTTTTTTAATTTCGGCGGGTGATGCTTGTTCAGAAATACCTAAGATAGCATAGGCATCTTTTAGATTCAGCTGCTGGCCTGAGTGTGAAGATTGATAATAGCCTTGTTGCTTCTGACCCGATGATTGTTGGCGAAATGCCTGCTCAAAATTAAATAGATGTTCAAAAAAGCTGAAGTTGAGTGGCGCAAAACCTAAATATTGGCAGATTTTTTGCAATACTCTTTGTTTTTCAGACGTGAGATGGCCTTCGGCCAAGGCTGTTTGCATCTGTATTTCTACAAAAAGTTTCAGGAGTACCTTATTGCGATGGCAGGTCTGGACCAGTTTTTTTAAGGTGTCTTCTAAATTAAAGGAGGCTTGTTTGCCCTGATTAAAAAGGTTGATAGCCTTTTGACGCATGGTGTCAGTAAGACCTAAGCGATTCATGATGGCTCTGGCGGCTTGAATTTCTGCTTCAGAAACCCGGCCATCTAATTTTGCGATGTGTCCCATCACCAAAAATGTACTATCAAAAAAAACTTGTTGTGCGACACTGGGGTTGACAGAAGAAAAAGTCCAACCCTGGTTTTGATTAAGGCCGCGATCAAAGAAGTGTCCAATTATGACGCCTAATATCAGCCCAAATGCTCCTGCAAGAAGAAAACCAAAAAACCCGCCAACGAGTTTGCCCCATATATTCATGCTTCAACTAACCCATAAAAATTTAATTATAATTTAATTATATACGCTTCATACTTGAATTTTTGCCTGTGTTATTCTTCGACTCATAATCGCCATGGTTATTACACGCTGTTTGCTTCATAGGGCAGTTTGCCAAACATCCAATCGCTGAGTATCTTGCCGCTGATGAAGAGATTTGTGATTCTCCTCTAGAAACTTTCCATTTCGAAAATAGTAAAGCGAGCGACATTCGGGCGCTTCTACCAAGTGGTATAAGACTAACAGGATATTATCTTGTCTTAAAGTTGAATAAGCGATAAGCTCACCCCTAGAATATTTAATTATAATTTTCTTAATCATGCGATTTTTATATACAATAATTTTTTATTTATTGTTGCCGTTTATTTTGTTGCGCTTATGGATTAAAAATCGTAATGGTTTGCAATTTTGGCATGAACGCTTAGGCTTAGGCCTGCGCCATCCTTTACCATCCGGTGGAATTTGGGTGCATGCCGTTTCAGTCGGCGAATCCTTGACCGCCATACCCTTGATCAAGCAGATACAGCAACGTTATCCATCCCTACCGATTATTGTGACCAATGAGACAACAACCGGTGCCGAACGTATCCGTGTTGCATTGGGAAACAGCGTCAGCCAGCTTTATTTTCCTTATGATTTACCGTTAATCTTAAGGAAATTCTTTAAAGTGCTGCAACCAAAATTACTGATTTTGCTAGAAACAGAGCTGTGGCCGAATCTTCTAGCCGCATGTCAGTTGTATCAAGTGCCAGTAGCTCTTGTCAATGCCCGTTTATCTGAACGCTCTGCACGCTCCTATCGGCGTATTTTGCCCATCACCCAAGCCATGTTAAACAACATTAATGTTATTGCAGCCCAGTTTCAAGCCGATGCGGATCGCTTTATCGATCTTGGCTTTCCGTCTGAACGAATCCACATTACCGGTAGTCTTAAATTTGATGTGACGCTGCCGACAAAACTAGCTGAACAGGCTCAACAATGGCGGAAAACATGGGGAGAAAATCGGCTGGTTTGGATTGCTGCGAGCACGCATCCTGGCGAAGAAGAATTGATTCTTCAGGTTTTTAATCGGGTGCGTCAATCTTTTCCAGACTTATTATTAGTTTCTATACCACGACATGTGGATCGTACTCCTCAATTAGAACAGCTTTATCGAAGTCAACACTATAAGGTTTGCAAACGTAGCGATTCTAAGTCCAATATGAGTGATATCGATGTTTTAATCGGGGATACTATGGGTGAATTGCTTGTTTTTTATGCCGCAGCGGATTTAGCTTTTGTGGGAGGAAGTTTAGTTGAAAAGGGCGGACAAAATCCTCTTGAGCCTGCTGCCGTTGGCCTGCCTATATTAACCGGTCCATATACCTATAATTTTTCTAGCATTACCGAACAGCTTAAACAACGAAAGGCAGAAATTCAGGTAAATAACGCAACGGAGTTAGCAGAGCGGGTAATTTCCTTGTTGTCTGATCCTGTACGATGCCAACAAATGGGTGAGGAGGCTAAAAAGTTTGTGGCAGAGAATAAAGGATCGGTGTTGAAACAAATGCAATTAATTGAAACTTTTTTGAATTAAAGGTATTTTTTTATGTATTCTGGAATTACCCAAGGTTTATTTGTTGTAAATTCACTCATTAAGCAGGAAGGTTTATTTCATTATAGTATCGTTTTAAATGAAGAACTGGCAAAAGATTTAAAAAGTGGTGCAAGTGTTGCTATCGATGGGGTGTGCCAAACCGTTGTTGCCAAGCATGGGCTTGAAGTCAGTTTTGATGCGATGCAAGAGACTTTGACCAAAACGACTTTAAATGAACTTTTTGTTGGAAGAAAAGTCAGCATAGAAAGAAGTGTACGTTATGGCGAGGAAATAGGTGGTCACGAGCTTAGTGGGCATGTTTTTGAAGTAGGAAAAATCATTGATAAAAAGATGGAGGAGAATAATCTATCTTTAACTATCCAATGTTCTCAAACCTGTTTTGCTTATATTAAACCTAAAGGCTATATCGCGGTGGATGGTTCCAGTTTAACGGTAGGGGTGATGAATAAAAATGTATCAAGTTTTGAAGTGCATTTAATACCAGAAACATTGCGCCGTACCAATTTTGCCAACAAACAGGTGGGCGATCACGTGAACCTTGAGCCTGATATGAAAGCGATGCTATTGGTTAAAACGATGCAAGATTATTTTTCTAATATTGAGGATCGCTTAATAGCGATAGAGAGGCAATTACACTATTTTTTAACAAATGAACATTAACCTACAATAGCTAAAATATCAGCTAATTGTTTGATGGTATACGTTGGATGCAATGCTAAACAAGCTTTTTCATCCCCATATCCATATTCTGCCCAACACGAGTTCGCTCCAATATTTTGTGCAAATAATAAATCAGCCGGCGTATCACCGACCATTAAGATTTGTTTTGGATTTATAGCGTTAAATTTAGGTTTTATGAAATCATTGTAAGCCATCGGGTCGGGTTTTTTTCTAAGTGTTTTAGTATCGCCAATGACCATAACAATATATTGTTTTAATTGGAAACGTTCTAGTGCGGTGTTCACCGCCGCGACGGCTTTATTACTGACCACAGTGAGAATGTAACCCGCTGCATAAAGTTTTTCTAATGTTTCGGCGACTTTAGGAAAGGGCGAGCTTTTATCCTCGCCTTCAGTTAAATAAATCGTTTCATACGTCGATAATAAATGCTGAATTTGTTGTTGAGTCAAATCGGGACTAAGTACCGCTAAGGTTTTTTCCATGCCGAGTCCTGCGCGGATAGTTTCGTCGATGAAGTCATGATTGGGTATGCTCATATGTAGTGTTTGATAAGTGCGCTTGATACAAAATAAGATCGCCTCATGCGTGGCACAAAGTGTGCCATCAAAATCGAGAATAAGTAATTTATAGTTATGCATCATGCGCTACTTATGTGAAAAAAAGAGCAAAGCTCAACAAACGCTAACAAAAGTGTAGCTTATTATTGGTTTACTGGTAAAGAGAAACTAGCATAAACCATTTTCCAGCTTCTCTTAAAATTGAATATTTAACGGTTAATAATTTAAATGAGATTAAGACAATCTATTTACTATAGAGGGTTGATTGGTTTTTTGTTCAGAAACCTTTCCTTCCAGTATTTTCCATTGGCGGGTTGAATAGGTTTCACCTTGAAGGAGAACAAAAAATCTCCACGGATCTCTATGTTTTGAAAGAGTCTCTACTTTATCAGAACTATTCAAAAAATCTTTAATATTTTCCAATGGTTCTTTGTTGCTAATCATTTTAGAAAGTTCTTTAAATATTGCAATCTTATCAACGCCACCTTTTCCAAAAATTTTTGGTTTTTCAAGATGCTGAAGGGTTTCGCTGATGGTTTCTAGTAGTCTCGAATAAATATTATGAGGAGCATTTTCGCCTAATTTTTCCTCGTAAAAAAGAATTTTTAATTTCTCAGAATTAGTTGGAAATTCTCTCATAGCTTTTTCGTTTAAAAGAACTTGGAGGGATTCAGTAGCATAAGGAAAAAGATGAATTTTTTTTGTCGGTTTTTTCTCTTCAATAAAATACATGTAGCAATTAGGGATGGTGTCTGTAATGTTAGTTTCGGGAATTTCATAGCCGACTTGAATAGTCTTTTCTTGAAAAGAAGCTATCTTGAAAAAATTTATAAGGTTGCTATCTAATTTTTCATTTTCCCCAATATCTTTTCTAAAAATATTTTTATTATAAATGAATTCTGCATGTTGGATTTTAGGAAATAGGTTAAAAAGCTTATTAGTACGTGCAGTTTTATCCATTTTACCTGCTTTATAGCCTGGATAAACCAATATTCGTTTTTGATATATGCTGTCGACGTTTTCTTCTAAATAGTCTTTTAGTATTGAAAAATCAATTTTTTTTGATTTTTCATGGCTATATCTAAATTGAAATTGAAAATTTTTATCATTTGAGTCGGTGACACTCAAAGTGTGGATGGATTGATTGCCGAAAATATCGTAATAATTTTCAGAGAAAATTAAACAAGAATCAGTTTTTGTCATAATCCACCTTATTTTTTATATACTTATAATAAAACCATATCATATACTTTAAGTATCAACAACTTGGGATTTCCTTATGAAAGGCCTCGTATGGTTTCGTGAAGATCTACGTTTGCATGATAATACAGCGTTGTATCATGCTACACGGCAATGTGAAGAAGGTATTATAGGCATTTACATCATTGATACCAATTTTTGGAAAAAACATCATACGGCGGCCTGCCGAGTTCAGTTTTTACTTACTGGATTATTAGAGCTTAGCCAGAATCTGCAATCTCGAGGTATTCCATTACTCATTAAATCAGTAAAAAAAACCTTAGATGTTCCTGCCCTATTATATCAGTATATAAAAAAATATAAGCTGGACGCATTATTTTTTAATAAACAATATGAAATCGATGAAAAGAAACGTGATCAAGCAGCTTGTAATTATTTAAGCCAATATGGGATTAAATGTAATGCATATGATGATCAAGTCATACTACCGCCAGGGACCGTGCAAACTAAGCAAGGTAAGACGTTTAGTGTCTTTACAGCGTATAAACGCACCTATCTACAATTGTTATTGAATAATCCCACGATAGTTCCACATTATGGGCTCCCCAAATCTCAATTTGCACTAAACGTTCGATCCGGCAAAGTTCCAGTAAAGCTAGCCAATTTTTCTTCAACTATTATTTGGCCCTCCGGTGAAATGGAAGCACAGCGACGCTTAAAAAAATTTATAAAAAATGATTTGTTTAATTATCACAAAAACCGCGATTTTCCAGCTTTGGCCGGCACTAGTTTGTTATCCCCCTATTTAGCGACGGGAATGATCTCACCCCGTCACTGTGTATTGGCAGCATTAGTGGCCAATCAAGGTGAATACGATAGCGGAAATAAAGGGGCTATCATGTGGATGAATGAATTAATCTGGCGTGATTTTTATAAACATTTATTAGATGCAGTACCCCGTTTATCGAAGCATCAGCCTTACCGTTTAGAAACTGAAAAATTGAAATGGTGTACCAATGCAAAACAGTTACTGGCTTGGCAACAAGGCAATACCGGTTATCCTATTGTTGATGCCGGCATGCGCCAATTAAAGCAACTCGGTTGGATGCATAATCGCTTACGGATGATAGTCGCGATGTTTTTAACTAAAAATTTGTTTTTTGATTGGCGTATAGGTGAAGATTTTTTTATTCGTCATTTAATCGATGGAGATTTGGCGGCCAATAACGGAGGTTGGCAATGGAGCGCATCCACCGGGACAGATGCTGCACCTTATTTTCGAATTTTTAACCCACTACGCCAAAGCGAACGTTTCGATCCGCAAGGTGATTTTATTCGACAGTATTGCCCCGAGTTGCGTTCATTTGATGCGCGTTCAATTCATGACCCCTACCAGCGCGCACGTGCACTGGCTTTACAAAGCGGTTACCCAAAGCCGATCATTGATTTTAAAACCATCACGGATGGCTACGATTAAGGCCTTTAAATTACTTTAATAGTAACTGGAAAATTTAAAATTTCTCGACTATTTTAAAGTTTTCTCATTAAGGGCAACGCTATGCAAGCAAATATGAAAGGTATTACTATCAATCTAGCGAGTTTATTATTTTTTCTAACGATAGGTATGTTTAGTAATAATTGTTTGGCGCTATCCAATGGAATGAATGTTGCGATACAAGGTGTAGCAGCTAAAAATTTATTTGCTTACCTGACAGGCCCTAAAGTTCATCCCGATGCTGGAATGAGTAAGCAATATTTACAAGGAATTAATGTAGTCTGTCAATATGTAACCGCTCCCATCACACGTAATGGTATCAATGTGCCGATGAACGATCCTTCACGATATTCTTGTTCGCTTAATGTTGATTACAACGGTTTAGCAGCGCCGACTACGTTGCCTTAAAACGATGGTCTTTAACATGCGTTCCATGAACGCACCGAGAGAAGTTTGGCGATCTATTTTCAGACTTTTCCTTGTAAATCCTAGTTTTATGGTTGTTCAGGAACGTGATTCATATAAAAACAGCTTTTAACTCAACGACTTCGTTGCTATTATTGGCTAACGAGACGCTGCATAGAATTTATAAATCAACATTCAAAAGAGTACTGTTCCCCTATTTGGGAATTGGAGGCAACGTGAAGTTGAAGATATTGAGCTTAGTTACAATCGTAGGATTAATGTCCCTTACTTTAACATTATCCATTAATGCGGCCGAATTGCCTCCAACACCCTATCTTAGTACCACAGGTACCGCAAACGTTGATGCGACTCCAGACATGGCAACTATCACCATTGAAGTGAGCTATTCTGCTAAGGATGCCGTCACGGCTAAAAAACAGGTCGATAGGCGAGTTATGCAATATTTTAATTTTCTAGCTAAAAATGCTATTGAGAAGAAGGATATTAATGCAGCGAATTTAAGTACGCAGCCAGACTATGATTCCCAAAAAGGTGAAACCAAGTTAAAAGGTTACCGTGCAGAGCGCCAGGTTCAAGTCACCGTGCGTCAGCTGAATAAGCTTAATGAGTTATTGGATGGAGCGTTGAAGTTTGGACTCAATGAGATTCGGGCAATAAAACTAGGCGTAGCAAATCCTAATAACTATCGTGAACAGGTACGTAAAAAAGCTATTGAGAATGCGATCTTTCAAGCGACTTCGTTGGCTGAGGGATTTAAAGTTAAGTTGGGCCCTGTTTATAGCATTCATTACCAAGGGAATAATGAGCAGGCTATGCCGCTACCGATTATGTTTCTACGCGCTGAAAACGCATCAGTGAACAACGCATCTCAAACTTATCAGCAGCAAACTATCCATTTTAAAGATCAGGTTGATGTGGTATTTGAGTTGCAAAACGATACCAGCCTAGTCAAATAAAACGAAATAATGTTTGATTTTACTGGTGCGCCCGGAGGGACTCGAACCCCCGACACCCAGGTTCGAAGTTAGGCGCTTATATCATAAGTATTTGAAAAAAGATAATTATTATAAACAGGACGGTCCTTACAAATGTATAATAATGTCTATCTATAACATGTTCAGTCGCGCAAAAGTCGCGCATGAACTAATTTTGCCTAGTACAATTCTAGTATATGGATTTTTTTTAAAAAACTTAATAAAATAATTAATTAATTTTTATAATCTTTAAAAAAGATAATCCTTTGGATCTAGTCAATTTAAACAATATAGCTTAGACTTAAAAAGCTACAAGATAATAGGAACAACTACAATAAAAGGAGTCAATCATGCCCTTCCCCGATGCATTAAAAAAATTTTCTGAAAATGGTTCTTTTGAATTAACTGATTCACAAATTTTTCTCAAAAATATCTATCATCTTGAGAAACGTATCAACCAACTTAAAGATGACAAACCAGAGATTACTTTTTATCAAATTCATTTAAGCAATGTTCAACTTATTCCTGGGCCTTTTTACCTCTAGCTGAAATGCCCGAGCATGTTTTAAGCGGAGCTACCGTTGAACATAGTCCACGTCTTTGGCATGGGAGGCTTACTGATGTAGCTTTAGTCCAAATGGGGGCTATCAATGGGTTTAATGCGCCTTTAAATTTTAGAGATCCAGAAGAGAGTCAAGAACAACAATTAGCTGCCTTAAAAGGAAGCTTACACTCTTTATTAGCTTTGCCCACTACATGGAATTCGATTGAACTAGATCATGTTTTTTTTCATAAGGATCACCATAAAGACCATTATACTACTAAACATTTTTATAATGACTTTTTAAACTCGTTGGCTAAAAATGATGCATTAAAAGAATTAACTATAAAACCTATCTCCCTCTCTAAACATCGAAATAGTTTAGTTAACTTTTTGACTCAAAATACTCAATTAGAAGCTTTGCATCTGGAGATTAGTGAAGCCAATAGACAAGATTGGCTGGAATTAAGTCAGATTCTAGCGGTGCATCCTAAACTTAAATCTTTTAATTTAGGTAATAGCATCCTTGATGCCAACGCTTATTCTGTCTTGGCAAACTTATTAGATGAGAATTATCGAATTGAAATTACGCTGCCGGAACCCACAGATGAACACTCACTAAAAGCTTATGAGCCATTAAAGCAACGTTTATCAAAGTCGGGTTTAGTACGATTCAAAGAGGATTACTTATCAAGATAAGCTAATGCGAGTGGCTGTTACCGCTTTAGAATCGCTGCAAAAACTTAAATCTGGCCCAATCGATCAAATCAAAGAACATGCGCTATTAGAGAAGCAATTTAATTTTTTATTAACTAATCAAGGTCATCTTGCCATTACCAGCAGTGAAAAAGAAGATTGGATAAAAAACGCAACTATTTTACCTAACATTTATAAAAATCATGCAGAATATCTAAAGAGCGAATCTACCTTAGTTCAACTTCATTTGGATGAATTAGTACCTAATGGTACAAGAACAGTGAGTTATGTTTTGTTGGAAAAAGCCTTAGAAACTGAAAACCCAGAAGCTATGCGCACCTTATTAAATGCCAAAGCCAATTTATTTGAATTTCCCAACAACGATGAAGAACCTTTTTTAGTCAAAGTACTTCAAAGTAAAGGCGATTTGAAAAAACTTGTGGTTGATCATATTCGGAAAGATCAACGATTAATAGAACTGGCCTCAGAATGCTTAATTACTTATCCCGACTTAAGCCATACATTTGGAGATTTAAAAAGCCATCTCGACCACTATAGTTCCCATTTGGTAAAAAGAGATAATCCTTATACCTTACTATCTATATCTAATGAAGTATTGGGCATTTGGAGAAGATTATTAGGCATCCAAAACCCTGCAACTACAAGAGGGAAAGAATGTGCTCAGATCTATCTTGACTTAGATAAGAGTCTTCAAATTATCAAAGCTGATCCTGAAGAGCTCACATGCTCTCCGTGAAGTTCAGATCATCATGCAGAGTATTAAGGAAAATTCTTTGAAAGCTTTAAGAGGCATACTCAATAAATCTTTCTTGCACGAAAAAGTTGTGAATTTAGTTGAACGATTTAATAGAGAATTAGAGGCAAGCAAAGATCAAATTAATGTTAAAAAAGATGAAACGATCAAACATAAGGATGAAGAGATAAACCAACTTTATGAAGAGCTTGAAAGAGAACGATCAGAGGCTCAAGAAAAACAAGCCAAGCTGGAAACAAAACAGACTAAGCTGGAAGCTGAAAATGCCGAGATAAAAGCAGAAAATGCCGAGATAAAAGCAGAAAATGCTGAGATAAAAAAACACTTAATAGTATTTTACAGCAAATAAACTTTAACGTTCATATTTCAGAGGACACATCGGCTTCATCAGCCTCACAAGATCAAGCAAGCTCAGAAGTGCGAGGTTTTTTTCGACCCTAATCTCACGACGAGACATGGAGAGCACAAAGTGCGAAGTCAAGGAGCCGGCGATAGGCGTGCGTTGACGGGCGAAGCAGGAAACGCATCGCGCCGTCAAGTCATTGTGGGAGCCACTGCGCGCAGCCCAGAATGGGCCAGTGCGTGGCGGACGTAGGACGAATCGGGGCCTAATATTAGTCACGTGATGCGAACAAATTTCGGGGACACGATGGCCGAAATTTTTGAGCCTGTAAATAAAATTGTGTAAGTGCTTATTATTAACTAAGCTAGCGACAAAAACGCTAGAGCTAATTGAGAAATAAGCAATGAAACAAGAACAAGAAATAAACCTAGACCCAAAATT
>JBAPVR010000016.1:0-1926 GCA_049283295.1 Candidatus Aquirickettsiella sp.
GTGAAATCCAGAATGACACCAGGAAAGAAGCCTGCCTCGAAGACGCCGAGCAGGAATCGCGCCACATAGAATTGGAGAGGCGTCGATACGAACATCATGGCTGAGGCAGTCAGGCCCCAGAGGACCATGATGCGCAATAACGTCTTGCGCGCACCGATCCTCTCCAGGAGGAGATTGCTCGGCACTTCAAACAGGAAATATCCGATGAAGAACATGCCCGCGCCGAGGCCGTAGACGGCGTCATCAAACGGCAGGGTTTGCTTCATCTGAAGCTGCGCATACCCGATGTTGACGCGGTCGAGATAGGCGATCATGTAGGAGATCAGCAAGATCGGGATCAGGCGCCGGTCGACCTTCGAAAATAACGCCTTGAGAGCCCCGTTTTCGAATAGCGATGTTTGCGGTGACGACTTGTTTGCAGCAGTTGGTTGCATGTTCGTTACCTCCGCAAAGATTCTTTGGTCCTACGCCTGCTCGATTTACCGGGCCGCTTTCGGCCGTGCTCCGGCGGTCTTCTTCGTGGAGACCTTGTTTGGTTCGATCACCGTGTTTGGTTCGACAACCGGCGGCGCTGCAGTCCCGACCGCTTCAGGCTCGACGCCGGCGTCCGCATGGATCGATGGCAGCGCCTCGATCTCGTGCAGGGCGGCCTGCAAGTGCGCCACGATCTCGTAGGATTCGTCCTGTGACACCACACGCCGGCAGGCGGTGAGGCCGAACTCCAGCAACCCGGCGTAGCTCTGCACCGTGATATTCAGCCCGCTGCCGTGAGACGGGATTGAGACCGGGTAGTAATGCACCATCCGAGCGCCGGCCATGTAGAGAGTCATCGGCGGCCCCGGCACATTCGAGATGACGACGTTGCCGGCCGCCGGTGCGCGGCTCGCGAAATTGGAGCGGCCAAGCAGCGAGGCAAGCCCGGTCATAAGCCAGGGCGATCCCGTGATCGGGAGTTCTAACCCGAGCACCGGCTTCAGCTCCTTCACCACCGCCTTCGCCGCCTCGGACGAGGCGTGGATCGCCTTCAGGCGCAACGGCAATTCCGCGATGTCGGTCGCCAGGTCGACGCGGACCATCGACGCCTGATTGTTCATCGCACTGTCGCCTTCGGCGCGCAGACTGACCGGCACCAAAGCGATGAGCGGTTCTTTCGGCAGCAGATCGCGTTCCTTCAGGAAGCGATGCAGTGCGATACTGCACAGCGCCATCACGATGGTATTTACGGTGCCGCCGACGCGCTTACCGAGTTTCTTGATGTCCGCCAGCGGCACTGACAGCGTGCTGTAGGAACGCTGGTTGGTGATCGAGACGTTGAAAATCGTCTTTGGTGCGAGGCCCAGGTTCAGCGAACGGGCGCCACCGGCGGTTCGTTGGCTCGCGACGACACTTGCCGCTGCAGTTAATGCCTTTGCAGCACCGGGCAGCACACCGGCGAGCTTGCGGTACTGGCTGGCCGAATTGGCGGCCGCGGCCTGCAGAAGTTCGGTGATGCCGAGCTGGTAGGAACCGCCGCCGCGTTTGCGTCGCGGCGGCGGCACTTCGCGTATCTTCGGCGACACGTCATAGAGCACCTTGGCGAGTTCGACCCCGGCCTTGCCGTCGACACCGCTATGATGCGCCTTGGTGTAGAAAGCGACCTGTCCGTTCTCGAGGCCTTCGATGACGTACATCTCCCACAAAGGCCGACTGCGGTCGAGCAGCGTGGAGTGCAGCCGCGCGATCAGCGCCTCGAGCTGCTGCATAGTCCCGGGGCGGCGCAGGATGACGCTGCGCACATGGTAATCGAGGTCGATATCGTCGTCCTCGATCCAGACCGGTTCGGCGAGTTCAAACGGCATCTGCGCCAGCTTGCGAGTCAGCACCAAAGCGAGGTGCAGACGCTTGCCGAGCATCGCCTTTACGTCCTCGTAGTAGTCGCCCTGGTAA
>JBAPVR010000017.1:0-101974 GCA_049283295.1 Candidatus Aquirickettsiella sp.
AAGAACGCCACTAGAAACACTTGTTGATGGGAAAAAAATCTGGAAGGAAAAGTTTATTCACTAAACTTGAACTGACAGTCACTTCTGATAAACCGGCAACTGTCCGATCAAGTCTGAGCTACTACACCTAACCTCTATCAGCGAACAAGCAAGATCAAGATATCCCGTTCACGGCGCAACAGGGCATTCTCCCGTTTTAGTTGACGGTATACTGCGTCTTCCTGCTCTTAAATTGCCACTTCCTGGAAAGGCATTATTAGCCCATGGATTCATACTCGCTTACCATCTCTGCAAAGTTAACCCTATTCCTAGATCTTGGCTTACTCGGATACACGTTATTTTTCCATTAACACCAAATTGACTGCCTTTAGTTCACATTCATTATCATATTTTCTGGGCATACTATACCTGCTAGCTTAGTAAATTAAGTTTACCTCGCTTCTGCGTCTCCGAAAAAGCATAGCAAGATCAAGTAATAAAGAGTTAAGATTAGCGTGATGAAATTATTTACCCTATCGAGAATAAAATTAATAGAGGGTAGCGGAGCATCGTTACATCAAATCTTACAAGAAAAGGACTAGTAAGGTAAAAAAACTGAGAATAGACTTAATGTTAAGAAACATCCTTGTTTCAAGAACAAAAGTCTAGAGATTAATTGTTATTAGTTTAATTAATTCACTCTAATTTGAAGAGGAAGTCCATCTCTATTGGAAGGCGCCATATTAAGCCCTGTAGAACAGGGTTGATAAAATGCTGATTTGTTGTTAGAAACATTCATCGATGTAACAATTTTGGAAACTGCTGTGTTAATTGAATTGGAAAATCCTATTAAATCCTGTTGAGCCAAGCTTTTATTAGCAAATTTAGTCCACAAGCGCGATATTATGTTGCCAAACACGACCCCATCTAAATAAGGAGCTTTTTCTCTTAAAATTGTACAGATTTTACCATGAAAATAATAGTTTTTTACTTCTTTTACATATTTCAAAAGTTCAGTTAAATCCTGTTTATCCAAGCTTTGCTTAGAAAATTTAGGCGCCAACAAGTACGATATTATGTTGTCAAACACGACCTTAGTTAAATAAGGAGTCTCTTCTTTTTTCAAATCAGATAGATAATTTATTACAGTTTCTAATTCTTTAATTTCTGCATCGTTTCGTTGGGGGGATAGCTGTAGAAGAATTTTATTTATTTCACTAAAAAAATTGTTTTTTAATTTCAGCTTTTTTTCTTCCTCATCAATAAAGCTTATACATGGAGCAAAAATGCTATTTATTTCTTCATCAAATAAATGCTTGCCTTTTGTTTCTTCTACTAAACGATTGTCTTTTGTTTTTTCTAAAACTTTCAAAGTGTCTTCAAAATCCTGCAGGTTCAAATCTTTTCCCATAAATTTATTTTGTATTTTAGACCTTAGTTCATTAAGGTCTACTTTTAAACTATGTTCTGATTTTAAAAGTAATGCGGTTATCTCTACAAAAAGATAAGTGTTTTCTGCCTCTTTGCTACGTCCCATTGCCTCTTGTATGTTTTGTGTGGGGGTATTAGGAAATGCGCGGGTTATTGTAGATTTTAGATCTTCAAACCCATCCTCTGTTAGGTAGGGACGCAATGAGTTTAGTGAGTTGTTTGTCATCCCTTCCCATTTAATTTTTTCTTGTTCCAATGAAGCTTGTAATTCTTTCATCCTAGCTTCCTTTCTGCGGTCCCAATCATTAGTCGATTGAAGCATTTTCTTACTCATTTTATTTTTATATGGCTCACTGGACGTATGGGAGTTATTAACATTTGATTCATTAGTTGGAGTATTGGATAATGCAGAAGGAAGGCTAGTTTCTTGTTGCTGTATAGCAACGTCGGGTTGGGTACACAGCACAGTATAGTGGCCAGTATGCTGGGTTTCTTTTCCTAGTTGATTGTCGAGGTTATAGATATGATCTACATAGGCATTATTAACTGTGTTTTCAGGTGGTGTATCATGGCCATGGGCAAAATGGATCTTATATGCATGGTCTGGGTGTGTAGCAGGTCTATTAATTTTATCATAACGTCTATTCCACATGATAAACTCAACAGGTGCACCGCTTAAATCAGCCTTCGCACTATTATAACCTTTTTCCATATTTTCAGATGTATAAAGTGTATGTACCGTATTCTTTTTTACATGTTTTTGGTACTTTACATTAATACTATCAATAGTTTGAGCCAGTTTTTTTGCAGTGTCGTCGTTATAGGCTACGTTAAATTTTTTAGTAAGCTCTTTGATAGTCTCCAATCCAATCGCAGCATGACTATAAATAGTAATTTCTTCTTCGTTCTTATCTAATGAGTAAGAAATCGCTTTTAATACAGGTTTATACGCTTTTTTTATAATCTTTAGTATTTCACTGCTTTTTACAAGTTTTCGCGTCAAAAGAGTTTGTATATTCCGCATTGATGTAACGTGGTAATCTTCCAGCATTGTACGCTCAAACTTCAAAGGCGAAGAAGTCTTTTTTGAAAACATAGAAGGTTTTTTATAGGCTTCATAAGCTTCAATAAATTCAACACTATGATTCGACAGGATGATTTCAAGTTTACAACCTTTTAATTTTTCAAGAATTTTAAGTGTAAAATAGTCATTACTTCCCCTGTCAGCCAGCTCGTCACCCAGCAGTCTTATGGTTGACTGAGTGCTAAATTTCATATTGGCTAATGTTGAATTGAATGTTTTTAAATGTTTTTTCTTTAACTCAGCAGCGGGCGTTGTATAAATTTTAACGAGCGCTAGATATTTTTTTTCGCTAATATTGGTTGCTATTCCGTGCTTAACAAGCATAAATAGTAATTTCATCGCATTACCGTGTAGATCGCCGATAGTAATTTCGCTATTTTCTTTATCTTTAAGGTCAGCAGCGGGTAATGTATAGATATCTACTTTTTCGTTAATAATTTCATGAAACATAATGTTACCAATTTTATTGATCAATAATTGATTGCATAATATATTTTTTTTATTAAGGAAATATTAACCAGACCTCTATAAATTGGGGGGGCCAGGGCGATCGCGGGATAAAAGTCTATCGCTAAAGGGATAAGAGGAAAGATAGAGAGGAGATGTATAAAGTTTATTATAATTTCTTATTTCAAGGGGTTTTTAAACAAATTTAAAAAACATGCATGACAAATTTATTAAATTCATAGCTGTAATTTAATCAGTCGCCATTATTTTCGGAGATGATAAGTGCGATTCCCTTTAAAATATAGTATTTAAAGGCGCACTTCATATTTTCTTAAGTATCACACATTATCATCGGCTAAATAAAATTTATAAAAAAGGTAATAGACATGGCAAAGCCTTCTGAAAAATTCCCAAATAAGATTCACTTTATTTGGCTCGGTAACATTTTACAGCAGCGTTATCTATTCCCATAGTAACGTTAGCATCTATTGCTCGGCGTTCTAATTTTGAAATCAACTTATGGGTAGATAAAGAATCTAATTATTGGAGAGTTTTAGATGCTTATCCCATGGACCTCGCGGTACTTAATCATCCACAAATTAGAAATATCGATGAATTAGCGGATAAAATGCAGGAAGATTCATTTTATCTAGAAAATAATTTAAACGAAGTAGCTAATAAAACAACAGTCAGTCCATTTTTCAAAGAAAATAATATATTTAATGGTTTTTGGCAATGTGTCAAACGCGAGATGATAGGGTTAAAAAACCTAGCGGCTGCATCTGATCTGCTCCGCTATGCAATTCTTTATCAAGAAGGGGGATATTATTTTGATACGGATACAAAATTTCATCTCACTCCTGAAAGCATACTTTGTTCAGAAAACAATATTTTGGGCTTTAAAGTTCAAGGGGCCTATGCCATAGAAAACGATATTTTTTCATTTGGTGGCGGGAATGATCTTATCGCGGCATTACCGAAACATCCTATATTAAAGCAGGTCATAAAAGATTTGCTTCATGCTTATAATAAGGGAGATTTAGAACAATTAGTATTACCTTTGGAAAAACCAGTAAAGGAAAAATCGGTGATTCTTACGGAAATGGACCTAAAACGCGCTATGAAATCTATCCATCCTTATTCGCAGGAAGCTTGTATTGCTCTAACCCTTAACTACACGGGACCTGGAGAACTTTATAATGCCATAAAGTTATTTTGGGAAGAAAATAAATATCCACAAGAGGTTTTATCATCCATGTTGGCGTATGGACAAGTTGGCAACTTGACACCGTCATACCCGCGCGCAAAAAAAATATTTAAGCCTTTTCGAAAACACCCTCTCACTTTTGCAAATATTGAAGTTGAGTCTGATTCTCATACAACCTGGATGAAACAAGCGCAAACAAGAGGAACCTCATTTGATGACATGGCTGTTACTTCTTTTTTTAAGCCAAAAAGAGAATCAGCTGAGCTTAGCGAGAGTACAAATTTGAAAGTTTTTGAATGTTAGGCCTTCACAGCTCGTTTTAACGCAATAAATTCAAGGTATGAACAAAAAGCTTTGCGTAAAATTTTGAAAAATGGTGTTGTGAATGCTTAATAAAACCTAATTTAAGTTTGATGGGGAAAAGATAATTATTATTTAATTTGCTAATAAGTCCGTTGACTCGCAAATTCTGTTAATTGAGCCAAGGCTTGGCGATAATTTGAGTCAGGAATAACCGCCAAATGCGTTAAAGCCTGTTGAATGTGGGATTGGGCGAGATTACGCGTATGATCGATGGCTCGTGTAGCGTGCATGATAGCTACAATAGCAGTTAAATGTTCTTGGCTCCCCTGTGTCAGTGCGGTCCGTATGAGCTGCGCTTGTTCTGCATTGGCGTGTTGTAAGGCATAGATCAAAGGGAGTGTCGGTTTGCCTTCGGCCAAATCATCACCGAGGTTTTTGCCGAGTTGTAGACTGCTACCGGAATAATCCAGTGCGTCATCAATTAATTGAAAGGCGGTGCCGAGATGCAGTCCATATTGAGCGAGCGCTGAAATTTCCGTTTTGGAGCGCTCAGTTAGAATGGCGGGTTGCTCTGCGGCGATAGAAAAAAGTATGCCCGTCTTGCCTTGGATAATCTTTAAACAATATTCTTCATCGACATTGGCATTATGGCAACTCAGTAATTGTAAAATTTCTGCTTGGGATAGTATATTGGTGGCATCAGCGAGCGATGTGAGGACACGCGAATTATTGATTTGACTGATCAGTTGAAAGGCACGTGAGTACAGAAAATCGCCGACTAGAACGCTGGCTGAATTACCCCATAAATTATTCGCTGTTTTTTTTCCGCGGCGGAGTTCAGACCCATCAATGACATCATCATGTAATAAAGTTGCGGTATGAATCAGCTCTAAACTAGCGGCTAGCCGCACATGTCCTGCTCCGGTGTAACCAACAGCTTTTGCACTCAGCAGAGCAATTAAAGGGCGTAAACGTTTCCCCCCACTATCAATCAGATGCTTCGCCAATTCTGAGATCAAGGGTATTTCAGAATAAAGGCATGTATCGATTAGGGTATCGACCTGGTCGAGATCGGGTTTAACCAAGGCTGTTATGGGCGCTAAATCCATAGGATAGATGAGGGTAATGATTAAATTTAAAGCTGAATGCTAGGCGGCGAGGAAACACCTGTCAAGCAGTAGGGATTTATTGCATCTTAAAGGGTCCGACCGTATAATAGGCCCGCTTTTAGGGTAGTCCTTTAAGCCTACTCGCCTCACCGCGTTAGTTGGGAGGCTTTAACCAAGAGAAATATTATGCGTCATTATGAAATTGTACTTTTAATCCACCCCGATCAAAGCGATCAGGTTTCTGCTATGGTTCAGCGTTATACTGCCCTTGTTAAGAATAGCGGCGGGCATGTACACCGCTCTGAAGATTGGGGTCGTAGACAGCCTGCCTATCCTATCCATAAGCTTTCCAAAATACACTACATTCTAATGAATATTGAGTGCGGGAAAGAGACTATTACTGAACTTACCGATAATCACTTTAGCTTCAATGATGCTGTGCTACGTTATCTTTGTATCAAGAGGGAACGCGCTATCACTGAAATGTCTCCTATAGCAAAAGCAAAAGAAATGCAAAGCCAGGAAAATCGACGCGAGTATTCAAGAGAGACTGAAGTTGAGAGAAGATAGGTTGACTCGCTAATATACCTTATGAATGTTAATTAGCCGCTTTTTTAATTATTAGGATGAATAGATTTTATGAACAATTACCAAAATAGACGCCGTAAGCATTGCCGAATTTCTGCCGAAGGGACAGAGGTCGATTATAAAGATCTCGCGCTTTTAAAAAATCATCTGACGGAGACCGCTAAAATAGTCCCCAGTCGTACCACAGGAACTACGGCACGCGTGCAACGTAAGCTGACGCAAGCGATTAAACGTGCACGTTTTCTAGGATTACTTCCTTATTGTGATAAACATCAAAACATGGGCTAATGTGTTTTAGAGATAGGCTAAGTTGATGGGAATGTTGCATCGTTTTGCAAGCTATATCATGCGTGGCCGCCGGCAGGCAGTCATAGTGGGATTACTATTTACTATCCTTCCATTATTTGGTTGGATCAGTAATGTAATCGTTTCTTTGGTTACTTTACGTAAGGGGCCTAAAGAAGGGGCTATCGTACTATTGTGGATTATTTTGCCGGCAGTGGTGGTTGCTAGTTTAGGCAATCGTTTAATTATTTTATATGGAATTATTGGCGGCAGCTTATTTACTTATGTGTTAGCCTTAATATTGCGTCAAACACAGAGCTGGAAAGCCGTATTAACAGCAAGTCTGCTATTGGGTTTATTGGCGGTGCTGTTGGTGCATTTATGGATACCCGCTATTACTGAGGTATGGACAACTCAGTTCGACCATTATGCAGTACTGGTTAAAAATCAATTTAATGTGGTCGTTAACACCACACATTTACAATTTTTTGCAAAGTTTGCTACAGGTTTTCAAGTAGCGTTTATTTCCCTGTCAGTACTTATTAATTTAATACTTGCGCGGGGGTTGCAGTCAATGCTATACAATCCGGGTCAACTTCGGCCGGAGTTAAAAAATATTCGGCTTAGCCTATGGGAAGTATTGATTCTTTTAGTAATAGGCGTATTAAGCTTCCTAGGCGTCGTTATAGCGCAAGATGCTGTGCCTGTAGTGGGATTAATTTTTGCATTGGCAGGTTTAAGTGTTTTTCATGCTGTGACAGATTTAAAAAATGTCGCCAATAAATGGATTTTTTTATTTTATGTAGTGTGGGCCGTTTTTATTCCTTACATAACGGCGGCACTGATACTATTCGCAATAATTGATAGTGTCGTTAATTTACGCTATCGATTAAAGAGCAATGTTTAATAAGTTTGTCAGGAAAGAGAGTAGCATTAGGGAAAACTTATTATACATACAGATATTAACAAGTGAATTTTGAGGTTTATTTTTCATGGCACAAGTAATTTTATTAGAAAAAATACATTCTTTAGGTGATTTAGGGCAGCAAGTGACGGTAAGTAATGGTTATGCGCGAAACTATTTAATTCCTCATGCCAAGGCAGTACCTGCCAATAAAGAAACTATTGCTGAGTTTGAAATCAAGCGCGTTGAATTAGAGAAAATTGCACAAGGAAAATTACATGTCGCGGAAACGCGTGCAGCGGCCATCAAAGACTTGGTATTAAGCATACCGGTTAAGTCAGCAGAAGAAGGTCGTTTGTATGGCTCCATCGGTGTATCTGAATTAGTTCATGCAGCCGATGCAGTAGGTGTTTCGCTTGAAAAGAGTGAAATTCGCTTACCGGATGGTCCTTTACGCCAATTGGGTGAACATGAGGTATCTGTGCAATTGCATAGTGATGTTATTGCCATACTGAAAGTAAATATTATTACAGAAGAATAATTAAGTTATTTTCAACAATATATAGAACCATTAGGTTTGGCAGATGACACAGTCAAAATTCAAGGGCGGAACGTTCAAAACAACAACTTTATGTTGATTACAATGGGCTAATATAACTGGGATGTTGTATTTTGAGTTATGGGTCCTATTATTATAGGAATAACTGGCTGCGACTTTAATGATTTCTGTAAAAGATTTAATATACTAGCAATTCAGGATTTTTTGTTAGTTTATGGTTTAGGCAATTCTTGCTATGCAAAAAACCGATCACCTTAAGTTACCTCCCCATTCACTTGAAGCCGAGCAATCGGTTTTAGGTGGATTAATGCTCGATAATCAAGCATGGGATAGGATTTCGGATAGATTAAAAGAAAAAGATTTTTATCTTTTATCGCATCGTATTTTATTTCGTACTATCGTCAGTTTTGCTAATCAAGCTAAACCTTTTGATGTGGTTACACTGACTGATGCGTTAAAAAGTACTAATGAATTGTTAGAAATAGGGGGTGATCTTTACTTATTTGAGTTGGTACGCAATACCCCTAGCGCGGCTAACATTGTTGCTTATGCAGATATTGTACGAGAACGTTCAGTTTTACGTCAGTTGATTGGCATCGCTTCTGAAATCACTGAAAATGCTTTCATGCCAGACGGTCGTTCGATCACTGAGCTTGTGGATGAGGCGGAGCGAAAAGTATTTCAGATTTCTGATCAAGGCACACGCGGTAGTGGTCCACTTAGAATTAGTGACTTTTTGGCAAAAGCGGTCGATAGAATTGATATCTTGTTTCATTCGGATCAAGTTATTACTGGACTTTCAACGGCTTATAAAGATCTAGACGAAATGACATCCGGTTTGCAACCGGCTGATCTTGTGATTGTTGCAGGTCGGCCGTCGATGGGAAAGACTACTTTTGCCATGAATATTGCAGAACATGCTGCGATACAAGGTGATAAACCGGTGCTGATTTTTAGTATGGAAATGCCCGGTCAAGCCTTAGCGATGCGTATGATGTCGTCATTAGGACGAATTGATCAACATAAAATTCGTACTGGAAAATTAAGCGATGAAGATTGGCCGCGAGTTACTTCGGCAGTTAGCATGTTATCAGAAGCAAAAATGTTTATTGATGATACACCCGCATTAAGTCCTGGAGAAGTCCGCGCGCGCGCGCGCAGAGTCACAAAAGAGCAAGGTACATTAGGCTTAATTGTTATCGATTATATACAATTGATGCAAGTCCCTGGTTCTAGGGAAAATCGCACCACAGAAATATCTGAAATTTCACGCAGCTTAAAAGCTTTAGCTAAAGAATTGGATGTGCCTATTATTGCATTGTCGCAGCTAAACCGTAGTTTGGAACAACGCGCCGATAAAAGACCGGTGATGTCTGATTTACGAGATTCAGGAGCGATTGAGCAAGATGCCGATTTGATTATTTTTATTTATCGCGACGAGGTTTATAATGAAGGCAGTCCGGATAAAGGTAGCGCAGAAATTATTATTGCCAAACAACGTAATGGACCTACCGGTAAAGTAAGATTGACTTTCTTAGGTAAATATACACGTTTTGAGAATTTTGCAGCGCAACGTTATCATGCTGAGAATTATGCATGAGCAGACCGTTTACTGTTGAACTTGATTTAGGTGCACTACAACATAATGTTAAACGGATACGTGATATCGCTCCGCAATCTAAGATTTTGGCAATGGTCAAGGCAAATGCCTATGGACATGGTTTAGTTTCTATCGCAAAGGCATTAACGGATGTCGAGGGTTTCGGCGTTTCTTGTTCAGAAGAAGCATTATATTTACGTCAGGTAGGATTAAATCAACGTATCGTTTTAATGGAAGGTTTGTTTTCTAAGGATGAAGTTAGCTTATTAACTGACTATGCACTTGATACGGTCATTCATGATCGCAATCAATTAAGTTTGTTAACTCAGTATCCCTTACCCCATACTATTAACGTATGGTTGAAAATAAATACAGGAATGAATCGTTTAGGTTTTTCACCCGATGACTTTGCCGCTGTTGTGCAAAAAATACGTCATTGTTCTTGGCTGAATATTGTCTGTGTTATGACACATTTTTCGAGTGCGGATAAAAGCGATGATACAACCACTAAATGCCAATTAAAAAGGTTTCAGCAGGTTACCAAAGCACATAAATTTCCAACCAGCTTAGCTAATTCTGCAGCCATTCTAGCTTTTCCTCAAATTCATGCGGATTGGGTGCGTCCAGGGTTAATGCTATATGGTGTTTCTCCTTTTTCAGATTCCTCCGGTGCACAGCATTCATTAAGACCGGTTATGACGTTAAAATCTGAAATTATTTCAATTCACCCATTAGAATCAGGGGATAAAGTCGGATATGGAGGATCATGGATAGCCCCTAAACCATCGCGAGTTGGAATTGTAGCGATAGGTTACGGAGATGGTTATCCACATCGCGCCGAAAGTGGTACGCCTATTTTAGTGAATGGTAAACTCAGTGAATTGATAGGACAAGTTTCCATGGATATGTTAACCGTTAATTTGTCGAGTCATTTGGATGCTAAGATAGGCGATCCGGTTGTGTTATGGGGAACTGGTTTACCGATTGAACAAATAGCAGAAAGCACGTCATCTTTTCGCTTCGAATTATTATGTGGCATTAATCGAGGACAGTTAGTCCGTACGCGCATTGAGGAAATAAATGATGCAAAAAAAAATGATTAAATGTTTATTCATGGGGATATTTATTTTGAATTTGACGGCTTGTGTAAGTCATCACATAGAGATATCACAACCACCCGTAGAACCACAGTTGGAAACTAGTAGTAAAGCTATTTTTATTGATTCTTCTATTGCGCATTTTATGGGGAATGCTGATCATAGTAAGTTGCAAAATTTAGTTGCAACGGCACAACCTACGCAGTTTACCAGTTGGCATAGCGATGCTACGGGTATTCGTTTTGTATTTACCAGTAAAGAAATTTTCGTTAATCCTAAAGGACAAGGCTGTAGAGATTATGAAATAAAGTTAATTCGAGGTTTCTTTGAGCATCCTTCTTTTAATTATACCGCCTGCCGGAATAGCCAAGGAATATGGCAAGTTATCAGTCATTAATATAGCTTTTACATTTGAATTTTTGTCGGCGTAGTCACAGAACTTGCTATACTCATGGTTGCACATATTGGCGGGCTTTCATTTTTGTAATCACTTTGCCAAAACACAAGCGATGAGTCTATTCAAAAGCTTTCAGGGTTAAGAATCTGACACCTAAAACCAGTGAAACTAACTGGATTGCACATGAAAAAGAAACTATATTTTTTGTTAAAATTTTTATTTATATTTTTTTATCTTTCTTGCGCGACGGCATTCGCTAATGAAAACATTCAAAGTTCAGAGCTATTAGTTGATTTGACTCATCCTAAGATCCTTTACTCTAAGAATGCTCAATTACGTTTAACTCCTGCATCAGTGACAAAGCTTTTTATTGCTGCTAGTGCATTAACACACTGGGGAGCGAGACATACTTTTTCGACGCAAGTTTATGCAAGAGGCCACATTAAAGCAGGTATATTATATGGGGATTTAATTTTTTATGGTTTGGGGGATCCTGAATTTACTAATGAAAAAATTTGGAGTTTAATAAATAATCTACAACAAATTGGTTTAAAGAAAATAACGGGAAACTTAGTCGTTAATACGTCCTATTTTGGTAAGGTCATGCTAAACGATCCGGATAGGATACTAGCAAAAATTCATTCTAGAGTAGCCTATGACGGGTTGCCCACTTCATCGGGTACAGATTTTGGAAACATCGCTGTTTATATTTCACCGGGTTTAAAAGTAGGGGATATCGCACGAGTGAAAATTATTCCCTATGCTTTAGATAATGTTCTATTGAAAGGAACGGTGCAAACTATTGCAGGGGAAAACAATGCAATTCGATTTCGCCGGGTTACAAAGAATAAAAAAGAAATTTTAATTATTTCGGGTCAATTAGGGTTGCAAAGTAAGCCGATGACTATTTATCGTTCCGTCGGAGATCCCAATTTAATTACAGCAAACTTATTAGCAGGCTTTTTAAAAGAATCTGGGATAGTTTTGAATGGTAAAGTTCATGTTGAGTTAAGTTTTTTATTACCAAGCGATAAGTTGTTAACACAATTAGAGAGTGATCCACTTATTCATTCTTTGCAGGACATGTTATTTTATAGTAACAATTATATAGCCGATATGTTGATGCTGGATTTATGGCGGGAGAATCAAGCGCCGTCAGTTGCGTCAGTGAAGTTAAGTGATGCGACACAATTACTTTTTAATAACTATAAACCGATGTTAGCAAAGACAGATTTTAGCATTAAAGATTCAGATAATTTACCCGTCTTCAAAAATGCTAGTGGATTAACACCCTTAAATCGTGTATCGGCTAAAGATCTTATTATTTTGTTAGAAGGAATGTATAAAAATAAACGCGATTTTCCGATATATTATGGAAGTTTAATTATTCCTGGACAACAAAAAATTTGGCGTAGTATGATTACTGCTCAGCATCCTTGGATGGAATGGTCAAGTTTTAAAACAGGCCATATTAGCGTGCCAAAATCTGTTTACACCATGGCAGGTTATTTTAGAATGCAAAATGGAGACTTCGGTGCGTTTGCAGTGTTATTTAATGCCTCACCCGAAATGGATAAGAATGGAAGCTTATTTAAACAATTCATCCAACATTTAGATCATCTATTTAAAATATACCACTAATAGTGGAGTAAAAAAGTTTTCTATTTAGCATCACAAAAGTAAATTTGCTTTTCAGTTATGACTGCATTTAATGGAACATCCCAGTTTTTTTCAGTAAAAGAGTCTAGTTTTTGCCATTCGTAAGCAAGGCCGAGTAAAAAAGGCCGCGCAGATTTAGATGGATTTAATAGAAATGCAAAGCTTCGATCATAAAAACCGGCGCCCATTCCTAAGCGTTGGCCTTGTTCGGTAAAACCAACCAGAGGAACCAATACTAAATCAATGTTTTTGGGTGTAATGCAGGCTTCCAGGGAAAAAGGAGGTTCTGGAATGTTAAACTGATTTTTTTTTAACAAAGTATGCGGTTGATAAATACAGAATATTAATTGTTGCCCTTGTAAAATGGGTAAATAGCACGTTTGCTTATTTTGCCAGGCTTTTTGTATCAGTGAGGAGGGATCTATTTCATGCCGGATGGCCACATAGCTTGCAATGGTTTGGCTTTGTAAAAATATCGGATGTTGACTTAACTGTTGGGTAATGCGAGCAGAAGCTTTTTTTTGTTCGCTTAAAGTAATTTTAGCGCGTTGTTGCTGTAACTTCTTGCGAAATAATAGGCGTGTATCCATAGTGTGCCATACATATTAAGAATACCTGACTCAGTTACGTTTTTCTGATCCTGGGATGCAGGTGGGATTCAGTCTATCCACTTTAGGCTTCTTGCTAGCTTGCAAGCGTGCACACCGTAAATAAAGCAATTATCCCTGACTTTATAAAAGTATCGATCGAAAACTATCGACTGAGTCAGATACTTGACTAGTATAATCTATTTTGAGGTCTAACGGTCTAGCTTTAAAAATTTTAAAATTAAGTTTTAACGTAATCGGCAATGAAAAGAAAATAACCTATTTTATCAGGTGCTTACGGTAGTTTTATTTTATTAAGGTTTGCTTAACTGTATTAACACAGCATAGAATGGTAAAATACCCTAGACTTGCTTTCTTTATCGAGTACGCTCATGCAAATTCAGGCTAAATCACCCGCTTTCGATGATTTTTATCATTTATTGTCTCAAGCAGAAGTAGCTACTTCTCCAGCAGAAATACATGGTATGTTATGCGGTTTTATTTGTGTAGGGCCTAAACTTAACGGTGGTTTTTTGATCGATATTTTGTTAAAGCGTCTCGGGACTAGCCCCCCGTTTATGTTGGGGTCGCAAGGAGCCATTGTTGGTTTGTATGATGCGGCTTGTCGCCAACTAAGTGGATTACAAACTTTCCAGTTATTGTTGCCTGATGAGCAGCATGAATTAGAAGGACGTGCTGAAGCCTTAAGCTTGTGGTGTGAGGGCTTTTTATATGGGTTAGGTTTAGGGGGAAGCTCTATTGAAGATGAAACACCTGATGTCATACACGAAGCCTTGTATTGTATTGCCGAGATAGCCAAGCTTGAAATTAATCATTTAGAAGTGACTGAGCTTGATAAATTGGCTTATGATGAAGCGACCGAGTTTATTACTCATGCCATCCCCTTGATTTATGAAGAATTAATCCGTTACTCCGTAGAAGGAAGTACAGGCTCTTTGTATCTCCATTAATAGGGCCACCTACTGCTGATTATCTATGGTTAAGCTTTCGGAGTTGCAGCATCGGCGTCAGCAATTATTATCCCAAATAAAGAGTGATGAGCTCATTATATTAATGGCAGCACCAGAGTATTTACGTAATGGTGATGTACATTATCCTTATCGTCAAAACAGCGATTTTTACTATTTAACAGCATTCCCTGAGCCGGAAGCGGTTGCTTTATTTATACCCGATAATAAAAAGGGTCAGTTTATATTATTTAATCGTGCTGAGAATCCAGCGGCGGCTATTTGGAATGGTGAACGTATTGGCCAAATAAGGGCTTGTAAAGAATTCGGAGCTGATGAAGCTTACCCTATCGATCAGCTTGAAGTTAAACTGCCTGAATATTTAGCTAATATTCATGTTTGTTATTATCTTGGAGATGAAAGATTCCATCATCAGCCCTTAATGCGAATTAATAAAGTGTTATCGCGTTTAAAAAAATCGCCCACTGAATTCGCTAAAAAATTAGTCAATATAGTCCATGAAATGCGTCTTATAAAAAGCCCAACCGAATTGAATTGCTTACGTCAGGCAGCTCGTATTTCCGGCCAAGCGCATCTACGTGCTATGCGTGCTTGTCGGCCTGAATTATACGAGTATCAGTTAGAAGCAGAATTACTATATGAGTTTTATGGACAAGGGAGTCAAGCTTTAGCCTATCCCAATATTGTTGCGAGTGGAGCGAATACTTGTATTTTACATTACACGGATAATCGCGCAGAGTTAAAATCTGGGGATTTAGTGTTAATTGATGCAGGGTGTGAATATCAAAATTATGCCTCCGATATTACTCGAACTTTTCCAGTTAATGGACGTTTTAATTCAGAACAAAAGGCTATTTATCAAATTGTTTTAACAGCCCAGCATGCCATTCTAGCGCTGATAAAACCAGGTGTGACGTGGAACCAGTTACAAAAAACCTGTGTTGAGTATATAACGCAAGGATTAATGGATTTGGGATTATTAAAAGGGAATCTGAGTGATCTCATTCAACAAAAAAGCTATCAAAGATTTTACATGCATGGTTGTAGTCATTGGTTAGGCTTAGATGTCCATGATGTAGGGTGCTATAAGGTAGAAAAAAAATGGCGAAGTTTAGAGCCGGATATGGTTTTCACTGTGGAGCCCGGTGTTTATGTCAGTCCGGGACCGGATATCGATAAAAAATGGTGGAATATTGGTATTCGTATTGAAGATGATGTGCGGGTGACGCATGAGGCTTGTGAAGTGTTGACATCAAAAACACCCAAAGCACTGGCTGACATTGAAAACATAATGCAAACATCCTCATGAAACAAGATTATGATATTCTCATCGTCGGTGCTGGAATTGTAGGAACGAGTCTAGCATTAGCTTTATCGCATTTGCCATTGCGGATGGCGCTCGTCGAAAAATTGCCTCTTAAATCGGTCGATGTTTCTTTACCTGCAGAAAGTAAGCCCATCGCGTTGAATCTTGCTAGCCTGCGCATTTTACAGACTTTGAAGGTATGGTCTGCTTTGGAAATTTACGCGAATCCCATTGAGTGTGTACATATTTCCAAACAAGCTTGTTTTGCTCAATCAAGAATTAATGCAAAAGAGTTGGGAGTTGCACAATTAGGTGCCGTTATTCCTGCGGCTCGTTTAGGACATGAATTAACAAAGGTATTACTTCAGGTTGTTGCCAACAAAACTGCACCAGCAACTTTAGATCTTTATAATCCAGCAAGCTGTGAGTCAATCAGCCGACATGCAGGTGCTTGGCAGGTAATATTGAGTCATCATCGACACGAAAAAAAAATTATTTACCCACGTTTAATTATTGCAGCGGACGGGACACATTCTACTGTGCGTAGCTTACTGAATATTGGTTTAAAAATTAACGCTACTGCTGAATCCGCTTTAACGACATTCATTGATATTAGCCGTCCTCATCAAAATATCGCCTATCAACGATTTACGCAACAAGGAATTATTGCTTGTTTACCTTTACTCGCTAATAAAATTGGCTTAGTCTGGACTTCAGGGCAGCAAACTATTGAAACATTACGGAATTTAACTGAGTCAGAGTTCTCAGAGAATTTACAACAACATTTTTCGTATCGATTTGGCAAGTTATTACACTATACTAAGCCCCATGTTTTTACATTAAAAAGCTGTATTTCTGAAACCCAGGCGCAAGCAGGTTTGATACTACTAGGGAATGCCGCGCATACTTTATTACCTATTGCCGCTCAAGGCCTAAATTTAGGTTTACAAGATATGGCAGAATGTGTGGATTTGATTGCAGAGGCGATGCAACAACATAGCGATTTGGCGGATGCGCGTTTGGCTCAATCCTATCTCAAGTCACGTTTGGCCGCACAGCGACAAATCATTAGTTTTACCGAGCGATTGACACATTTGCAAACCCGGTTCGCGCCGTTGACTTTCATTTACAATAATGGTCTATTAGCCATGGATTTACTCTCACCCTGCAAAAGAAATTTATCGCGACGCTTAATGGGAATTCATGGGCGACTCCCTGGTTTGGTTCGCGGTTTAACCTTATAACAAGAAGAATATTAGTATGCCAAAATTTAGATCCATCACCGATAAAAATAATGCTAAAGTTCTTTATCTGGAAACTAATGCGTTGGGATCAGCTTTATTGACTACCGCTAAATTAAATAAAGGTACCGCCTTTACTGAGTCAGAACGACAACCATTGCGGTTACGCGGTAAATTACCTTATAGTATTGAAAGTTTAGCGCAACAAGAACTACGCGTTTATCAACAATTTTTAAAAAAACAAAATAATTTGGAAAAACATCTCTATCTACGTAGTTTGCATAATACGAATGAGGTGTTGTTTTATAAATTAGTCAGTCAACATTTGACTGAAATGTTACCTATTCTGTATACGCCTACAGTTGGAAAAGCGGTTGAACAATTTAGCCAGGAATTTCAACAACCACGAGGCTTATACATGGCCTATCCCGATCGCGATCATATCGATGAAATTCTTGAGAATCGTTTGAATCCAGAAGTGGATATTATCGTCATGAGCGATGGCGAAGGCGTATTAGGTATTGGTGATCAAGGGATCGGTGGAATGGATATCTGTATTGTAAAATTGATGGTTTATGTTTTGTGCGCGGGGGTTAATCCGAACCGTTTATTACCTATACAAATCGATGTTGGAACTAACAATGAACAATTGTTGAATGATCCGATGTATTTAGGTTGGCGTCATCCGCGCTTAGCGGATCAAAAATATGATGACATGATACATACGATTGTCACAGCGATACAACGAAAATTACCACGAGCCTATTTGCATTGGGAAGACTTTGGCCGAGAAAATGCACGGCGTAATTTAGAACGCTATCGTGATCAAATGTGTACCTTCAATGATGATATGCAAGGGACCGGTGCGGTGACTTTGGTCGCACTTTTATCAGCCATCAACCGTACCAAAATTCCTTTAACTGAACAGCGCATTGTTATTGTGGGCGCTGGAACGGCAGGTACAGGGATTGCTGATCAACTTTGTGCTGGCATGATGCGAGAGGGCTTATCGAAACAAGAAGCGTTATCGCGGTTTTATTTGGTGGGTAGACACGGATTGATTCATGCTGAGACGTCGGATTTGACGACTTTTCAAAAGCCTTACGCACAACGTTTAAGGGATAAAACAGCCGCTACATTACAGTTGTATGATGTGATGCAACAATTTAAACCCACAGTCTTAATTGGGTGTTCGGGTCAAGGTGGAATTTTCACTGAAGCGATTGTTAAAACCATGGCAGCAGAGGTTGAATACCCTATCATTTTTCCTTTATCAAATCCTACTGAGAAATCAGAAGCAACACCCGATGATTTATTGAATTGGACAGAAGGACGCGCACTGATTGCTACCGGTAGCCCTTTTGGTCAAGTTGATTTTAAAGGTGAAAAAATACCTATTGCTCAATGTAACAATGCGCTTATTTATCCAGGAATCGGTTTGGGGGTGGTGATAGCTCAAGCAACACGCTTAAGTGAGACCATGCTTTGGGAAGCCTGCAAAGCCTTAAGTAGTTTTGCTAGCAAGACCTCCGATGCCAAAAATGCATTATTACCGAATTTTGAAGATATTCATTCTATTAGCCGCTGTATTGCATTGGCAGTTGCGATACAGGCGCGCCGGGAAGGATTGGCGAAAGCTAACGAGTCTGTCGATTTTGCACAGGAAATCGATCGCCAAGTTTGGTATCCAGAATATGATAATTATCACTATTCGTCGTCCTTATGACGCTAGAAGTAGAAATAGGTACTGATTATGATGTTGTTATCGTTGGAGCGGGTATCGTTGGTTTGACACTGGCTTGTCACTTAAAGGATCAAGGTTTAAAAGTTGCCGTATTAAATAAGGATGATATACCTAAAAAAACGTCTATTCTTTCATCGCAGTTACGCGTTATTGCCATTACCTTAGCGTCGCAACGGTATCTCGAAGCGCTCAACGTTTGGCAGCGACTCGATAGTAAATACTATGCGCCATTCCGGTGTATGCAAGTGTGGGAATCTGGACAAGCGGTTAATCTTTTTTTTGATAGTGCGGATATCGGTCAAGCCAGTTTAGGTTATATCGTCAAAAATTCCGATTTAGAACAAGCTTTATACGCACAAGCAAAAGCTGACAAGGAATTGACTTGGTTTGCTCCAGATACATTATTAGAAATGCGGATAGAAAAAAACCAAGTGTTAGTAACATTAGCGTCTGGAGCAGAAATAAGTACACGTCTGCTAGTCGGTGCCGATGGTGAGCAATCTAAAGTTCGACAATTGGCTGATTTACAAATTAAATGTACGGATTATGTACAGCGTGCATTGATAGCAACCGTACAGACTGAACGGGTGCATAAACAGACGGCGAGACAGATTTTTTTAGCGAATGGACCTTTGGCTTTTTTGCCTTTACAGGATGCTCATTATTGTTCCATTGTCTGGTCGAATACACCTGAAGAAGTACAGCGCTTAGAAACGATGGACGACGAATTTTTTTGTGCAGAATTGACACGTGTTTTTGAACAGCGTTTAGGATCAGTGGTATCGACAAGCCCACGTTTCAGCTTTCCATTAAAAACCCAAGAAGCGGAACAATATATCAAGGCGGGTGTCGCATTAATCGGAGACGCGGCGCATACCCTGCATCCCTTGGCAGGCCAAGGTGCTAATTTAGGCTTGGCTGATGCACAGTGTTTAGCAAAAGTAATCCTAGAAGCAAAACAGAAACATCGAACGATAGGTGCTATTCATACCTTACGCCGTTATGAAAGAGAACGTCGTTTTCATAATCGGGTCATGATGGGAGGGGTTGATGGTATTCAGTGTCTATTTGCGGCGACTAATCCTGTTTTGCAGAAAACACGGCAGTTCGGGTTGGGTGTAGTCAATAATGTAGCGTGTTTGAAGAATTTTATTACTCGTTATGCAATGGGGGATCTTAACGTTTAACTTCCTGGTGAGAGGCCTCTAAAAGATCTTTCAGCTGAAACATCGAGTATTGGAGTCGTATGAGAAAGCATATTAAAAACTTCGTTAACGGCTGTTAAATTTTCTTGCAATCTTTGGAGATCAACTTTTACAGCAGCAGTAAAAAAGGTTTTTTTTGAAATATAAGAATTAGGATTAATTAAGATTTTAATCTCAGTAAATTTTTCGATAATCCTTGTCACAGGAATGCTTAAAGGGGAGTTTTCACAAGCAGAAGCATTAAATTCACTAAGTGCTTCTCTACTTAAGAGAATAAATTTGTCGATGGGTAAGTCTTGTAATTCTTTTAGAATGTTAGAATTAACGTAGGATTCTGTAGCGATAGGGCCAATGATGTGATCAATTTTCTCTTTAAGCAAGTGAGCAATTTGTAGAATAATATGTAATTTTTCTTCAAGTTTTTGTTCGATTGAAACAGTTTGCATAAATGATTTAGAGATCAACATGTCGGAATTGTCTGAGAAGTATAGGCCTTTAATATTAAGAGAGACTTAAAGGAAGCAAAAAATGGCTAAAAACACTCCATTTATCATCCTGGACCGGGATGGTGTGATTAATTTTGAATCTAAGGACTATATCAAGACCCCTGAGGAATGGTTGCCTATTCCAGGTAGTTTAGAGGCTATCGCCTTATTGAGTCAGGCTGGCTACACGATAGCGGTGGCGACGAATCAATCGGGTGTGGGGCGCGGATTTTATACTGAAGTAGATTTGGCGGCTATCCACCAAAAAATGTTGGATAGCATAAACGCGCTGGGAGGCAAAGTGGATAAGATTTTTTATTGCCCACATCATCCGGACGATCATTGTAGCTGCCGCAAGCCGGGCATCGGCTTATTTGAACAAATTGCCAACTATTATCAACTTAATTTAAGCGGCATTATGGCTATCGGTGATTCTTTGCGTGATATTAAAGTAGCCCTTAAAGTCGGTTGCGAGCCCATCTTGGTTTTAACGGGTAATGGCGAACAAACTCTTTTAAATAACCGCGAATTAGCCGATGAGATCCCAGTTTTCTCGGATTTATTAAGCGCCGTACGTAAATTATTGCAGGACGAACCGCATGTCTAAACCGAAACGCGTTTATAATTGTCAATCCTGTGGTGGACAGTTTTTACAGTGGTCTGGCCAATGTGGCGAATGCCAAGCGTGGAATAGTTTATTAGAAGAGAGTGGCGCATCACCTTCTTTTCGTACTCTTCCACGTGTGAACGGCTATGCGGCCGCCGATGCAAAAATAACTGATTTACAGAGCATTCAATTTAGTGAAACGGAACGATTTTCTTCGAGAATTAAGGAGTTGGATAGGGTACTTGGAGGAGGAATAGTCCCAGGTTCTGTGATACTGATGGGTGGCGATCCCGGGATCGGAAAATCTACCTTATTATTACAAAGTCTTTGCCAATTGAGTGAGCATCATTCTGTACTTTACATTACTGGAGAAGAATCGCTCCAGCAAGTGGCTTTACGCGCTCAACGTTTAGAATTGCCACAAAAGAAAATCCGTTTGCTGACTGAAACACGAGTTGAGAGTATTTTAATGCATGCCCTACAAGAAAAACCTCAAGTTTTGGTGATTGATTCGATACAAACCATGCATACCGATTTACTCCAATCGGCACCGGGTGCAGTAGGCCAAGTTAGAGAAAGTGCCATGCAATTGACGCGTTTGGCCAAGCAAACGGGTATTGCCTTGTTTTTAGTGGGACATGTCACTAAAGATGGTGCACTTGCGGGGCCGCGTGTTTTAGAACATATGGTGGATACGGTTTTGTATTTTGAAGGTGAAGCCGATAGTCGACATCGGTTGATACGATCCGTTAAGAATCGTTTTGGCGCAGTGAATGAATTAGGTGTATTTATCATGACCGAGAAAGGTCTACGTGAAGTGAGTAATCCTTCTGCGATGTTATTGTCACGATCTGGCCTGACAGTTTCAGGGAGTTTAGTGACAGCCACTTGGCAGGGTAGTCGTCCTTTATTGGTCGAAGTGCAAGCCTTGGTTGATAATAGCCATTTAGGCAATCCACGTCGGGTAACGGTAGGTTTAGAAAGTAATCGTTTAGCCATGTTATTAGCGGTATTGCATCGACATGCGGGTATTATGACCTACGATCAAGATGTCTTTATTAATGTTGTGGGTGGCGTGCGTTTATTGGAAACGAGTGCGGATTTACCGGTGTTATTAGCCGTATTATCAAGTTTACGCAATAAACCTTTTCCGGAAGATTGTTTAGTATTTGGTGAGGTCGGTTTATCCGGAGAAATCCGTCCTGTACCCAATGGTCAGGAACGTTTGCGCGATGCAGCAAAACATGGTTTTAAATCCGCGATTATTCCTAAAGCTAATATGAGCAAGCAGGTTATTCATGGCCTGGAAGTTTTTCCAGTTGCGCAATTAACAGAAGCTTTGGATATAACACGACAAATTGTTAGTGTAGAAAATGTGAAATAAGCTATCTGCTTAAAGTTCCTTGTTCTCTGCTGGATTCGTTAAGAACGCAGTGATTATTTTAGTAATGCGCATCGCAGCCTTACCGTCTCCGTAAGGTGAACCCGCTTCGCTCATTTTTCGATAATGATTTTTATCATATAATAATTTTTCAGCTTGAGAAACAATGGTATTAATATCGGTGCCTACCAATAAAGCAGCTCCACAGGCTAAACCTTCTGGTCTTTCGGTTTCTTCTCTTAACACTAATACAGGTTTGTGTAATGCGGGGGCTTCTTCTTGTAAACCTCCAGAGTCTGTTAACACAAAATAACAATTTTTCAATTGGGTGATGAGTTGGACATATTCTAAAGCTTCACAGAGAATAATATTTTTAATATTAGTAAGCTCCTTTAATATAATCATCTTGACACTCGGGTTAGGGTGAATAGGCAAGACTATTTCGATAGAGGGGTTTCTTTCTACAATTTTTTTCAAAGCTTGGCAAATAGAAAACAGTGGTTTCCCAAAATTTTCACGACGATGACAGGTTACTAATATAACTTTTTTGTTATTTTTTGTTTGGGTTTTTATCTTTTTTATAGATTGACATAAAGTGTCAATAATTGTATTGCCTGTCACATAAACATGCTGCGTTATACCCGAGTTTGTTAAATTATTAGCCGTTAGCTGGGTTGGGCAAAAATGTAAACGAGATATTAACGTAATGATTCTACGGTTTAATTCTTCAGGGAAAGGGTTATAAATAGTTGAAGTTCGAAGCCCGGCTTCGATATGAGCAAAAGGAATTTTTTTGTAAAATGCGGAGAGTGCGCTAATTAAAGTGGTGGTCGTATCACCTTGAGCAATCAGTAAGTCACAGGGGTTTTTTGCTAAAAATTGATCAAAATGCAAAAATAAATTAGCACTTAATTGATTAAGACTTTGATTTGGCGCCATCACATCAAAATCGGTATCAATTTTGATATCAGCAGACTTAAGTATTTGACTAAGTAATTCGCGATGTTGCGAAGTGATGACTGTCTTTACAGAAAATCGATTTATCTTTTGCAAACTTTCAATGACTGGAATCATTTTTAAAGCTTCTGGCCGGGTGCCTATTACACAAACAATGTTAAATATTTTCATTGGGTTATTTTTTGCTTATTAAATGATTTAAAATACATTAATAATTGCTTTACTTGTTTTTCTTGACTGAAATTTTTGCAAATAATTTTAATGATTTTTCACTTTTGGTTCCAGTATGACTTATTATATTTTTTTAGCTAGATTTCCTAGATCAAAGGGCATTTTTAGATAAAGCGTATACGCGTAGAAATATAATTTTCCTTGTACATTAACGAGCATTCAGTGATTCGTTATTTATTATTATTTTACACATTAAATAATGTATAGATTAGTCGAGTGGTATTTATTAAGAATTAGGGTAGATAATTTGAGGATTGGTTAAAACCATTATTCATCCCTTATTATTAAGTTATATTAGAATGTGTTTGGTGGCTATGGGTGGGCTCGAACCACCGACACCAGCATTATGAATGCTGTGCTCTAACCAACTGAGCTACATAGCCTAAACTTTTTTAACTTCGATCCACTCTGGTTGTACTCTTTTCTGCGGCTACATAATCCTGCTCCGCTTGAAGCCAGCCTGGTGTATTCTGCTTCGGGCGAGCTACAAAGCCAAAGAGTCGCCTATTGTGCTAAAGCCACACTGAACCTGTCAAGCGCTAAAAAATAGAAAATGCTTTAATTTTTTCGGGATGAGTAATAACGCTGTGTTAAGGCTAAAGCGGCTAAAACATTTTTCATGGGTAATGCTTCATTAGCTAACACCTTAGCTTGGAGGTTTTGGGTTTGGTAATAACCTGAAGGAAAAATAGTGATAATCTTTTTATTATTCACCACTCCTAAATTCGTATAGCTATGAATTAATAAAAAAGCGGCCGGTTTTTTATTAAACAAGGACTGACCTGTGCTGTAATCTATCAAAGGATTCCGTAAGCCAAAGATTTGAGCGAGTAAAGTGGGTACCACATCGTAATGGCTAGTCCTATGCTTAACGAGCATCGGTTTTTGTCCTGGCCAATGAATGATCAGGGGGACTTGCGTTTGGAAATGAGTGAAATTACTGGCATGTCCCCAATACCCGAGATGATTATCATTGAACTCATTGCCATGATCAGCCGTGATAAGGACTATCGTATTATCCAGTAGATGACGTTTTTTAAGTAAAGCCAGATCTTGTCCAACCTGTTGGTCGATGTAATATAAGGCATTTTTGTAACGATTAAACGTTGGGTTTGGGTTGGTATGATTCGTATAAATTAAACGATCACAAACGGATAGGCTCGGTTGAAAGATATTTACTGGGCTATTTCCAATACAGAAGCTGTGCGCAGCATCATAAAATAAAAAGCTAAAAAAAGGTGATGAAGTTTGTGTGATAAATTGCTTAAATTCTTTAGTAATCTGTTTATCTCTATCGTAAGGGGTATATCCATGCGTTGTAGTTTTTAGATTATTTACAGCTACAAATACATTCTGGTTAAAGGGTGGAGCGAGAAGTTCGGCGCTGGCAAAAATACCCATATGGTAATTTTCAGCGAGCAATTTATCCATAAATAATGGACTTTTATGTTGGTTAATAGTGGCCGCCCAATAGGTAGCAGGTAAACTATAAAATAAAGAAAAGAGGCCGGGTTGAGTTCCGTTCCCGCCGCTGAAATGTTGTTGAAATTGCGAGCTTTGTTGTGCAAAACGATAAATATTCGGCGTATTGACAGCATTCAACATATCAAAACGCCAACTATCGATCAAAATGAAAACAATATTAACTGGTTTTTTAAGTGGCTTGTAAACAAGCGGATGTAGCGGGTAGTCAAGTTTTTGATTAGCATGATTGATTTCTACAAAGTCTGAACGATAAAGACTTTCTAACTCAGGAAGCGTTTGCTTGCCGGGTAATAATTTGGCTAAGACTTCATAGTAAAGAGGTAGGGTATACGCTTGCTGGTTAAGTGCGAGGGCCGCGGAGCCTTTGATGAACAGTGCTAACATATAGTAAGAAAACAAAAGACAAGCTAGCATTGCAACAGGATAATGTAAGGAAACAACTTGATGACGTAATTTTCTCCATATCCATAGGGCTAAACCTATTTCTAAAGCAAGTAATAAACTAGATAATAAACCTATTGATAGCCATTCTAGCCAGGAAAGATCAAATACCTCAGTGGCTTGTCCCCCTGTTAATAATCCCCAAATAACCCCATTTAAATGGAAATGGTATTGAGCAAATACAAAGGTATCAGCGCATAGTAAATAAGCGAATAGGAAACCTATCATGACTGAAACAGAAAGAATAAGTATTTTTCTAGGATAGAGAATGACAAGAATGACGGGGATAATCGCAGCGATACAAGCAAATAAACCAAGCTGACCAAAAAATGCACTGAATAGAAACAAACAAGCCAGCAGCTGATTAGCTAAGGTAGAAACGGATAAATGAAAGGGGATAATGCTGGCAAGATAGTGCAAGCCAATTCCCCAAAATAATAAGGCATTTCCAATGAAAAACCAAAATATCCAGTTAAAATAGATTTTTCTTGTTGTTAAAGACATTTATTTTTTTATTATTGTTATTTTTTTTTATATGCACGAGAGGTTTATTTACGGGTCTCGATCTAAGCGAGGTCGCATTGTTTTAGTTTTTTACGTAAAGTACCACGACTGATACCCAGCAATTTAGCTGCTTTGGTTTGATTCCCACGTGTTTGGCGTAATACCACTTCTAACATAGGAGTTTCAACCTCAGCTAAAACAAGACCATAAAGATTAGAAGGCGAGTTACCGTCTAATTGCGAAAAGTAATTTTCTAATGCCTGTTCAACATAAGTTTTTAACGGTTGTTGAGGTGTACTACCGCTAGCAACCTGGATAGGTAGAACAGGAAGTTGATCGAGTGCATTTTGCATATACATTATCCTTTGAGACTTGACTAGGTCAGAGGAGTTTCCATGATATAGTAGCAAAGAGGCTGCGACAAGCGTCTTTGGGCGGATTTTTTGAATTTTCTTGCTTCTTACTGAGACTAAACGCCAATTTTTCTTAACTATTCAGCGTAATATAGTTTTTTTGTGAGATTTTCTAGAAAAATTACTTAGAAAGGTCTATCTAATACCTGGAGGCCGATACCCTTAATCTATCTTAGAAGGAAGATATATTTTGTTTAATTTTATTAAGTGTTTAAAAGTTTTGCTATTCGGAATGAGTTTGATCGCAGAAATATCACCTGTTTATGCCCTACAACAAGCTTTACCTGTGGATCAGGTTTTTCAGGTCTCAGTGCAACGTTTAAATAATAAAACGCTAGCAGCACGTTGGACTATCAAGCCTGGTTATTATCTTTATCGGAATAAAATACATTTCGAAAGTACACCAATACGCATAAATGCAGTGGTTTTTCCTAAAGGCATCATTAAACAAAATCAATTTATTGGACAATATGAAGTCTATCAAGGACATGTTGTAACGTTAATAAAATTTACAAATTCTCTTCCCGATCAAAATCTTGATATGGAGATCCATTATCAAGGTTGTGCCGTAGCCGGTTTTTGTTACCCACCCGTGGTTAAACATCTAAGCTTAACGCATGCTGGAATGTTTGTTAGCACAACCAACCAAAATACAACAGGCATAGAACAGACTGCTGCGAAAAATCAAGGGCAGGGAACTATAAAAATTGCTAGTCAGCAAAGTAAAATATTAACTTTATTAGCAGGCCATAATATTTTTTGGACCTTGATTAGTTTCTTTGGATTTGGTTTATTATTATCGCTAACACCTTGTGTTTTACCGTTAATTCCAGTTTTATCGGCTATCATTTTAGGACAGAAGCAATTAACAACGGCCAAAGCGTTTAGTTTGTCGATAACTTACGTGCTGGCCATGGCATTTACTTATGCTTTGGCGGGTGTTTTTGCGGGTTTAGCAGGCAGTTATTTACAAGCATTTTTACAAAGCCCATGGGTAATTATCGTTGTTTGTGCGTTGTTTGTTGCGCTAGCTTTTTCCTTATTTGGTTTCTATGAGTTACGTCTGCCTGCGAGTTGGCATGAAAAATTAATTCATATCACTAATCGTCAGCAAGGAGGCAATTATATCGGTGTGGCTTTGATGGGTTGCTTGTCCACGTTAGTTATTTCTCCTTGTATAACAGCCCCTTTAGTTGGGGTATTAACCTATATTGGCAATACGGGGAATGCTTTACTGGGCGGTGTTGCTTTATTTGTTTTAGGATTGGGTTCTGGCGTGCCTTTGTTAATTATTGGTACTTCCGCAGGTAAATGGTTACCTAAATCGGGGCCTTGGATGAATGGCGTTAAAATTGCTTTAGGTATATTGATGCTGGTGATGGCGGTATGGTTGCTCGCACGGATTATTCCCAGCAATTCCAGGCCTTTTCGTCTTCTTCATCCCAATCAAGTAGTCGGTTTAGAGACCAATAACTTTAAGACTATTAAAGATATTTCTGATTTAAACTTAGCATTAAAACAAGCTAAACAACAAAAAAAACCGGTATTAGTCGATTTTTATGCCAATTGGTGTTTATCTTGTAAAGAAATGGAGCGGATTGTATTTACTGCGCCCCAAGTAAAATCCTTAATGTCACATTTCATTTTGTTAAGGGCGGATGTCACAGCGAATGATGTAAAGGATAAAGCCTTAGAACATCAATTTCAGGTGATTGCACCACCAACTTTTTTATTTTTTGCGCCGAATGGACAAGAATTAACGGACTCTAGAATTGTTGGACAAGAAGAAAGTCAAATCTTTGCTAATCATTTAAAGAGTGTTTTAGCTATAAAATATAGACCTTAGAAGCTAAAGTGCTGAAACTTTTAACAGACTCAGTGAAAAATTTACTGACTGACTTTAATCCAAGCGAGCAGGCATTAATTTTTTAAAGGAGAATGGGAATTCTCCTTTAAGTTTTGAGAAATGGATTGTTATGTTTTGCGTAGCGGGGTGAGTAAATTTTTTTTAGGCCATTGTATTAATACCACACCGAGTAAAATAGCAATCACACCTAAGCCTTCTGTCCATTGTGGGCGATTGTGAAAAAAAACAAAATCCCAAAATATCGCCATGATAGGAATTACATACATAACTGCACTGGCACGTACTGCATCCCATTCACGAATTAAATAGTAGTAAATGATCCAAGCGATTGCAGTGGAAAATAATCCCATGTAAATACTCGCTATCCAGATAGTAGGTGTATGGAATAGTAATTGACTACTCGGCCAATGTTCGAATAGCAATGATGTCATCATTAAGAAGATAAGACTGGCCCAATGTTGATGATAGATATTGGCATAAAAGTCTAATTTTCTTTGACCGGATAACATGTGTTGATTAAGTAAATTGCCAACGGAATAGCTGATAGCCATAAGTAATACGGATGCGGTGCCTAATAATGCGGAATGTGCGGTATTAAAATTTAGTAAGGGCCAAAAAATAACACAAATACCTAATAAACCGGTAAATAAACCAATACATTTTAAAAAGGAAAAATTTCTGGTTTTTGGAGAAACTAAGCTAAAGAGTAATGTCCAAATCGGTACTGTACCATTTAAAATACCTGCTAAACCAGGCGAAATATGTTGTTCACCATAAAATAAGAAGAAAAAAGGAAGTCCTTGAGAGAAAAGTCCCATTATCCAGATCCGCCAGCGCAGCGTAAATGGAACAGCTACGCTTTTTTTTAAGAAACAAAAAATAAGACTTAAAAATATTAACGCTAAGCCTACACGCAGCATAGCCCCAAAGAAAGGTGGAACCTGTAATACGACCGCTTTAATCGCGACAAATGAACCGCTCCAAAAAGCTGCGAGTAAGAAAAACCAACAATAATTTATATTTTTATTCATTATTAAGATAAACCATCAATTCAAGTTGCGTCGACCGTTAAAGCATCTAATTTTTGTAAACCGCGCGGTAATTTTTGGCCACGTTGTCCTCTTTTTCCAATATAATTGGCTAAATCCGCAGCTTTCAAACTAAATTGTTTTTTTCCAGAAATTAGCGTCAATTTACTATTTTTTGAAGGTAAAATAGCAATTTTACTTATAAACTCTTCACGTTGTTCGAGTTTTTTAGTAGGAATTTGTAGCATTTTATTACCTTTGCCGCGCGCTAAAATCGGTAGCTCTTGTGCAGAAATAATTAATAAGTATCCGGTATTTGTAGCTAACGCAATATAGTTGGAGTCAATGTGCTTAATGATGAGCAGGGGCAGCACATGCGCGTGAGGGGATAGTTTTAATAAGGCTTTTCCATTACGATTTTTAGAATACAGTTCAGATAATTGCGTAATAAATCCATAGCCAGCATCCGCGCTGACTAATACCGATTGTTCTGGATCTCCCGTTATCATGCCTTCAAAATTAGCTCCTGGCGGAGGATTAAAACGACTCGTTAAAGGTTCTCCGGAGCTACGTGCAGAAGGAAGTGTGTGTATCGATGTTGAATAACTACGACCGGTTGAGTCAATGAAAGCAAGTAATTGATTACTACGACCCAGTATAGTGGCTTTTAGGGAGTCACCCGCTTTATAATTTAAACCACTGACATCAAAATCATGACCTTTTGCGGCACGGATCCAACCTCGAGACGATAAGATGACGGTCATAGGCTCGGAGGGAATGATTTCAGTTTTTGGCATGGCTTGTGCAGCACTACGCTCTACAAGGGGTGATTTACGTTTATCACCATAGAGCTTGGCATCTTCTTGCAACTCTGTTCGAATAAGACGTTGCAATTGTGCTTTAGAAGACAAAATTTTCTGTATTCTGTCACGTTCAGCGTTTAAGTTTTCTTGTTCTGTTTGCAATTTAATTTCTTCTAATTTAGCTAATTGTCGTAAACGTATTTCTAAAATAGCGTCGGCTTGAATATCACTTAATTTAAAACGATGCATCAATCGAGTTTTGGGATCATCGTATTGACGAATAATTTTTATGACTTCATCAATATGCCGATAGACAATTAAAAAACCCTCTAAAAGATGAAGACGATGCAGTATTTTATTTAAATGAAACGCTAAACGTTTTTTTACCGTGATTTGTCGGTATTCTAGCCATTCCTGTAATATGATACGCAGATTTTTAACCTTAGGTCGCCCATCGAGTCCTATCATATTGAGATTAATACGATAACTACGTTCTAAATCTGTTGTTGCAAACAAATGGGCCATCAATGTTTCGGTATCTACCCGGTTAGATCGGGGTATAATAACGAGCCGCGTAGGATTTTCGTGATCGGATTCATCACGCAAATCTTCTATCAATGGCAATTTTTTATCGCGAATTTGCTCAGCAATCTGTTCAATAATTTTAGCGCCCGATACTTGATAGGGTAGGTCTGTAATAATAATTTGATTTTTTTCTTCCGTATAAATAGCGCGCGCACGAATGATACCTTGACCTTGTTGATAAATATTACAAATCTCAGTGCGTGGTGTAATGATTTCTGCTGCAGAAGGGAAGTCAGGGCCGATAACGAGGTCACAAAGTTCAGCCAATGAAGTATTGGGCGCGTCTAACAAACGAATGCAAGCGCTTATTACCTCATTCAGATTATGAGAGGGGATATCCGTGGCCATACCCACTGCAATACCTGATGCGCCATTTAATAATATATTGGGTAAACGTGCCGGTAGTAATTTAGGCTCTTCCAAAGTTGCATCAAAGTTAGGTAACCAATCGACTGTACCATCGGAAAGTTCAGTGAGTAGTGCTTGTGCATAACGCGTTAAACGCGATTCGGTATAACGCATAGCAGCAAAAGATTTGGGGTCATCTTGAGATCCCCAATTACCTTGGCCATCAATAAGTGGATAGCGATAAGAAAAAGCTTGTGCCATTAACACCATCGCTTCATAACAGGCATTATCACCATGAGGATGAAACTTGCCTAAAACGTCACCGACGGTACGTGCTGATTTTTTATATTTTGCGAGAGCCGTTAAACCTAATTCAGACATCGCATAAATAATGCGCCGTTGCACTGGTTTTAAACCATCACCTATATGTGGTAAGGCGCGGTCGAGAATAACGTACATTGAATAATCAAGATAAGCTTTTTCTGTAAAAATTCGCAGTGCCTGATGTTCAATCATTGAATGTTCGGACGATGATTTGCTTTTGGCCATTGCATTATAGCCTCTTAAAAAAAAGATCCTAGTTCAAATTATGCCTTTTGAAAAAACGATATAGGATGACATATTAAGAACATTTTATGTGCAGTATAAGATGATCCCGATATTTTACAATATAGTTTTAAAAAAACTTTGTAAAAGTAATTTTTCCATAAACACTAAAACTCATAACCCACAGTAAATAAATGCTTTACATCGATACCTTGATTGGGAGGCCATAAACTGGCATTGGAATAATGCAAATAGTGATAGCTGAAAGACCAAATTGAGCTTGTGCTTTGGTGCCACCGTAGGCCCAAACCCATTAAATCCTGAAAAGCAAATTGCCCCCCCAGATTTCGATGACCTAAATGATTGTTAGAAAGCCAGCTAGCACCTATCCCTAGTTCAAGATAAGTTTGGGCGGATAACAACCAATTTTCGTGACTCTGTAGGCGTATGAGCGGTGATAGGGCCAATATGTTAATGGAGCGGGGTTGATTAGCAAGTGGGGGTGTAGTACGCCAATTGGCGTAGCTGAGGTCCCAGTAGCCCGTTAAATTCATGGGAGAATTAGAGAAGCCTGTCCAAGGCCAAAATTGTTGAATAGCAATCCGATATCCTTTTAAATGGTCTGGATCGCCCGTGCCATAAGAAACTTGTAACCCATAGGTCGAGGCATAGCTGTTTTCTGTAATCAAACTCATGAGTATAAAACGGGTGTACAAGAGTAGAAGAGAATTTTTTTTAACACCTAATATTTTCAATTAACACACTCCTTGTTACCCGTAGTTTTATTGATTATAAGCTTATCTATTCATTTGAGTGACAAGCTGTACTTATATTTTCATGGAAAATTTAATAATTAAGCATTTCTTTTCCTTGTAATTGGCTATTTACTATCCCTAATCTTCAGCATTATGCGCTTTAATACCAGGTTTTGTACATAAACGACTTACTTTTTTAGTGATAAAACCTGTATATTTCAGTATGGTTTTCTCCCAAAAATTTCGTTTTATAATTTGTTCTGTTATAATGCCGGCCTCATTCTATTCAAGGGATATAAAAATTATTATGCAGCAAGATATCCATCCAGCCTATAATATAGTTACTGTTACTTGTAGTTGCGGTAATAGTTTCAAAACTCGCTCTACTTTAGATGAGCCTGCTCTTACTATAGAAGTATGTTCAAAATGCCATCCTTTTTACACAGGTAAGCAAAAAATCGTTGATACCAGTGGTCGTGTTGATAAATTTCAACAAAAATATGGTAAACGCCTCCTTAAGGTCGCAGATAAGTCTGACCCAGCAGAAGCGGCTTAGTTTTAATTCAACTTTGGTTTGGCTTGCTTAAAAATTAATCTTAATTTTTAATTCGCGGGCCTACCTACTGCTCATTTCTATTATTCTGGGGGTATGATTTTTATGCCGAGAAAACGTATTGACCTTTTTCCCTGGTTAGTATGTGGCTTAGGGGCTCTCTTTTACTGTTATGAATATTTTTTGAGAATCTTACCGAGTGTTATGACGGAAGATTTACTAAAAATGTTCAACATCAGCGGTGTCGCATTTGGAAATTTAGTTGCTTTCTACTACTATGCTTACACGCCTATGCAGTTGCCCGTAGGTATGATGATGGATAGATTTGGACCTCGGAAGTTATTAGTTTTTGCCTGCTTAGTTTGTGCCATGGGTACCTATTTATTTGCCCACCATTATCTATCCACCGCACAAGTGGGTCGCTTCTTAGTAGGGTTTGGTTCTGCATTTGCTTTCGTAGGTGTGCTTAAGCTTGCTGCGATATGGTTTCCACCTTCACGCTTTGCTTTTATTGCGGGTATGGCGACCTCTTTGGGAATGATAGGTGCAATGACGGGCGATATTATTTTATCAAAATTAGTGTTTGCCTTAGGGTCTAATGTCACACTGTATATTGCAGCAACGGTAGGCTTACTTTTAACGGTATGTTTATGGTATGTCATACCCGAATGTAATGGCGTAAAAAAGACACAGAAAGAAGCTACCTCGACGCTTAGCTATGGAGAGTTTTTTCAGGCAGTTTTTAAACTATGCAAAAATCCACAAATGTGGCTAGTAGGCATCATCGGTAGTCTTTTATATTTATCACTGTCTGCATTTGCAGAGGTCTGGGGAATTCCTTATTTAATTCGAACGTACGGGCTATCTAATTCAACAGCGGCTATCAATATTTCATTTATTTTTTTAGGATGGGCTATTGGGAGTCCTTTGGTGGGATGGATTTCTGATAAAATAGGGAACCGACGTCATCCGATTATTATAGGGGCTTTGTTGGGAGCCTGTTTATTTACTTTGCTCATTTACTTCCCGTTTTTTTCTCGTCATTATCTAGGCATTTTATTATTCAGTTTTGGTCTTTGTAGTTCTGCGCAGATTATCGTTTTCCCTATTGCAAGAGAACTTAATGTTCTGGGTTTAGCAGGCACCGCTATTGCAGTTACTAACTTGTTGGTCATGTTTGGTGGCGCTTTATCTGAGCCTTTAGTTGGTAAAGCCTTAGATGTCCTTACCGGTACGCATGTAAGAGGAGATTTGATGGCATTTTCCATAGAAAGTTTTCAACATGCTTTAACTGTTATTCCCGTTGCATTTGTTATCGCTGCATTTTTAGCTGTTTTTGTTAAAGAAACACGTGGTGTTGTGGCCGACGCACCTATTGCGGGTGTAAGTAAATCTTTAAGTCAAACCAACTAACGCGGCTTTTAATTGTATTAGGGCTTTTTCTAGGCTGGCATTATCAAGTGCATAGGAAAGGCGTAAATAACCGGGTGCACCAAAAGCAGAACCAGGAACGGTAGCGACGTTAGCTTTATTGAGTAAATAGTCCGCCAATTCATAATCTGAAACGAACTTTTTATTGTCTCCAATAAAGGCATGAAACGAAGGGAAGCAATAAAAGGCTCCTTGCGCGGATAAACACTGTACACCCGGGATTTTATTAAGCCCAGCTGAAAAAAACGTATGACGTTGATGATAAATCTCATTCATATGCTGCACACAGTCTTGGCTGCCGGTTAAGGCAGCAGTAGCCGCCAATTGAGCAATAGAATTAGGATTAGAAGTACTTTGTGATTGTATGTTGGTCATTGCGCGTATGACTTCTTTAGGTCCAGCAGCGTAACCAATTCGCCAGCCTGTCATGGCATAAGCTTTCGAGCAGCCATTTAGGACTAAGGTTCTATCGTATAACTCAGGACACACATTAAGGATATTTTTAAAGGGTTCATTTCCCCAATAAATATGTTCATATATGTCGTCGGTAAGAATAAATAGGGAGGGATGACGTAATAAAACTTTAGCCAGTTGATTAAGTTCGGTCTGTGTGTAGACCATACCCGTGGGATTTGAAGGACTATTAATGATGAAAAGACGCGTTTTTTCGTTAATTGCTAGGTCCAATTGTTGAGGGGTAATTTTTAAACCGGAGTCAATAGAACTTGAAATAAAAACCGGTTTTGCTTCTGCTAATAAAGCCATATCTGGGTAAGAAACCCAATAGGGTGACGGGATAATAACTTCATCACCCGGATTTAATAAAGATTGCATAAGATTATAAATAGATTGCTTTGCGCCACTCGAAATGATGACTTGATCTAATGCGTAATCTAATTGGTTTTCCAGCTTAAATTTTTGAATAACCGCTTGTTTTAAACGCAGGATGCCATCGACAGCGGTGTATTTGGTAAAACCTTGATCTAAAGCGAGACGAGCAGCTTGTTTAATGGGTTCTGGTGTATCAAAATCAGGTTCGCCCACGGTCAGATTAATAATAGGTTTCCCGCTGGCTTTGAGTAGATTGGCCGCTGCAGACAGGCTTAAAGTGGGTGATGGTTTAATTTGAGAAACCCGGCGGGAGAGATTTATTTTCATAGAATTGTATTAATTAAGTTAAACTGAGGAATAGGTCTTTATTATCGGCGAGAGATTAATAATAAAGCAAGTCTGATTTTTATGCGGATAACAGGGGGTTCATTTCTATTTTTTCACTCTATTTTGATTAGACGTTCGTTTTGGATGACCGATCTAGGTTCTGTGCCGCGTAATTCACCAAGAGATTGATATTATTTCATGCCTAACACTTTAGTATTAACTTCAAATTTTAAACCGGCGGGTGATCAGCCCATAGCGATCAAAAAAATGATTCATGGTTTGCAGGCAGGCTTAGCGCATCAAACCTTATTAGGGGTAACGGGTTCTGGTAAGACCTTTAGCATTGCCCATGTGATGCAAAAAATTCAACGACCGGTTCTTATTCTGGCACCTAACAAAACCTTAGCAGCACAACTGTACGGTGAGATGCGAAGTTTTTTTCCTCGTAATGCAGTAGAATATTTTGTTTCTTATTATGACTATTACCAACCCGAAGCCTATGTTCCGACGACTGATACTTATATAGAAAAAGATGCAGCCGTCAATGAACATATCGAGCAAATGCGTCTTTCCGCAACTAAATCGGTATTAGAACGCCGAGATGTCATTATCGTGGCCACAGTATCCGCTATTTATGGTTTAGGTGATCCTAATACTTACATCGATATGATGTTGCATGTACGTCGGGGTGATCAACTTGATCAACGTTTTATTTTAAGACGTTTGGTTGAACTACAATATCGTCGTAATGATACTGATTTTCGTCGTGCTACTTATCGCGTGCGTGGTGATGTGATTGATGTTTATCCTGCAGAGTCAGCAGAAGAAGCAGTACGTATTGAATTACTGGATGATACGATAGAACATCTTAGTTATTTTGATCCTTTAACGGGTGAATTAATTAGGCGTGTACCGCGATTGACTATTTATCCAAAAACTCACTATGTGACACCGCGAGATAAAATTTTAAACGCGGTTGAATCTATTAAAATTGAATTAAAAGAACGTTTAGCGCAACTACAAGCGGCTAATAAGTTAATAGAATTTCAACGCTTAGAGCAGCGTACTCGATTTGATATCGAGATGCTTTTAGAGTTAGGGTATTGTAATGGAATAGAAAATTATTCACGTTATTTATCCGGTCGTAAGGCCGGCCAGCCGCCACCTACTTTATTAGATTATTTACCAAAAGACGCTTTGTTGGTGATTGACGAATCCCATGTTACGGTTCCTCAATTGGGAGCTATGTATAAAGGAGATCGTTCACGAAAAGAAACTTTAGTCGAGTATGGTTTTCGTCTACCTTCTGCTTTGGATAATAGACCTTTACAGTTCCAAGAGTTTTCTGATTTTGTATTACAGACTATTTATGTTTCCGCAACTCCCAGTATTTATGAACTTGAACATTCGAGTGCCGTGGTGGAGCAAGTCATTAGACCCACGGGATTAGTTGATCCTTTGATTGAAGTAAGACCCGTGACAACACAAGTTGATGATCTACTTTCTGAAATTAATCTCTGTGTAGCAAAAAATGAGCGTGTCCTAGTAACAACATTAACGAAACGCTTATCTGAAGACTTAACAGAGTACCTTGCTGAACATGGAGTGAAGGTACGTTATCTACATTCTGATATAGATACGGTAGAGCGAGTCGAAATTATTCGTGATTTGCGCTTAGGTAAATTTGATGTGCTCGTTGGAATTAATTTACTGCGAGAAGGTCTTGATATGCCAGAGGTTGCACTTGTTGCGATTCTGGATGCTGATAAAGAAGGATTTTTACGTTCCGAGCGTTCTTTAATTCAAACGATCGGTCGCGCAGCTCGCCACATCGATGGTCGAGCTATTCTATATGCCGATAAAATAACAGGTTCGATGCAAAAAGCCATGGCTGAAACTGAGAGACGTCGTGCTAAGCAGCTCGCCTTTAATAAAAAACATCACATTACTCCAAAAGGAATCGCAAAAGCAGTCCATGATATTCTTGAAGGCGCGCGATCCGATGTTTCAACCAATAAACAGCATTTGCTTAAAGTTACTGAAGAGCAAGCGTACTATGCGGCTTTATCTCCAGAAGAACTGGCTAAAAAAATCAAGCAATTAGAACGAGAAATGTTTAATTACGCAAAAAATTTGCAGTTTGAAGAAGCGGCTGAAACGCGTGACCAATTAAAAAATCTCAAAGAAAAAATGATGGGAATTGATTAAATAGCTAAATACAGCACAGCAAGATTGTGCAGGGCATGAAAGGAATACCTGCTTGACATAATAATGAGTATTTAAAAGACTGCACTATGGGCAAGCGTTGCTATCGTTTGTATTTATTTGGTTTTTTCCTATACCTGAAACATTTTTATCCGTTCATGTACCGTGATTTGGCTTTTTTCAGTGCCGGATTTTGTGTCCGCGTTTTCCTGAAACATTTTTACCCGTTCCTTTACGTGGCTTGCCTGGCGTTGCCTATCAATGCTTGGTTCTGTTTCTTGGATAATAGGCGCTGGTTTAGCTTGCATACCAAAGAAATGGGGGGACGGTACGGTTTCAGAATGATTATTTTGAGGAAGTGGTTCATACTTTATGTGTTCAGGGAGGCGAGTGACATTTTCAACGAGTGTTACTACTGGCGGTTGCATCTCCATTTCATTGCTAACGCTATTTCCTTGAGAAGAAGGCAACAAGGCATTAAAAAGTTTGCTTAGGATATTCTCCGTAGTTCCACGAGCAAAAAAGTTGACAGCAAATCCGGTTGCGGCTTTAGCTACTTCTGTATAAGTCGATTGACTCAGTAATAAAGAAGGAAGATTACTAAAAGAGGCTAGATATGGGAGAAAAGCGGTTAAAACTGCTTTAACACGTGGGTTATTTTCATAATGGGCATCAATCCATTGACGCGTTTTTTCCAGAGCTAAGCGTAAGGCAATGCCTGTGGCTAAGGTCGAAAAAAAGTAAGTCGCCACTGTGCTAAGGATTACTTTTATATCAGATGCTTCTTCTTCTGAGTGATCATCCCATACCGTGTCACCTAAGATCGGAAGCCGTATCAAACTCACGGATGTTTGTAAGAAGCTAGAGACTAGCGTCGGTATTAGCCGTTTAATCCAGGTTGGTAAAGTTCTTAGTCGAGGTAAACACTGTAGGCGTTGTGAAAGGATGTTACTTACAGCAGATAAGCCGCCTTGGGTTGTACCTTCGGCGGCTTGGTAAGCCAGGGTTTTTCCCCATGAAGCGCCGTGATGAAGAGATAGGGTTCCTTCTTCACAATAATCTTCTTGCTCTACGCCCTCGTTAAGTGGTGAGTAATGGCAATAAGCATCTTGCTTAGGTGAATAATAATCCAATAGCATTTTAATTTCTTTATTGGTAGAGCAATCCGGTTCTAGATAATTTTTAATGGTATGGATATTTTCTGAACCTGCTTCTCGAATAATTGTTTCCCAAATAGGTGGAACACACGTGTTTATCGCAAGCACTTTAAGCAGCGCTTGGCCATTAGGTGTTTTCCATGAATGCATGGTTTTAAGTGGCTGTCCTTGCATTTTTACCCAGAGCATGAATTGTCCATATTGATTTGCTTCCAGGGTTTTTTTCTGTATTTCATCCTGAACATGAAAAGGTTTTGATAAAGAAAGTAATATCTGTAATGAGTTTTCTGTTAGAACAACTCCCTTGCTAATGGGGGATGAGGAGGTCGCTTGAGTAGAAGGTTTATCCTGAATAGGAGTTTGAATCGCCGTTGTTTTAGATTTGTAAGTGCGAGTACTAGAAGTGCTAACGACTTGAGTGGTGTAGCGATCTAATTTTCCAGCTCGATTGAGTTTTTTAAGTTCGTTAAAACCCCCGATACATTTACCATTAATATAGATTTTTGGATAACCACTGCGAAGTTCTTGACCGCATTTATCAGGAAAAGGGTCTTCTTTCTGGTCTTTTGTAATAAATTTTATATTTTTTTCACGTAGTAATTCTTTTGTCAACTGACAATAAACACAGCTAGCATCACCATTATAGAGCAGGATAGACGGTTTTATCATTGAAGTTAGATGAGAATTTGAAAAATCATGTCCCTCTAAATCGGCTAGAGGGATATACTGATCATTATGAAATACCAGGGGATATTGGATATTGGAAGCGATTCCGCTTTTTTGCAGGGCAATTTTTCTTTGATCTTGTATAAAATTACAAGGCGTTTGAGGAGAAGAGCATTTTCCAAGCTGATTGGCTCGATACTCTACTTTTTTATCATATACCAACGTATAAGAAATACCCTGTGCTTTAAACTTATCTTCTACTCGATCGCAGTCTGTGCAGTCAGGTAATGCAAAAACTTCTATTTTATTCGCGTTCATAGTTTTAATTAAAAAAAGAATTTGAGTAACAACCTCCTCCGTTCCCTTAGCCTTCTTTTTGAGAAGGCTAAGGAGGGGGAGATGAACAGACGAAGCGCCGGCTTAACGTCTCGCGTTGCTGATCAATGGTTGCTTCTGTTGGAGGAGCAACGTAGCTTGAATTGCCGCTACATTACTTTGTTGAAAGAGATTAGCGGGCGTTCCAGTCTTACTTCCCGGTGAAACATTGTTATCCTGAGAAAGTGGCTGATACCTATTATGAGTTCTAATATCAGGAGAAGGCTGAAAATTTTTGTGTTCAGGGAGGTGGGTGACATTTTTAATGTGTTTGACCGGTTGCATTTCTATTTGATTTTCATCAGGGTTAACATTATTTCCTTGAGCAGAAGGCAATAAGGGGTTAAAAAGTTTGCTTAGGATATTCTCTGTCGTTCCACGGGCAAATAAGTTGACAGCAAATCCGGTTGCGGCTTTAGCTACTTCTGTATAAGTCGACCGACTCAGTAATAAAGAAGGAAGATTACTAAAAGAGGCTAGATATGGGAGAAAAGCGGTTAAAACTGCTTTAACACGTGGGTTATCTTTATAATGTGTATCAATCCATTGACGCGTTTTTTCAAGAGCTAAGCGTAAGGCAATGCCTGCGGCCAAGGTTGAAAAAAAGTAAGTCGCCGCTGTGCTAAGGATTGTTTTTATATCAGATGCTTCTTCTTCTGAGTGCTCATCCCATACCGTGTCACCTAAGATCGGAAGACGTATCAAGCTCACGGATGTTTGTAAGAAGCTAGAGACGAGCGTCGGTATCAGCCATTTAACCCAGGCTGGATAGGTGCGTAACCCAGCTAAACACTGCAGCCGTTGTGAAAGGATGTTACTTACAGCGGATAAGCTGCCTTGTGCTATCCCTTCGCCGGCTTGGTAAGCCAGGGTTTTTCCCCATGAAACGCCATGATCAGACTGGATTCTTTCTTCACAGTAATCTTCTTGCTCTACTCCCTCGTTAAGTGGCGAGTAATGGCAATAGGCCTCTTGCTTAGGGGAGTAATAATCCAATAGCATTTTAATTTCCTTATTGGTAGAGCAATTCGGTTCTAGATAATTTTTAATGGCATGGATATTTTCTGAACCTGCTTCTCGAATAATTGTTTCCCAAATGAGCTGAGAGCAAGTTTGTGTAGTAAGCTTTTGGAGAAAGGACTGTCCATCAGGCGTTTTCCATGAATGCATGGTTTTAAGTGGCTGCCCTTGCATTTTTACCCAGATCATAAATAGTCCGTATTGGCTTGCTTCTAGTACTTTCCTCTGAATCTGATCCTGAATTTGAATAGGTTTTAATACATCCTTATCAAGGATATCTTTAGATTCAGTGGATATAATAAATTCAGCGGTGATCGGTCGTTTTGTTGTGGTCTGTGTTGCCTGCTGTGTTTGCGTATTAGTATGGGTATTATGATTCTTAACCAACTCGGCAAAGCGTTTTAAAGTTTTGTTGTTCTTCCATTCATTGAGATCTTCGCCAGTTAGACAGGCTATCTCTTCCTCACCCCGGTAAATATAGATTTTGGGTGAGGCGAAGACTTCAATTCCATCACACGTACCTTTTGTTGGATCCCAGTTTTTTTGTAAGTCGTGCTTGAAAGGGATACCATATTCCTCGAAGGTTTCCTTAGCTATTTTACAGGCGATACACTCGTTACCTGCACCGGATATTCTAATATTTTCTTTTCCTGTGAGAGTGCGTTCTCTGCCGTTCAGGGAGACGGTCAGTGTGGAAATGCTAGGATAGTCGCTGGGAACAGGGACAATAGAAATTGAAGCCAATTCTTGCGCCAAGGCTATCCGTTTTAGTGGATCGCTAGTATCTTTTTGTAAAGCCTCGAGCTGATCACTAGTGATGCATACATTATTGATAACTATCCGAGGGAATAAATCAAATTCTGAATTGCCACCGCAGCCTAATTTAGGGGTTTCATCTTCTGTGTAGCTGTATTTAATTTCTGCCTTATCCAGAATATCTTTAGCTTTAATGCAATTACTACATTTTTCATGACCTTGAATAGTTATTTCAAAGGGTGCTGTAATTGTTGTGTTAAAGCGAGGAGTCCCATAAGGTCTATCCTTATTTATTTCATTGATATTGAAAGTTATAGAAATTGGTTTTGAATTTCGAATATCGATATGCGAGTTTCCATGGTGGGAAGAAGAATGAGTATTTTTTGTTACCTCGGTATAGTGAGTATTTTTGGCCAACTGCGCAAAGCGCTCTAAAGTTCCGCTCTTATCCCAATTATTTAGATCTTTTCCAGTTAGGCATACTATTTCTATATCATCCCGGTAAAAATAGATTTTAGGCGAGGACAAGTAGACATTTCCATCACACGTACCTTTTGTTGGATCCCAATCCTTTTGAAAGCGGTGTTCGAAAGAGATGTTGTGTTTATTGAAGGTCTCTTTAGCCGTTTGACAGGAAGTACATCCACCGCTTGCACCGGATATTATAATTTTTTCTTTTCCTGTGAGAGTACGGTGTTTTCCGTTCAAATAGACCGATAGAATGTGAGCAGTAGGATCGCTGATCAGGGCTGGAGTAGTACTAGAAGTTGTACTAGGAATCAATACGGGTTTTTTTTGTTCGAAAGCTATCTGATTGAGTATATTTTGCTGCCGCAAAAAGTCCAGCTGCTGTCCAGTGATGCAAATATCATTGATGTATATTTTAGGAACATAAGCATAGTTTGATTGGCCACCGCAAGCTTGTTTAGGAGCAGAACTTTGTGTGTAGCTATATATAACACCGGCCTTTTTCAGCGTCTCTTTAGCATCAACACAACCACCACAACCATCACTCCCATAAACAGTTATTTTAAAGGGAGCTGTGATCGTTGCGAGAAAGCCCGGAGTCCCATACAATCTCGGAATGTTGAGAGGTATAGAAATAGCTGGTATCACTTGAGTGTTTACTGTTTGGACGTTTCCATGATTGGAAGAAGAATGAGAATTTTTTGCTTCCCAAGCGATGACATCTTCAAGCTTTATATGAGGATTTTTTCGACAAAACTCAGGTGAATTTGTCATGAACTCTTTAAATTTAGGTTCAAGATAAGCATATTTTCTGATAATTTCGTTAGATGACAGGCTTGTAAGCTGATCATATTCGTCCTTAGTTAATTTTTGGGCAAAAAACCATGTTGCAAAATAGCCCCAACGATAGAGCTTCTCAAAAGGCCCTCCATGATCATCTGTAAATATTTCACTAAATGTGGGGACTGATCTAGCAGCGGTTAAAAAATTTATTTTCTCTTGGGAACATGGGCCTTCCGAAGTGAAATCTGCTGAGCCTTCACAGAGAGTGCCTGTTCTAAGCTTACCTCCTGTTGCTCGATCCCAGGCGTGTTTACCTTCATGTTTTAATGTAGTCAGAAAATTATCAAAATTACTGACAGCTTTCATCTGAATAACTTGGGTGTCACCGCGAGTACCTGTTTCAGCTAAGGTATTTCCGCCAGGACAATCCCTATCCCCTTCTTGACATAAACCAATATCGATGTTTATGGGTGGAAATTTAATTGATGGAGCAAAACAGGCATTTAATTGAGATAAGGCATTAAATATTGTTTTAAATATCTGATCAACTTTGCTCTTATAAGTTAATTCGAGGTGTTGTGGAATAAACAAATTGATCCTACCTTCTTGGCCCGGTAAGACTTCATCTATTTTTTTGGATTCTCTATAACCAATTCCTTGTGATGCGCCGCCGTGGTTATGACTATGTCCGCCGCCGCCATGACTATGTCCGTCGTGGTTATGACTATGTCCGCCGCCGCCATGATTATGTCCGTCGTGGTTATGACTATGTCCGCCGCCGCCATGATTATGCCAGCCCTGTTGAGAGTTATAACTCGGATAGTTAGGCTGTGGTGCACAATTCCCATTTTGATCGCAGGCTTGCGTATTATCATTTGAATTTTGATATTCAGGATGTGGAAGTTTCTGGTTTTGTTTTGGCATTTTATTGTTCTTATAAAAATAAATTAATTAGAATTAGCGTTCAGAAAAATTTAAAACTAGATATAAATTTTTCTTATTTTTAGGTCGCGCAAATATAACTAATATTTTTGATCGAGTAAATGTAAATACCGTTAACGAATTATAAGTAATTGAAAAAAAAGAATAAATTGTTGTTTTTTAAAAAACAACAAGAATGAAAAAAGAATTTATTTATAAAATATTTTTTCCATATAAAAAAAATCAATAATGAAGTATTGTAAGCATCATTCAATGTGTAGTTTAGATTCCATTCCATAAGCTTTTTTAAACTGAATTCGGGTATTGCAGAAAGAATGCGGCAGTACATGGAAAAGTACCACACCTTTCTTGTGGTTTTGAAAAATTTCCGCTTAATGAATACTTGGAGCCGTCGAACAATCATTAATTTTACGACAATTAAAATTAAACAATAAAGTTAGTTAAAATTATTTTTTCTGAGCTGTAAATTAACTGCTTATAATCTAAAAAATTCTTTAAAAATGTCGAAGAATTTCGACGATTTATGGTGTTTTTTTTTGAAAAAAATATTATTTAAAAGTTAATAGTAGCGATCAATGTTAAAGTACTGCGAACAATAGTTATTTGATTTTTAAAAATTTAAAATGCGTTTACTCTAAATTTATAATTTTAAGATCTAAAAATTAGATCTTAATAAAATCTTAATCTTAAAACAGTATAGTCGCCGTTTTAAAATATACCCTGTACCTAATCCGCATCGCTATTTTTAGTAGCGTTATTCTAAAAATATTCAGTTAATTTAAATGGTTTCATATGTCTGATGATTATTGCGTAGAAAATTTGGCACAAGCGATTGTGAATTGTGATCCAAGTACAATAGGAAATCTTGCCAATCAATGTATAGATCTGATCGATGCAGAGACTATTCACACCCTCACTGAGCAAATCAAAGCGAACTGTTCGGATAGTGATACACTAGCAACGATTCTTTACTATTTGGATCTATGTAAACAAAATGTCAGTGAAACAGCTGTCATTAAATCCATTGCACCGGTTGTACCTGGGATGAGTTGCTTCTTTGATCCGCAGCATGCATTCAGTTTAGTTGCATTATTGCCGGGTGAATTTTTGACAGGATTTATGGATGGTTTAGATGAAAATATCACGTCTGCTTTGTTAAAACGCTTTTTGGATTCCTGTGTTAATAATCGTTATTTGCAAGCTGTGATACGTTGCGCTGTGTTGTCATTAACCGATTCTGTGATTGGTTTAGGGCGTTTAGCTGTTCATATGTATACTGAATATCTATTTCGTGGAGAATTAGATGAAGAGCTACCCTATTGGCATGTATACTTATGGAACACACTTGCTGCGCATCTTGTTGTAAACGGTATTTTGTTTTTTGCGCTCGAAGTTATGAAAGCTTACGATCCAGAAAACTGGAAGCAGCGATTTTCAACGCAGTTTTTGCGAATGAGACTCATACCGCAGATACTTAAATTAATGTTGACGTATGCCTGGGGAGGTTGCAGAACGAAAGGATTCGTGGGTTATTTAGTCAATGTCATAGGTCAGATAGCGGGTCATATTTCTATTTCTCATCTGTGTTTAAAGAGAGACGTTGCGGCTGATGATTATAATGTAACAGATGCCGCTGCAGGAACTCTAAAAAAAATAACCAAACGGCTGGAGCATCAAGAAAGGAGAGTGAATCAACTACAAGAACAAGTCGATCAACAACAAGAACAAATAAACCAGCTCTTGGATCGCAGGCTGGTTAATCGAAATTTGGGTAATCGAAACTCTGTTATTAGCAGTGTAAGAGATAGTTTTGCTAGCGCTTGGAGTGATGTGCAAGGGATTAGTTTTTTTAATGGACAGGATAGGCGTGAAGTAAGTAATAATAATATTCAGCCTTCTGCTTGGAGCGATCGGAGTAATGAACCGTATTACGCTAATTTAAGCGGTAACCAAAGGGGTTATCGTAGCTAGCTTTACTACACCCCTTTGAAGCAACAAGCCCCTTTATACTTTTTATTTTTACATTTTTCAATAATATAATGAGATTATGTTTATTTTAGCAGTTGCGCCAATAAAACAAGAATGTTATTTTCTTCATCGTATTAATTTTCATTTAATTTAACGATGAGTTTCGTATTTTATTGCAAGTGTTAAAAACAAAAGGTGGAGTGGCTGAATATAGGGATGCGCTTTCTTTTTTAGGCAGCAAAAAAGTGTTTTTTCAGGCAAGGATTCTGTGCAATAGAATGTTGGCTTGTTTTTTAGTGTGAACTCACGTTTTGTAACCCTAGGCACGTAGCTCAGTGGTAGAGCACCACCTTGACATGGTGGTGGTCGGTGGTTCGATCCCACTCGTGCCTACCAATAAATTTTTATAGATATATGCCTGTTATTACTTTACCAGATGCCACACAACGTACCGTTGCGAGCGACACGACTGCTTATCAAGTGGCCGAGCAAATTGGTCCTGGCTTGGCAAAAGCGGCTATAGCTGCAGAAGTTGATGGCCAACTTGTTGATTTAGCTTATTCCATTAATAAAGATATTCATCTGCGAATACTTACAGTACGCGATCCGGAAGCTTTAGCCATTATTCGTCATTCTACGGCGCATCTACTGGCACATGCCGTCAAGCAATTATTTCCAATGACACAAGTTACTATTGGACCTGTTATCGAAAATGGATTTTATTATGATTTTGCTTTATCGCACACGTTTACGCCAGATGATTTATTAAAAATAGAAAGGCGCATGCAGGAATTAGTGAAGCAGGATATTCCGATACAACGCTCGACAATGCCAAGAGAAGAAGCCATTAAATTTTTTCGGGATTTGGGTGAAGCCTACAAAGCAGAAATTATTACGGCTATTCCAAAGGCAGAGGTATTGTCGCTGTATCGTGAAGGAGATTTTATTGATCTTTGCCGTGGTCCGCATGTCCCGAGTACCGGAAAGCTTAAAGTCTTTAAATTAACACATGTTGCAGGAGCTTATTGGCGTGGCGATGCTAAAAATGAAATGTTGCAACGTATTTACGGTACCGCTTGGTTAACGGAAGCTGATTTAAAAGATTACTTATATCGCATAGAAGAAGCTGAAAAACGTGATCATCGCAAATTAGCGAAACAATTAGATTTATTTCATATCCAAGAAGAAGCACCGGGTATGGTATTTTGGCATCCTCACGGTTGGACCTTATATCAAATTATCGAACGATACATTCGTTCCCGTTTACAGGAAGCAGGGTATCAAGAAATACGTACACCGCAATTATTGGCGCGTCAGCTTTGGGAAAAATCGGGTCATTGGGATAAATTTTTTAAAGAAATGTTTACGACGGCTACGGAAAATACCGAATTTGCTATTAAACCGATGAATTGTCCGGGCCATATTCAAATTTTTAATCAAGGTATAAAAAGTTATCGCGATCTTCCTTTACGTTTTGCTGAATTTGGTTCCTGTCATCGTAATGAGCCTTCAGGCGCATTACATGGTTTAATGCGAGTACGCGGGTTTGTACAAGACGATGCTCATATATTTTGTACAGACGATCAGATTCAAGCTGAAGTGGCGGCTTTTATTGATTTGCTCTATGGCGTCTATGCCGACTTTGGTTTTAATGAAGTTATCCTTAAATTAGCAACACGTCCAGAAGCACGCGTCGGCTCGGATGAAAGCTGGGATAAAGCAGAAAAAGCCTTGGCACAAGCCTTAGATGCGAGAAAGGGTGCAGAATGGACGTATTCACCGGGCGAAGGGGCTTTCTATGGTCCAAAAATCGAGTTTTCTTTAAAAGACTGTCTAAACCGTGTTTGGCAGTGTGGTACTGTTCAAGTTGATTTTTCTATGCCAGGACGTCTAGGCGCTGAGTATGTTAGCGAGCAGGGCGAACGTAAAACACCTGTTATGTTGCATAGAGCTATTTTAGGCTCTATAGAGCGCTTTATAGGGATACTGATTGAGCACTATGCGGGTCATTTCCCCGTTTGGTTAGCGCCTATTCAGGTGGTTATCATGACGATCACAGATAAGCAGCGGGATTATGCCAATCAAATAGCCCAGGAATTAAAGGCTTTAGGATTAAGAGTCAAATTGGACTTGAGAAATGAGAAGATCAGCTTTAAGATTCGCGAACATAGCTTGCAGAAGATTCCTTATCAGCTCGTGATAGGGGCCAAGGAAGTAGATACAAAACAAGTCACCATACGTAGACAAACAGGGGATGATTTGGGTAGTATGTCGGTCCATACGTTTTATCAGATGATTCGGCAGGTTATTGAGCCGCATAGTCGAATCGATACGGAGAAAAGTTATTAGTACCGAAAAAGTTATTCAGCATAGACCCGGAGGAGGTTTTCAACCTAGGTCAGGAACCGGCAGCGCAAAAAGGGTGAGGGTTAACAACGAAATTCGTGTTCCCCAAGTAAGGTTAATTGGTCCTGAGCGTGAGCAGTTAGGTGTGGTTTCTTTAGGTGATGCATTAAGAAAGGCTGAAGAGGCTGATCTTGATTTAGTAGAAATTGCACCGACAGCGGCTCCTCCCGTTTGTCGGATCATGAATTATGGTAAGTATCTCTTTGAATTGAGTAAGCAAAAAACAGCTCAAAAGAAAAAGCAAAAGCGGATTCAATTGAAAGAAATTAAGTTTCGACCCGTAACAGAAGAAGGAGATTATCAGGTCAAGCTACGCAACCTGGTACGTTTCCTGCAACAAGGCGATAAAGCTAAAATCACGGTACGATTTCGGGGTCGCGAAATCGCCCATTTGCATTTAGGCGCTAAGCTTATTGAACGTTTAGAAAAGGATCTGGCAGCTTATGCCGCGATCGATGATAAACCTAAGATGGAAGGCCGGCAGATGGTGTTAGTGGTTAGCCCAAAAAAAACTAAGTAGCTAAAAACGATACTCACAGCAATTTGAGTTTTGTCATGGTGCCACCTAGTGAAGCAACCGTAGTGTATTAACCGACATGAGGGTTGTGAGTTGAGTGGTAACACAGACAAAAATGCAACTGCGAAAAGTATACTAATCATTATAAGTAATGCGGAGTACACTCTATGCCAAAATTAAAAAGTCACCGAGGCGCTGCAAAGCGTTTTAAGCCTACAGCCGAAGGTTATAAATGTGCGCAATCACACCATAACCATATCCTTACTAAGAAAGATAGTAAGCGCAAGCGCAACTTGCGTCATACGAATTTAGTTAATCCCAGTGATGTACGCGCTGTCGAACGTATGTTGCAAGGTTCTTAGAAAAAAACGCAAGATAATTATAGAGGTTAAAGACAATGCCAAGAGTGAAACGTGGGGTAACAGCAAGAGCCCGACATAAAAAAATCCTAAAAGCAGCGAAGGGATATAAGGGTGCACGCAGTCGCGTCATCAGATCGGCGAAGCAGGCCGTAACAAAAGCAGGTCAATATGCTTATCGTGATAGAAAGCAAAAGAAGCGTGATTTTCGTGCACTGTGGATAGTACGTATTAATGCTGCAGTACGTGAACAGGGTATGATTTATAGCCGCTTTATTGCAGGTCTTATCAAAGCAGAAATCGCCGTTGATCGTAAAATTTTAGCGGATTTAGCAATAACTGATAAGGCTACTTTTGCTCAGCTCGTTGAGAAAGCCAAGCAAGCCTTGGCTTAAGCTAAGCCCATCTTTTAATATTCTCACTTTATTAGCAGCGTTTAAAATATAGTAAGGTGAGAATATATCTTTAAATTTTATTTAATTTTTAAATTAAAATAATTTGTTTTAATCTTTCCAATTTTTTTTATTCTGTTAAAATTTAAGTGTTTTATACTTAATGGGGATAATAAATATGCCAAAAGATGAATTTATATGGCGCGGTGAAGAAGTCATTGTTGAAAAAAGTAGTTGTGTAAATACTTTATTGGATAGGTTTAATGATGTTTTTCAAAATGGATTTAATCAAACGGATTTAGACAAAAAACTTTTAGAAAAATTTAAGCCTTTACCTCAAACTTATATTAGCGCATCCAGCATAAAATGTCGGGATAATGAATTTATTGGTCGGGATAATGAGCTTGTTTCAGCGGGGACTTATGGGTTTATTTATTTAATAAAGGCTGACAATTTAAGTATTGTTTCTTTACCAAAAGAAAAGGGATCTTATGCTATTGTATCAAAAATAGATCCTAAGCTTATTGTTGGTGCCATGCCTTCTACATTTGTTGCGTTTGCTTTGGGTATACCTGAACAGAGCTTTATTACTAATCCCGCTTATAACAAAACTTTTGATTGCGAAAAAATAAAAGCGGCTATAGGAGTAGAATATGTACTAATAGTGTCAAAGCGTTTTCATGATCTCAATGATTCTCTAAGTGAAGTTTATCAGCGCTATTTGCAGGCTGAAGAGTCTAGTAGTCAGCCAGTTGCTCTAGTTCAAAATCACCCGAGCGTTACTTTTTTTCAAAGTAGCGCAGATAACTCATTTTCTAAAGAAACACAGAAATCACCGCATCCTTAGTGAAAACTGCTTTGTCACTTCTTCTGAATATACAAGTTTTATATTCAGTGCAGCAAAGGAGGTTAAACGGGCACACGTGCGAACAGTGAACGCGCTAGGGTATGACCATCAATAAACTCAAGTTCGCTACCTAATGGGACACCATGCGCAATGCGGCTAATTTTAATACCTTTTTGTTTAATCAGCTCAGTGAGGTAGTGTGCTGTTGCTTCGCCTTCTACGGTAGGATTTGTTGCTAAAATGATTTCTTGAGGCGGCTGGGTGTTAATGCGCTGAACAAAATGCTTAATACCTAACTCCTCAGGACCTACACCATCGAGTGGCGACAACCGCCCCATCAGAACAAAATAATAGCCACGATAGCTGTTACTCTGCTCAATAGCGAGTACATCTATCGGCGTTTCGACAACACAGAGTAGACTACTATCTCGATTGGGACTTGAACATAGCGTACAAATAGAGGTTTCGCTTAAGCTTCGACATTGCTCACAGTTTCCAACTTCTTGGATGGCCTGCTCTATAATTTTTGCCAGTGCTAAACCATCTGTACGTGCTCTTTCTAACAAATGAAAAACCATACGTTGAGCGGATTTAGGCCCTACTCCTGGCAAGCAACAAAATTGTGTAATCAATTGTGTTATCAAAGGGCTAAAGGCCATATCTAGTTACACCTACTGGATACCAAATTTTATTATTCAGTTGTCGTGGTTGCTATGTCACTACTAAATTTGGTTTGCATAAGACTTGTTAAATCATTTAATTTTTGACGCGAAGCTTGTTCAATTTCTTTTAGTGCCGTATTAAATGCTCCTACCAGCAATTCCTCTACAAATTCTTTCGGTTCTTTTAACGAGGCGGGGTCTAGCCAAATGGATTTCACAGTGTGTCGGCCATCCATTTCAACTTTAACCATACCGCCACCTGCTTCTCCAGTAACGACTATTTGTGCTAATTCAGCTTGAGCCGATTGCATTTTGGATTGCATGTCTTGAGCTTGTTTTAAAAGCGTGTCTAGGTCAACTTTCATATTCATCTTATTTTCCTCTTTGTAGGATCAACTTCATTGGTTAGCTATACCGGTCGTATTTGCAGATGCAAATTTTTACATCCTGCTTGACGAGCGATATATTCCGATTATATTAGGGCTAGCCAAGCTAAACTTGGACTAGCTATTTAAAGCAGAGTACACGGCTCGTTACTTTAGCTCCATCGTGAGATGTAGGCACTTCAAGATACGTGTTCGCATCTTGAAGTGCAATGGGTATATCCTATCACATGATCGACGACAGTAACGCTTCGGTACTGCCTTCAAGAAAAGGATCGGCGTTTCCTCTTGAACAAATCTCCATCGCGAGATGATGCCACATCAAGCGGCTTGTTCGTATCTATGTGTCATGGGTATAGGAATTCAATCTTCATCTAGAAACTGAATAGACTCAGGCTGTAGTTTAGCATCAAATGTTTGCATAATCGCTTGAATAGTTGGATCTTTTTGTAGTGCTTGTGTCGTTTGTTCTAGGCGCTGTGATTTCTGTTGTTGCTCCAAGCGTGCTGGCGTGGATAAATCCATATCGCCGAGGCTAATCTCTAATGTGGTCGATTTCTCGAAATAGTCCGAAAGCGCTTGCGCTAGCTTGGCTTCTTGTTTAACACTGCGTAATGCGGCTTGTCTAGGATCTAGGTATAAAGAAATGTGGTTATCTTGATAAGTCTGTAAGGTACATTGCTGGGCGAGGGCATAAGTTAAACCGGTTAAGTTTAATTGTTTGGTGAGCGTAGGCCAGTGTAAGTCCTTTTGATGCTTTTGCGCTATTACTTTATCTATTTTACGCGCAATAGCTTGTTTTTTTGCAGGCGTAGTCGGTGGAACGTGTTTTGCTAAGCGATGGGGGGCCGTCTCTTCAGTAGCAGGTTTAAAAGCGAGTAACCTTAGTAACAGCATCTCAAAACCTAGTCGTGGCGTGGGTGCCAACGCTAAATCGCGGCGACTTAATAAAGCAATTTGATAATAAAGCTGTACGTCTTCGGGTGAAAGTTTTTGGGCTAGTTCAATAACGGCCTGGGTGTGGTTCGTTACCGTCTTAAACCGTTGACACAGTGCCATGTCATGTAAAATAGTCAGTAATTCATCAATAACCCATGAAAAATCAACGGCTAATGTATTTAATTTTTCTACGAGTGACCAGAGCTGTACGGTATCTTCTACAATTAATGCCTCAAGTAAACTTGTTACTTCAGTATTAGTAACATGACCGAGTAATGTGTTGATATCCTGTTTTGTAAGGTTTTGATTGGTATAAACAATCGCTTGATCTAATAAACTTAATGCGTCACGTAAACTACCGTGTGCAGCTTGTGCAAGGGGCAATAATGCTGGGGGTTCATAAGGAATATTTTCATTTTTTAGAACATTAGCGAGATGGTCACTGATTTGCTCAGCAGAAATAATTTTTAAGTGAAACTGTAGACAACGTGAAAGTATCGTGGCGGGTAAGCGTTGTGGATCGGTGGTTGCCAGTAAAAAGATGACATGTGGCGGAGGTTCTTCGAGGGTTTTTAATAGGGCATTAAAACTATGCGAAGAAAGCATATGTACTTCGTCAATAAGATAAATTTTATAGCGACCTTGACTGGGTGCATAGTGAACGTCAGCCAATAGATCACGCGTATCTTCTACTTTGGTGCGTGAGGCAGCATCTACTTCAATGAGATCGGTAAAACGATTCGTATTAATCGCTTGACAGCTGCTACATTGATTACAAGGTTCGGGTGTGATCTTAGTTTGACAATTTAAACATTTAGCGAGTAAACGCGCTAAGGTTGTTTTTCCAACACCGCGCGTGCCTGTAAAAAGATAAGCATGATGAATTCGTTGAGTATTTAGTGCATTTTTTAGTATGCGACAAGTGGATTCTTGACCAATTAACTGCTCGAATGACTGAGGTCGATATTTTCGTGCAAGGACTTGATAACTCATAAGAACCCCCTTGACCCAATCATTAGATCGTTAATGGAGGCGGTTATAGCAGCCACACCTCGGCACACGCATGGACAACTACCGCTGCTTCCTTCCGGATCTGACGGGGTTCGCTGCTTTGCGTTGCGAAGGGACCGATATAACCACCATTGGCGGAGAGAGCGGGATTCGAACCCGCGGTAGGGATAAACCTACACACACTTTCCAGGCGTGCTCCTTAAGCCGCTCGGACACCTCTCCCAGAAAGCTGTCAGGTTAAACTAGAATGCTTAATTTGGCAATTAGCATTATCAGGATTAGGCGAATTAGATGAAAACAGTAACAAAATTTCGTATACAATAAGAACCCTTTTAAAATAATGGTTATTTTTAATATACTCACAGCAATTGGGTTTTTGACAAGTGCCGCGAAGAGGATTGTGAGTTGAGCCGGCAACACAGATAAACATCCAATTGCGAAGAGTATTTAAATTCATAGGTTCCAGTATGTCAGACACAGCGTATCCGGCAGAAATTTTATCTAGAAGAACATTTGCAATTATTTCTCATCCGGATGCGGGTAAGACAACATTGACAGAGAAACTTTTGTTATGGGGAGGTGTTATACAACTTGCTGGAACGGTTAAAGCGCGTAAGGCAGCACATCATGCTACTTCAGATTGGATGGCCTTAGAAAAAGAACGAGGGATCTCGGTTACGACTTCGGTGATGCAATTTGCTTATCAAGATTGTATTTTTAATTTGTTAGATACACCGGGACATGCCGATTTTTCTGAGGATACCTATCGAACCTTAACCGCCGTCGATTCTGCTTTAATGGTGATTGATGCGGCTAAAGGCGTAGAACCACGGACGAAAAAATTATTAGAGATTTGTCGTCTACGACAGATTCCAATTTTAACTTTTATTAATAAAATGGACAGAGAAGCACGCACACCGATTGAATTATTAGATGATATTGAATCAACTTTAGATATTTCTTGTGCACCGGTCACTTGGCCTATCGGGATGGGCAAACAATTTAAGGGTATTTATCATACGCTAGAGGACAAAGTTTATTTTTATGCGCCTTCAAGTAATTTAAAACGTAAAGAGAGTGAGTGCTTTACGGGCCTTAATCATCCTAAGGTAAAAGAACGGGTGGGTATTTTATTTGATGAATTACGAGATGAATTGGAACTCGTTAAAGGAGCGAGTGCGGTGTTTAATGAGCAAGATTATCTTGCTGGGAAGTTAACACCGGTTTTTTTTGGCTCAGCGATTAACAATTTTGGGGTTCAAGAATTATTAGCGGCTTTTGTGAAATATGCACCCTGTCCTCAGGCTAGGCAAACTGACGTTCGGATTGTGCAACCGCAAGAAGCTAATTTCAGCGGATTTATATTTAAAATTCAGGCGAATATGGATCCAGCACACCGAGATCGGATTGCTTTCTTGAGACTATGTTCTGGAAAATACACCCCGGGTATAAAAATATTTCATGTTCGCACCCAGCGTGAAATTACAGTACATAATGGGCTGACTTTTATGGCGGGTGACAGAGTAAGAACAGAAGAAGCATGGCCAGGCGATATTATTGGTTTACATAACCATGGCACGATACAGATAGGTGATAGTTTTACTATGGGTGAAACATTAAAATTCACTGGAATCCCTTCATTTTCACCGGAATTGTTTCAACGCGTTCGTCTTAAAGATCCATTGAAATCTAAAGCATTGTTAAAAGGATTAATGCAATTATCTGAAGAAGGAGCTATACAGATTTTTAGACCTTTGAATAGTAGTGAATTAATTTTAGGGGCGGTCGGTGTTTTGCAATTTGATGTGGTGGCATACCGATTAAAACATGAATATAGAGTAGAATGCGCTTATGAAGCTGTTAATATTGTGGCGGCGCGTTGGGTAAATGCGGATGATAATAAGCAATTAAAAGAATTTCAACATAGAGTTAATCTGAACTTAGCGCATGATGTTAAAAACAATCTAATTTATTTAGCGCCCAGTCAGGTTAATTTGAAACTGACCATGGAACGTTGGCCAGACATTTATTTTTCACAATTAAAGGAGATCTAAGCTTTTTTAAATATAGCATCTTGAAGCATGGCATGAAGAGAAAAAATATGAAAGAAGAAGCCTACCAGCATCTATTAGCAACTGTCGTTAAAAATGCGAGACGGGCAGTAAATGCTAACAATGCAAAATCGGATTTTATTTCTAATTTAAGTTATGAATTACGTACCACCTTGGCTAATATTATCGGTATGGCGCAATTATTAAGCATGGATTGTTTGCTGCCTATACAACAGCGTTATGTCACAGATATCCTTGAAGCAAGCGAAGCTATTTTACCTTTAGTGAATCGCTTACTCAATCTTCCTGAGTTAGAAGCGCAACATATCGAATTACAAACCTGTACTTTTAATTTAAGAGATTTGCTAGAAAAAATTATCAACCAATTATCGTACCAGGCGGGGATGCGGCGTTTACAGTTAATCCTTGATTATCCAGAAGATATTCCTCTCATTTGGATAGGCGATCCGAATTTAATTTATCATATCTTATTTCATTTAAGCAGCCATGCCTTAATTAATACTGAGCAGGGTATGGTTGTTATACAGGTTGTGAGACCTGCGCAGGAGTTTGCATCCTTGCAAAGCGAAATCATCTTTAATATTAAAGATACTGGAAAAGGTATGGATGAGGCTGAACTATTAGAATTACAGGCGTGTTTTAATCAATTTAATCAGCACAAAAAACGCCGTTATAAAGCTTTTAATCTGGGTTTGGCTATCATATTAAGTTATCTTCGCGTATTAAAAGCGACTTTAGAAGTAGAAAGTACACTTGGAAAAGGAAGTCAATATATTTGTCGAATTCCTTTAAAAGAACTTAAAGAACCTCTAGATAAGGTCAGAGTAGTACAAACAAATAATTTGCTTACTTCGAATACTATAATATTGCGTATCTTGGTGATAGAAGATAATGAAATTATTCAACGTGTTTATAGTTCGTGGCTAGAAAAAAAAGGAATACTTTACGATATTGCGAGTAATGCTGAAATAGCGCTAAAGTTTTATATGCAACATCATTATGATCTTATTCTTATCGATATTGCTTTACCCGATAGCGATGGTGTAACTATTACCCAAATAATACGCAAGCAGGAAACGGATAAAGAACATATTCCTATTATTGCATTAACGGCTCATGGCCAGCCCGCGGATCAACAACAATTTCTGCACGCCGGTATCGATGAAGTATTGATTAAGCCTATTAAAATAGAAGAAATGAATTATCTATTAGAAAAATGGATACAACCTAAAATGATGCTTGACTGTTCGAAGACAACTTAAATGAGTTGTTTTATTTGTAACCGTTCTTGTTCTAAAGAGATGTGTACACTGCCTTTACTAAGTGTCTGTTGTAAATCCTGCAAATCTTCACTCAACCAGTAATGCCCGGCAATTGCAACAAGCTCAGCTTCTAAGTTTTGGCAGAAAATATGTGCGTGTTGATTTCCAGCTACGCCCGCAAGTGCTCGACCTTTTAAACGGCCATAAATGTGGATATTACCATCAGCTAGAAGTTCTGCGCCTGGGCTGACTGAGGCAATTACGACTAAGTCACTATTTTTTGCATAGATCTGCTGACCAGAGCGTACGGGTTGGGTAATCAACTTAGAGTTAATAGCAGGCGAGGGAGTATTTACTTTGGGTGAATCAGTGGCTTCAGTTTTTATATTGGCGAGAAGAGCGAGTCCCGACTGTATAGCGAATGTTTGTTGTTCTGCATTACCACCGCGTACTCCTACAGGAATTAACCCATAGCCCCGTAGACAGCTGATAATACCCGGGAAATCGATAGGTCCGATTACAGCAGGTAAGGAAAATAAATCTAAGATAATAGGTAATTGTTGAAAAAAACGTGGAGTTTGCTCAACTAAAGGTTTTAATTGTTGATGAACGAGTTGTGCATCGGGACTGAATAAATGAAAAGTAGTCAATGTGAATAGACTTGCCTTTAATTTAAAGGCTTCTTGTGATGTCCCCATCAAACTGTGCATAAATAGTCCACCTAGTCATTATAGAATGTCGAAATAGAGGATGCATTATATACTAAAACTTAATAGGGAATGCTCGCCTTTAATTTTCTAGGTGGTGAATGATGGAAAAAATTTGGTTGAATCGCTACCAACAACAAGTGCCGGCTGAGATTAATTCTGATATTTATCAGTCACTCGATCGATTATTTACAGATGCGTGTGGAAAATTTTGTTCACTGCCCGCATTAAGTTTTTTTCAGGAAACGATTAGCTATGCTCAATGGGCTGATTTAAGTCGCAGCTTAGCCGCCTATTTGCAACAGCAATTGAAACTAAGTAAAGGAACCAAAGTAGCGCTTATGCTACCTAATTGTCCTCAATATATGATAGCAATTTTTGCGGTGCTGCAAGCCGGGTTGGTAGTGACTAATGTTAATCCATTTTATACAGTTCCAGAATTCACTCAACAAATCGAGCATTCAAGGGCAGAGGTGTTAATAGTATTAAGTAATTTTCTGTCGAATATAAACCATAGATTAAAAAACACACCTGTAAAATACGTCATTACGACTCGTTTAGGCGATATGCTTACTTGGCCTCGAAGAGAGTTGATCAATATTTCTGCTTGGTGGTCTTTAAAAAGTCAAAAACAAAAAAATACAACGATCCAACCAATAGATTTCTTAACGGCCTTAAAAATTGGCCAGAACTTAACATTATCACCTGTTGCAATCAATAGAGAAGATCTCGCTTTTTTACAATACACCGGAGGTACGACAGGAGTTCCAAAGGGCGCAATGCTAACGCATCGTAATATGTTAGCGAATATTGAACAGTTAACGGCTTGGGTTAGACCTATTTTACGTGAAGGCCAAGAAACATTTATTACGGCTCTGCCGTTGTATCATATTTTTTCTTTGATGGTTAATGGTTTAATGTGTGTGCGTTTAGGAGGTAAAAATTGTTTAATTCCCGATGTGCGAAATATAAAACAACTTATTCAGGTACTTGCCGCCACACAATTCAGTACATTGTTAGGTGTGAATACTTTATTTAAGGCTCTCTTAAAACATAGCGCCTTTACACAATTAGATTTCACGAGTTTAAAGATCGCTTTAGGAGGCGGTGCCCCGATAGAATCTAGCGTTAAAGTTTGCTGGAAGCAAGTTACTGGAAAATTATTATTGGAAGGCTACGGTTTAACTGAAGCCTCTCCTGTGGTTTGTGCACCCCCTTGGGATTTAGTGGTCGCCGGCGATCATGTCGGTTTACCACTTCCTTCTACGGATATTCGTCTCTGTGATGATAAAAAAAATGAAGTGGGGATCGGTGAGTTGGGTGAACTATGCGTGAAAGGCCCTCAAGTCATGCAAAACTATTGGATGCAAGACGCTGCTGTTCAGTATGCATTAACCCCTGAGGGATGGTTATTAACCGGCGATTTAGCACGTCTCGATCATCAGGGTTTTATGTTTATCGTAGGGCGTAAAAAAGAGCTAATTTTAGTTTCCGGTTTTAATGTTTATCCTGAAGAAATTGAACATATTATTCAACAAAATCCTAAAGTAAGAGAAGTTGCAGTTATAGGCGTCCCATCTGATAAGACCGGCGAAGCAATTAAAGCCTTTGTAGTGAGCAAGGATCAAAGTCTAACATCCGAAGCGTTATTAAATTATTGTCGTACGGCATTGACGGGATATAAGTTACCGCATGAGATTATTTTTGTGAATTCTCTCCCAAAGTCCGCATTGGGGAAAATATTAAAAAAAGATTTAAATTAAATATTAATTAAATCTTATGTGGCCATAAAAAAAGATATTTTAATTACTTTTTTAAAGTATTTTTTAAATTAATTTTAAATTTTTTCAAGATTTAATTGACAATTTTAATTAATATAAGTAGCCTGCGTTAGAAATTAAATTTTAATCTTTTTTAAATTTAATTCATAAAAAAATAAAAATAGGCAGGTATTTTATGTTGATTAAAACCAAAAAAATTATGCAAGACTTTGATGGTGAAATTAAAAAAATAAACTATGAATATAGTGGTTCTAGTGGTTATTACAATTATATAGACGTTGAAATTAACAGATTTTTTAACCAGATAACTGATTTTCCTGAAGCAGAGTTAGCGGCATATTTTGGGAATTTTAATTTTTCAAATGATTTTTCTGGTGAAGAAATTAATAATTACATATTTAATTATTTAATAGCATTAACCATCCAAAAAAATAAGGCGACAGATATTTTGCAAGTTCTTATTCCACATGAATTTAATCGGACTGAGTCAAGCTGTCCAACTTCAAAAATATTTTATTTATTCTGGTTAATATTTAAATGGTTTAATGTCAAAGAATCTAAAATTACTAGTAACTTATCTGATGATAATTTTGCCATTATGCTGGATAATGTAGCTAATATGATGGATCAGCACAAAAGTAAATTTTTTATTTTAAATAAAAATCCATATTTTTTCACAGAATTAATGCTTATTAGAAAAAAAATTTTTACAGCAATGAATTCTACACCATTATTTAAAACGGGCTTCCAACATAACAAAACTTCTAGTTTAGATAAGAAAACAGAGAGAGTTTCAGTTGAGATACAATCTTTGCATATCACAACGAACAATAAAGATGAAAATACTAAAAAAATTAAAACTGCTTTTGAAGATAATAATATTCAACTTATACCTGATACGTTGAGCACTCTAAACAGTTCATTCGAAGATAAAAAAACCGTAGAAAGTAAAACTGATACTTCTATTTCAGTGCCACCACCACCGCCACCACCACCTTCTCCTCCTCTTATTCAAGATAATAAACACGCAAAAGTAATCGCCACATCGACAGCGTCAGTCTCTTCCTCTTTAGATAATCTGCCATTATCGAAAGACAATGACAGTAATAACACGCTGGATATTTCCATAATTGTTGAAAAAGCTAATACATTTTCAGAAAAACATGAAAAAGAAGAAATTCAAATAGTCAATAAATTTAAAAAAATAGACCCTCGAGATGAATTATTATCTATGATTAGAATTTCAAATAAGGATAATTTGAAAAGCATTGTAAAAGAACAAAATATAGATTGTGAAAAAATAAAAGAAGAGGCAATCGAACATAGCATAAAAATTCAGGAAACTTTGTCTCAAATTGGTAAAGAAGCTCATTATGAACAAATGAAGGAAAACTTAGAATGCCAGCTAGAAATAATGAATGACATAGTGAAGCAAGCTCCAAAAATTGATTGCTTGCAAAAAGAAGAGCAAGTTAAATTAGAGCATATACGAATAATTAAAGAAGAGTTTGTAGAAAGGGGTGAGCCAAAGAGAAGTAAAACCTTATCTAGTTTTAAAAAAGAATTAAAAAAAGAAAAAGTATTATTAAAAACTTTAGAAAAGAATTTAAGCTTGCTTATCAATCAATTTGAATTAGCGGTTTTTATTAATACAGCAAGCAAATACATTCAGTTAAAAATAGAAGATAAACAAAAAATTATTACTGAACTCAATGATAAAGTGCCCGCTAATGATAATGATACGCACGAGGTACAAGTAAATCATTTAAAAAACCAGCTATACATAAAAGATAAAACAATAAAAAATCTTCAAATAGCTTTAAAACAAGATTTAGATAAATATTCGCAGAAAAAAAATTTGCGTGGACGTAGAATAGATATCTCGGTTAGTGAAAGTGAGGATGAAAATTCAGAAGATGAATGGTCAGATAATGATGCGGAGCTTGCAAAAAGTGGGCATAATTCCAATAGCGAAACTAATACTTCAGTAGAAAATTTTAAACGTAGTGGAAGTTTTCCAAATATATATATTTTTACTCAAGAACCGAATAAAGAAAAAAATAATCTTATTCGTAATCGAAGTTTCCCTAATGTCAATTTAACCCATCAAGGTCTTTTTGTAACATCAACACCAGATGCGTATAGGTCAGAACATTTAACAAACAGCTTCCTATCTAAAAACAACACCCGTCTATCGAATACAAATTTAGGTGATTCTTCAGGATACAATACTAGAAGCTCAAGTGAAAATATGGATAGTGAAGATGAAAATAGAAATAATCCAACTAAACCATTAAATTTATGTCATTAATTTAGTTTACTTTCTGTAGTAGGGCATTGTTTATAGCAATGCCCTTTCTTGAAGTTAGAACCTACCTTTATTTTGGAAAACGAACTTCAACTTGGAGTCCGGAACCCTCGGCAGGCGTATCTAAAGCTATCGAACCTTTATGTAATTTTGCAATTTGTTCTACGATAGCAAGTCCTAAACCACTGCCTTGCGCATTTGTTCCTAAGGCACGGAAAAAACGTTCGAATACACGCACACGTAATTTATTAGGAATGCCAGGGCCATTATCTATTACTTGTAAGATGATGGCGTCAGATTTATTAAAAATAAGTACTTTAATAACGCCTTCTGTAGGTGTGTAACGGATAGCGTTATCTACTAGATTGCGGATTAAGACATGCAAGCCAGTGGTATTACCTAATAGCGTGTAATCAAAATCTTTTGCAATTAATTCAATTTCGATCCGTTTAAGGATAGCTTGTGGGGCTAATTGTGCAATGACTTCGGCGGCTATACGTGACAAATTTACTTGTGTAAAGTGTTCCGGCATAATGGTTTCTGGACTTAATCGGCATAATGTCAATAATTGTTGAATGACATGTGAACAACGATCAACACTTGCAATGACTTGTTTTAAGTGCATGTAGCATTCTTGTGGATCCGTCGTTTTGAGTGCTACTTGAGCTTGTGTTTTTAGTGCAGCAAGGGGCGTATGTAATTCGTGAGCTGCATCAGCGGCAAAACGTTGCTCGCGCTCGAAAGCTTGTTGTAAACGTAAGAAAAGTTTATTGAGCTCATCCACTAAAGGGCTTATTTCTACAGGAACTTCATTTAAATCAACGGGATCTAAATGATCAGCCGCTCTTTCCGCCATTTCTTTAGCAAAAAAACGGATACTTTTTAATCCGCTACCAATAATTAACCAAATAAAAATTCCTGATAAAGGATAAATGAAGAGTGTGAGGTAAGTATCACTGACTAGCATGTCATGGATCATGGTGTGACGCGCCGCATATTGCTCCGCTAAGACCAAAATGACCCCACGTTGGGTGTCATAAATGGTAAAAGTACGCCATTTTTGACCATCGATAATTTTATCGCTAAGCCCTGGTTTATTGATGAGTGGTGCTGTCGGTGTTTTTTCTGAACTTAATAGTAGTCTGCCATCACCGTCCCATAATTGGAACTTATAACGTAACTGCTTTTGATGAATATCAGTTATATTTAAATGAGGATTGATAGAGTCGCTTTTTTTAGGAATCCCCATATTAAGTTGTGATTGAATGATTCTAAGCGTTGTGGGTGTTAAAAAGCGAGGATTATTAGTAATGGTTTTAAGGAGCGAACCCGTTTCCACTAATAAATTATCTAAACCCATATTAATAGCTTGACAATCTATATAATAGTTACCAAAAGCGGTGAGGATGATGGTAGCGATAACAGTGCTTAATAGATTAAACAATAAAAAGCGTCTAATCGAAAAAATAGTAAACATTAATTATTTTCCTTTTCTGCCATATAACCTACGCCACGTATTGTCCGAATAAAATTAATATCTATTAATTTCTTGCGTAAATTATGGACATGAACTTCTAATGTATTACTATCAATTTCATCACCCCAGCCATAGAGGCATTGATTAAGCGAATCGCGCGAAACAACGTGACCGGCGTTTTCTAACAATTTTTGTAATAAACTAAATTCACGACGAGACAGACTAATGGGCTGCTCTTTAAGTGTGACGGTAAATGAGCTGGGATCTAATTCGATATCACGATAGGTCAATAGAGGAGCGGCACGATTGCTGGAAAAACGTCGTTGTAAAGCCCGAATTCTGGCAGATAGTTCATCTAAGTCAAAAGGCTTAGTTAAGTAATCATCCGCACCACTGTCTAATCCCTTTATTCTATCTTCGATGGCATGGCGTGCTGTCAAGATGAGGACAGGCATAGTAACACCTGCTGCACGCATCTCACGGAGGACGCTTAATCCAGGTAGACCCGGTAAATTTAAATCAAGTAGGATGACATCAAATGTTTCTGTTTTGATAGAACTTAAGGCGGTTCGGCCATCAGTGAGCCAATCAACGGTATAGCCATATTGTTTTAATCCTTTTTGAATTCCATCACCCAATGCTCCATCATCTTCAACTAATAGAATACGCATAGTTTGCCTCATTATTGTTATTTTTATATTCAGTTCGCATTTGAAGGTGCGAAGATTTTTTATTATCGGAGGCGCCCGATTATTTAACTAGCACAAGTCAATTTTTGCAAAATACTTTGTTGAGTAGTCAAGTCTCTTTCAAAAAAACCTCCATTGCTATCAGCGTAATAGATGCCTGTATAGGGAACAGCAAACCCAGCAATGTTTCCTGCAAATTTTGAGGCCAATAAACGGTATAGCCTAATAAATGTCAATTATAGTTGCCAGTGTTTATTAACAATTTATATATAGAAAGACAAGCTAAAAAAGATGTTTATTACCAAAATGGTAATTTTACGATAAATTTGTCTTCTTTAATAGCTCTAAAAATTTATTTTCCGTCAGAATGCTCAGACCTAATTGTTGGGCTCGGACGAGTTTGGATCCAGGATCTTTGCCTACTATCACATAATCGATTTTTTTTGTTACGCTAGAACTGACTTTTGCTCCAAGTTCTTGAAGTAAAAGGGTGGCTTGTTCGCGGCTTAATTCAGATAAACTTCCGGTTAAAACAACGCTTTTTCCAGTTAACTGTGATGACTGTCGCGGGGCAATGGCAGTAGGTTTTGGCCAGGTAACCCCCGCTGCCAGTAGATTTTTGATAGCTTTAAGGTTGTGAGGTTCGCTAAAGAACTTTTTAACATGGGCCGCGACTACCGGACCTATGTCGGGAATAACCTGCAGGGACACTTCCTCGGCCTGCATGATGGATTTCAGTTCTTGAAAATGTTGAGTGAGATTGAGGGCCGTTGTTATACCTACATCACGTATTCCTAGTCCATATAAGAAACGCGTTAAGCTGGTTTTTTTACTAGCCTGTATGGCGTTGCATAACTTTCCAGCAGATTTTTCAGCCAGATGTTCCAAATTGGCTAATTGTTCTACTTTTAAATGGTATAAGTCGGATACATCTTTAATTAAATCCGTATCGACTAATTGATCGATGAGTTTATTACCTAAACCTTCGATATTCATGGCTTTACGGGAGGCAAAATGTTTTATAGCTTCTTTACGTTGTGCCGGACAATACAGCGCGCCACTGCAGCGTGCGGCAGCTTCGCTTTCTAATTTAATGATATCTGAGCCACAGATAGGGCAATGTTTGGGTAATTGTAAAGAGGGGGTGTTAGCGGGTCGTTTTTCTTTAACGATACTGACAATTTCTGGAATAACGTCACCTGCTCTACGGATGATAACAGTGTCGCCTACACGTATGTCTTTGCGTTTCACTTCGTCCATATTATGTAAAGTGGCATTGCTAATTGTGGCTCCGCCCACAAAAACGGGTTGCAAACGAGCAACCGGGGTTAAGGTTCCAGTACGACCCACTTGAAACTCAATAGCCAATATTTTTGTAAATTCTTCTTGCGCAGGAAATTTATGAGCCAGTGCCCAGCGTGGAGCACGTGATACAAAGCCAAGCTGCTGTTGTAAGGGGATAGTGTTTACCTTGTAAACGACCCCATCGATTTCATAAGGAAGTTTCGCACGTTGTTTGGCTATTTTATGATAATACGCTAAGCAAGCAACTATGTTTTTGGCTGTTTGAGTTTGTGGGCAACGCGGTAGACCCCAGCGTTCAAATTGGTCTAAAATGGTTGTGTGGGTATCGGCTAATTTACCCTCTGTAATTTGCCCGATACTGTGGGTAAAAAAAGCTAAACAACGTTGAGCGGTAATTTTTGGATTTAATTGCCGTAAACTTCCAGCTGCTGCATTACGTGGGTTAACAAATGTTTTTTCTCCGGCTTCTTTTAACCGATTGTTAAGTTGTTGAAAAGCACTTTTAGGAATATACACCTCTCCACGTACTTCTAAGCTTGCGGGGTAATCTGAACCGCGCAGTTGTAAAGGAATACTCAGAATTGTGCGGATATTTAAAGTAATATCTTCTCCTGTATTACCATCGCCTCGTGTGGCAGCACGTATTAAGTGTCCGTTCTGGTAGGTTAAGCTTACGGCAATACCATCTACTTTTGGTTCACATGCATATTCTATATCTTGTTGGGTACCTAAACGTTCTTGTATACGTTTATTAAACGCTAATACTTCTTTTTCGGAAAAGGCATTTTCCAGAGAAAGCATGGGTATAATATGTTGGACATGTTGGAAGGATGTTAAAGGTGTGTCACCGACGCGTTGCGTAGGAGAGTTTTTGCTAATAAGTTTGGGATATTGTTTTTCGAGATTTTCTAATTCACGAAAAAGCTTGTCGTAAGCCGCATCGCTAATCAATGGGTCATCAAGAATATGATAACGATAGCTGTGTTCGTTAATTTTTTTTTTAAGCCGATCGATTTTTTTTATAATGCGGTCGGTTGGTTTAGGCATAAGCATGCAGTTGTGAGTGGTATCGAGAAAGATTGTCAATAGGTTGTAGTTGTCTATCACACAGTACGCCACCTAAATCTTGTACAAGAATTTGTGCTGTTTCCCACATTAACTCAACTGCGGTTAACGCGGATTTAACCTTATGAATTGACATAAATAGGCATAATCCAGGACAAACTATTTCTCCGATATTATCTAAATCAAACGTTCCAGGTTCAATAGCCGAAGCTAGACTAAATAAAAGTTCTTTTTTGACTAAAGGGTCAGTATAAAAATGAAAAATATTCATTTTCCCATAATGAAAACCTACACTCGTCAGTGTTTGAATAAGTTCATAGCCTCGATAAGGTCTTTGTTGGGGTGCCATTAATTGTAAAATAATATAGTTATCGATTTCATGTTGAGTTGCGGAGTTGGTATTATTTTTATTTTCTTCATTCAGACTGGATTTAGTTAAAGTAGGTTCGAGTCGCGATGTTGTTGGTAAATCAGCTTTAGATGATGGTTCTGTAATGGAATAATCGGCATTTGAATTTATTTTTTGCTTTTTACTGCGAAAATTTCCATGCCATATAATAAGTATTAAACCAAAAACGCCTAGGAAAATAATACTAGGTAAAATAATGAGTAAATAGTCAATGTCCATTACAATGATACCTCTTGCAGGAAATCATATTTTTTGCTCAAGAAAGAAAACGCTGCTCCTATTAAAGCTTCCATATTTGGCTCCCAATCGTATCATGCGACAAAATAAAGCTAAAAATACAAAGTAACTGATCCATTGTAGGCTTAAGCAGTAGCGATGGCTATGGCTTTTTCTAGATCCACAGCGACCATGCGCGATACGCCGGGTTCATGCATCGTCACGCCTGTTAAGTGATGTGCCATTTCAATTGCTACTTTATTATGGCTAATAAAGATGAATTGTACTTCATTTGACATTTCTTTCACTAATTTACAAAATCTCAGTACATTCGTATCGTCTAAGGGGGCATCAACTTCATCTAACATACAAAAAGGAGCAGGATTTAACTGGAAAAATGAAAAAACTAAGGCCGTTGCAGTCAATGCTTTTTCTCCCCCCGATAGGAGGTGTATCGTGCTATTTCGTTTCCCTGGTGGTTGCGCCATGATACAGATACCACTACTCAGTAAATTAGCATCTTGCAATTGTAAGGAAGCGACCCCTCCTGAAAACAGTCTGGGAAATAAACGAGTGAAATTTTGATTGACCTTATCAAAAGTTTCTTTAAAACGGTTACGTGTTTCTTTGTCCATTTTTTGAATAGCCGTTTGCAACATTTCTAGGGCTTCAGTTAAATCTTTATGTTGTGCGACTAAGTATTTTTCACGTTCTGAAACGATGTGTTGTTCTTCTAAAGCAGCAAGATTTACCGCCCCCATTTGTTCAATACGCTGGGTTAAGTTAGTCAATTGCGTTTCACATTCAGCACTATCTATCGGCTCATCAGGAATTTCTGATAAAAGTTTTTCCAGTTCATAACCTTGTTCTTGCAATTGTTCTTCCAAGGTTTTAGATCGTATATGTAATTCTTGCGATAATAAACGTTGTTGTTCTAAGACATTACGATCGACATTAAGATTAGTTTCCAGCGTTTGGGATTGGTCTTCGGCGTATTTAATTCTCTTATCAATGATTTCTAATTGTGTTTGACTTTCTTTAAGTAGTAAGCCCCGTTTATTTTTCTTCTCGATGTGTAGATCGAGCTGTTCTTGTAGAGAATTTATTGGATTTTCAGCAATGTCGAGTATTTTATGCAATTGATTAAGACGTTGTTCTAATTGCAACTGTTGCTGTGTTACATTGCATAAGGCGGCAAGCTCAGTTTTTAATTGATGTTGGGTCGCTTGTAAATGTAACTCAAGTTGATGAAGTTCCGCTTCATAGGTTTTAGTGATACGCACCGATTCATTGAGTTGGTTTTGCAATGTTTCTTTATCTGCCAAGTGGGTGAGCCGTTGTTTCTCCACTTGCTGCAGTTGTATATCCGCTACTTTTTGCTCTTCGCAGGTTTGCTGAAGTTTTTCTTGGGTTGTTGCATAATGCTGTTTAATTTCTTGCAATTCTTGTTGTATCGCTTGAAGACGTTGTTGAGCTTGAGCGATCCGAGCTTGGTGTACTTTTTGGCGCGCGCTTAAATCTGCTTGTTGGGTAATTAATTCAGTAGATTGTTTTTGTTGTATCGCTTGTGCCTCTTCCAATTCTTTTAATTGCTTTTGCATGTTTTGATAATCTATTTGTTTAGTATCAAGTTGGTGTTGAATATCGTGTTGTACTGTTTGTAGCTGTGCGATGTCGCGTTCCCGTTGTAATAAACCTGATTTATGATCATTTCCGGCCGTTAAGCGTATCCAATGATTACCTAAACAGATCCCTTCACGGGTGATGATGGACTCATAACTTTTTAACTGTTGGGTATGATTTATAGCTTCTGTCGTGCTCTCTGCAACATAGATTCCCGCTAATAAATGTTGAAGTGGCCAAGGTGCTGTAAATTTGCTACTGATGGGTGCGAGTGCTAACTGATTTTGAAAGATCGCTGCAAAATGTTCACAGGGCATCGACTTTGTCATTAAACTGACTGTATTCGGTGGTGGGTTATTTAAAAAATCGTCTAAGGAATCGCGATCGGTAAAACAGACGGCTTGGATATGTTGATTTAAAGCAACTTCTACAGCACGTTCCCAGCCCGTTTCAACTTGCAATAACTGAGCCAGTCGAGGTTGCTCGGTTATATTGTGTTTTTTAAACCATTGCAGCAAAGTATGTTCGCGTTTACCTAAGGCTTCTTGTTGCAAAGCCATTAGTGACGCATATTCTCCTTGCGTAATTTGTAAGCGACTTTTTAATTGATCTAATTCTTTAGTGATTTGTTGTAACTGGGAACGCTGCTCAAGAATTTGTTGAGCTATTTGCGTTTGTTGTGTTTTACAGTGGATCTGCTTTTCTTCAACTAACGCTAAAACTTCGTTCAAATTTTCAGGTTGTTCATTCTGAGGGATTAAAATTTTAGTTTGTTCATCTTGATCATGCTGTAAACGTTCGATACGAAGCGTTAATGTTCGCGATTGCTGTTGATGATAATGATTTTGTGTGGCAGCACTATGCTGCTGTTGTTTTAGTTCAGTAAACGCGGTTTGGATTGTTTCCCATTGGGTTTGCCATTCGGCAAAACTTTTCTCAGCTTGTTTTAATAAAACTTGGCTTTGTTCAGTGTTTGCTTTAAGTACCGTTTGCTTTTCCTGAAATTCAGTAAGCGTTTGCTTAATCTGAATCTGCTTTGCTTCACTGGATTGACATTGTTGTTCAAGCGCTGCTTTACTTTTGGTTAAATCTGCAAGCTCCCGTTGATTTTGCTGAAGTTGTGTTGTTTGGGTGCGTAAATTTTCTTCCAAACGGATTATGTCATTGCCTAGTTCATAATATTCCGTTTGAAAGTTATCAAAGTTTAATCGTGCCTGGGTTTGTTGAGTGCGATCCGCTGCTATCTGCGCTGATAAATGTTGTTGTTGCATTTGAGACGCGTGCAATTGTTCTTCCACACTTTGTATTTCATTTAACTGAGCGTGTAGTTGTTCTTGAAAGGCTTGATAACGTAAGGTTTGTAGTTGAGCTTTTAGAAAACGTTCTTCTTGCTTCAGTGTTTTAAAGCGTTCGGCGGTATGGGCTTGGCGCTGTAAATGCTTAAGTTGCTTGCTGAGTTCTTCTCTTAAATCATTTAAACGATTTAAATTTTCTTGTGTGTGTTCTAAGCGTAACTCAGTTTCACGGCGTCGTTCTTTATATTTTGAGATGCCGGCTGCTTCTTCAATATAAGCGCGCAGATCTTCAGGTTTAGCTTCCACTATGCGAGAAATCATACCTTGTTCGATAATGGCATAACTGCGCGGACCCAGACCTGTACCCAAGAATATGTCCCGGATATCGCGTCTTCGGCAACGTGTTCCATTGAGAGAATAGATAGATTGACCTTCGCGCGTAATTTCACGCCGGATTGAAATCTGCGTGTAACTACTGTATTGGCCTCCTAGGCTCGCATCGGAGTTATCAAAGTTGAGTTCAATAGCCGCCTTGCCCAGCGGTTTGCGGGTATGGCAACCATTGAATATCACATCATCAAGCGATTGCCCCCGTAATTGTTTCGCAGAGCTTTCACCCATAACCCAACGTATGGCATCGATAATATTGGATTTTCCACAGCCGTTAGGTCCTACAATAGCGGTAAGATTACTTGGAAAAGCTACCGTGGTAGGATCAACAAAGGACTTGAATCCAGCTAATTTGATACTTTCTAGACGCATAAATGTATTAATATCGATTTAATATGGCAAAAGTATAGCATTTATAAGAAATATAAAAGAAGAATCCATCAAATAGCGATGAGAGGTTAAGATTTTAAGTAACTAAGGGGTAATATAAAGAAGAAAACCTAAACATACGCCCAATTTTAGTGGCAGAACGTGTGTTTAGGTTATCTGAGAGCGCTATATTCTAGTATCGGTTGCCTGAGTTACCTGCAAGGCTGCTACCGGCTACAGCACCTAGCCCGGCACCCGCAATGGTAGCCACCGTGCTACCCGAACCACCACCAATAGTGTTACCTAAAAGGCCACCGACTGCAGCACCACCTAATCCTCCGGCAACGCGTCGTTGGTCAGGCGACATGGTATCACAGGCTGTCAAACCTATTAATAAAGCGCCTATTAAGACAAATGAATTAAATTTTTTCATACGGTACCCCATGGAAATGAAATAATTTTTGGACTATTTATCTATCGTTCTTAACAAAAGTATAGGCAGCGGGGGGGGTAAATACCAGTTACAAGTGCTAAAATCGTTTAAGAATTGTACCGTTAGATTGCGTTATAATGAGAATCCATTTTCAATAGGATCTTCTATGCAAAACATCCAATTAAAAATTTTGGACTGCCGATTAGGTGCGGAATTTCCATTGCCAAGCTATGCGACCGATGGATCGGCAGGTCTTGATTTACGCGCTTGCACTAAGGATACCCTCCGCTTATTGCCCAATCAGACCGAGCTACTATCGACCGGTTTAGCTATTTACATCGCTCAACCTAATTTAGCCGCTGTGATCCTGCCGCGATCGGGTCTTGGCCATAAGCATGGCATTGTACTTGGGAACCTCATTGGTCTGATTGATTCCGATTATCAAGGTGAATTGTTTATCTCTTGTTGGAATCGAGGCCAAAGCGATTTTGCAATCCAGCCCGGCGATCGAATTGCTCAATTGGTCTTTGTGCCGGTGGTGAGAACACAATTTGAATTGGTTCCGGAGTTTGTACAAACTAAACGCGGTACCGGTGGGTTTGGTCATTCGGGTGTGGAATAATTTTTTAGTCATGTGTTAGATGAATTTTTAATAGATTTATTTAAATTACGGAATTTATAATAAAAAACACAGACTGAAAGACGAAAAACACACATTGTGAGATGTTGTCGTTGACAAAGCGCTGAGGTTTAGCGCCCGCGGTTATTGATGCGCGGTAGGTTCGTATAAAAAACTAAAAACCATCGAGAGCTGCATTGGGCATGGATGATTTGTTTAAGAAATAATAGAAAAGTCAATCGACATGTCTTACTTGAAAGTTTATTGATTCCGGACGAAGACTAAAAATTTATTTACGTGACTATGGGCTAGGTTACGGTTTCCAAGTTTGGCGAATTGATTATGTCGCAACAAATCGTGATAACCTAACACGGATAGGGACAACGCATTATTAAAGCACGTTGCTCGATTGGCAGTGCTCATCTGGAACTACAGCGCAGCCTTGCGACGCTGAGCCTTGCCAGCTGGCCGTACATAGAGAAATTACATTTTAACGGGTATTTCTGTTTGGCTACAGAAATACCGGCCACGACTCAAGTATAAAATTTCTTTCTATCGATAGAGTTGGAATATTATTAAATCTTCTCTCTCTCTCTCTCAAGCATCAAGTTAATTTGAGCTTCTACGTACTTTTTTCATTTTTATTTTTCTTTTAGAAATAAGACAAAGCAATTTAGCGATAACATTTTTTCAACCACTGATAATGCGCTGGCCCTGATTTTATTTCTTTTTTAGAGAGACTCGTTAATAAGAATTTAATATTTAGTTGTTAGAATCCTGCGCCTATGCCGTTATTGATTCTATATATATTACATAAGGTTGTTAATGAATATTAATTATTTTCTTAAGCTAGGTGAGCAAACTAAAGAATTGAATTTTTACATAGATAAGAAACTGGAAAATAAAGTTGGGAAGAAAAAGCTTTTCGAATTAATTTCCAATTATTTGAATCATCTATTTGATTTGAATGAAGGTTTAATAGATTCTGTAAAAAATGATTCTAGCGTACTAACATTTAAGTCCTATTTATTCAATTTCTTTATATCAGATAAAAATAAATCTTCATGTCATGATCTTCTGTTTGAAGATGATATTACTACCCTATATTTTTCACTAGAAAAAAATAAAGATGATTTAATCTGTATTATTCAGGAGAAATTACGCAGTGTGTTCTTTACGCTTTTTACTGGCAGGTGTTCTTCTTGTTATCCATATTTTCAGGATAACATTGGAAAATACATTTCTTTAGAAGTTTGTGATCCTAATGTATATTCGCAATCAGCATCCTTTTCTCTCAGAAATAATTTGAATGAACCTCGCCTACGCTTTTTTATAACAGATTTTTTTTACCGAAAGCGACCAAAAGATTTTATTTTTTTACTAAAGCTAAAAGATAATATTACTGAACATTTTGGCACGCTTTGGAAAGAAGATTTTATGCGTTGGTTACGTATACTCCCATCGAATTGTGAACAACATAACCAGGCTAAGGAAAAACTCAATGAACTTAGTAAGCGGTTTTTTCATAATTTAAAAAACAGTAATGAAGTATTGAGTTTACTTAGGAATAATGTAGGTTTTTTTCATGGCCAGGAACAACATGGGCCTATTTATTTTTATTGGAAAATTGATGGAATAATAGTTTATTTGACTGACAAAGGTTTTAGTGTTTCGAAATTTAATTTTTTAAATAAAGAATCCTATAAAAAAATAGAGACAATACTCATTAGATCCTTAGCAGAATTGTATATATATGGAGATAATTGTTTTCTTGAAGGACCGATCTATATCCAAGATCTTAGCAAGCGCAATGAAAATCAGCTTTCTCTTCAAAGCAAGATGGTTGAGAAGATTCGAAAGACCTATTCTTCTAAATATTGGATAGGTATATCCGATCAAGAAAATTTACCTCAGGATTTAAGCAGTCTATTTTTGGAGGATAATGCGAATATCCGTGCTTGCATTCAAAAGCACGAAATGACAAGCAGCACGAGCTTTCCTCCCTCTAAGAACGCATGTACTATCTGGCGAGGTGAAATATATCAGCAGTGTATAAAGTATTCAAAGGAACAAGGATCTAAAGGGGAACTTTTTGAGAAACCGAAAAAAGTGACGATATACTCTAAGAGAGAAACGACTCCAGTGGTCACTGAACCTTCGGTTTTATCGGCTGCCATTAAGCTAGATATAAGTAAAGTATTTATTATCGAAGGTTCGATAGGTGCAACAAATGCACTTTTGCTTTTTGCATTGGAAAAATTAATAAAAGAAAAAAAACGTTCCTCTTCTTCTAGGCTTGGTTTAATCATGGTGAAGTACGGAACATCTATTCTAATAACTTCTTTCACAGGCATGCTACGCTATCTTTACCTGAATAGATTTTCAATGCCCTTTTTTTTAAACGATACTTTTGTCTATACTAGTTTAGTTGCTTGTACTACTTCTGTTGCGGCGAATACCATTAGCAGCATCGGCGGCTGCGTTGTGGGGGAGGGGATTCAAAGAATAGGCGTTAAATATAATCTAGCGCTGCTAGTTAAGGTGCTGTTTGCAGCGGCTATGTTACTCCTTGATAAGGAATTCTATAATAACCCCGCTGAATTATCAGTAGGCTTGTGTGTAAATATTTTCTCAGGGTTCATCGTAACAGCTATTCTTTCAATTTTGTGGAAAAGGTTCAAAAAAAGTGATGAAAGAACGAAGCCTCATACTCGTGGGGCTATTTCAATTAATGAGATTAAAATCGATTCCATTGTTCATAACCGAAATGATGATGCTAGCAATACTCCTCTTATTTCTAGTAATTTTCCACAAGGAAAATTAGAAGAGATTAAACTACTTTGGTTAAATATAAAAAAAATACTTAGTGAAATACAAAGTGTAAAAGGATATGCTGCTTTAATAAAACTAGAAGGGGATATAACTATTTATATTAAAGCTATTGACCTATTTCTAGACACCAGACCTAAGCAAGATAATGTAAAACTTCGAGATTTAGGTATCAGATATCAGCTATGTTCAATTTTAATAGAAAAAATTGAAAGTTTCTTTAGTTCAAATATTAAGAGAGATTCTAAATATGCTGAACTTTCAGTGCTGTTAGAAGCTATAAAAAAAATATTAGGGGAGAATGAAAACATCGAATCTAACCCAGGACCTATAGGGATAAAAAACTTGCGTTGCAATTTTTTTGAGGTCTGTAAGAAGAACATCTTACAAAATGATAAAAAAACCAGTGATTTTTCAAGTATAGATAAAATTTTTTCCGATTTAATCGAGAGAATAGGGGAAATTTTATTTTATGAGAAATTATGGGGTAAATTTGAGTCTAAGGAAACGATAAGAGATGTTAAAAATATTCGAGAAATAACCGGTAACTTAAATTTATTAGCTCAAAATCTCGAGTTTTTAGTCAAGAGTATTATGAATCTTAAAGATGACAATCTAAGAAGGAATCTTTTCGAGAGTTTAGATTCATTACGTATGAACCTAAACGCCATACAGAAAAACGAAAGAGAACACACTGGCTTTCTACAAGGAGAAAAAAAATATCAACATTCAAAGGTTAATTTTTTCAGTACAAACAATACTATAAGCGAGGACTCCAGGGGAGAACGGAGTTTGCAATCAAGACCGTGATAGGCATGCGTTGATGGGAACGCGGCAGGAAATGCATCATACTGTGAAATTATTTTGGGCGACGTGGGTAATGAATCCGGTAAGGGATGATGCACGCGGACTCAGGATGTATTAATGGCAGGCGTGATGCGAACAAATTTCGGAGACAGGATGGCCGAAATTTTCGTGAGCATAGTGACTCGCCTGTCCCTTTTTTAAATCATTTATAATGCGTTTGACTGGCTGTAGGTAAAAAGTATGAGTTAAGCAATTGTCTATTAAATTTTTTCTGTTAGACTGCGCACTACATTTTTTATAATACTAAGATTATGGCGACTATAAATAAAACTAAAGAAAATAACGTTAAAAACTTTGTTACTGAAGAAAATCAAAAGACAAATTTACTCAATTATTTAACAGCAAAGAAAAATTCAGAACTACGGGTTGCTGCATTAAAAAAACTAATTTATGAAGATAAGTTAGAAAATTTTGAACTGAAGCCTATTCAATTAAAACTGATTCTATCTTTGTTTTCTGAGCATCGGCGCTTTGTTGCTTTGGAACTTTTAGTAAAACATTCTACTATTATAATGTCTAAGCCAAACGCATTAAAAAATTTTGAACTGGAATCTACCCAATTAATAACGATTTTATCTTTGTTCCATGGGCTCAATCGCTTTATTGCCTTAGAACATCTAGTAAAACTTTTTGCCAAACTATTACCTAAGTCGGAAAAATTACAATTTTTTGAACTTAAACCTGCCCAATTAAAGGCAATTCTATTTTTGTTTGCTCCGAACAATCGCTTTGAGGTTTTAAAATTTTTGAAAAAAAATTTCGATATTAAAATTCCTCTAACGCAATCGGATATCAAAGAACTTGAAACGTGTTTATCAAGGGATTACACTTTTGCTAGTTTATTACCTTTTGCTAAAAAAAATCTTTGGGATAGTTTTTTTGTTAAACATGAAAAGGAACCTATTGCACATGCGGTGCAAAATAAAACTAAAGCTAATCTCCAACTAAATAATTTTAGATACAATACCTTCTCTAAAAGTGGTAACCAAGCAGAGAAAAAAGCGGTCTCTAATAGAAATAAATTATCGCTGACCCAGTTAAGAGTATCAATTTTACAGCACTGTCCTAAAGCTGAATTGAGGTTAAAATTTTTTAATGATTCAGAAATAAAAAATTATACAACTATAATTTCTTCTATAAACATAGAAGCGTTTAAACATTTTATTGAAGTTTTTCCTCCACAGGATGCCATTAAATTCTTGAATATTCGATTGATAAGCAATCAGATAGCAAGTTTTCGTCGACAGAATTGTCAGTTAACACAGGAATCTTATAGTGATCTATTAACCTATTTTAAACCTTATCAACAAGATTCCGTTAAAAAATTATTAAGACCTATTAGCCCTGTTATAAACATGGAATTGTTAAAGCTGGGAACATTTAAAGAGAGCAAAGCAAAACCTGCTGCTTATACGCATACGCCGCCGCTTCCAGACCTAGTACGGGATATTCAGTCTAGAGCAAAGTAATTTTTATTTAATGTATATTTAAACAGACATATTTAATTTCTAAATAGTCTTCAATACCATATTTTGAGCCTTCGCGGCCAATGCCAGATTGTTTGAAGCCACCGAAAGGCGCGACTGCATTCGAAGTGCGCCCGGTGTTAATGCCCACAATGCCATAGTCGAGTTGTTGAGCTACCTGGATAACCCGATCGACATTTTGTGTATAAAAATAAGCAGCGAGTCCATATTCTGTGGCATTTGCTAAATCTATTACTTCTTTTTCTTCAGAAAACTTGAATAGGGCAGCAACAGGTCCAAAGGTTTCTTCTTTTGCAATTAACATACTGGCTGTGCAATTTTTTAAGAGTGTCGGTTGAAAAAAATTTCCACCTAAAGTGTGCACGCTTCCTCCACATACCCGCTCAGCACCTTGTTGCAACGCATCGGCAATATGTTTTTCTACCTTTTTAATGGCAGCTGGATTGATCAAGGGACCTATTTGAATAGTATCTGCTAAACCATTTCCTACTTTTAATTGTTGAATGGCATGCGCTAATTTTTGTGTAAAACGTTCATAAATTTTTTCATGTACATAAAAACGATTGGTACAAATACAGGTTTGGCCACTATTACGGAATTTTGATGCGATAGCACCGAGGATGGCTAGCTCGAGATCGGCATCCTCGAAGACAATAAAGGGTGCATTACCCCCTAACTCTAAAGATATTTTTTTTACCGAGCAGGCCGCTTTTTGCATGAGTAATTTACCAATTGCTGTAGAGCCTGTGAATGAAAGCTTACGTATTGAAGGGCTGTCAGTAAAGATTGAGCCGATCAACTCAGAATCACCAGTGATGATATTAAAGACACCGGGGGGTATCCCTGCTTTTTCAGCGAGTACCGCTAAGGCTAAGGCTGAAAAAGGCGTTAATCCCGAAGGTTTGAGTACAATAGTACAGCCAGCGGCTAAAGCGGGTGCGCATTTACGGGTGATCATAGCGTTAGGAAAATTCCAGGGTGTAATGGCGGCTACTACGCCCACAGATTGTTTACTGACAAATAAATGTTGCTGGGTTAATGGTGCGGGTATGATGTCACCGTATACGCGTTTACCTTCTTCGGCGAACCATTGAATAAAAGAAGCACCGTAATGAATTTCTTCTACGGATTCTTTGAGTGGTTTTCCTTGTTCTAAGGTGAGCAATAGTGCTAAATCGTCAATATTTTCTAAAATAAGTGTATACCAACGGCCTAGCAATTCAGCACGTTCTGCAGCTGTTTTTGATCGCCACATCGGCCAAGCGGCTTCTGCTGCAGCTATTGCATTGCGTAGGCTTTCGGGTGCTAAATCAGGAACCCTTCCAATAATTTCATCAGTAGCAGGGTTATTAACCGGAATGGTTTTTTTTGCCTCGACCCATTTTCCATCGATATAACAGCTTTGTTGAAAAAGTGCAGCGTTATTTAATTTCATATTGAGAATTCCCAAGATTTTTTCAGTTAGATGGTTTTTCAATATTGACTTGTAATAAACGAATAAGTCGATTATCAGCACGTAAAACTTTAAATCGAAAAGGATGAATCGTAATACTGGCACCACGTTTTGGCAAATAACCAAAACGATTCGCGATCATCCCACCTATGGTATCAAATTGATCTATTGCCAAATGAGAAGTAAAAAAGTCATTAAAATCCTCAATGGGCATCATGGCTTTGACAATAAATTGATTTGGATTTTGTTCCTGGATAAAAATTTCGTCATTGGCATCATATTCATCTTCAATTTCGCCTACAATTTCTTCTAAAACATCTTCAATAGTAACCAGACCGGAAACGGCTCCATATTCGTCAACGACGATAGCCATATGATAATGTTTATGCTGAAATTCTTCGAGCAAACTATCGAGTCGTTTGCTTTCTGGAATAAACACGACGGGTCGCAAGATATCACGGATATCAAAATTGGTTTGGTGGGCTAAGGGGTTGTATTTGAGTAAATCTTTTGCCAATAATAAACCCACTACGCGTCGTTCATCGTTAATGACGGGGAAACGTGAGTGGCCCGACTCGATTACCAGTGGGAACAATTCAGATAAATTAGCTTTTTCAGGAATAACCGTAATTTTAGCATGTGGAACCATAATATCTCTAACATGTATATCAGAGATTTGTAATACGCCTTCGAGCATTTTGAGCGCTTGGGCATTAAGTAAATCGCGTTGTTTCGCGTAATGTAATAATTCAATGAGTTGTTTTCTATTTCTAGGGCCTTGTTTAAAGGCTTGGTGAACACGCGTTAACCATGCCTGACGATTTTTTTTAATCTTAATTTTACCGTCAGATGTAGGGGTTTTCATAACCTAAGTCCTCTAATAATTGAATTTCTATTGTTTCCATTTTGGTGGCATCTTTATCATGAATATGATCATAACCTATCAAGTGTAAACAACCATGAATAACAAGATGTGCCCAATGGGCTAGGGAAGTTTTTTGTTGTTGTTTAGCCTCTTGATTAACGAGCGGGGCACATATCACTAAATCTCCTAAAAACGCAGAGGAAATTCCCGGTGGCGGTTCAAAAGGGAAAGATAGAACATTAGTAGGATTTTTTTTATGTCGATAGTTGCGATTAAGCTTAGTACTTTCTTTTTTGCCAACGATGCGTAGGTTAACTTGGTTAATGCCTATTTGCTTTGCCAAAGCGTTGTTTACCCATCGCTGTAGAAAATAACGGCTAGGAATAAAAGTGTTACTAGCAATAATTTGTATCGTGATTTTAATGCGCTTTTTTTTGACTTTCGTTTTGCGCATAGGCTTGGAGTATTGCTTGTACCAAAGTATGTCGAACAATATCTTGCATTTCAAATTGAGTAAAACTGATTCCCTTTATATTTTTTAAAATATTTAAACAATGACATAAGCCTGATTCTAGGCCGCGCGGTAAATCGGTTTGGGTCGTATCACCACTCACAACCACTTTGGAATTAAAACCAATACGTGTTAAAAACATTTTCATTTGCTCTTTCGTGGTATTTTGTGCTTCATCTAAAATAATAAAAGCATCATTTAGCGTACGACCACGCATATAAGCCAAAGGAACCACTTCAATAACGTGTTGTTCGACGAGTTGCATAACCCATTCAAAACCCAGCATATCGTTCAATGCATCATAAAGTGGGCGAAAATAAGGATCGAGTTTTTGTGAAAAATCACCCGGTAAAAAACCTAACTTTTCGCCGGCTTCTACCGCAGGTCTAACGAGCACTACACGGCTAATCTGTTCTTTTTCTAACGCAGAAACCGCGCAGGCTACCGCTAAATAGGTTTTACCTGTTCCAGCGGGGCCTAAACCAAAATTAATATCATGATTCAAAATACGATCGATGTAGAGAGCTTGATTGGGACTATGCGGTTTAATCGGTCCGCGTTTAGTCTGGATCACAATTCCTGGAGTTTTGGGAGGATTGAACGTCATATGGGGATCAGTTTGAGCAGTTTGTAACACTAAGTGAATGGTGTTTGAAGTCAACGTGTTTTTTTTAGTTTCTGTTTCTGCGTAAAGATGGTGTAATACCTTTGCAGCTACTTCGACAGCAGCGTTAGGACCATTAATTTGAAAGTCATGACCACGATTGTAAATACAAACATTGAGTTTTTGTTCAATTTGACGTAAATGCTGATCAAAGGGTCCACAAAGATTCGCTAAACGATGATTATCTTCGGGCATAAGTTGAAAAGTATAAGCTTGTGTATTCAATTTACTATTAATTCTCCTCGTAAAGAGTTTCTTAATACTTCAGTAATAGTAATAGGAACTAATTGCCCTATTAAGCACGCGTGTCCCCTGAAATTAACCACGCGGTTATTTTCTGTACGTCCTTGCAATTCATTTTTATCCTTCTTAGATGGACCTTCAACCAGTATTTGATGGATCTGGCCACACATTTGATTACTTAGCGCCTGTCCTTGAGATACTAGGAGATTTTGCAGAATCTGTAAACGTTGTTTTTTTGTAGGGACAGATACATTATCTGCAAGCTCAGCGGCGGGTGTGCCGGGGCGTCGACTATATATAAAACTAAACGAGTTATCAAAGCCTACAGATTCTATTAAATCCAGTGTGGCTTGAAAGTCAGCATCCGATTCTCCAGGAAAGCCAATAATAAAATCAGAAGAAATGGTAATATTTGGGCGTATTTTACGCAGTTTTCGGATTTTAGATTTAAATTCTAATACGGTATAGCCGCGTTTCATTGCTGCTAAAACGCGATCCGAACCACTTTGAACAGGTAAATGTAAATGATCGGCTAATTTGGGGACATCAGCATAAGCGTTAATTAAACGCTCTGAAAAGGCTAAAGGATGAGAAGTCGTAAATCGTATGCGTAAAATATCATCTATTGTGGCAATGTAGCGAATTAAATCGGCTAAATCGGCTGTGCCTCCTTCATGGCGCGGACCTTGATAATCGTTAACATTTTGTCCTAATAAGGTAATCTCACGAACACCTTGTTCACTTAATTGTACAATTTCTGCAAGCACATCATCTAAGGGGCGGCTAATTTCTTCACCCCGTGTGTAAGGTACCACACAAAAGCTACAATATTTGTTACATCCTTCCATTATAGAAACAAACGCGCGGGGACCCTCTGCACGGGGGACGGGTAAGTGATCAAATTTTTCAATTTCTGGAAAAGAAATGTCAACCACAGATTGTTTTTTTTCAAGGACTTGATTGATCATATCTGGAAGTCGATGCAACGTTTGAGGGCCAAATACGATATTCACAAAAGGAGCGCGCTGAATAATACCCGCACCTTCTTGACTTGCGACACAGCCGCCTACAGCAATGATGATGTGGGGCCGCAAGGCTTTAATTTTACGCCATTGTCCAAGCTGAGAAAAAACTTTTTCTTGGGCTTTTTCACGAATAGAACAGGTATTTAAGACAATAACATCCGCTTCTTGGGGATCTGGCGTCAAGATCAAACCGTGAGAATGAGATAAAAGATTATATAGACTGTCTGAATCATACTCATTCATCTGGCAGCCATGCGTTTCAATATAAATTTTTTGTAACAACATAAAGTTTCTTTACGGAGCGAGTTTTTGTTTTAATAAATTAGTTAATTGTTGAGGATTGATTTTGCCACCTGAAGCCTTCATGACTTGACCGACAAAAAAACCAAATAGTTTATCTTTTCCTGCTCTATATTCGGCTAATTGTTCCGGATATTGTATCAAAATATCATTAATGATTTTCGTGATAGCGGTTTGATCTGTGACTTGTTGTAGATTTTTCTCTTGAATAATATCATCGCTGGTTTTGTTGCTAACCCATAACGCTTCAAACACATCCTTAGCTATGGTGCTAGAAATAGTATTATCCGCAATTCGTTGCAGTAGGCTGGCGAGTCGTTTGGCACTAATAGGAGATTCAAGAATGCTTAAATTAGATTTATTTAGAGCGGCAGCAAGTTCTCCCATGATCCAATTAACCGCTAATTTAGCCGGAATATTTTCTTTGACGACTGTTTCAAAATAGTCAGCCAATTCGCGAACGGCAGTCAGTAAACTCGCATCATAAGCACTCAGCTTATATTCTGTTTGAAAGCGAGCATGTTTTTTTTGTGGTAATTCAGGTAAGGTTTGATAAAGTTTTTCAATAAAGTCGGCATTGATGATGACAGGGCATAAATCTGGGTCTGTGAAATAGCGATAATCTTTGGCATCCTCTTTGCTACGCATGGGTCGAGTTTCTTGTTTATCGGTATCATATAAACGTGTTTCTTGATCGATATTTCCACCGTTTTCTAAAATAGCAATTTGGCGTTCGACTTCATATTGGATTGCTTTTTCTATAAAGCGAAAGGAGTTTAGATTTTTGATTTCTACACGGGTTCCTAGTTGTTTTTGATTGGCTCTACGTACAGAGACATTGGCGTCACAGCGAAATGAGCCTTCTTGTAAATTGCCATCGGAGATACCCAAATAACGAACCAATGTATGCAGCGTTTTAAGATAGATGACTGCTTCTTTGGGTGACGTTAACTCCGGTTCTGAAACAATTTCTAATAAAGGCGTTCCAGCACGATTTAGATCGATACCACTCATATTTTCGAATCCTTCGTGCAAGGATTTTCCTGCATCTTCTTCTAAATGAGCGCGTGTTATAGGGATAATTTTTTGTTCCCCATTTTCTAAGATTATTGTTAAATAGCCACGTCCGACAATAGGATTTTCATGTTGGCTAATTTGATAGCCTTTAGGCAGATCAGGATAAAAATAATTTTTGCGCGAAAAAATTGAATAGTGAGGGATATCGGCTTGGATACTTAAACCAAATTTAATCGCCATATTAACAGCTTCGGCATTTAAAACCGGTAGTACTCCCGGTAACGCTAAATCTATCGCACAAGCTTGTGTATTGGGCTCTGCACCATAAGCGGTAGCGGCACCTGAAAAAAGTTTCGATTGAGTTGATAATTGCACGTGAACTTCAAGCCCTATAACCGTTTCCCATGCATTAGGTTTTTCGTATGATTCGACCTTACTATTTTGTTTAGATTTTTTGTGTATAGCCGAGGTCGTCATAGTTTGAAATTCTCCGGTATTTTTTTATGCCAATCGGTAACTTGTTGATAACGATGCGCGGCATTCAATAATTTTGCTTCAGTAAAAGGACGGCCAATGAGTTGCATTCCAAAAGGAAGTCCCTCAACAAATCCTGCTGGAATCGAAATAGCGGGTAGACCTGCTAAATTGATAGCAATAGTGTAAATATCTGATAAATACATACTCACCGGATCATTGATTTTTTCACCTAGTTTGAATGCGGTAGTCGGTGTTGTAGGTCCTAGTAGAATATCAACGTGTTTAAACGCTTCTTGAAATTCTTGGATTAAGAGGGCACGAATTTTTTGCGCTTTAGCGTAATAAGCATCATAAGAATCTGCGGATAAAACATAAGTGCCCATCAGCAACCGACGTTTTACTTCATTGCCAAAGCCCTCCCCGCGCGTTCTTTCGTATAAATCTTTTAAATCAGTAGGGTTATTACAGCGGTAACCATAACGCACACCATCGTAGCGGGCAAGATTGGATGAACATTCCGCTGATGCAATAATATAATATAAAGGAATAACCAAATGACAATTGGGTAAACTGACGCTGCTAATTTTTGCACCTAATTTTTCATAAAGCTTAATCGCTGTTTGGATAGTGGCGGCTACTTTAGGGTCAAGGTCTTCGGAAAAATATTCTTTTGGTAGTCCAATTTTTAAGCCTTCGAGTGAATCATTCAGTGTCAAAAGATAGTTGGGTACGGGTTGGTCAATACTGGTAGAGTCTTTCTCATCAAAACCTGCCATGACATTCATTAAGAGTGCCGCATCTTCAGCAGTTTGTGTCATTGGGCCGGCTTGATCTAAGCTGGAGGCAAAAGCAATCAGTCCATAGCGTGAAACACGACCATAAGTGGGTTTAAGTCCGGTAAGATTGCACAATGCTGCGGGTTGTCTTATTGAACCTCCGGTGTCTGTACCCGTTGCAGCAGGCGTTAATCGGCTCGCAACAGCCGCGCTAGAACCACCGGAAGAGCCACCCGGTACACGGGAAATATCCCAAGGGTTTCTTACTGCGCCATAAAAACTGTTTTCATTGGATGATCCCATGGCAAATTCATCCATGTTAGTTTTACCCAATAACACTGTTCCAGCCTGATTAAGACGATGGACCAATGTGGCGTCATAGGGCGCAATAAAATTATCTAACATTTTAGAAGCACAACTTGTTTTAATGCCAGTCGTGCAAAAAATATCTTTATGTGCAAAAGGAATACCGGTCAAAGGTCCAGCGCTGCCATTTTGATATCGTAAATCGGCTTGTTTGGCTTGTTCTAGGGCCACATTGGGTGTGATAGTAATAAAGCTATTTAAGGTTTTATCATATTTATCGATGCGCGCTAAAAAGTGTTGGGTTAACTCTGTACTGGATACTTTTTTTGCTCGAAGGGCGGTAGATAACTCAGTGAGCGTATAATTATGCATATTTGTTAATCTCTAAAGTTATTCTAAAACAAGGGGTACACAATAAAGGCCTGCTTCTGTATGCAGAGTGAGTTGCTGAAATTCTTTCCTATGAACAGTTTCAGTGATGGCATCAGCACGTAAACGTTGGGTGATGCCAAAAGGATGGGCGACGGGTTGTACCGAACGGGTATCTACGGCATCCATCTGACTAGCAAGATCAAAAATGCCTTGTAGGCTTTTTAAATACTGAGTGGCTTCTTCAGGATTGATTTGTATTCTAGCTAAATCAGCAATTTTATTAACGTCTTTAAGCATAATCACCATAATGAGCAAGACCCCAAATCTAAAGTATTATAAAAAGCTCAGTATTATACCTATTACGTTTGGATTTGCGAATCTGAGAATATATACTTTTCGCATTTGAGGTGGCTCTGTGCTGTTCTCAGTCCGCAATCCTCATGGTTGTGAGTATGTCACATAGGTTACTTTCTTTCGCGGCAGCTTGCTAAGGTGCTCGGAATATAGTGCTCATGCTGGTAGGATGCGAGAATTTCACGCCATATTGGCGATGTTTCAATCTACATGAATGGGCTCAGTAAGGCGTGGATAAGCTTTCAGAGGAGAGTGATGTTTGCTCTTTCGAAAAATGCCGTTGCTTATTTAAATGTTTCCTATGTTGCTTGCATAAAATCTTCTAGATTTGCTAAAGTGCTTAGGCACACACTATATTGTGTAGGTAAACGCTCATACGTAGGTGATCAACTTTATGCTAAGCAAATTCCGCGGTTTATTTTCTAAAGACATTTCTATAGATTTAGGTACGGCAAATTCATTAATTTATGTTCGAGGCGAAGGAATTGTCCTTAATGAACCCTCTGTAGTCGCTATTCGTTTAGAAGAGGGCAATCAACGTCGTGTACTTGCGGTAGGCTGGGAAGCTAAACGCATGCTGGGGCGTACTCCAGGCAATATTAGTGCAATACGTCCCTTAAAAGATGGGGTGATCGCTGATTTTTATGTGACTGAAAAAATGTTGCAGCATTTTATTAGTAAAGTACATCAAAATCGTTTTTTACGCCCCGCACCTCGAATTCTTGTTTGTGTACCCTGTGGATCAACACAAGTTGAACGTAGAGCCATTCGCGAATCCGCTTTAGGTGCCGGCGCCAGGGAGGTTTATTTGATCGAGGAGCCTATGGCAGCGGCTATTGGGGCAGGCATGCCTGTGGACGAAGCGCGCGGATCATTAGTGGTGGATATCGGTGGTGGAACCACTGAAGTTGCCGTTATTTCTCTAGGTGGGGTGGTTTATTCTCAATCTGTTCGTATGGGCGGTGACCGTTTTGATGAAGCCATAGTCAATTATGTTCGACGGAGTTATGGGAGTTTAATTGGCGAACCCACTGCTGAACGCATTAAACATGAAATCGGTACGGCTTTTTCTTTGTCTGAAGTGCGTGAAATTGAAGTGCGCGGACGTAATATTTCAGAAGGCGTTCCCAGAGCTTTTGTTTTAAATAGCAATGAAATTTTAGAAGCGTTACAAGAGCCGTTAGCCAATATTATTGGTGCTATTCGTACTGGATTAGAGCAAACCCCACCCGAATTAGCAGCGGATATTTCTGAAAGAGGGATGGTTTTGACCGGTGGTGGCGCCTTGTTAAGGAATTTAGACCGTTTAATTACCGAAGAAACCGGTATGCCCGTTGTCGTGGCTGAAGATCCTTTAACCTGCGTTGCACGGGGGGGTGGTCGTGCACTCGAGATTATCGATGAAATGGGTGGAGATTTTCTAGTCAAAGATTAGTAGGTAAGCGCTATTAAACTATTATTTAACCGTGGAAAAAACTCATTAGGGTTAAGGCTAGTTTTTTTTGTTCTTTTATCCTTGTTACTGATTCTGTTGGATTATCATCATTATTTACCGTCGTTACGTCGTATATTAAATAACATTGTGGCGCCTTTGCAGTATATGGTTGATGCCCCCCTACAACTATTTCATAATGTAAACAGCAACTTGGTAACACGACAAAAAATACAATCTGAAACGACTGTTTTACGTACACAGCAAATTTTTTTACACGCTCAATTACAACGTTTTGCAGCTTTAGAAAGTGAAAATAGACAATTAAATCAGCTATTAGCTGCGACTGAACATCTAAAAAAACAACATTTTCGTTTGGCACGATTGTTATTGGTTAATGCCGATCCTTTGTTAAACGAAGTGATAGTCGATAAAGGACAATCGGATGGGGTGAAAGTAGGGCAACCTGTATTAGATGCAAATGGTGTGATGGGTCAAGTCATCAGCGTGGATTTTTTTAATAGTCGGGTTTTATTGCTGACCGATTTTCGTAGTGCGATTCCTGTTCAAGATGTGCGTAGTGAGGCACGTGGAATTTTAGTGGGACGAGGACGTCTCGCGAAGCTTTTACTAAAAGATATTCCTGGCACAGTGGATATTAAAGTAAATGATTTATTAGTGACCTCTGGTTTAGGTGGACGTTATCCTGCGGGATATCCTATCGGTGTCGTCAGCGTCATTAACACAAATGTTGCGACACAATTTGCTAGTATACAAGTTGATCCAAGTGCTCAATTAAATAGAAATCGGCCGGTACTCCTCATTTCGTCAGCGAATGTATCTACTTCTGAAGTTAATTCGAAAGCTAAAACATCTTCACAGACTATTAAAAAATAGGATAGCGGAATGAAACCACTTTATTTTTCTACCTTATGTCTTGTTGCGATTAGTTTTTTTTCAGCAATTATACTTAATATTATTCCTCTCCCTCCAACTTTAGCTTTGTTTTATCCGTTATGGTTACCATTGGTTTTGATTTACTGGATCATGGGATTACCGGAACATATCCATTTTACCTTAGCTTGGATATTGGGATTATTTATTGATGTATTATATGGAAATTGTTTAGGAGAGCATAGTCTAGCATTATGTGTGGTTGCCTATTTAGCCTATCGTTTTCATTTGCAATTTCGTATGTTCCCATTGCCGCAACAAATATTATTTATTTTTGTTATGTTAACAATTTATCAAGTAATATTAATTTGGATCCAAGCTTGGCTTGGCTTTCCAGTTGATTTTCGCTGGGCTTGGGTTTCTTTATTAGTCAGTGCTTTAGTCTGGCCACTGATGGGAAATGTATTGAGAATAAATCCTTTAGATAGGCGGCATTAGTTTTTGACTTAAACTCCATATATTCTAATTTTTTTGGAAACAATATATAAGTAAAATTGGTTTTGAAACCCTTTTAAGAAATTAGGATATTTATGAAAGAAAAATTTATACCTGCTGATAAGCAAAATTTTGATAGGCGCCAACGATTTATTATTTTGCATTACACAGTCTTAGATGAGCAGGATTCAGTAGAAGTACTTACTCATGGTGGCGTTGGAGCGCACTATCTCATTCCTAAACAACCTTTTAAGTTTGAAAATAGCAACGATTATTATGACTATTATTATTTTGTTAAAATAAGGAATCGTGCTTGGCATGCAGGTAGAAGTGAATTTGGCGGTAGAAGCGGTTTGAATGATACATCGATAGGCATAGAAATAGTTAACTATGGTTATGGCTTAGTGCAAGGCCCAGGAAAAGTATTATTTACCTATGAAGTTGAAAATCAACTCAAAGAATTTATTAACCAAACTTTACAAGTACAGGATAAAAATTTATACCAGCTTTTAATTGAAGAAAAATTATTAACTGCCTTTTTAGCCGATATGATGCGGAGTTTAATTCCGCCGCGTGACCGTAAAAAATATAAAGAAAAGGTATCACAAGATTATATTACTCAGTATAAAAAATTAACTAATGAATGGCGAATAGAGAACGACTCTTTTCTTAATATCGCACAAAAAGATCTTTATCAATTAGAACAGCAAGGAAAACTTACCTGGGATGAATATACTGATCATCAAATTGATTGTCTGGTAAATCTCATTACTGAAATTCAAGAAAAATTAGCACTCAAAGATAAGCAGGGAATTTATTACCAAATAGCGCCTCAATTTATAACCGGTCATGCTGACATTGCACCCGGTAGAAAGACCGATCCAGGTCCCCGCTTATTGAAGAAATTAGCGGCACGGGGTATAGGTGCTTGGCCAGATGAAAAACTTGTAGTAAAGAATGAAAAGGAGATACAGATTGGCCAAGGAATTGATTATAAATGGATACAAAATAATCTGAACCTTTATGGGTACAAAATAGAATCGACGGGCCAACTAGACGAACAAACTCGGGATGTGATAAGAACTTTTCAAATGCATTTTGAACCTGAAAATTATTCCGGAAAGCCTAGTGTAAAAACTATTAGTATCTTAGAGGCCTTAATTAAAAAATATTATTCCAATCAGCAAAGCGATTATCCACGTTAATTAATAGTGATGTTATTAGTTAACTATTTTTTGCAAAAAACATATCGTTATCTTTATTAACAATGTTGATCGTATTTTTAATAGGCTCAACATTGCTTCTTTTTATGCCTTTATTTTTTACTTCACAAGCTTATGGTTAACTATTTCTTATGCTTAATACTTTACTCATAAGTGAGTAAAGTGTTGTATAAGCTGTGAAAAAGACCTTGAAAACTTGTGGATAATGCAATCTTTTGCTAAAGTTATTATACGTGATTGTATAAAATAATGTAAGTAAAATACATAACACTATATATAGTTGTTCTAAATAAAATTAATACTATATTTAGTAAGGCTGATTTTTATTGGTTATGCATCAAAATTTACAAAAACCAATGTTTCAACAATCTAATCAATAAAAAAGCTTAACTCATTCAAACATTAAAGAGCGATTAAAAGCATACCGAGTATTAATTGAGTAGCTAGATTGCTCTAATCCAATAAAATTAATCATCCAACAAAATAAGTCAGCAATCTAAAGAAAATGGTTCCAAGGGGGATATATGTTTAGTAAAGCTAGTAATAAGCGTAGTTTATTAAGCTATTCAGGAAATGCGGCATTTAAAAAGCGCATTGCGCCAAAAATAGCAGCTCATATTAATAGGCCTATTGATGTTTGTTTAAGCGGCGAAGATCCCTGCTTAAATAAATGGTTAGTGGATAATCTAAGTACTATTTTGTCTATACACATCACTCTAGCGACAGGCCGTCCGAGGCTTGCAAAACCCTATCCTAAAAAGGTTAAATATGAGTAAAGTAAAGATTATATTATCTGATGGTACAGAATTTGAGCATGATTTTGGATGTAATAATCATTATGCCGAGATGTTTCAAATTATTCGTGAAATTATTGGTATCGATTCTCGTGTAAAATGGTTTAAAGATTTAAAAGATGAATTTTATAATATACAATGCTTCGGCGATGTTAAAGTTGATATTTCTAAAAATAATCCTTAGAGATTGATTTTTTTATAAAATTTCATAGGACTTGAAAGTTTTTCTTTTTTAATAGAGTTGAAATCAGACACCTAACCGAGGAGTACTGTACTCTAAAAAAGGGGTAAAACACTTTAAAAATTTTTTTATCTGCATAGTATGTGTAGGGTGAAAATATAGTAAAGGATATGCACAAATCACCGCCAGGAAGGCTTTTAATTATTTGTATTCGTCGTATTGGTGATGTTTTACTGGTTACTCCGTTAATTCGAACCTTTAAACATCATTGGCCAGCAACGAAAATAGATCTTTTGGTCTTTAAAGGCACTGAAACGATACTCAATTCAAATCCTGATATAGAAAATATTATTAGCATTGAAGAGCATCCTGACTTTTTCCAACATTATCAGTTAATCAAAACAATTTTTCGTGCTTACGATATGGCTGTTTCCACATTACCTGGGGATAAAGCTACGTTGTATGCTTTTTTTGCAGCGCATTATCGCGTTGGCATGTTAGGTATCGATAAGAGTCGCTGGTGGAAACGTTTTTTACTCTCTAAAGTTGTAGAATTTGATAATATTTCTACGCATACCGTATTAATGAACTTACGATTAGCAGAAATCTTAGAATTAAATCCTCGCTTAGAAATTGTTATTGCTTGGCAAGAAAAAGATAGGCAGAAAGTTTCAAAACTTATAGATATGAATAAAAAATTAGCTATTTTGCATCTACGTCCTAAATTTTCTTATAAAGAATGGATTAAAGAAGGTTGGATAAAAGTGGCTAATTGGTTATTGCAAACGGGTTATACAGTCGTATTAACGGGCGATAACAACGAATCAGAAAAAAAAATGGCAGTCGATTTGCTGGATACATTATCAGAAGCAGCTATTAATTTAGTGGGTCACTTGAGTTTGAATCAACTTGGTTTTTTAATAAGCTTAGCTAAAATTTATATTGGTCCGGATACTGTGGTAACGCATATGGCGGCTGCATTGGGTGTTCCAACCATGGCGTTATTTGGTCCAAGCAATCCAGTAAAATGGGGTCCTTGGCCTAAAGCATGGGCATTAAGCAACCCATTTGTTCGAGTGGGGTCTCAGCATAGGAATAATGTTTATTTGATGCAAGGTTCAGGTGTTTGTGTTCCTTGTTTTCAAGAAGGTTGTGATCAACATATTCGAAGTCGGAGTCAGTGCTTGGAAAATTTAACCGCCCAACAAGTGATTAATAAAGTCAAAGTGCTAATCAATCAAACAGAAAACCCTTCCACTTAAATTTTTGTTATTTTAGTCTCAGTATTAAAAAGGGTAAACAAAATTACCATCTTAATGCTACCTAAATAATAGGTATATGGTATATGCTGCTAGCTTTCTAAGCTTTTTTAAAAAATTATATGCTAGCGTTAAGTGTGATTTTGATTGTAAAAGATGCAGGAAGAGATATCCAACGCTGTTTGGAATCCGTAAAATGGGCTGACGAAATTATTATTCTGGATTCTGGAAGCCAAGATAATACCTTAGACATTTGTCGACAGTATACACAGAATATTTTTTCAACCGACTGGCCAGGATTTGGCATGCAAAAGAATCGAGCTTTAGATAAGGCAAAAGCTAGATGGGTGTTGTCTATCGATGCTGATGAAGTCTTAAGTGTGGGTTTAATTTCAGAAATAAAACAGATTATTTCCAATCCTCACGATCAAAATGATGCGTATGCTATTAAAAGAATAGCATTTTTTGCAGGGAAAAAGATAACTTATGGAGATTGGGGGCGGGATAAAGTGGTAAGACTGTTTCGTCGCTTACCTCATAACCGGTTTACATCGGCGATTATCCATGAAAACCTACACGGCTATTTGCATTTAGGTTGTTTGAAACAGGTTATGTTTCATAATACGATGCAAACTATTAGCCAGGTATTAGTGAAACTAGAACATTATTCTAGCTTTGGTGCGCAAATGGCTTATCATCAACACAAAAAATCCAGCCTGTTTAAAGCTATTTCTCATGCACTGTGGTGTTTTATTCGTGGTTATTTATTACGTCTAGGTTTTTTGGATGGGCGTGCGGGTTTTATATTAGCTATTTCAAATGCTTTAGGTGTTTTTTATCGTTATGTAAAATTAATCTATCTTTATGAATTAGGATAAATCATGTCGGCTGTTTTGCTAAGCTCTTCTCGTCCTCTTAGAAACTATTTTCAACGTCTCAGTCAAATTTTTGCGGTGTTGACTGCATTTGTACTTCCTCTATCAACGGCTGCGTTGATGATTTTTTTCACAGCAACCGTGCTGTGTTGTTTATTGGCAGGGGATTGTTACGAAAAATACCTCATTCTGCGTTATAATCCGATGGCATTGATGTTTATTTTATTTTTTGCGTTATTTTTCTTCGGCTTTAGTTACACTAGCGTGCAATGGCCGATAGCGTTTCATACATTAATTAAATATAGTAAATTTTTGCTCGGATTCTTTTTGTTTAGTACCTTTCGGCATGAAAAGACTGCAAATATTGCTTTTTTTGCTTTTTTATTAGCGGCCACTCTAACATTGCTCTTTTCTTTTATTAAATTTTTTAGTCATTTGGATTTACTACATCGTTTTGTTTCAGATTCAGGCGTTTTTAAAGATCATATTTTTACGGGGTTTTTATTAGCCTTTACGAGTTATTGTTTTGCTGTATTTGCATTTTCAATAAAAAAATCTTGGCGTTATTTATTTATTTTATTGTTTTTAGTGGCTGCTTACAATGTATTATTTATTAATCTGAGTCGTTCTGGTTACGTGGTGTTATTTAGTTTGCTGTTATTATTGGCTTGGCAAAAATTTTCTGGGAAGGGATTATTCGCTGGATTATTAATTGCAGTTTTTTTATGTGGTGGTTTATTATTTTTACCTGCTAATTTTAAAGAGCGTTTCAATTTAGCACATAGTGAAATTATACAATATAAAAACGGAAGTTTTGATACTTCAGTGGGCTTACGTTTAGAATTTTATAATAACAGTTTAAAATTATTAAAAGAACACCCTTGGATAGGGACAGGTACAGGAAGCTTTGCACAGGATTATTTAGCAGTCGCACAAGATAAACATTTTGCTACCCAAAACCCGCATAATGAATATTTAAATATTGCTGTCCAATTTGGTTTATTAGGTGTTGTTGTTTTGTTAGGCATGTTTATTGTCCATGCCTGGACAAGTTTGCGTTTGCAAGGTATGCGTCAACATTTTGCTCAAGCTATTTTGGTATCTATAGCAGTAGGATCATTATTTAATTCCTGGCTCATGGATGTAACTCAGGGATGTTTTTATGTTTTTTTTACCGCTTTATTGTTTGCAGGATTGCCCTATAAATCAAAAGATAACGTTAGCGGGATCCTTCAATCGCACGATCGGGATCAATAAGCCTCTGTTTTTCTGCGTTTCGTTACTCACATACGGTGTATACTTCGTTACGATACTGAAAAAAAGTGCTTTTTGACTCAGATTAGCACAATGGAGAATATCCTCTAATTTCGAATAAAATTAATTTACATTATTTAAGCCAATTTTTGCGCGAGTTCGTTGGTTTTCAATGATTTGTTTAAGTAAATTAAGATTGATTTGTTCTTGTGTGCGATCATTTTGCTGATGCCATAAATGGATGACGGGTACTGCAAATCTGCCTGATTTTCGATAAATCCCAGAACGGATTAGGCGTATGACAAAGTCCGAATCTTCATAGCCCCATCCTATAAAGCTTTCGTCAAAGCCATTGATAGCCAAAAAATCTTTTTTCCATAGACCTAAGTTACAACTTTTTGCCCCTTGCCAACGTTGGGCCGATAATTTGCGTAATCTGTTGAATCTTAGGCGTAGTAAAGGAAATAATCGATTTGATTGACGCTGAAAATAATGCCACAGCCATTGTAAAGAGGTGTCGTTGTAAATAGGTAAATTACCCTTTAGAATTTTAACGGTAAATTTATTTTTCAGTAGTATGCGATGACCCGAGACGAACCATTGGGGCTCGGCTAATAAACGATGTTTTTCAATAAAATCTGGGAAGGGGATACAATCGCCATCAAGAAAAATAAGATAATTATTGTCAGCTTGTAATGCTGCTTTATTACGGATTCTAGCTGCTTGAAAGCCTTCATCTTTTTGCCAAACATGTTGGAGTGGATAAGCCAACTGGCTTTGCAGTTGGTTAATTAATAAACGAGTTTTATCATTTGAGCCATCATCAGCTATGATAACTTCATTGGGTAACTGTGTTTGTCTTGCTAAGCCTAATAAAACTAAATACAAGGCATCGGGACGATTGTAGGTAGTTACAATCACTGAAATGCTTGGTGATTTTGTTGACATGAGGTCCTTCATTAGCTGATTATCATTGGCGTTAAAAAAACAAAAAATTTTAAGTAATTAAAGTATAATGAGTATATATTTAATCACAAGCTTATGAGTCGTAATAAAATATAAAGAACGTTTATTTAAATAGTTTTAAATTATTTAAAATTTAGTATTTTTTAGACTTGTTAAGCGTCGATTTTCATTTTTGGCATCCATTCAATGAAACAGTTACTGTATTCACTATCGCGTTTACTCATTGTATTTTTATCGAGTAGTATCGTTTTTTTTGCCCTGGTAGTCATTGCAGGACGAATTTTAACCCCCTATTTAAGCAAACAAGCGCAAGGAATTTCAAACTTAGCTAGCAAAGTATTGCATAAGCCGGTACAAATTAAACAATTTTCTGTGGCATGGCAGGGTTTAACACCTATTTTTCATGGTTCTGATGTCGTTATTTGGGATGAGACCCGAACTCATATTTTATTCAGTGTTCCACAACTTAGCATAGGAATTAATCTCTTTCATAGCTTACTCAGTGGAGGTATTAAATTAGGTGCGATAAGTGTGAACGGTATTCAGTTGGTTGCACACCAAGCTAAAGATAATCAATTGATTTTTACTGGGATTAGTACATTATTCGACCAATCTTCTGCATCTAATTCGAATGCCATGAACGAATTAATAGCGTGGTGTTTAACTGAGCCACAATTAAGTTTAACAAATGTGGGTTTAAAATTTTATCCAAAAACAGGGTCTGTATGGCCATTAATGCAAGTCAATTTGCTATTAAAAAATAGCGGCGATCGACATCAGTTAAGTGGGAAATTAGGTTTTTTTCAGGAAAAATTTTCTGAATTTATTTTTAAAGTCGATCTGAGGGAGTCGCTCTTATCGTCCTCGCAAAACCATTTGAGCGGACCTATTTATTTACATGGCGAAAATGTTTTACTTGATCGATGGTTTAATCAATGGAAACCAACCTTACAATTGAAAAATGCGAGAGCAAATTTTAAGATATGGGCTAGCTGGCAAGTTGATCATTTTACACAACTACAAGGCTTAATCACTAATTTGCAGATAGCATCGATAAGCGTTAATAAACAATCCGCTATTTCAGTTTCACCTTTTTCCACGAATATCCTTTGGCAAACAACTAACCAAGATAATTGGAGTATCGATGCCATTTTTCATGATTTCGGTGTACAGCGTTGGCAAAAAATACCAGGAATTCAAGGTTTAGATGCTTATTTGCATATGACTCCTACTATGGGAAAGCTTATTGCACATTCTAATGATTGCAGCATAGATTTTAATAAATTATTTAAATTACCCGTACATTTGGATAGTTTAACGAGTCAACTAAACTGGCAGAAAAAAGAGAGTGAATGGATAATTCAAGTTCCTAAGTTTGAAGTAACTAATGAAGATGTTTCTGTTAATTCACAACTGTCTTTGTTATTTCCTAAACGTATCTTACAGTCACGGATTAGTTTACTAACGCACGTAAAAATTCATAATTCGATACATATTAACCATTATTTACCGCAAACTTTATTAGGCCCAGAACTGATACATTGGTTGAGTATGGCTATTAGTAAAGGTTCGGGCTTAGGAACTTTAGTGTTACAGGGTCCAGTGAATCAATTTCCTTTCGATCAACACAATGGAACTTTTTTGATTGATACGCAAATAAAAAATGCTAATTTGAAATACGAACGAGCTTGGCCTAGTTTGCAAAAAATCGATGGTGAACTTGTTTTTTCGGGTCGACAAATGCAAGTGTTAATCGATTCTGCAGAAATGATGGGCACAACATTACAAAATATAAAGGCCAATATACCGATTATAAAGAAAAATGTGCAGGCGATGTTGTATATCGTGAGCGATAAAATTAATACTAATCTTGAAAAAGGACACGATTTTGTGTCTGCTACACCTTTAATTCACGACACGTTAAGTCAATTAAAAAACTTAATACTGATAGGCCCTTTGCAGTTTAGTTTGCAGATGGCAATTCCTCTTGAATCAGGAAAACAAAAATTAAAATTACTAGGTCTAGCACATATCGAAAATGCAAAATTAAAAATCCCAGCACATAATATTCAACTCGATCAATTGACAGGACCTTTTAGTTTCACTGAGAATGGCGTGTCATCGCAAAACTTGACAGGAGTATTATGGAAAAAGCCGATAGAGTTGGCTATTCGTTCCACACCTAATCTGCAAATTATCATTCATTATGATGATATCCTGACCCGCTTAAAACCCGAACAAAATGGTTGGCGTTTCAGCGTTAATAATAAAACGGCCAAAGGAACAGTTTTGATTCCTAATAGTAATTTACAACCTATTTTAGCTGATTTTGACATTATCAATTTAGATTCTTCGATGGAGTCAAACAAGGTCGATACTTGGAATTTCAAACAATTACCGAAGATTAATTTGAACGCTAGCCAAGTGCGTTACAAGGAGATTAATTTTGGTGCGGTACAATTAAAATTAAGTCCCATGTTGGGTGGCGTGTTAGTAAGAGAGTTGAATGTGGGTGATAGTAATTACCATCTCATATCAAGTGGAGCTTGGCATACCCAAAAGGGCAACTCGACTGAATTAATAGGGCAGTTAGATAGTGCCAATTTAAGTAATTTATTAAGAAATTGGGGATTACCAGCGAGCATCATCGCTGAGCAAGCGCATCTGCGATTTAATTTGAATTGGCAGGGTGCCCCCTACCAGGCTAGCTTTACTAAACTTAGAGGTCATTTTTCTTTTAGTGCGATCAATGGTCAGATAGTGGATATTGGCTCCAGTAACGAAGCCAAGTTAAATTTTGGTCGACTGCTTACCTTTTTAAGCATACAAAGTTTAACCAAACGATTACAGCTAGATTTTAGTGATTTAAAAACCAAAGGTTTTGATTTTACCAATTTACAAGGCAATTTTACTTTAAGAGATGGCAATGCTGTCACGCGTGATGTCACTATCGAAGGTTCAGTTGCTTCAATAAGTATTGCGGGCCGAATTGGTATGTTGAATAAGGACTATGATTTAGTCATTAAAGTAGTTCCACATTTCACCTCCAGTTTACCCGTGATAGTCGGCTTAGCAGGAGGGCCAGTTGCCGGAGCTGTAACTTGGTTAGCAAATGCGGTATTAGGTTCCACAGTGCAAAAAATTGCTGAGACTTCGTATCATATTACTGGATCTTGGAATAAACCCGATGTAGTAAAAACTTCTACTTAAAAATCAGATTAAATTTTAAAAAGTAGTTTACCTAAAAAATTTATTATTATAAATTAGCGGTCCTATTTATAACAATAAAGTTAAAGAGGTAGGGATGCCACAAATAGTCGCTAAGATTTTTTTAGAAATATGTAGTAAATATGAGACATTTAATTTGGAAGAGTATAAAAATGCTTTTTTAAAATTAGATTGCAAAACAGGCGAAGGTTTAATAAATCCAATTTTTATACTATTGGAAATTACCCCTCCTGAAATATTTGAAAAATCTATGGATTTTATTTTAGAAAATTGTATTAATGTTAATCGTCGCTTTTCTGATGCAGTAGAATTCTTAGCAATTGGGTTAAAAAAATTTCCAAACACGCTGTTAGAAAAATTAAAAAATCCAGAAACAAAGCAATATTTCAATAGAACTATGGCTATGATGGCAATAACGGGTATTTTCCGAAATTACTCCAAGAATTTTCTATATTAATAAACGAAGATAATACGGCTGATAAGATTTTAGATTATTTATTTGAAACGTTTGATGTTTTTAATATTCCAGATGTTTTTGTCATGGAGGTAATGGGTTATGATCGATTACAGCTATGTATTGAAGATTGCCCTTCAATTTTTAAGTAAGCATTAATATTGAAAATTAAAGCGCTTTTTGAATTGAATAAAACGATTAGTCTAGGTTTACATAGCCAAAAATATTTAAATAATGAACCTATAAAAATCAAACATGAGCTAACAATTTCTGAGGATGTATGTTCAAAAAATAGTTTTTTTTCTTCTTCAGATAAAACTTCTACACGTTCTGAAGAGTCAAGTTTATCGCATGGATACAATTATTGTAAGTTGAGGAGTAACCCCTTTAAATTTCAACCATTGATTTGAAAATTGCATCCTGACTTAAGCTAAGATAGGATGATGATCATGATGAAGAATAATCTTACTTTAGCACGCGAAACCCTGTTAGACCCCTCTGGATTAACTGAAAATCAGCTGCGAGTGATTTTAGGCCGCTTATTAACGCCTAAAGTTGATATGGCCGATCTTTATTTTCAAGCCACTCAATTAGAAAGTTGGGTATTAGAAGACAGTATCGTTAAAAACGGTAGTTTTAATATCGAACGTGGTGTTGGTGTTCGTGCCATTAGCGGTGAAAAGACAGGTTTTGCCTATTCCGACGATATTATACTACCCGCTTTAGAATCAGCCGCCACTATGGCTGCGAGTATTGCTAGAGCTGGGCAGCATGGTCAAATCCACGCTTGGCAGAAAAATCCGCTTTTAAAGCCATTATATCAACCGATTAATCCTATTTCTTCCTGGACAGAACACGAAAAATTAAGTTTACTTCGTCAAGTCGATGAAGTGGCTCGTTCTTGCGACCCGCGTATAAAACATGTCAATGTTAGTTTAATAGGGACACAGGAAGTAATCCTAGTGATTAACAGTGATGGTTGTATGGCTGCCGATATTCGTCCTCTGGTGCGTTTAAATATCAGTGTTATAGCGGAAGATAAAGGTTTACGCGAACAAGGGTTTGCTGGAGGAGGCGCTAGAACCGATTATAGTTATTTTATTAAAGATCATGTGGCATCAGACTTAGCAAAAGATGCCGTTCGTTTAGCGCTTTTGAATTTAGATGCAGTAAAAGCTCCCGCAGGGGCTATGCCTGTCGTATTAGGACCTGGTTGGCCCGGGGTTTTATTGCATGAAGCCATTGGTCATGGTTTAGAAGGAGATTTCAATCGTAAAGGAAGTTCCGCGTTTTCGGATCGAATTGGAGAACGGGTTGCTTCAGCAGGTTGTACAGTAGTCGATGATGGAACGATTCCTAACCGGCGTGGCTCACTTACTATCGATGATGAAGGTACAGCTACACAGCGAACCGTTTTAATTGAAAAAGGAATTTTGAAAGGCTATATGATGGATAAGTTAAATGCGCGTTTGATGGGAACTCAATCGACAGGAAATGGTCGTCGTGAATCTTTTGCGTACTTACCCATGCCTCGCATGACCAATACTTATATGTTGCCGGGTCCGTATATTCCAGAAGAAATTATTGCTACGGTTGAAAAAGGGATTTATGCCGTAAATTTTTCTGGTGGTCAGGTAGATATTACTTCAGGAAAATTTGTATTTTCGGCCTGTGAAGCCTACTTAATTGAAAATGGTCGGGTGACTCGACCCGTGAAAGGAGCTACTTTAATTGGCAATGGCCCCGATGTGTTAATGCAAGTTTCGATGATTGGTAATGATCTCAAGTTAGATAGCGGCATCGGCAGCTGTGGAAAAGAAGGTCAGAGTGTTCCAGTAGGTGTCGGACAACCTACGTTAAAAATAGACGCTTTAACAGTGGGCGGTACTGCTATTTAATCAAGAAAAATATGACAGAAGAATATATATCGAAATATCATACGGGTTTTTATAGTTATCGACGTTTATTACATTATCTTCGCCACTATTGGGGTTGGTTTGTATTAGGTATCATTGGGACTATTTTATTAGCTAGTACGGATGCTGGGCTTATTTGGTTTTTAAAACCCTTACTTAATAAAGGTTTTGTCGCTAAAGACGAACATTTTATACACTACCTTCCTTTTATTTTAATTTTTGCTTTTTTAATGCGTGGCCTGGCTAACTTTTCGTCCAGTTATTGTTTAGCTCGGGTTGCCAGAAGTGTGGTCATGAATATACGACAGGATATACTCATTAAATTATTACGTTTGCCGGCGAAATTTTATGACAATACAACATCAGGCCAACTACTTTCTACTATTATTTACAATGTCGATCAGGTGGCGAATGCGAGTACTGATGCGCTCATTACTTTAGTGCAAGAAAGTTTTTTTGTACTAGGGTTGATTGCTGTGATGTTGATAGCGAGTTGGCAATTGAGTCTATTGTTTTTTATTACGGTACCCACCATGATTTGGATAGCTCGCTATTCCAGCCGGCGTATGCGTAGTTTAAATAATGCCGTCCAAGAATCGATGAGTGAAATGACACAAGTGGCAGAAGAGGTCATTGATGGATATAAAGTGATTCGGACGTTTGGTGGCGAAGAATATGAAATTAAAAAGTTTAAAAGTTTGTTAGCTAGAAATCGCTTTCGTGAATTAAAGGTGGTGGTGACTAATTCTCTTGCCAGTTCAGGAGTGCAACTTATTGCTGGGGCTATAGCCGTAGTAACTATTTATTTAGCGATTTCACATTTGACGCATATTACTGCGGGTGGATTTACTTCCATGATAGGTGCAATGTTGCTATTACTAAAACCGATGCGTAATTTAGCGGCGGTTAATAGTATTATACAGCGCGGTATTGCTGCAGCTGGCAGCATTTTTAATTTATTAGATGAAAAAAATGAATTAGATGAAGGTGCACACTCGCTCAATGTATTAAAAGGCTGTTTAGAATATCGCGATGTTAGTTTTGCCTATTTACTGGAGCAGCCTGTTTTACAAGATATCAGTTTTAAAGTAAATCCCGGGGAGACTATTGCTTTAGTGGGACGTTCAGGTAGTGGAAAGTCTAGCTTGGTGAATTTATTACCCCGTTTTTACGATAATTATTTAGGGAAAATTTTAATAGATAGTGTCGATATTCGTGAGTTAAAGCTTAAAGATTTACGCAGTCAATTTGCTTTAGTATCTCAGCACGTGACATTATTTAATGACACGATTGCACATAATATTGCTTATGGGCAATTAAGCGATGTAAGTGAATCAATGATAATACGTGCTGCTAAAGCAGCCCATGCCATGGAATTTATCAACCAACTACCGCAAGGACTTAATACTTTAATTGGTGAAAATGGTGTGTTACTATCAGGCGGTCAACGACAAAGGATTGCAATCGCTCGTGCTTTACTTAAAAATGCCCCCTTTTTAATTTTAGATGAAGCAACTTCTTCATTAGACACTGAAGCCGAGCGGCATATTCAGGCCGCATTAGAAGAACTTATGTATAATCGCACCACGTTGGTCATTGCACACCGGCTTTCTACCGTAGAAAGAGCTAAGCAAATTTTAGTTTTGGATGCGGGTCACATCGTTGAACGAGGCACACATCAAGAATTACTCGAAAAAAATGGTCACTACGCCAAGCTTTATAGTATGCAGTTTAGAGATTAGTTAACTTCTGAGCACTAATCTATAAAAATAGAAAAAAATTAGTTTGAATAATTTTAGAAGAATGGATTTTATAAATTTTCATGAACAAATTAAAGAATTTCCCCCAGTTATTGATACCTATTTTATTAGGAATCTTCGCATTTACTTTCATAACTGGAGGAAAAATTCTATGTCCTAGCAATATAAATTGGTTATTATTAAATGTTGATACCGCTGGCGGTTTATATGCTTGGCAATTTTTTAGATACACGCCGATTCTACAAAGTCCTTTAGGTGCTAATTATCCGTATGGTATGGGAATGGGGTGGGCGGTTATCTTTGCAGAGCCCCTATTTCTTTTTGCTTTTCCATTTAAACTAATTTCTAAATTACTTCCAACGTCCTTCGACGAGACAAGGAGAGAACGAAGTTCGGAGTCGAGGAGCCCGCGATAGGCGCGCGTTGACGGGCGAAGCAGGAAACGCATCGCGCCGTAAAGTCATTGAGGGAGACGCGGGCATGAATCCCGTTAGGGATGAGTGCGCGTCGGACGCAGGACGG
>JBAPVR010000018.1:0-1722 GCA_049283295.1 Candidatus Aquirickettsiella sp.
GTGTAGTGATTTACGATAATGCATGGAAGGCGCACGCCTGCAATCATGGGTTTACCTTTGGGCCCGAATTTTTTGCGAGCTTCTGCCAGGGCTTTGCGCAGCCAAGCGTGACGTGGCCAGAGGCCAAAGCCCGGATAATTTGCCTCAAAGCCAAAAGGGCCCCGGCGCCGTTGAATCAGGTATTTGCCTTGTAATTCACTTTCGACCTTCCCAGCCCATGCCGGCGGAAGGTTAAACTGAGTTCGCCACCGCAGGCTGTACCGATGAACATATGTAGCATGGGAAGCGTCGTAGCCGTTTTCAACTGCAGGCCGCCAGTTGCTGTTCCAGACTGACGTGACCGCCTCAAAAACATATTCCGGTTTCAACAGCTCTTCCGGAACGTCTTCCTCAAGTGGCGGCGGCTTGTCATCTCCCATGTAAACGTAGATGACCCCGTTTCTCTCCTCGACCGGATAGCTGCGAACGCCTTTTCCCTTCTTACCCACAACTGCCGACTCAGGCCCGTCCGTTAGAGCGGCCATCAACTCTCCGTCGCCCAACCTGTACGTCCAACCATGATACGCACAAGTGAGCGTGCCTTCCGTCCAGCACTTGCCTTCGGATAGTGGCATACCGCGGTGTGCACAACGATCAAAAAGCGCATAGGGCCGACCGTTGCCTCGGATAAATACGAGTTTCTCGCCAAGCAACGTTACCGATTTAGGTTTCTCTCCAAGCTGCCTGGAAAGGAGAGCGGGGTACCAGTAGTGACGAAACCCCAATTCTGCGGCGCCATAACGAGTCCCTGTCTTTGCTTCCATCTGTTCGTCGGGATCTGTCACATTTTCCAGCTCCCTGACAGTTCCATCATGCGTTTGACGGAGTGTCTTAGCCATTTTTACAACCCCCGTACTTTAAGTACTTTCCCCTTTTTATCCCGCTGATAACTACGATCACTATATAGCAAATTCACGTGGCTGAACTAGTGACCTCAGGGTAGATAACCGCAGTCGCGCCAAAAGCGTTCGGCGGCGGGATGAAGCGGTATAACCAGCGGGGTATCAGGTGTATTGCGGCACATGCTTTCGAGGGGAAGGGGGCCTTCGCCTTGCCAGGCGATCCGATCCTTGCGGGCCTCGAGAGCTCGGCAGAAAGCCGTTATGAAATCGTCGGGTGCGTCCGCACGAGTGAAAACCGCCCACCCGCTGAAGTCCAGGCTCACAACATCGGCCGATAATTTTGGGTAATCCGCCTTGGGGATGACGCCACGCCGGAAGCCCATCTCTTCCAGCCTGGCCAGGAGCGGCCCTTCGAGCGACAACGGACGTATGCCATGATCAAGCGCCTTATAGATCCAGCGATTGATGGCCTCGTCAAAGACGGCGTCGACTTCCCCTCGCTCGATGGCGCCGAGGCGCTCAGAGGCCTGAGGAATTGCGGCGTCGTAGCGGACCTCGCCACCCCAGGATTTAATATCGTCCAGCGAAAAGCCCGCGGCGTCCAGGATGTGCTTGATATAGAAGTGTGTGGAATGGCCCGGCTGTTTTCTAAGCGACACGCGCAGCGGGACTCGCCGCTCGCGGATTTCTTCGAGAGACGTGACGCCCGTGCGCTCGGAGACGGCGAAGGCCATCTGATCCTCAGAGGGGATCACCGTGACGACACTGAGGGGTAAGGGCTTGGTATACGGTCCTGTACCACGATAGGCCAGCGCCAGGGGATCGACCGGGTTCATAATTG
>JBAPVR010000019.1:0-34923 GCA_049283295.1 Candidatus Aquirickettsiella sp.
ACATATAAAGTATCGCCATCTATTGAAAAAAGTCGATCTGACTATATTTCATACGAATGTAATGAGAAAGAATTTCTCGATAAATACGAGAAATTTTTCGAAAATAAAAATCATTTTTTTGAGGTTAATAATCAAATTGAGATAAAAAAATATTTTGATACATTTAAAGAAAGAAGACGTGACACTTCTAAATTTGTCGAACCTAAAGATGAAGTGAGTTTTTTAATGTTTGAAAAATATCTAAAGAAACTGATATTTTTAAAAGGGAGCTTGTTTTTAAATTGTTATAGTACGAATCAACAATTTCTTAATAAAGCTGAATTACTTCATGAAAAAGAACCTGAGATAGAAAAAGCAGAAGCTCAGTTAAAGCTTTTAAGAAATCTGTTAATCAAATCGGTAATTGAACAAGGAAATTGCGATCTTTTAATTAACGAAGAAAATCTTAGCACGGATTTTGTTAACGAACTTAGGGATGGAGTATTAAAAAAAGCAGAAAAAGTATGGCCTTTACGTTTTGGAATGTTATTTAGTTTAGGTGTAGGTGCTTGTGTAGGCGTTATTACTTTTTATACCTTTCCCGCAGTTTTAATTGGTTTGGGATTGACGTCTTTAACAATCTTATCTGCTATCATTTGGCCATTAGCCATTTTGTCGGCTATTTCTTATGCTATCTTAATTTATAATACCATCACCGATTTAATTTTAACTGAAACTTTATCCAAATGGTGGAAAGAACTTAATCGAGAAATAGGACAAAATAAACAACTGAATATTTTAAAATATATTTGTCTGGTGATTGGAAAGTCACTTTCCAAATTTTTTGGTAAGTTAATAAAGTGGTTTAAATTTCAGCAGCAAGAAAGTTATTTTTCTTATGTGTTGAGAATGGTATTAAGTCTTGCGGTATTAGTTTTTGGTTTTATCTCTGCCTTTACCACGGGTTATACTGCTTTTATTCAACTACAGAACTACGTTAGTTTGTCCGTGTGTTTGATTACAGCACTTCCTTTAATGTTAAGTGATTTATTATTCACTTTGAAAAACTCTTTTGAAACAGTAGGTTTATTGAGCGGAATTTCTATTAATAATTTGCTTAATCCAATTAAACAGTCTTATCAAAATTTAAAAAACCAAGTATCAAGAGAGAATTATTTACAATTTTTTTTACAGTTTTTACGTGTTCCGTTAAAATTAATGCTGAGTGTTTTGAAGTTATTTATCTTTGGTTTTCATGTATTTTTTACTTCGGTTGCATCGGATAGATTTTTTAGTTTTCCTTGTTGGCTAACCGTTTTTTTTGCAGCAGGAAGTGAGTTTCTGACAGATATATGCCCACTTTTTGGCAACAAACAAGGCGGACATCACGATCATGATCATGGTGGTATTTTTAATTGGATAGGAAAAATTGTTTTTATCATTCCTGCGACTATTCTAGGAATTTTAAATTGTCTATTTAGCCAACTAACTCGTTGGTCAAAGTCTGATACCTCTGCTTTAAGTCTTTGGGAAGCTATAAAACAAGAATGGCAACAATTTGACATTATTCATGAACATGAACATTTGTCTGAGGTTACAAGCTCGTTAAATGAATCTGTTCGAAAACTACCTAAAGAAGTTGTATTGCAAAAGGCTATTCATATTTGCGATAAACAAATAAGCAGACTAGGAAAAGGTTTTTTTAAAACAGATTTAGCGCGACAAAAAATAATTATTTTTCAAGACTATAAAGAAAAGTTGAAACTGAATATTGAGCTAGAGGAAGATAAAAAGTTTGAATTAGGCAAACACAGATTTTTTAAGACACAAAAAACAGAATCTATTAGACAGTGGGAGAAAATACAAAGCTTAATAAAAGATTCTGTTGTTAACGAGGAAACCCAAGTTTCAAATGGTCATGCAAGGGTTTGTTGATTAAATTTAGAGTGATATAGACTAAACAAGAAATTGGTTAATCTGCACCAAATCATCAGGGTTTAAACTACCCGCAGCTTGTTTTAATAATAATGTATCTAATAGATAATTATATTGATCGCTCGCTGCAGTGCGTTTTGCATCATAAAGATTTTTCTCGGCAATAAGAACATCAACGATAGTCCGCGTGCCTGCTTTATAACTTTCCTCAGTACTATCTAATGAAAGTTGTGCAGACTTGATCGCTTGTTGCTCAGCTTTAATTTTGCTGATATCGGCGAGCACATCATTATATTTTTGCCGGGTATTGATGATAAGCAAACGATAAATATTATCTAAATTAGCGCTAGCCGTTTGAAAGTCATATTGAGCTTGACGGGTTTTAGAAGAGACAGTACCGCCTGCAAACAACGGAACATCTAATTGTAAGCCCAAAGTTCCACCATTTGTATTAAATGAGCTAGGAACATTATGAAAGGTATTAGTTTTTCCATAATTACCTATTAAACTTAAGCTGGGTAAATGTCCAGAAGCTTGCATTTTTATCTTTTCTTGAGAGACTTCCACGCCATAGCGTGCGGCCATTAGTTTGAGGTTGTTCTGAGTGGCTGCATCAATCCAACGTTCGATGTTTTTGGGTTGAGGGTTCTTTAAAGGAATATTCTTTGCAAAGGTTTTTATGGAGGAATAAGTTTGTCCCGTCAATTGGCGCAATGCCTCTTGATTATTACGTAAAGTATTTTCTGCATTTATTTCCGTAGCTAGGGATTTGTCGTACGCTGCTTTGGCTTCATAAACACTGGTCAAGGCGTCTAAACCGACTTGGACACGTTTTTGAGCTTGATTTAATTGCTTACTGTCAGCGGCTTTTTCTGCTTGGGAAAATCTAAGAGTGTCTTGCGCGGATAAAATATTAAAATATGCAGACGCTACGCGAAAAATTAGGTCTTGGGCAGCGGCTGCCAATGTTAGATCGGCTTGTTTTCCGGTACTATTCGCTTGTTTTACGGCTAGCCAAGCATTGACATTAATTAAAGCTTGTCTAATTGAAATATTGTACCCCTGAGACTGGAAGTTACTGATCCCATTCGGCTGTCCGGCATTAGGGGGCTGAGTAATATTTTGATAATTATTAGAAATATTAGCTTGAGCTGAGATATTAGGTAAAAGGGCAGCTACACTTTGAGGTATTGCTTCACGTTGTGATAGTCGAGAGGATACAGCAGCTTGATAGGTAGGGTCACTCTTAACGGCGGCTTTATAAATATCGATTAAATCTGCAGCAAAAGTAGGTGTATAGGAGGCAAAAAACAAATAAATACCTAATATTAATTTAGGATACACAGTCAATTGCTGAGTAAATTTATAGCTAAAAAGGTCGAATAGAGTCATTATTTTTTTTATACTAAAAGAACAAAAACTTAGATTTTTCTAAGTAAATCCCGTTTATTATGCCAGATTTCATAATTGAGATATAGCCCTATGAATTCCCAGTTCAATTGTTCAGATGTCAAGATTTTGCAGAAGGAATTAGTTTATCGAGGACACTTTCAGCTAGAGCGATGGAATGTACAATTTCGCCTATTTAGTGGCGGATGGAGTGAAGCACAAATTCGGGAAGTCTTTGAAAGAGGGGAAGCAGTCGGTGTCTTATTGTTCGATAACAATAGTGATCAACTGGTATTAGTAGAACAGTTTCGCGTAGGTATTGTTAATAAAGCAAAAAACCCATGGTTAATTGAAATAGTTGCGGGTGTTATTAATAAAGGTGAAAGTTTAGAGCAAGTTGCGCGACGAGAAACACAAGAAGAAACCGGGCTAATAATTACTAGTTTATTACCTATATGCCAATATTGGGTGAGCCCTGGAGGAAGCTCGGAGTGTATGTATCTTTTTTGTGGCCAAGTTAATGCCCAATTAGCACAAGGGATTCACGGTATCGCCGAGGAAGGAGAAGACATTCGTTTACAAGTCTTGAGTTTAAAGGTTGCTTATAATTTGCTCAATCAAGGAAAGTTTAACAATGGTTCGACTATTATTGCTTTACAATGGCTACAATATAATGAACCAAAGGTTAGAGATGCCTTTTTGAAAAAAAACCGGTAATTACTTTTTATGAAATCAAAATCTTCTTCCTCAAAAAAATATACTGCTGAAGCGATTGAAGTTTTAAGCGGTCTTGATCCAGTAAAACGACGACCCGGTATGTACACTGACACGTCTCGTCCTAATCATTTGGCACAAGAAGTTATTGATAACAGTGTTGATGAAGCTATTGCTGGATATGCGCGACATATTGATGTGGTGTTATATTCGGATAATTCTTTAGAAGTTAGTGACGATGGTCGTGGTATGCCCGTAGATATCCATCCTGACGAAAAAGTAACGGGGGTAGAGCTTATTCTGACCCGACTTCATGCTGGCGGTAAATTTAACCATAAAAATTATCGCTATTCGGGCGGTTTGCATGGTGTGGGTGTGTCCGTAGTGAATGCTTTATCGCGCCTTTTAGAAGTTAAAATTAAGCGCGACGGATTTATCTATCAAATACAATTTGAACATGGCAATAAAAAATCTAATTTAAAGAAATTGGATAAAATTGATCAAGCGATAACAGGAACTTCTTTACGTTTTTGGCCCGATAAACATTATTTTGATACGGAAAAATTTTCAGCCAGTCGTTTAAAACATAGTTTGCGTGCCAAAGCCGTCCTTTGTCCAGGTTTACACGTTAGCTTTACTGATAAACAAAATAATAAAAAAGAGGAATGGTTTTATGAAGATGGAGTCGTCAGCTATCTAAAGGTTAGCTTAAGTCAATATGAGTGCTTACCTACGGAACCCTTTCATGGCCATTTTGCCGCTGAAACCGAGGAAGTTGATTGGGCCTTATGTTGGCTTTTAGAAAGTGGTGAAGGTTTGATGGAAAGTTACGTTAACTTAATTCCAACTATTCAAGGTGGTACCCATGTAAATGGTTTACGTGGAGGTTTATTAGAAGCCATGAGAGATTTTTGTGAATTACGTGACTTACTACCACGAGGTTTAAAATTAGCACCAGAAGATGTATGGGAAGGATGTCACTATGTATTGTCTGTAAAATTATTAGAACCTCAATTTTCCGGTCAAACTAAAGAAAGACTGACCTCACGACAATCTGCAGCTTTTGTTTCAGGCGTTATAAAAGATGCTTTTAGTTTATGGCTAAATCAGCATATTTCTGAAGCAGAAAGTTTAGCAGAGTTAATGATAGCTCATGCACAAAAACGTTTACGTGCCACTAAACAAATTGCACGTAAGAAAATTTTAAGCGGAGCAGTACTACCAGGAAAACTAGCTGACTGTACGCAAACAGATTTAAGTCTTACCGAATTATTTTTAGTTGAAGGAGATTCCGCAGGCGGTTCAGCTAAGCAAGCACGAGATAGACAGTTTCAAGCGATTATGCCATTGCGAGGAAAAATATTAAATTCTTGGGAAGTGGCTAGTAATCAAGTATTAGGCTCACAAGAAATTCACGATATTGCTGTGGCTATGGGTGTTGATCCAGGGTCTGGAGATTTATCCGGATTACGTTATGGTAAAATTTGTGTTTTAGCTGATGCGGATTCTGATGGTTTGCATATTGCTACTTTACTATGCGGTTTATTTTTAAAACATTTTAGTTCATTAATTGAAGCGGGACATATTTATATTGCTATGCCACCACTTTATCGGATTGATATCGGCAAAGAAGTTTTTTATGCCTTGGATGATGAAGAAAAGCAGGGTGTTTTGGACAGATTAAGCGCAGAAAATAAAAAAGGAAAAATAAGCATACAACGATTTAAAGGCTTAGGTGAAATGAACCCTATGCAATTGCGTGAAACAACGATGGCACCGGATACGCGACGGCTAATTCAACTTACTATAGATAATGAACAAAAAACACTTTCCTTAATGGATATGTTGTTAGCAAAAAAACGTTCAGGCGATCGGAAAATATGGTTAGAGCAAAAAGGGGATATCGCTATGCTGTAAATTTTTACTACAAATAAAAAGCTAACGTTTTCTTATTAAAGTAAGACCATCACTTATAGGTATTAAACACATGCTAACGCGCTTATCTTGATAAATAGTTTGATTAAATGCACGAAGCGCTAGAGTTTGTTTGTCATGAACGGATGCGTCTGCCACTTTGCCATCCCAAAGAACATTATCGATTAGCATTAGGCCGCCTGTTCGAAGGAGTGTTAGTGACCGTTCATAATAATTTAAATAATTTTGTTTATCTGCGTCAATAAAGATAAAATCGAAACTATTCGAATGATTTTGATTAATTAAACTATCTAGAGTTTCTAATGCGGGAGCTAATTGCAGATCAATTTTATGTGCTACGTTGGCTTTCTGCCAAAATTTGTAGGCTATAGCCGTGGTTTCTTTATTGATATCACAAGCAATAATTTTTCCCGTTTCGGGTAGGGCTAAAGCCACGGCTAAAGAGCTATAACCGGTATAGACGCCTATCTCTAATGTTTTTACGGCACCCGTTAACTCAATCAGGAACGCCATTAATTGTCCTTGCTCAGGTGAAATTTCCATCCTATGGGACGGCAATTTACGAGTGATTTCTCTTAGAGACGTCAAAATGTCAGGTTCTCGCAAGGAAACTGATAACATATATTGATACAACGTATCGCTTAGGTTTATGGTTTGGTTCGTCATAGTTATCCTCTAAATGAGATCAAGCATAATATACAACGTAAAAATAGGTTTTGTAAAAAAAAGAGATTATGTAATTATTTTAGACATTGACATTCTAGCCAAGCGCAGCCAAAATAGCGGACCTTACAACCGCAGGTCCCCATCGTCTAGAGGCCTAGGACACCGCCCTTTCACGGCGGTAACAGGGGTTCGACTCCCCTTGGGGACGCCATTTCTCTAAAGAAACTTGTCGTTTGCTTAAGTATAGCTATAGGCATAGCAGCAGGTACATTCTTTTTTTAAAGTAGTTAGAGTCTATAAAATATCATGTTATCGTTAGCAAGATGATGGATTATCTTCCGAAATAATTATTTTGTAATTTATAAAATCGGTGCTCGCCAGAGCGCTATCTCAGATAAATTTAGAAAATTTTAAATTTAATTAAAAAAATACTAACAGTAAAAGTATATAAATAACCTACATTTTTTTATAGGTTATCGAACTTATGTGTTCTAATTATCTTTTATATGATATATTTTTATCTTATTATCACTAAGATAATTATTAAAAAGATTAAAATGCTAATATCGTAATTATAGGGAGTAAAATATTATAGTAAGGTTTTTGGATTACACGATGTTAAATAAGAAAAAATGATTAAATTTATAATAATAAACTAGTCTCAAATTAAATATTTATGTGAAGTAAATATTGATGCGGAGAGGAATATGGGTCATATTTTTAGTAAAATATTGCGTGGTTACAGCGTTTTTAGAAAAAAATATGCTGTCGGTGATAATGCAGTCATGCGATATTTAGCCAATTCCGGTCAAAAACCTCAGATAATGGTTGTTTCATGTTGTGACTCACGTGTTGATCCCGCATTAATTCTACAGTGTAATCCCGGTGATTTATTTGTGGTACGTAATGTCGCGAATATAGTTCCGCCCTACCAAAAAGATGAAGCGTTGCATGGAACGAGTGCCGCTTTAGAATTTGGAATTTGCCTATTGAAAATAAAGCATCTTATTTTACTAGGACATAGTCAGTGCGGAGGAATAGATGCATTATTAAACAGCCAAAATTTATCACAAAACGATTTTATTACTAAATGGGTTTCTTCAATAAAAATACCTGACAATCATATAAAAAATCCCGATGAATATGCAAAATTAGCGTTAACGCAGTCTTATGAAAATTGTTTGACATTTCCTTGGATAAAAGAAAAAATAGAAACTCAAGTATTAACTATACATCGATGGTTTTTTGATATTAAAACTGGCCAAATCTTTACTTATTCAGAAAATTATAATATCTATCAAGCATTGGATGTCTAGTTGCTACGTAATTAGCGGGCAAAAAATTATTTAATTTCGATTTGTAAGCGTTGTTTTTTTTCTTTTGAGCGTCTGATTGCAGCTTGTACATAAGTAGCTTTTTCGTTTTGGGATGAAATATTTTTAATTACATTAGTTTGCTGTTGTTTTAATTCAAGGCGTTGTTTTTTTGCATAATAACGTTGTCGTGCCTGTTGAGGATTATAGTTTGGCAGATTTAAAGGCAACATATCAATACAATCAACCGGACAAGGGGCAAGACACAGCTCACAACCCGTACATTCTTGCGATAATATTACGTGTAATTGTTTGGCAGCCCCTACAATAGCGTCAACAGGACAAGCTTGAATGCATTTTGTGCAGCCTATACATTCAGATTCGCGTATATGTGCTATAAGAGGAGATTTTTCTTGCTTAAGCATTTCCTCCATAAACGGTTCGGGATTTCTTTCTAACAATTTTGCTAAAGTTTGCAACGTTTTTACGCCGCCTGGGGGGCAACGGTTTATTTCCGCCATTTTTGTTGCAATTGCTTCGGCATACGGTAAACAACCCGAATAGCCACACTGCCCACATTGCGTTTGCGGTAGTAAAGCATCGATTTCCTTTACCAGATTTTTTGATGCAAGAGATAATTTATCGGATTTCATTTTCAGATTAAGATAATATCGTTTCTGAAGGATTTATACGCTTAAAATGTATATTAACCTGCAGGGGCAGAATCGGTTTTTTGCATATTCTGGATGATTTCTTCAGGGATGCGTTGTAATAAAGGAGTAAATATTTTAATAGTATGATCCAGTAATACGGATTGTCGTTGTGCCCAAGTCATTGCAGGGATATTCAAAAAATGCTCTACTTTTTCAGCTGTGATGGGAAGTACTGGTTTTAAATAGATCATTAAAATTCTAAACAGATTTAAACCTAAACTACATACCTCGTGAGCTCGCTGTATGGAATCAGAGTTTTTTATCAAAAGCCAAGGTTTTTCGGCATCAATCATTTGATTTGCTTGATCGGCTAATTCCATAATACTTTTCATTGCTCGATTGTAATCTCGGCTTTCATAATAATCTGCAATTTCATCACCTTTATTGATAAATTCTTGGATTAGACTAGGGCTCAATGAAGTTGCAGATAATTTATTAGCGAATTTTTTATTAATAAAGCTCGAACAACGGCTGGCAATATTGACTAGCTTACCGATCAAATCCGAATTAATTTTTTGAACAAAATCTTGCAAATTAAAATCAATATCTTCTGTTTTCCGATTCAGTTTTGTAGCAAAATAATAGCGCAAATATTCTGGATCTAAATAATTAAGGTAGTGTCGCGCAGAAATGAAAGTTCCTCGCGATTTTGACATTTTTTTACCATTAACAGTCACATAACCATGTACAAAAATAGCGGTAGGGGTACGAAAATCTGCACTTTTTAGGATAGCTGGCCAAAAGATAGCATGAAAATTAATAATATCTTTACCAATAAAATGATATAGCTCGGCACTAGAGGTGTTAGACCAATAATCATCAAAATTAAGATCATTACGGTGCAAGCAGAGATTTTTAAAGATTGCCATATAGCCGATAGGTGCATCGATCCATACATAGAAAAATTTATTCTCTGTCCCGGGAATTTTAAATCCAAAATAAGGTTCATCACGTGAAATATCCAGATCATGCAAACCTTCTTTAAACCATTCTAGAAGTTTATTGCTTATTTCTCCGGCTAGATGATGACCCTGCGTAATCCAATTACGTAAAAAATCTGCATAATTAGAAAGTTGAAAAAAATAGTGTTCAGATTCTTTGGCGATCGGTGTAGTGTCTGTAATAGTAGACTTAGGATCAAGAAGATCCAGCGGAGAATAGGTAGAACCACAGGCCTCACAATTATCGCCATACTGATCGGGAGCTTTACAACAAGGACAACTACCTTTTACATAACGATCCGGTAAAAACATTTGTGCTTTGGGATCATAAGCTTGTTGGATGATTTTGCTATACACGTCCCCTTTGTGTTTCATGCGTTGATAAATAAGCGTTATTAACGCTTCATTTTCTGGCGAATGGGTAGTATAAAAGTTATCAAAATCGATATAATACGCAGAAAGATCGCGCTTATGTTCTTCGGCTATTTGATTAACTAACGTCTCCGAACTGATCCCGGCTTGCTGAGCCGCTAACATTACAGGAGTACCATGGGCGTCTTCACCCGAGATGAAAATACAATCGCGCCCGAGCATTTTTTGAAAACGCACCCAAATATCTGCTTGAATATGTTCTAATAAATGGCCGATATGTAAAGAGCCATTGGCATAAGGCAAAGCGCTAGTGACTAATAATTTACGATGGGTTTGCTGCATACTTATCTTTTGCGTATTATTGATTTCCAGATTCTGCCTTTTTGCTAGGAGTGACGTCAAGTTATAATTCTAAAGCTATGTTAAACATTACTGATCGAGTTAAATATATTATTGCTGTTGCCTCTGGAAAAGGGGGTGTTGGTAAGTCGACAACGGCTGTTAATTTAGCATTGGCGCTTGCCGAAAAAGAAGGTGTAAGAGTTGGAATATTGGATGCGGATATTTACGGCCCCAATCAACCCCAGATGTTAGGCGTCAATGAGAAACCGACGAGTAAAGATGGTAAAACATTAGAGCCGGTGTATGCTCACGGTATACAATCTATGTCTATAGGTTATTTAATCGATGTAAACACCCCTATGATATGGCGTGGTCCGATGGCGACGGGCGCTTTACAACAATTATTACATGATACTCATTGGGATAATTTGGACTATTTGATAGTGGATTTACCACCGGGTACCGGTGATATCCAATTGAGCTTAACTCAAAAAATTCCTCTCGCTGGCGCGGTGATCGTAACGACTCCTCAAGATATTGCTTTGCTGGATGTACGTAAAGCAATAGGGATGTTTAATAAGGTCAAAGTACCTTTATTGGGTGTAGTGGAGAATATGTGTACGCATGTTTGTAGGCAGTGTGGCCATGAAGAATCTATTTTTGGTAATGGTGGCGGTGAACAGATTGCCAAAGAATGTAATATTAAGTTATTAGGTGTTTTACCTTTAGATAGTCGGATTCGTAAACAAGCTGATTCGGGAAAACCTATTTTTCTGGCAGAACCACACAGCGCTATTGCTGATGTCTATCGAACAATAGCCAACAAAATTTCTGAACAACTAGGTCAATCAAAAACCAAAGCTTCTCGATTTCCGAAAATTGTCATAGAGAAAAGTAGCTAGGAAAAAATTATTATGCCTATTAAATCCGATGCCTGGATTTGCCGCATGGCAAAAGAGTACAGAATGATAGAGCCATTTGAACCTAAACAGGTGCGACAAACGGCGGCTGGACGGATCATTTCCTATGGCGTTTCTAGCTATGGATACGATGTACGTTGCGCCAATGAGTTTCGAGTTTTTACGAATATCAATTCTGCCATTGTCGACCCTAAAAATTTTTCCCAAGAAAGTTTTGTCGATGTAAAAAATGATGTTTGCATTATCCCCCCTAATTCTTTTGCTTTAGCGCATACGGTCGAATACTTTCGTATTCCTAGGAATATCCTTACTATTTGTGTCGGAAAATCTACCTACGCACGTTGCGGAATTATTGTGAATGTCACTCCTTTAGAGCCAGAATGGGAAGGCCAAGTTACATTAGAATTTTCCAATACTACACCCTTACCCGCTAAAATTTATGCCAATGAAGGCGTAGCGCAGATGTTATTTTTAGAGTCGGATGAGATTTGCCAAGTCTCTTATCGAGATCGTCAAGGTAAATACCAGGGTCAAAGAGGAGTTACTTTACCTGTAACCTAGGTTTTATTTATTCTGAACTGAGTTTAATAGTACGTTTAAAATAATCTTGCTTCATAAAGGCTTTAGCTTTGATTAACGTGTCTTCAGCAATTTTATTGGCTTGTTCAGTTCCTTGCTTTAAAATCTGTAAAACCTCATCCAAGTTTTTTTCATAAATTTTACGACGCTCACGAATTGGCTGCGTTAGTTCAACCAATATATCGATTAATTTATGTTTACATTCCACATCTTTGATCCGGCCATGTCGATATCTATCCTTTGCTTCCACAACCCATTCTTTATCAGGATTGAATACATCATGGAATATCCATAGAGGATTATTTTCAACATTCCCTGGATCCGTTGCCCGCAACCGATGAGGGTCGGTATACATGCCCATTACTTTTTTCTTTATGGTATCAGCATCATCGCTAAGATAAATGGCATTATTTAAAGATTTACTCATTTTAGGCAGTATCCCATCCGTGTTAGGTGGCCCGGTTCCGATTAATCGACGTACGGGACTGAGTTTTGCTTGTATGACGGGGAATAATCCACCCTGCGAAACATAATCTTCATCTTTTGTTTGTGGATCAACCCCGCAATAAATTTGGTTAAAGCGGCGTGCACATTCGCGGGCTAACTCTAAATGAGCTATTTGATCTTCTCCTACAGGTACAATTTCAGGCCGAAAACTAAGAATATCGGCTACCTGTCCGACCGGGTACAACAAGAAGCCAAAAGGATAATTATCACCTAGGTTTTTTTGACGGATTTCATCTTTAATAGTTGGATTGCGCATGATTCTAGGAAAGGAAATCAGCATGCTGAACAAACAGGTAAGCTCAGCTATAGCGGGAATTTCTGATTGAACAAAAATATGACTTTGTTTAGGGTCGATTCCTGCAGCGAGATAGTCTAATGCAATGTCTAATGTGTTTTGGCGAATTTCTTCAGGAAATTCCGCGCGCGTAGTAAATGCATGGACATTGGCAATAATGAAGTAACATTCATAGCTTTTTTGTAAGGACACTCGCAAAGCTAAAGACCCTACCCAATGACCAAGATGTAGCTTTCCTGTGGGCGTATCGCCAGTGAGTAAGCGTGGTTTTGAGGTGAGTGTAACCATATTTAATTTTAACTTAATGTTATTCTGCTAGCAGAATAACATTAATTCAAGTCTTTCTTACCAATTTAAGACGTCTATTTACTTGCACACGTAAATATTGAGATATTACTTAGAGTCTAACCTATTTAAGAAACAATGAAAAACAATCCAACATCTGAAAATAATCTGCTTCAATTATGGTTTGATGCTTTTAGTTTTAAAGCATTACGAGCATGTGCTGGTCTGAATACTAGAGAGGACAGAAAGCAAGTTGCCAGAGATATACTAAGAATAGATGGCTTAATAGTTAGGGATCAATTTGGAGAATGGTCCTATGTAAAATCTTCCCACTTGGGTTTTTTAAAAAATCTAAATGTAAAACTAGAATCAATACGTTGCTATTAAATGCTTACCGAGATTTTATATTACTATTATTAACTATAATATATAACTTATTTTCCTCCCGTTTCTCTATCCTTGTAAAAACATCTGTTTTCTCACCACATACTGAACCAAAGCTGTCGCAAAATAATTTTTCACAGAGAATGCGTGCCTAAAATAAAAGTTTTGTGTGGAATGTTATTGCTATTTTATCTGTGTTAACATGCCGACTGCTATTAAGTTAAGGAGTGTAGGCTATGCCTGACGTCCAAGCCAAAAATTTATCAAAAATCTTTGTTGATTTGTCTGCAGATGAGCTAATTAACTACGCTATACAAAGAAAAGAAGGCGTCATTGCTGCAAATAGCGCGCTATCAGTTTCTACAGGTAAGCGAACGGGGCGTTCGCCTAAAGATAAATTTATTGTTGCTGAGCCTAATAGCGAAAAAGATATTGATTGGGATTCGATTAACCAAGCTTTTTCGGAAGATCGTTTTCATGCTTTATGGCAGCGTGCTGAACAATATGCCAAGCAAGTCGATCTTTTTATCTCGAATCTCCAAATTGGGGCAGACCCGACCTATTATCTGCCTGTCAAAGTCATTACTGAATATGCTTGGCATAATTTATTTACTCGGCAACTTTTTATACGTCCTGATGACTTTTATGGGAAAGTTGGAAAGCTTGAATGGACGATTTTAAGTCTTCCAGGACTTAAAACCGATCCCCAACGTGACGGCGTTAATAGTGATGCAGCTTTAGTTATCCATCTTACTCAACGAAAAATTTTATTATGTGGGCATCAATATGCAGGTGAAATCAAAAAAGCAATGTTTTCAGTAATGAATTATTTGTTGCCTGCTGAAGATGTTTTACCTATGCATTGTTCCGCGAATGTAGGGAAAGAAGGTGATGTTGCTTTATTTTTTGGATTATCAGGTACAGGTAAAACAACTTTATCTGCGGATCCGGATCGTTTTTTGATTGGTGATGACGAGCATGGCTGGAGTAAAACAGGAGTGTTTAATTTTGAGGGTGGTTGTTACGCTAAATGCATCGATTTATCTAAAGAGCGCGAACCTTTGATCTGGAATGCTATCCGTCATGGTGCAGTGATGGAAAATGTAGTGTTAGATCCTAAATCTTTAGAGCCTGATTACAAGGATGCAAGTCTGACTCAGAATACCCGTGTAGCATACCCTGTGGATTTTATTGAATCTCGTTTTCGAGCGAATCGTGTCGATCGCTTGCCGGATGCAGTTATTTTTCTATGTTGCGATTTATATGGCGTATTACCACCTGTGGCTTGTTTGAATCATGAACAAGCGGCTTATTATTTTTTAAGTGGTTATACCGCATTAGTGGGTAGTACAGAAATGGGCCAAACTGAACCGATCAAAACCACATTTAGCACTTGTTTTGGCGCCCCTTTTTTTCCACGACCGGCAAAAGTCTATGCTGAATTATTAATTAAGCGTTTAAAAACCAGTCATGCCAAAGTATATCTTGTGAATACGGGTTGGACTGGCGGTGCCTATGGGGCTGAAGGACAGCGTTTTTCTATTCCTGTAACTCGTGCTGTCATTAAAGCTATTTTGAGTGATGAAGTTTGTAACGCTGAATTAGAATTGTTGCCAGGTTTTAATTTTTATATTCCTAAGCATTTATCAGGTATAGAGAGTGATTCTTTAAATCCTAAAAAGACTTGGAAAAATCCTAAGGAATATGATCTTAATGCACATGAATTAATCAATAAATTTATTAATAACTTTAAGCAGTTTGATGTGAGCCAAGTTATTCGCAACGCCGGGCCGACTATATATTTAGAGTAGGCCTTCTGGGTTGGAAGCTTGCTAAAATAATATCCGTTGAGTTTTGCTGTTTATTAGGCTAAAAAAATGAGAGTTATCACATATAAAGTCAGAATGGTTTTGTCTAAAGGTTGCTTGTGTAGTTAATTGTAATTATTTGATAGCAGCAGATGCTTTTCCAGTAGTAGTATCGAAAACATTAACAATTCGTCCAAAATCAATAATATATATATTGATTTTTTTATCGTAAGTAATATTAGCGCATTTTAAATCTCTATGAAATTGGCGGCTTTAATTAAATTATGAATAAGTTGAAGTCTTGATTTAAGACGATGTTGATTCGCAAATGAAATAGCTCACCCTTGAAATAAGGGAGGGTAAAATAAAAATCTAAATGTTGATAAGTTAGCTTCCGCCATGACTATCTTGCTGCTTAGTGGTGTGTGTCACGCGTTAAAATTTTAATACAAAGTGTTATCCCATTTTTGAGTGTAACTTTATATACGCTAATCACTCTGCTTTACCCAAATGAATAATTTTATGAACTGACTCTCTTGAGAAGCGTTCGTTATAATTTGGGGAGATAGTTTCATATCTTCATAAAAAATTAATTAGATATTTAAATGGGCTTTATTTTAGATCCTTAGCTAGTTCCACAGCACGATTTTTTGCTTCTTTAAGGGCTTTTTTTACAATAACAGAAAAATGATCATTTTTTAAACTTTCTAAAGCTCGTTCAGTTGTGCCGCCGGGCGAAGTTACCTGCTGCCTTAACTCAGCTATCGATTTTTTACTTTCATTAGCCATCCTGGCTGCTCCTAAAGCAGTTTGTAAAGTGAGAGAATGAGCAATCTCTTTAGATAAACCTAATTCTGTACCCGCTTCTTCTAAGGCTTCTATAAATAGGAAAAAATAAGCCGGACCACTGCCTGATAAAGCGGCTACCACATCGATTTGTTCTTCTTTAGACAGCCAAACAACGCTTCCTACACTACTGAAGATGGATTCAGCTGCTTTTTTTTGAGTGTTTGAACAATACTGGTTTGCGAATAGTCCAGTTGCCCCACACCGTATTAAAGCGGGTGTATTAGGCATACAACGTATAAGCGCTAACTTCTGATTTGATAGATAATGATCTAAACTTTTTAGATTTATACCTACAGCAATTGAAATAACCAATGAATTTTTTTCTTTAAGTAGATCAGCAATTTCAATAGCAACAGTTTTTAATATTTGCGGTTTAACTGCTAAAACAACAATGTTTGCCATTTGCACTGCATGTCGATTGTTAGACGTTAGGTTTATGTTTAAATGTTGTAGCTTGTTCAGCCGCTCGATATTATTATTGGCAGCCCATATATTTTTGGCGGGATAATTTTCTTTTAATAATCCTTGAATTAAGCTACTGGCCATGTTGCCGGCGCCAATGAAACTGATAATAGAATTTTGCATAGATGTGTGTTTACTCGTTTGGTTTCAGATATTCGTTGAGACGTTCCAATTCTGTAGGAGTTCCTATGTTAAACCATAAACCGCTATAAAATTCGCCCGTTATTTTCTTTTCGGCAATATATTCATACAATAGTGATGACAGTGGGAATGCTCCTGATTTGCCGTGAAATAAATCAGGGTGATAAATTCCAAGACTAGCGAAGGTTAATTTGCTTGAAGGATCATCTAAATTTAATAGGCCACTTTGGGCAAGATGAAAATCACCTTGGGGATGAAAATTTGGATTGGCCACTAAGATAAGATGTGCTAATGCAAACGAATTTAATGAATGAGTTACTAATTGTTCTAATGGAAAATCTGTCCAAATGTCAGCGCTTATAACAATAAATGGATTAGATCCTAAAAGAGTGAGTGCTTGACAAATGCCCCCGCCGGTTTCGAGAGCTGTGGGTTCAAAAGAATATTCAATTTTAACGCCATAATCTCGCCCATCTCCTAATGTATTTATAATTTGCTTAGCTTGATAAGAGACATTAATAACTATTTCTTTAATTCCTATTTTTTCCAATTTTAATACTTGGTGTACAATAAGTGGTAGGTTCGCAACGAGTATCAAGGGTTTAGGAGTTTTATCCGTTAGAGGACGCAAACGTAAACCACGGCCGGCTGCAAGTATCATCGCTTTCATTTTTTTTCTTTCTCATACAATTTTGGTTGAATTTTGGTTTGCAATATTTTTTTAAAATCAGCGAGTTCTATATAATTTTCGCAAGTTTTATTGATATAACTGAACAAACGGGACGTCATGGGTAAATATTGTGATTTATTATCTCGGTAATAAAGTCGTGAAAAAATACCAAGTATTTTTAAATGCCGCTGGAGACTGATGAAATCAAACCAGCGAACAAATTTTTCTTGTGTGTACTGATGACTTATGTTGAGCATATTGTAAAATTTAAAAACCCATTGATCGACTTGCTTTTTCGGCCAATCAATATAGGCATCGCGCAATAATGAAGCGGCATCGTAGGTAATAGGGCCATAAATAGCATCTTGAAAATCTAAAACACCCACACTTTTATTTTCTAATAAAAGAAGATTGCGCGAATGATAATCACGATGAACGCAGACCTGTGGTTGCTCAAGAGCAGAGTTGATAAGCAGCTTAAAAGTAGTTTCAAGCACAATGCTAATTTCAGTGGTTATTGTTAGTTCCAAATGTTTTTTCAGAAACCAATCAATAAATAACCCCAATTCAAAAAGTATATATTCTTCATTAAACAAATTTAAGGATTTATTGTCTGGAAATTTAGGGTTGCAAACCTGAATTTGATAAATAACCGAAAGAGCTCGGCTATATAAATCATCTGCAGTATTATGATTTAGAATATTAAGATATAAATTATTTCCTAAATCACTTAACAGCATAAAGCCTTGTTCAAGATTATAAGCGAGTATCTCAGGCGTATAAATGCCCTGACGTGCAAAATCCCTAGCAATCGTAATAAAGGCTATTATATTTTCTTTATCTGGAGGAGCAACCATGACAATATGACTACAGTTAGCCAGCTGCAAGCGAAAATATTGACGCGAGCTAGCGTCATTAATTAATGGCTGTAGTTCAAAGCTTGAGCTTGGTAGAGCACAAGATTCTTTTAACCAGTTTCTGAGTGGTGTTAATTGCGATGTATGCTCAAAAATAGACATAATTTAAGCCCTAATGTTTACAATCCAAAATTTTATTTAATTCTAATTTTTTCCGTTGCAAATCTTATGCTAATTTATTCTCAAAACTATCTTTAAAGACGCCTATCTATCTGTTTAGAGAAATAGGCCAATTTCTAGCTTCCAAGACTATCTTAACCTGGAACCTACTGCTTATCTACCAGTCCCACCACCCATGGTATTGAGGGCATCTATCCTCTATACTTTTGCTTTTTGAAGCAGGGTTTTAAACTTCATTTTGTATATACATGCTATTTGAAGATGCAGAATTGAGATTCAAATACCGCATATTCAAAAATTTAACGGATAGGACGATTTTTAAAAAAACAGGGCGAGGTGGTTTGTGCCTACCTTGGGATCGTATATACTGCTCGCCGACAATACAAAAAACCATCCTTTCAAATACGAGCAAACTATAATCCTGATAATAAGAGGAAAGCAAATATGTTTCATGGCAGTATAGTCGCATTGTTAACACCTATGCGAGAAAATGGAGATGTTGATTATGTTTGTTTGCGTAAACTAGTTGACTGGCATATTGCACAACGTACGGACGCTATTGTTGTTGTGGGGACTACCGGAGAAGCGTCAACGCTAAATCCAGAAGATCAAAATAATGTTATTAAAACAGTCGTCGAACAATCTAATGGGCATATTCCAGTTATAGCTAGCACAGGAACTCAATCTACACAAAAAACCATTGATCAAACTCGGACGGCTATGGAAATAGGAGTAAATGCATGCCTATTAGTAACCCCTTATTATAACTGCCCTACGCAAGAAGGACTTTATCAGCATTATCGATGGATAGCAGATAAAGTTCCCATTCCACAGATTCTATATAATATACCTAAGCGTACGGGTTGTGATTTATTGCCTGAAACGGTGGTTAAACTGGCTGGTATTCCAAATATTGTGGGCATAAAAGAGGGTCGACCAGAACGTGCGAAAAGCATTTTAGAATTATGCGGTAAAAATTTTGATGTCTATAGTGGGGATGATAATACTGCTTTAGAAATTATGCGTATGGGCGGCAAAGGTGTAATTTCTGTAGCGGCAAATCTTCTGCCGCAATATATGCATAATCTTTACGAATTAATTAAAAAGGGGGAATGGGAAGCCGCCGATAAACTTGACCAGCAGCTTCGTCCTTTATATCAAGGTTTATTTATTGAAACTAATCCTATACCGGTTAAATGGTTGGCTGCCGAAAGGGGTTTGATTTCATCGCCGACTTTGCGTTTGCCTTTGACAACATTATCAGTAGGACATCAAGCAGACTTGAAACCTATTATCGATTTATTAGAGGCCCTATCCTAAAATGAGAACTAAGCTATTTTATTTAATATTAATTATTTTTACTGTAAACTTAGCGGCTTGTTCTTCGGTTAATAGCTATATAAAAACACAACGTTCACAATATTTGCATAGTCAAGAAGTGCCTTTGTTGAAAATCCCAGTCGGGTTACAGATTCCTAGGGAAGAAAGGTATATTATTCCCCAGAGTGTTGGATGTAAACCTACGAAATTACCCGATTTATTGCCGCCAACCTAACTATTTCGAACTTTATGATTAATTATATCATTCATTACATTTACTGGAGTTTAATGTATAGCCAAAAGAATTAAAAAATTTAAGCTAGCAAAAAATTGATTGGAGAGGTACCAAAGCGGCCATAATGGCGCCGACTCGAAATCGGATGGGGATGTAAAGTCCCACGTGGGTTCGAATCCCACCCTCTCCGCCATTATTTTTAGAAAAAATGTATTTTAGCGAATAAATTCTATTACCGCTTTTTCTTTAGATTGAAATGAATTTACTCTGTACGTATATTTTAAACTTCTGTACTCGTTACTTTAGATTTTTGCAAAGAAATGTACTCGAGTGGCGTATAACTTTGACTATATTCAGTTTTTTTACTATTAAATAACACAATTTCATTGACTAGCATAGGATTGGTATTTAAATTCAACTCTTCGCGTAGATTGGGTGCATGATGGTGAATAATCCGCCCTAAAGTTAAATGAGGTAAATAAGGTTTAGTTTCTGGAGTAAAGCCTAAGTTCGCAGCAACTTCTTCTAATGCATTAGCAAGTTCAAACAGTTCCGAAGTAGGGATAATATCTGCCGCTATGGCGCGCGGCGCTGTAGGCGATGGAAAAAAACGAATATTATGCAATTGAAGGGGGAAAGGTTCGATCGTGTTAATTGCATTGTGAGCATGTTTGGCTAATGCCGAAATTTTCTCAGGATTTGTCGTGCCTAAAAAACGTAAAGTGACATGTAGATTTTCGGGGTGTACCCATCTTACACGGTGTCCCCAAGGCTCTTGTTTCAGTTCATCAATAAGTTGGGATAAGGCTTGACGTAGTTCGGAATTTAGTTCAACAGCAAAAAATAGACGTAAAGGATCGTGAGTACTCAAGTGCAACTTCCTTATTAAAGACTATGAGATTCAGAACGGCTCGTTATTTTAATGGAAAAATAAGCAAGTTTCTATGCTAGAACATTTATTTAATTTTTCCAAGAAGCTTTCGAGCTGTAACCGCAAATATTTTCACAACCGCTCATTATAATCTTGTTTACAGCTTGGCTTTATCAGTGATCGACGATTTTATGTGTAAACATAAACTTAAACTAGTTTTTATTCTAACTTACTTCCCAATAAATAGTCAGCGTATAAATTTTTAATACCTCAATAAGCAGCAAGATACGTTTTTTTGGAAATTGGAGTATACTAGCTGCTAATTTTTCCGTTATTAAGTAACCTATGATTATCGATACTACATTGCTTTCCCGTATTCAATTCGGATTTACAGTAGGTTTTCATATACTGTTCCCTACTCTTAATATTGGGTTAGCTGTTTTTATCGCTGTAATGGAAGGTATTTGGTTAAAGACGGGTAACTTAGTTTATTTAAAAATTTGCCAATTTTGGACTAAGATTTTTGCCTTAACTTTTGGTATGGGTGTAGTTTCGGGTATTGTATTGGCATATGAACTCGGTACAAATTTTGGTCCTTTCATTGACGTAGCAGGGGGAGTTATAGGCGCCCTATTTGTTTACGAAGTTCTCGCAGCATTTTTTCTTGAAGCAGGGTTTTTAGGAGTCATGCTATTTGGCTGGGACAAAGTGGGACCAAAACTGCATTATTTAGCGACAGTACTTGTTACTTTAGGTACATTATTCTCTGCCTTAGGAATATTATCAGCTAATTCCTGGATGCAAACACCAACGGGTTTTCACATGGAGGCAGGACGTTGTGTAGTTGATAGTTGGTGGGCAGTTATCTTTAATCCAACAGCTATCCCACGTTTTTTACATATGGTTATGGCGTCATTGTTAACCACCTGTTTTGCTATTGCTGGCGTTTCGGCTTGGTATTTAATCAAAAATAAATATATTGAGATAGCTAAACCGTGTTTTTCGTTTGTTCTTGCCTCAGCCATAGTAATAGCTCCAATCCAAATACTAATAGGTGACATGGTAGGTTTGAAAATTTTCGAATATCAACCGTTAAAAACGGCTGCAATAGAAGCCAATTGGCAAACACAAAATGGTGCGCCCCTAATTTTATTTGCTATTCCAAATAGTAAACAAGAAAAAAATTATTATGAAATAAGCATCCCAAAACTTGCAAGTTTATTTAATACGCATCATTTGAATGGGAAATTGATAGGTTTAAAGAGTGTTCCTCGCGCCGATAGACCGGTAGTAGGGGCTACGTTTTGGATGTTTCGAGTAATGGTAGGAATAGGTTTTTTATTCTTTTTTATTGCACTTTACGCCCTTTGGAAAAGATGGCGCGGACAGCTTTATAACTCAGATAGGCTTTATCGTTTTTGTATCTTAATAGCTCCTTTAGGTTTTTTGAGCACAATTTCTGGGTGGATTACCGCAGAATCGGGTCGACAGCCTTGGATAGTGTATAATTTAATCAGTACTTCCAAAGGTGCATCCATAGTTCCGCTTCATCAGGTAATTATTTCCTTGGCATTATTAGTCATTGTTTACGGCATTATATTTAGTTTTTATCTATTTTATCTTTTTAAATTAATTCGCAACGGGCCTACTGAGCCAATAATGGCTGAATCAGCTGCAGAAGTGATAACGGAAACACCCTTTAAATATTTAGCACCAGAGGGTAAATAAATGCTTTTAATTCTTACATGGGCCACGATTATTTCTTTAATTATTATGATGTATGTTTTGTTAGATGGCTTTGACCTAGGCGTTGGCATTTTATTTCCTTGGATTAAACAGAGTGATTATAGAGATATCATGATGAGTACCATCGTCCCGGTTTGGGATGGAAATGAAACTTGGTTAGTGTTTGGTGCCGCAGCATTATATGCCGCTTTTCCAATAGCGTATGGAATTTTGTTACCGACAATATATATGCCGATAATGATTTTATTAATCGCATTAATTTTTCGCGGAGTCGCTTTCGAATTTCGCTTTAAAGCACATAAAAGTCAATTTGTTTGGGATATTGCCTTCGCTGCAGGGTCAATATTGGCGGCTTTTATTCAAGGCATTATTTTAGGAACTTTTGTAACAGGATATGGCTCGCATCTCCCTTTATCACATGCAGCGTATCATTGGCTGACGCCTTTTACTATCTTTACAGGAGTTGCCGTAGTTTGCGGCTATGCCTTACTAGGGGCAACATGGCTAATTATAAAAACAGAGGGTGAGTTACAAGTAAGAATGTTTAAAGCAGCTAAGGTTTTGCTGGCAATGGTTGCTTTTTTCCTAGTCAGTGTGAGTATCTGGACACCGATTGTCGAGCCTCAAGTTATGCACCGTTGGTTTTCATTGCCCAACTTTTACTATTTGTCTCCTTTACCCATTTTAACGATATTGATAGTATTTTATAATTTTTATTGCTTATATAAGCAAAAAGAGAGACTCCCTTTTATTTTGACGATTGGCTTGTTTGTTTTTTCTTATACGGGGTTTTGTATTAGTGCTTGGCCCTATATTATCCCGCATGCGCTTCCGGTCTGGGAAGCGGCAGCTCCACCCTCTACGTTAAAATTTATATTAGTCGGTGCAGCCGTTATATTGCCGATATTATTAATTTATACCGTTTATTCATATCATGTTTTTAGAGGGAAAGTAAAAACGGTTATTCATTATTGATGTATGCTCACAGCAATGGGATTTTTGGCAAGGCGCCGGGAAAATGAAGCAACCGGAGTGTGTTGGCATACATGAGGATTGTGAATTGAGCGGCAACACAGACAGAAATTCAAGTGCGAAGAGTATATGAAAAAACGTTTACGACAATGGTTGTGGTTTATTGGTTTATATATTGCTGGCGTGACGACTATTGTCGTAGTTTCTAAGTTATTACGCTATTTTATTCCGCATTAACATTTAAATTTTTTAGAGCTTTGGTTGAAACGTTTGAGTAGTTTTTTCTAATTTTTCTATTATTCTATTTTGTGGGGTAAATTTTTGGAAAAAATAAATTCTTGTTTTTTTCTGTAAAATAAAATTAGGTATTAACCTGGCTATTATATTTAATATTTTATATAAGATATTAATTCGATCCAAGCTTAGGACATTCTTTTCACGGAATTCTGTTATAATTTTCATAGCTCGAATTTGAAATTCTGTATAAGCATTTTTTTTCTCGTTTTTTAAATCCTCTTTTGCATTGGAATTCAATGCGAGTAAAGTTTGAAAATAGGTATCCGTTAAATGGGTTAACTGTTTAGATAAGTTAATAACTTTCTGGTTATTGTCAGTAAGAATATACAATTCTTGGATTAAATTGATAATTTCTAGGTATTGGTGTTTAAAAAAGCTAAAATATTCACAATTTCTTCGAATGACTTCGTAAAGATTGACATCAGTTTCGTCTCCAAAAATATATCGAAACCCTTTCTGTCCAAAATAAGATAACTTAAAAAAATTATAATTTGAAATTATGAGTGGATTGATTGTTTCACTTCTAATCAAAATGTCTATTAGAGAGTGTATTTTTGATTCTGATTTTTTGACTGTAGGAAAAATTATAGTAGTTCTGTAGAGTAATTTTTCGTAAGCGAGTAAAATTTTCGGGACAGATAACTTGTCAGCGGTAATATTTAATTTAATATGGATTTCAGAAATAATAGTTTTTATATCTGGAAGTTGCAGTTCTAATGTAGCTAAATCATTTGCAGTAACTAATAAAAATTTAGCTGTAATAGAATTAAAATTGCAAACACTGTCTTGTAATATTAATAATTTTAAAAAATTAAAAAAAATATTTATTTCAATTTGCTTATTTTTATTATCAGTATGGTTTAAAACTGTATTTTTTAAGATATCTAGAGTGTTGTTAATTATTATTTGGTTAATTTTATTATTATTTACAGTAATAAAATTAATTAATGCATCTTTTAGTTTTAAATTAGGTGAATCTTTTTTATAACCAATAAGTGGATTAACGAATTGAATGGGATCGGTGATAGTAATACCAAATGAATCTAAATCTTTGTTAGTTAGTTTAGCTTTATCAGTATCTTTAAGTTTAATAATAAAATATTCAGTACAATCACAATTTTCCAAGTTAAATTCTAGGTCACCTAATATCGCCTCTAATATAGAATTGGGAAATACTTCAAAAAATTTATCTAGAGGAAGTGGTTCTCTAATAAAATTAAGTAAGCGATCAATATCAGCAAGGAGATTTGGGCCGGGTGCGAAAAGAAAAGTATTTTGTTTCATTACTTTTTGTTATCAAGACCTCCTTAATCGATTGTTGTGTTTTTAACTAAAATAATGGCAAAATATAGTCATAACTCGCCAGAGGCTCCTTCTTCATTCTTCATTGCCACTACCTAACTATTTTTATCTCTCAGCAAGCTAACATAAATGCAGCTGTATGCCTACGCTTTGATTACAAGAGGTTACTGTAAGCGTTAGCCTAGTTAAAAAATTTGTTACTTTTTTTGATGTAACTGTTTAAAACCAATCAATAATTACATCATTTTTTAAAAAAAGCTAATTGACTTAAGCAATTGAAGAAAGGAAAATTAGCCTTTAGCCTGTCGGGCACTAGATTTAGTGTGTAATATAACCGTCGAACATCGTAATTTACTTTTAATTTTGGTGAGAGAACTAAGAAGATAACAATTTTATGGCTATTTATACTATTATCCAGCTGCCTGATGTGCGTTTGCGTGTTCCAACAGAGCCAATTACTGTTTTTGATGAGGCTTTACAACAATTAATTGACGATATGTTTGATACAATGTATGCCGCCAAGGGTATAGGTTTGGCAGCGCCACAAATTGCTATTAGCAAAAAATTAGCCGTTATTGATATTACTAATAATAAATCGAAAATCTGGTGTTTAATTAATCCAGTTATTGTTGAGAGAAAAGGTGAGGCCTTAATGGAAGAAGGATGTTTATCAGTCCCGGGGATTTATGATAAAGCTCCTCGAGCATTGTGGGTTAAATTAAAAGCTCTAGATAGGCATGGAGAGGAGTATATAATAGAAGCAGAAGATTTATTGGCACATTGTATACAACATGAGGTTGATCATCTTAATGGTAAATTATTTTTAGATCACTTATCTCCTCTTAAACGTCAATTGGCGCGTAAAAAATTAGATAAAATAAAGAAAAGGAGTAAATCTTGAAACTTATTTTTGCAGGGACTCCTGAGTTTGCTTTACCTAGTTTACAAGCTTTGCTGAATTCTAGTCATAAAATATGCGCTGTTTATACGCAGCCTGATCGACCCGCAGGAAGAGGTCGAAAATTATTGATGAGTCCAGTTAAAAAGCTTGCTTTAGAAAATAAACTTCCTGTGTATCAACCCATTAGTTTACGTGATGTGAAGGAACAAACAAACTTAGCTACTTTTCAGTCCGATTTAATGGTGGTGGTGGCATATGGGCTTATTTTACCACCGTCAATATTAAGTATACCTCGTTTTGGATGTATCAACGTGCATGCATCCTTATTACCACGCTGGCGGGGCGCAGCGCCTATACAGCGAGCAATTTTAGCAGGTGATCGAGACACGGGTGTTACCATCATGAAAATGGACGAAGGTCTTGATACAGGTGAAATGATAAAGAAATTTTCTTGTACCATAGAACCCAACGACACGAATCAAACTTTACAAGATCGGTTAGCTAGTTTAGGTGCTCGAGCATTATTAGAAAGTTTAAATCTTATTGAAAGTGGTTCATATCGTTCAGAACCGCAGAATGCAAAAGACAGTACCTATGCAAAAAAAATTAATAAATCCGAAGCAGAGATCGATTGGGAGAAGTCTGCAGTTTATTTAGATAGAATGGTGCGTGCTTTTCATCCTAGGCCAATTGCACGGGTTGTATTAGGAAAGTCTATATTGCGTATTTGTAAAGCTGAAGTACTGGATGAAACCACTTCTGAGAAGCCAGGCTTAATCTTAAAAGCTGACCGAGAAGGTATTGATGTGGCAACAGGAAAGGGGATTTTACGTTTATTAGAAGTGCAATGGCCCGGAGGCCGATGCTTACCTATTTCAAGCTTTATTCATGGTAAATCGGAATTATTCCATGTGGGGGCGATTTTAGATCGAATGTATGTCTAATTCCAGGGCAATAGCCGCACAAATCATTTCATGTGTGCTAAAAGAAAAAATATCGCTTAAAGATGCTTTAACAGCTGGTGTTAATGCTAGCATTGCATCGCGCGATAGGGCATTTATTCAAGAATTGTGTTATGGGGTGATACGCTGGTATATGCCCTTGAGACAACTGTGTTCTTTTTTACTAAAAAAACCTCTTAACCCAAGCGATCAAGATGTGTATGCTTTACTGTTAATAGGTATTTATCAGCTTAATTATTTAGAGACCTCTCCGCATGCGGCCGTTCATGAAACGGTACAAGCTGCAAGAGAGCTGCATAAGATTTGGGCAGTGCCGTTAATTAACGGCATATTACGGTCTTTTCAACGACAAAAAGCCAGCTTATTAAACAGATTACCCAAAGATAGTCATTTCGCACATCCCGATTGGTTAGTTAAAAAACTGCAACAAGCTTGGCCAAATGACTGGCAAACAATTTTAGATGCCAATAATCATGTGCCGCCTATGAGTTTACGCGTTAATCTTTTAAAAATTACACGTAAGGATTACGAACAAAAATTAAAAAATAAAGGTATAGCAGCGAAGCTAAGTGAATTGAGCCCTACAGGAATTATACTCGACGAATCTTGCCCGGTCTTTAAATTACCCGATTTTATGGATGGAGAAGTATCTATACAAGATACAGCTGCGCAATTGGCTGCTACTTTACTGTTGTTAGAGTCTGGGCAGCGGGTTTTAGATGCTTGCGCTGCGCCTGGGGGGAAGACCACGCATATTTTAGAAGCACAACCTGATTTATTGAGTTGTGTGGCAGTCGATCATGATGCAGTCCGTTTAAATAAAGTTGCAGATAATCTAAGTCGTTTGAGATTGACAGAGACAAAAATACAATTACTTTGCGCAAAAGCTGAAGATCTCAAAAGCACTTGGAAGGGGGACTTATTCGATAGAATATTATTAGATGTGCCTTGTTCAGGAACCGGCGTCATTCGTAAGCATCCTGATATTAAATTATTACGTAGAGAGGAGGATATTGTAAAATTAGCTGAACAACAATATCAATTGATATCGAGTCTTTGGAAATTATTAAAGCCAAATGGAATTTTATTATATGTGACTTGTTCGGTATTGCCAGAAGAAAATAGCAATATATTGCAACGTTTTTTATCCCACCATTCTGATGGCAAGGAAGAGGTTATTGATGCAACATGGGGGGTATCTTGCCTGATAGGGAGGCAAATTTTTCCTCAAAATCATGGACCTGATGGCTTTTATTATGCTAGGTTACGTAAAAGAGCTTAGCAATGGGTTCTACTTTAGAATAAGATGGGAAAAATCATGAAAGTATTCTTGCTGTTTTTTTATTGTTTATTAACTGCAACGTTATTTGCTTTGACCGGATGTGCTGCAAATCAACCGTTGGATAACGCTTCCATAGGTCACAAAGCAGTGAATACAAAGAAAAAGGATTTACCGTCACCCGTCATTCAAGTAATCCAAGCTGCGGATCGGCTTAGAATTATAGCCTATAGCGATGTTTGTTTTCGATCCAATGGAAAATTAACCTATAATTGCGCCCAACAGCTTAATCAAATTATTAAACTTATAAAATCTTATGGAGATGGACTAATTCAAGTGGTAGGTTATAGTGATGATCTGTATGATCCACAAACCGCGTCTACTGTTACACAAGATCAAGCAGAGGCAATAACAAGTTTTTTATGGGCACATGGAATAGGTTCGCAACGTTTGCGTACGATTGGATATGGCAGGCATGACTTTATTGCGAGTAACCTAAATGTCAACGCAAGTAGTTTTAACCGTCGAGTTGAGATTGTTTTGGTAAAAAATTAAATTTAATTTTTATTAAGTACCAGGCCTTCTCCTTCAGAGTATCTACTTATAAAATTAATCGGTGTTGAGTAATATATTACACTTTTATTCTTAGCGAATGCTCTCAATGAATTTCTGATATTAACTGTTGCTTGGGCTCGCTTTTTGGTTTTAATAAATCCTTGCTGAGCATGCAATTGTCGAGCAAATAGTTGAACATCTTGTGATAATTTGGTATCTAACGTTTTGACGATTCCAGCTAATCTAATTTTTTCTTTACCACTAGCCTGGATGTTTAAATAAGGACTATTAACCCAATAAACCAACAAATTTCCACTTCCAGTACAATTGATCTTATTTAATGAAACAATACCTTGAATAACGACATGATGGGAATTATGTGTTTCTATTTTAAGATTAGTGCTGAGTATATTATGGAAAATAATACTTTCATTACCATTACTATAAAGAGATTTTAGATTTAATTTGTTAGTATAAAGATTTATTTGACCAGCTTTTTGTGCATGAAGCGTTAAAGAGCCAGAGAGGCCTTTTCCCAGCAGACTTGCATTACTATTGAATTGGATTTGTTTTATTTGTGCAGGGGATGTATTGACTCGGATCGTTAATCTTTCTTCAGGGGCGGACCAATAAATGGGTTTTGTTCCAAGATATAATACATGGTTTTTTTCGCTGTAAGTAACTGCATTGACTCTTTTCGGGTCACCCAGGATTTGTAAGGAAGTATGGGTTTGGGTGGCATCAATATAAACATTGATCGGGCCTTCAATATTTAAACTATCAAAATCATTAACAGAGATATTCTTACATATTATAGGCTTTTCGTGAGGAGGCAATTCAGCCTGGATCAATACACTAAAAAGGGACAGACTGATAAATAAACAAAAGATGATGGCTTTCATGGATTTATGCTCTTATTATTATTTTAGGGAATATTAACCTTGTCAGAGGCTATTTGCTAGATAAAGATACTTAAAAGTAAGCATTTAGTCAGGAAAATCTTGAAAAAAAGCCATTAAAGCTAAAAAAGAGGCATTTCTTAAAGGTTTTGATCTATCAGCTTATTAGCTGTATTTTTCTCCAAGCGTATTGCGCTATAATCTCGTTCTTTTAGACTACCTATTAATTCTTATGAAGCGCATAGTGCAACAAGAAATCAAAAACGCTTTGTTAAGCATGGGCGAATTATCTTTAGCTTCCTCGCAGACTATCCAAGTTGATTATGCTAGAGAAAAATCACATGGCGATTTTTCCAGTAATATTGCTTTAGTTCTGGCGAAGAAACTACAAATTTCGCCAGTACATTTAGCTGAAAAAATAAAGTCGAATATAGATTGCTGCTCAGAAAATTCTAAGCTAGAAAAAATTGAAATAGCAGGGCCCGGATTTATTAATTTCTTTTTGAAAAAATCTCTTTGGTATCCCGTTATCAATCAGGTTTTAAGCCAAATGCACCAATTTGGGATTTCCAATAAAGGTAATAATGAACCTGTTTTAGTCGAGTTTGTTTCGGCTAATCCCACTGGGCCACTGCATGTAGGTCATGGTCGAGGAGCTGCATATGGTGATTCAATTGTGAGATTATTGAGAGCGGTAGGCTATCAAGTTTACGCAGAATATTATATCAACGATGCTGGAAGACAAATGGATATTTTGGCGACTAGTGTCTGGTTACGCTATTTAGAGATCTGTGGAGAAACATTTACTTTTCCTAATAATGCCTATCGAGGAAGCTATGTTCATGGGATTGCTGAACAGCTTTTTTCAGAATACGGCAAACATTTTTTCCACGCTGCTAAATTAGTATTTAGCGATATCCCTAGTGACGAACCTCAGGGCGAGAATAAAGAACATCATATTGATAGTCTTATTGTCAAAGCAAAAACCTTATTGGGCACTGATTATGAAAAGCTATTTGAGATTGGTTTAAACTCTATTTTAACTGATATTAAAGAAGATCTTAGTGCATTTAGAGTGAATTTTGATGCATGGTTTTCAGAAAACAGCTTGTTTACAACGGGTTTCGTTGATGAAACTATAAAACGTTTAACTGCATGTGGAAAAACCTATCAAGCCAATGGAGCTTTATGGTTCAAATCGACTGATTTTGGTGATGATAAAGATCGAGTATTGCTACGCGAGAACGGTCAGCCTACCTACTTTGCTGCAGATGCAGCTTATCGATTATGTATTTTAGAAAAACGCGGGTTTAAAAAAATAATTAATATATTAGGTTCAGATCATCATGGTTATGTTCCTAGAATTCGCGCGGTTATTCAGGCCTTAGGGTTTTCACCCGCTAGCTTAAAGGCCCTATTAGTACAGTTTGCTATTCTTTATCGCGGGGATGAAAAAATTCAGATGTCGACACGTAGCGGAGAGTTTATTACTTTGCGCCAGCTAAGAGATGAAGTAGGTACTGATGCAACGCGATTTTTTTATGTGCTACGACGTGCAGACCAGCACATGGACTTTGATCTTGAGCTTGCTAAGGAACAATCGAATGCTAATCCTGTCTATTATGTACAATATGCCTATGCACGAATATGTAGCGTTATGCGTCAACTCAGCGCAAAAAAATGGGTGTGGGAAAAATCTTTAGGAATGAGCTTCCTTAAAGAATTAAAGGAATCGCAAGAACAAGATTTGTTAGTCTTACTAAATAGATATCCGGAAATATTAGAATTAGCGGCCATTAGTTATGAACCACATATCATAGCGCATTACTTAAGAGACTTAGCGCAAGCCTTTCATATTTACTATAATTCATTTGTTTTTTTGATAGAGGATGATAAGTTGCGAAATGCACGATTAAATTTAATTGCAGCAATTGCACAAGTAATTAAAAATGGATTAGACCTATTAGGTGTAGAGACTTTGGAAGTAATGTAATGGCTAAAGATTATGCAAAGAAATATATAAAATATAAATATCTGAATCCTAGACGTAGAAACAACCGTTCTCTTTGGATGATGCTAGGAGTTTCAGTCAGTTTATTTATTTTAGGTTTATATTTTTTTAAACCTATTCATAAAGGGAAGCCCATTCAGACGGCTAAAAAGATAGTCAATAAAAAAAACGTTGAAACACCTGTACCTCAATCGCCAGAGCCAAAATTTGATTTCTATAATATCTTGCCTCAAGAAAATTTAAATTTATCACCGGATGTTGATTCTGCGATGAAAGTAATGCCTTTATCCAATGATATGGCGGCATCTATTCATGATTCCCTTGAACATAGCTCCATAGATGCAATGCTCAGCCCAACACCCGAACAAGTAGCTATAGCTGAAGCTAAAAAGCAATTAGAAGAAGAAATGGGCCAATTCAATAATGGAGTTTATGTTCTAGTCTTGGGCAATTTTACTGATCGAGTTCATGCAGAACAGTTGCAAGCTCAAGCCTTACTGAAAGGGTTTCCTGTACAAAAAAAAGTTAATTTATTTAATGGAAAACCAGTGTTTCAGCTCTTTATGGGGCCCTCAGACTTAAATAAGCTTACACAGGAAAAAAAACGTTTAAATGAAGCTGGATTAGCTGCCATACTGATGAAAATTACTCCATAAATAAGCAATTAAATTTTCTGGACCTTGAAAATAGTAAATAAAGTCACCATAGTGGTAGTTTCAATAGCCTAACAAATTTAAAGGTTAAATAGTGCAATCTTTACATGGTACAACAATATTATTAGTCCGTCGTAACGATAAAGTCGTTATTGGTGGAGATGGTCAAGTGACTTTGGGTAATGCGATTGTTTTAAAGGGAAACGCACGTAAAGTTCGCAAATTATATGATGGTCAAGTATTAGTTGGATTTGCAGGAGCTACAGCCGATGCCTTTACATTAATAGAACGGTTTGAAAATAAACTTAAAGAATGTAATGGGCGACTAGAGCGGGCTTCAGTTGAGCTTGCAAAAGATTGGCGTTCTGATCGAGTTTTACGGCGTTTAGAGGCCATGCTTGCAGTGGCAGATAAAGATAAATCTTTTATGTTAAGTGGAAATGGCGATGTAATTGAGCCAGAACATGATTTAATTGCCATTGGCTCTGGCGGAGCGTATGCGCAATCAGCTGCATTAGCATTATTTCAAAATACTAAATTAAGTGCTCGTAGTATTGTTGAGAAAAGTTTGATCATTGCAGCGGATATCTGTGTTTTTACAAATCACCAACGTACGATTGAAGAAATTGATTCTGTTAATACAAAAAAATAATAATCTACATATAAACTAATTATTTATTAATAATGAAAACTAATTCGTTTGATTTAATTGAGACACCTCCTGATGAAACCAATAATGAAACTAATCAAGTTTCTGAGCTAACTATGATGGATGCTAATTTTTCAGAAGATACAAATCAGACCAACAATGATGCAGATTTGCTTGTTGGAGTAGATTATTTAAGTAAAATTGATTTGACTCCTAAACAAATAGTGCAAGAGCTTGATCGCTTTATCATAGGGCAAAATGAAGCTAAAAGGGCTATTGCGATCGCCTTGCGCAACCGTAAACGGCGCATGTTACTTGAGCCAGAGTTAAGAGAGGAAGTGACCCCCAAAAATATACTCATGATTGGTCCTTCTGGTGTAGGTAAAACTGAAATTGGTCGGCGCGCAGCCAAAATTACCGGTTGCCCGTTTTTAAAAATAGAAGCTACAAAGTTTACTGAGGTAGGTTACATTGGACGAGATGTTGATTCTATTCCTAGAGATTTAGTGGATACAGCCTTTAAATTTTTACGTGAAGAAGAAATTACTCGTCTTCAGCCTCAGGTCTTAGAAGCCGCGGAAAGCAAAATTATTGATAGTTTTGTTCCCCCTTCGCGAGCAACAAAAGGCGAAGCGGCAGATGAGCTTAAAAATAAAGAAAAATCTATAGCTAGGAATGTTTTTCGTAAACAATTGCGAGCTGGACTTTTGGATGATAAAGAAATAGATGTAGAGTTAGCTGCTTTACCGACTGGAGTCGAGATCATGGGCCCTCCTGGTATGGAAGATATGACTAACCAGCTACAGAATATGCTGCAAAATATTGGTACAGCACGTACACGCACGCGTCGTATGAAGGTAAAAGATGCTTTAGCTGTAATTCAAAAAGAAGAAGCGGGTAAATTACTTGATGAAGAAGATTTGAAGCGTAAAGCAATAGAATGGGTAGAACAATATGGAATAGTATTTATCGATGAAATTGATAAGGTATGTCGTCGGGGTGAAACAAGTGGCGTAGATGTTTCCCGTGAGGGCGTGCAACGGGATTTGTTACCTTTAATTGAAGGTTGTACTGTTTCTACTAAATATGGCATGGTGAGAACGGATCATATTTTATTCATTGCTGCAGGCGCTTTTCATTTGTCAAAGCCATCCGATTTAGTTCCTGAATTACAAGGTCGTTTACCGATTAGAGTGGAGCTGAAGGCATTAACGGCGAAAGATTTTGAACGTATTTTAGTCGAGCCGCAAGCGTCTTTAATCGTACAATATCAAGCTTTATTAGGTACAGAAGAACTAGTGTTAAACTTTGATAACCCTGCCATTCAACGTATTGCTGAAATTGCTTATAACCTCAATGAAAAGACCGAGAATATTGGCGCACGCCGTTTATATACCGTGATGGAGCGCTTGTTAGAGGAAATATCTTTTGAGGCTACAGATTATACTGATAAAAATATAAACATTGATGTTAAATACGTAGATAAACATCTAACCCCTTTAGCGCAAGATCAAGATACCAGTCATTTTATTTTATAAATTATGGCACCTATCCCTAGTGATATAAAACTTCTACAGAAAACTCGAATATTAGAAATTCTGTTTGATAATGGAGAAAAATTTAGATTACCCTGCGAATACTTAAGAGTTTTTTCTCCTTCTGCAGAAGTTAAAGGACATGGGCATAGTGAAGGAAAATTAGTCAGTGGCAAAAAAAATGTGAATATCATTAACATAGAATCAGTCGGTCATTATGCAATCAGATTGATCTTTGATGATAACCATCAGTCAGGAATCTATAGCTGGGAAACACTCTATGAATTATCAAAGCATTATAATGAATACTGGAAACAGTATCTAAAACGACTAGAGTTAGCAGGTGCAAGTCGAGAATAATTCTTCGCACTTGAATTTTTGAGCCTGTAAATAAAATTGTGTAAGTGCTTATTATTAACTAAGCTAGCGACAAAAACGCTAGAGCTAATTGAGAAATAAGCAATGAAACAAGAACAAGAAATAAACCTAGACCCAAAATT
>JBAPVR010000020.1:0-69035 GCA_049283295.1 Candidatus Aquirickettsiella sp.
TTTCTATGGTTCGTTATATACGTTTGCGGGTAATCCTAAGATCTCAGATGGTGGTTCGACACGTCGTATCCAAAATGGTGGTGCAGATTTAGGATGGGGATTTAGATGGCTTAATAGTAAATTCAATGTGAACGCCGGTTATATTGCGAATATAGCGGATTCGAATTTCTTATCCTCCTATTATCTCAATTCACTGGTTGAAGGAACAACGGTACCCGGTTTACCCAATGCAAAAGTGCCTGCATGGAACTTCAATGCGGATATTACCTTTGGGCCGTTTGATGCCAATGGGCACTATATTTCGACGACACGTAGTTTAGCGAACCCTATCTTTTTAAGTGGGAATTCTTCACCCGGAATCCCGGTGTTGGTAAATCCACCGGCTCAGCTAGGTAAACCAACAGTGTGGGGTTTGGAAGCAGGATTGACTTTTCCAGTGATGGCACATCAATCGCGAGTGGCGATTGGTTACCAAAAAACCACGCATTTAGCGACCTTCCTACCACAACGTCGTATCTATGCAGACTACATGGTGAATTTAGCTAAGTGGTTTGATGTCGGTATAGCCATTTTCCAAGACAGAGATTACAACGTAGGGGAAGGTGCTTTTGTCAATACTGCCGCGGATGATGGGGTACCACGTCTAGGAACAATAGTGCACCTAGGCGCGACCGGTAATAAATCAACAGTGGGTCAATTACGAGCCAGCATTAAGTTTGCTTAAATTACCGGTACGACATAATAGATTTAGATAAACTATTGAGCCCGCGGAAGCGGGCTCTTTTATAAGAACGAATACAAATATATTTATCTTGTTAAGATAGTTTGAAAGTACTGCTAATACTGCTAAGATAAAATCGGTTTGCGACATTTGTCTATAATTGGCTTTATAGATAAAAGGAATTTTGGAAAAATACTTGTTATTTAAGTAATTTTTCTTAGGCTCTAGCAAGAAAAGCTATAGATGGAGTTAACTACTACAAGGAGATGGTTGAGGATGAAACTCAAAGTGGTGGTTGCTTCACTCGTAACACTTGGGCTTAGCGGGCCTGTGTTGGCGCTGCAGCCTTACATGATTGATGATCTATCCTATCAAATGGATGTGATGCGCTATCAAGTCAATAAACTTGATAGGGTTCTTGACCGAAATCAATCGGGCGGATTTGATCAGCCTTGTGGTTGGACTTGCCGTATTAATGTGAGCGGATGGATCAATACCGACACCTATTTAGCGAATAAGCCGCCTATTTTCTTATCGTTAAACCCAGCATTTAATTTAACTAATCTTACCATTGAAAGTTTTCCTATTTTTCTTCCTACGAGTGGTAGAGCGAGTGATTTATTATTGAATAATGCTAATTTATTTGTCGATGCGCGGGTTAATAACTGGGTAACTGCGAATATGTCTGTGGTGTATAGCTCCTTGTCTGGCATTCCAGGCTCAACGGGGCCGTACAACATTGCTAACTCACTCTTTGTGTATCATCCGTTGAATCGAACCGCGATAGATACTGCCTATGCGACGATAGGTAATTTCCAAGCTTCACCGATTTACTTTAGAGTGGGGAAAGAATATATTCCCTTTGGTCAATATGATCTGTATGGCTTTGTAACGGCGGAAAACCCAACGCAATTATTTACTGAAATCACGGCACCAGTTGCACAATTGGGTTTTATTACACCAAATGGTTTCTATGGTTCGTTATATACATTTGCGGGTAATCCTAAGTTATCGGATGGTGGTTCTACACGGCGTATCCAAAATGGCGGTGTGGATTTAGGATATGGATTTAAAATGTTTAATAGCAAATTAAATGTGAATGCCGGTTATATTGCGAATATAGTCGATTCGAATTTCTTATCCTCCTATTATTTGAACTCTTTAATAGAATTTCATGCTGTACCTGGCTTGCCTGATCAAAAAGCCCCTGCTTACGATGTGAATGCAGATGTACAATGGGGGATGTTTGACGCTAATGGTCATTATGTATCAACAACTAGAGATTTTAGAAAACCCATAGGATTAAATAATTCCCCTGACCAGCAACCGTCACCCGATATAATTCCGTTTTTAACCTTTAAAAAACCTTCATTATGGGGGTTAGAGGCCGGCTTAACATTTCCTATTGCAGCGCATCAGTCGAGATTAGCTATAGGTTATCAAGGGACAACACAACTTGCAGGTATACTACCAAAAAAACGATACTACCTAGACTATATGGTTAACATAGCTAAATGGTTTGATTTAGGAATAGCTGTATTTCAAGATAGGGATTATAGCTTGAATGAAGAAAGTCTAGTTGATCCAGAAGATCAAACAGTTGTTATTTTTGGTTCAACCGGTAATAAGTCAACGGTGGGTCAATTACGTGCCAGCATTAAGTTTGCTTAAATATTAATAGGGATTCCAAAAATTTAAATAAAGAAATAAAGTCTGAGCCCGCGAAAGCGGGCTTTTTATTAATAGACTATAAAACCGATTGTTATACTCCAATCAACTTTTATTTTACTGGGTGGTATGCTAATTGAGAAAGTTTTCCAAATAATTTATTCCATTTGTAATTATTTTGTTTATGTTTTTTAAAAATAGTTTGAATCTTGCAATACTATAGAGTTTTTGCAATCGATTTATTTGGTAATCTAGAGTAAATAAGATTTTGAGGATAATCATGCTTAAATTATTTTTTTCTCCAGAAGCTTGGATTAGTTTACTTACCTTGACGGCATTAGAAATTATTTTAGGAATCGATAACCTGGTTTTTATTTCGATAGTAACCAATAGACTTGCTCAAGCGCAGCAACAGTCAGCTCGTCAATTTGGTTTATTACTCGCCTGTTTAACACGTTTACTTTTACTAGCAAGCATTGCTTGGATGACTCAGTTTACGCAACCTCTTGTTACATTGGCGGGTCATATATTTTCAGGTAGAGATTTGGTACTAATTCTAGGCGGGTTATTTTTACTTGCTAAAGGGACCAGCGAACTTCATTTTAATGTAACTATAGCGACAGAAAATAAGAACAATCTGGCTCGATACTCACGGCTTTCGATAGTTATCATACAGATTATGTTGCTAGATATTATTTTTTCATTGGATAGTGTGATCACAGCGGTAGGTATGGCTCAGGAATTTATAATTATGGCTTTAGCTATTATCATTGCAATTGCATTGATGATCTGGGCCAGTGGACCACTAAGTCATTTTATTAATATCTACCCAAATTTAAAGATTCTTGGTTTGAGTTTTTTATTATTAATAGGCTTAGTATTAGTCGCTGATGGTTTTGGATTGCATGTCCCTAGAGCTTATTTATATTTTGCTATTGCTTTCTCGGTCTTTGTGGAGTGGCTAAACATCTTAGCTAACCGATGGAGGCAGAAAAAAAATCCTAATTAATGGCGGGTAAGTTTATTAGCCATTACTGCTTAAGAGCACTTTAGATAGATTCGAAATAGAATATGCTTGCATTCACCACTTATTTTTGATACATAGGGGCATATCGCTTATTTAAATAATAAGGTGCTTCCTCATGCTATGTAACAAATATAAATTAACGACGCTTATGGCTGGAGTGTGTTGGTTAAGCTTACAGGGAAATGTTGCATTAGCGGATGAAGCTATTCAGTCGAGTAATGATAATGAAATTAGAAGATTGGCACAAAGAACGCAAGTTTTAGAGTCCGAATTACAACGCGTACAAAATCAAGTGGCTACTTTACGTAGACAATCTAAGCACATCGATAATTCTAATTTAACCAATGATCGGGGAGAGAATTTAGTTACTTCAGAGCATCCTTTTTTTATTGTAGGGACGCCTGTTATCAGCTCACCTTTTATTGGGATAAACTCTGAGTTTAACGCTTCAGATTTAGTGGTTAACCAACCTTATGTTAATGAAGATTTGTATTTACTACAGCAACGGAAGCAAATTTATAATTACTTAATACAAAATGGTCATCCTTTTCCAAGTACGCCGGTAGTTAATCTGAGTGGAAAAATAGAATCGCAAATTTATCATACTAGCCATTTTGGTAATTTTCAAAATAACTCAGCCACTGATATTGATTTGCCTGGTATTGAGCTAGATACTGAAATTTTAGTTAATCAGTGGGTAACAGGTCTTATCGCTTTTGTTTATGATAATAATCCTCCTATGGACATGTCGCCAAGACGGATTGATAATTCACATGTTTTTCTAGAACGGGGGTTTTTAACAATAGGGAATTTAGCAAAATTTCCTCTTTATGCGACCATGGGTCAATTTTACGTGCCATTTGGTCAATATTCGTCTTCGATGATCAGCGATCCATTTACTAAAACCTTAGGTAGAACTAAAGCTAGGGCCTTAGAGTTAGGGTTTTCAAAACAATTTAATGATGAAAATGATTTAAATTTATCGGCTTTTGTTTTTAGAGGTCCAAGCCGAACGAGTATAGACAATAATGGTTTGCGGAATTATGGAGCAAACGCGGAATACATTTTTACAAAACCTAAATGGAATATTGATATAGCAGGAAGCTACATCCGTAGTATTGCGGACTCACTAGGGATGCAACATAATGGTAATAATGGCCTTGGGAATTTTGAAGGATTTGCTACCAACAATAACACAGAGATTCTTAACCCTGTGTCAGGTTTAGATGCGCGTGGAACTTTGAGCATAGCATCTTTTAGCCTTACTGGGGAATATGTTACCGTTAGCCGTTCATTTTCTCAAACGGTATTATCATTCGATGGCCAAGGTGCTAAGCCCTCAGCTTTTCACGCAGAAGCCGAGTATAAATTTAATGTTCTAGAAAAACCTAGTGCCGTTGTTATTGGATATGACCAATCAAAAGACGCTTTGGGTTTGCTTATTCCTAAGAAACGTTACATTGCAACTGTGAGTACATCTATTTGGAAGGACACCATCGAAAGTTTAGAGTTTCGTCACGATATTGACTATAGTGCAACAGATATAGCTTATGGCCAATCCGGTCTAGCGCTGAATCCTATTAATGGAACAGGAAAAAGTGGTAATACGATTACTTTACAAGTGGGCTTATATTTCTAAAAAAATCGGTCACTTGTATGTTGTACATACTCCACGCTTCACTAAGCGGTCTTTGCCAAAAACCTACTTGCTGTAAGCATAAATTAAAAAAATTTATAAGAGGGGGTATTACTTTGATGCCCCTTTTTGTTATTCTAAGCCGATGAAGAAGCGTATCTTATTGGGTATTACGGGTAGTATAGCTGCTTATAAAACCCCGGAACTCATCAGAAAACTCAAAGAACAACATTATGACATTAGAGTTGTTTTAACTTCCTGTGGTAAAGCTTTTGTAACCCCTTTGACACTGCAAGCAGTCTCACAAAATAAAGTGTACGAAGAACTTATCGATGCCGAAGCAGAAGCTGCAATGAGTCATATTGATCTTGCGCGATGGCCTGATTGTATCTTAATAGCTCCCGCGACAGCACATGTGATTGCTAAATTGGCTCATGGTTTTGCCGATGATTTATTGAGTACTTTATGTTTAGCCGCTAACACGCGTTTAATTATTGCGCCTGCAATGAATCAAGCGATGTGGTCCAATCGAGTAACTCAAGATAATATTAGCAAACTAAAAGATAGAGATTACTTATTTTTAGGTCCTGGAGAAGGATCACAAGCCTGTGGAGAATTTGGTTTAGGACGTATGCTGGAGCCTCAAGAAATAGCAGATGCTTTGTCGAAGGTATTTATTAAACCTTATTTACAAAATCAAAAAATCTTAATTACCGCAGGACCGACGCAAGAACCTATCGATCCCGTGCGTTATTTATCCAATCGTAGTTCCGGTAAGATGGGATTTGCTTTAGCGCAAGCTGCAATTGAAGCGGGTGCTGAAGTTACACTCATTAGTGGCCCTGTGGGATTAACGCCGCCAAAGAAATTGAAATTTATATCGGTGAAGACAGCTGCCGAAATGTTAGTGGCTGTTCAGAAGGAAATTAGACAGCAAACAATTTTTATAAGCACTGCTGCCGTGGCAGACTATCAAGTTCTAAGCCCAGTTTTACAAAAAATTAAAAAATCGAGTGCGCCATTAACTTTGCAATTAAAACCCACCATCGATATTTTGGCTACTGTTAGTCAAATGAATTTAGAACCTAAACCCTTACTGATTGGATTTGCTGCTGAAACAGAATATACCTTAAAATTTGCTGAAGAGAAGCGCAGAAATAAAAACATAGACGTAATGGTAGTTAATGATGTAAGTCAATCAGATATTGGTTTTGATAGTGATAAAAATGAAGTAACCGTATTATCTTCCGATGTGCCGATTCACTTAGCATGTGCCTCGAAGCAATTAATAGCCGATCAATTGTTGCAAATCGTGGCAAATCATAGACATAATACTGTAAAAAATGCTAACGCGCCTTTTTAGATCGCTGAAGCCTGATTAAATAGTCAAAGAGGGCTTGATAATTAGACTTTAGCTATTTAAACTAAACTTGCTCCTATCTTTTTGCGACGGAGACATAATTTTCCAAAATATACTCACAGCAATGGGATTTTTGGCAAGGCGCGGTTAAAATGAAGCAACCGGAGTGTATTAATATACATGAGGATTGTGAGTTGAGCGGTAACGCAGACAAAAATTCAAATGCGAAGAATATACACATGAGGACTTGATCATGCGACAGGTACCCAATGTTCTTCCCTATTATCATTTTTTTCTGGTAATTAGGGTATGAACGTTTTAGATTTTACTAAAAAAAAAATAATTAAAGAAAAAATCGTAATCTTAACTTGTTATGATTATAGCACTGCAAAAATCTTTAATGATTCCTCTCTAGACGCCCTGTTAATTGGTGATAGTCTTGCCATGACGATGCATGGCTTTAAAGATACAGTGATGGCTACATTGCTTATGATGGAGCTACATACCGCTGCTGTGTTTCGCGGCGCACCTAATAAATTTCTTATTAGTGATCTCCCTTTTTTAAGTTACCGCCAATCATTAAGCCGTAGTGTTATTGCAGCTCAAAAGCTAATGCAAGCAGGCGCACAGGCCATTAAATTAGAAGGTGCAGCTGGGAATCTTTCCTTGATAGCACATTTAGTCGAATCGGGTATTCCTGTCATGGGGCATATAGGTTTAACGCCTCAATTCATTCATAGCTTAGGTGGATATAAGGTTCAGGGAAAAACTTCTGTTCAGGCAGGACAACTGAAACAAGCTGCCTTAGCTTTAGAACAAGCAGGTTGTTTTGCTATTGTACTCGAATGTGTTCCAGCGCAACTTGCAAAAGAAATAACGGCGTCTTTAAAAATTGCAACAATAGGGATAGGAGCAGGGGTTGATACTGACGGGCAAGTTTTAGTGATGCAGGATCTGTTAGGACTCAATCTGGATTTCAAACCAAAATTTGTTAGTCACTTTTTGGATGCAGGTCAATTGATTAAAAAAACAGTTGAGCACTATAGTTACTCGGTTAAACAGAAAGATTTCCCTGGTTATGAACATTGTTACTAGACTTAAAGATTGGCAAGACATAAAGAAAAAAAATAATAATAAAAGTATAGGGTTTGTGCATACGATGGGACATTTGCATGCTGGACATTTAAGTCTTTGTGCTTGTTCTCAAGCTGAAAATGATTTAACTGTGTTAGCTATTTTTGTAAATGTTACGCAATTTAATCAAAAAGAGGATTTTATAAACTATCCCCGTAGTTTAGAGGAAGATAAAGCTTTACTACTCAGCCAGAAAATTGATTATTTATTATTGCTAGATGCAGAAACTATTTATTGTGATAATTATCAAATTCAGATTCACGATACTAGTGATTTAAGTAAAAAATTAGAAGCAGCGTTTCGTCCCGGACATTTTACTGGGATGTTAACCGTCGTGTTAAAATATCTGAATATTGTAAGACCTACATGTTCATATTATGGCGAAAAAGACTATCAACAACTATTACTCATCAAAAAAATGGCCAAAGCACTTTTTTTAGAAACCGAAATCGTTGGTTGCCCAACAATTCGTGCGACAGATGGTTTGGCTTTAAGTTCGAGGAATACACGTTTGAGCCCAGAACAACGTAGTATGGCGAGTCATTTCCCTGCTATTTTAAGGCAGGCCTCAAGTTCTGAAGAGGCTATCAGGCAATTAAAAAGCTTTGGATTTCAGGTCGATTATGTTGCGGAACATTGGGGAAAACGTTTAGCAGCGATATACGTGGGAAAAATAAGATTAATAGATGCCTTGTCTATTTCGCTATAAATATTTTCGATAGATAAATTTTTTATAAAGAAAGATGGCGAGTAATTTTTATTGTATATTGAATCGTTCGTAAAAAACGAATGACTTTAGCTAAGTGTTTACGATTGAAAACTGATAAAGTAAAGTGAATAATACAATGTTTTCTATCGCGACTTTCGACTTTAATATTTTCAATATTAGCATCTGCCTTAGAGATATTATGTGTTAATAATGCTAACACACCATGTTGATTGAGCGTTTCAATATAAATATCAGTTTTAAAAAAACCATTAGTTTGCTTTTCCCATTGTATTGAAATGGCCCTCTCAGGATTTTTTTTAATAAGTCGCGCGGCATATTTACAACGTTGTAAATGCACAGTAAGACCATGTCCAGTATTGAGTAAACCTATGAGTTCATCGCCTGGAATAGGTCGACAGCACTCGGAAAATTTGATTAAACCATTATCTGCATTTTTAAGGAACAAGGGTAACGAGTTAATTTGATTTTTAAAACTAGGTTTCAAACTACATAAGGAATAAGCGACTAAAGCAGGGTGTATATACCCCAGCCCAATAGCTTCTAGTAAATCTTCTAATGATTCGTATTGATATTTTTGCAATGTTTTGTTCAGATTCTTAGCGTTAATATGTGTATTGTCTTGTCCTAAAGGAGTTAAATGGTTATCGAGTAGGCGCTGGCCCAATTGTACGGCTTCATTGTGTTGTTTATTTTTAAAAAATTGTCTAATATGGCTTCGTGCACGCCCAGTGGCTACAAATTCTAACCACCGTGAATCAGGAAAGGTTTTTGGGTCAGTAATTATTTCTACTGTTTGACCACTTTGTAAATGTGTGCTGAGCGGAACTAAATGTTTATCAATTTTGGCCGTAATGCAGTGATTCCCAATATCAGAATGAATGGCGTAAGCAAAATCAATAAGAGTAGCTTTATGAGGAAGTTCGATAATATCGCCTTTAGGGGTAAAGATATATATATCCGTAGGAAAAAGATCAATCTTAACTGTCTCCATAAATTCTAATGAACTAGGAGTTGTTTGTTGAATATCCAGCAAGCGTTTCAGCCATTCTCGTGCTCTTAAATGAGGGCGAAGCTCGTTAGTTTTAGTCTTTTCATCTAACCAGTAACTTACAATACCATGGTCAGCACCATTATCCATCGTAGTTGTACGGATTTGTATATGGATTGAAGTTGCCGCAGGGCCAAATAAAGTAGTATGCAATGCTTGATAACCGTTTGCTTTTGGTAGGGCGATGTAGTCGTGGAAATGATCGGGCAGAGGTTTATAAAGATTATGGACAGCGCCTAATACACGATAACAACTATCTGTGCTGTCTACAATAATACAGAAAATAGGGATATCAATGACTTCATTGAAAGCTAAATGATTTTCTCGCATTTTTTTGTAAATTTGATAGAGGTGCTTTTTTTTATGCCAAATGGTATGAAAATGGAGGTGATGTTTATCCAAACACTCTTTTAAAGCAGATTCTATTTTATGGATACTTGCTTTATGTTTACGCCGATTTTTTTGGACAGTTTCTTGTAATATGCGATATCGCCATGGATAAAGATTTAAAAAGCAAAGATCTTCTAACTCAATGCGTATCATATGCATACCTAATCGCTGTGCAATGGGTGCGTAAATATCCAGTGTTTCTTTAGCAATACGGTGACGTTTTTCTGCAGGCACTGCAGATAAGGTACGCATGTTATGCAAACGATCAGCTAGTTTTATGATGATGATACGTATATCTTTTGCCATGGCGAGCAGCATTTTACGAAAATTTTCTGCTTGAGCTTCAGCGCGGCTTTGAAATTGAATTTGTGTCAGTTTACTCATGCCATCAACAAGTTCTGCTATTTCACTGCCAAATGTCGCAGTTAAGACAGTTTTTTCAATGGGAGTGTCTTCGATAACGTCATGTAAAATTGCGACAATTAGCGTTTGAACATCCATTCGCATTTGGGCAAGGGTTTTAGCGACCGCAATAGGATGGCTAATATAAGGATCTCCATTATGGCGTTTTTGACCAGAATGGGCCGTAGCAGCAAATTGGTAAGCGTTATAGACCTGTTTTACTTGCTCAGGAGATAGATAAGGTTGTAGTTCTTGTTTGAGGTCACTAAACATGTGCATGCAAGCGCCCCTGGGTTTTTACAGACTCGTAGATTGTGATCCACTTATGCTGCCGCCAACCTCTTGCTCAGATTTTTCTTCGGATTCATTGAGCCTACCACTAGCGATTTCTCTTAAGGCTATCACCGTAGGCTTATCGTTTTCGGGATCAACCATGGCCATGCCGCCCTTAGCAATTTGCCTAGCTCGCTTCGAGGCGATAATGACTAACTCAAAATGATTTTTAACTTTCTTTAAACAATCTTCAACAGTAACACGTGCCATATGAACTCTCTATTTATTGAGCGAAATTGAACCTAACACTATAACATTATTTGATTATATCTATACAATATTTCTGATAAAAGTTAGCTTTTTCCCTAATTTTTTGGGTTTAAGCATTAGTCTTAAGATTAATCCAGCTTTTACTTACTAATGACTTTTTGACCTAAGCCGCTTTCATCCATGCGGTGGTAACATCCAACATTCGGTTAGAAAACCCCCATTCATTGTCATACCAGGCAAGTACCTTAACAAAATCGCCTATCACTCGAGTTTGTAATCCATCTACGGTGGAAGAAGCTGGATTATGATTGTAATCGATGGAAACGAGAGGTTCTTCACTATAATTAAGTAGACCTTTAAGGGCATTAGTTTTAGAGGCTGTTTTTAAGATTTCATTCACCTCTTGAGCGGTTGTTTCACGTTTAGCCTGAAAACTTAAATCTACTAAAGAAACATTTATCGTAGGAACACGTATAGCTAAACCATCGAATTTTCCAGCTAGTTCAGGTAACACCAAACCGAGTGCAGAAGCGGCCCCTGTTTTTGTAGGAATCATCGAATGGGTTGCTGAGCGAGCGCGGTACATATCAGAATGATAAGTGTCGATGAGCACTTGATCGTTTGTATAAGCATGAATAGTGGTCATTAAACCCTGAATAATCCCTAAATTTTCATGTAAGGCTTTAGCTAGAGGAGCGAGACAATTAGTAGTGCATGAAGCATTAGAGATAACGGTATAGCTATTTTTTAAGGTATGGTGATTAACACCATAAACAATAGTCGCATCAACTCCTTTACCAGCGGGAGCTGAGATAATGACTTTTTTTGCCCCTGCTTTGATATGTTTTCCAGCCTTTTCTGGTGAAGTGAATAAGCCAGTACATTCGTGAACTACATCAATATCTAATTCTTTCCAAGGTAAATTTTCTGGATCGCGTTCTGATAAGATTTTTATCCGCTGATCATTGACAATTAAATAGTCTTTATCAACTATTAGGGTCCCTACAAATTTCCCGTGCGTGGTATCATAGCGTGTCAGATAGGCATTAATATCGATATTACCTAAATCATTAATAGCAGCAATTTCTATATCATGCTGCTTAGGATTTTCAAAAAAAGCTCTTAAGATATTACGGCCAATGCGACCATAACCATTGATAGCGATACGTATTGTCATAATAATTCTCCTAGCTCAATCGGCTAATAGTTGGTTTAGTGTTTTAATAACGTTTTCTGTAGTAAATCCAAAATTTTTAAAGACGTCTGCTCCGGGTGCAGATTCGCCGAATTGATTAAGTCCGATTACTTTGCCCTTGTTACCTACATATCGATACCAAAAATCTTTAGTTCCTGCTTCTATAGCAACGCGTAATTTAACAGAATTAGGCAAAATTTTAGACTTATAGGCTGAATCCTGTTGTTCAAAGCGGTCTGCGGAAGGCATCGACACTACTCTTATATGTCTGCCCTGCTGATTTAAAGATTGTGCAGCACTTACGGCTAAATTAACTTCAGAGCCTGTCGCTATGATAATGGCTTCAGGTGTGGACTGGCTATCGAGTAGAATATAGGCACCGTGCTGGATAGATTGTATAGTTTCTTGGTTATGAATTTGTGGGGGTACAGTTTGTCTGGACAACAATAAACAAGTAGGTCCTAAATGCTGTATCGCTTGCTGCCAAGCAACGGCAGTTTCCAATGTGTCGCAAGGTCGCCAAATAGAAAGATTAGGAATAAGCCTTAAGCTATTGATATGCTCTATAGGTTGATGAGTTGGACCGTCTTCACCTAATCCAACCGAGTCATGAGTATAAATAAAGATAACATGTTGTTTCATTAATGCAGACAAACGAACTGCATTACGGGCATAATCACTAAAAACTAAAAAAGTTCCTCCATAGGGAATGAATCCTCTATGCAATGCAATGCCGTTCATTATGGCGGACATACCGAATTCTCGTACGCCATAGTGAATATAATTACCGGCTGGATTTTTTTTAGTTAAAATTTGAGATCCTTTCCAAAAAGTTGAATTAGATTCTGTCAGGTCTGCGGATCCACCTAACAATTCCGGTAAAAGAGGTGCAAAGGCATTTAATGCATTTTGGGACGCCTTCCGCGTGGCTGTTTTTTCTGGAGGATTTTGATAAATTTTTTCAATAATTTTTTTGGTTTTTTCTTTCCAATTTAAAGGTAATTTTCGATTAATTCTGCGTTCATACTCTTTGGCGAGCTCGGGGAAAGCTATTTGATAAGCATTCCATTTTTCTTCCCAAGCCTTTTCTAAGGCATTTCCTTTCCAGCGAGCATCCCAAGCTTGATATATATCTTCAGGTATTTCGAAAGGCGGATAATTCCAATGTAGCGCAAGTCGCGTCGCGGCTATTTCTTGTTGACCTAATGCTGATCCATGCGCCAGATGGCTACCCACTAAATTAGGAGCGCCAAATGCAATTTTAGTTTTACAACAAAGTAAGCTTGGTTTATCAATAACAGCACGTGCTTTTTCAATAGATAATTTAATTTGCTGTGGATCGTGACCATCAATATCTGGAATAACATGCCAATGATAAGCTTTAAAACGTTCAGGAGTATTATCTTTAAACCAGTCTGAAACATTGCCATCTATAGAAATGTTATTATCATCCCAAAAAGCAATTAATTTACCTAAGCCTAAACAACCCGCCAAAGAAGCCACTTCATGAGAAATACCTTCCATTAAACAGCCGTCTCCTAAGAACACGTAGGTAAAATGATCGATAATGGAGTAAGAAGGCCGATTAAAGCAAGCAGCTAGATTTTTTTCTGCTAGGGCCATGCCGATGGCATTTGCCAATCCTTGACCGAGAGGACCCGTTGTTGTTTCTATGCCAGGAGTTAAACCTACTTCAGGATGCCCCGGGGTTATTGAATGTAATTGACGAAATCTTTTAATTTCATCTAAGGGAAGGTCATAGCCGGTTAAATGAAGTAACGCGTAATGCAGCATCGATCCATGCCCATTCGATAAAATGAAACGGTCGCGATTACTCCAGCTTGGATTATTGGGGTTATGATTTAAAAATTCTCTCCACAAGACAGTTGCAATGTCTGCCATTCCCATGGGCATGCCGGGATGGCCTGAATTAGCTTTTTCTACGGCATCTATGCTTAAAAATCGAATGGCGTCAGCATACTTCTTTTGGTAAGACATCAGAGATTTTCCTATTTACCCATAATCAGGAATATTTAAAACTCAAAAAATATGATCCGAATAGATTAAAAAATATCCACCACAATCGCATGCGCAATAATAATAGAGGAGGACAGGATCAGCAAACTTAATAAACTTTTTCCACCCATTACCCGATAGGGCGCATCGACTTGTTGTTGACTATAACGTCCAGACCAAGCCATCAGTGCGGGAAGCAAAGCCAATAAGACAGCGCACCATATACCGGCATAATTTAATGCCAGCATAAATGAGGCAGGGTAAAACACAACAATCATTAAAGGAGGCAAAAAAGTAAGTGCGTAGACAATAATTTTATTTATTTTAGTGCGGGTTAAGCTTAAACCATCCATTAAAAAATCAGACAAACTAATACCTACGCCTAAAAAAGAAGTTGCCAAACAAATAGATGTGAAAATCCAAGCAAATAAAGTAATGCTTTTTTCATTTAGTAAATGACTCAGAGTATTAGTTAAATGACTAGTCGATTGGTTAGATTGTGCAATGGCAGAAAGTTTATGGATAGGAATAACCCCCATAATAGCTGCATTCCAGAGAATATAACAGATAAGGGGGACTAAACTTCCTAGAATAATCACCCGGCGTAATTGTTTAACATTACTTTGGAAATAACTACGTAAACTTGGGATGATGGCGGCAAAACCAAAGGATGTAATGATAATAGTAAGACTATGGGGTAAATATTGTATATTCCCCTGCCCTAGCTGCTTGGATGATATAAAAGGAAATAGATATAATATTAGGAGGAAAAAGATCAGTAATTTTACCCCCATCAGAATTCTGTTCATTAAATCTACGGAATGTATGCCTTTATAAACAATAGGGCCTAAGATAAATACAAATAAGATGGCTGTAACAATTGCAGAAAACTGAATATCAATTTTTTGTAAAATTCCTTGCAAGAAATCTGAACCTCCTGCGATATAGGCTGCTAATAAAGCATAGAGCAACAGTAAATAACACAACCACGCAATGACCTCGCCTGGAATTCCTAAAGTTGCGCGTGCCATGGAAATTAAATGACTATTAGGGGGGAACCAAAGGTTGACTTCTAAAATCAGCAAACCACCGGCTAGCATAATTCCCCAACAAGCAATCAAAAAAAATGATGAATTTAAAAAACCAGCTTGGGCGGTTGCAAGAGGTAAAGCTAACATCCCGCCGCCTATAGCATTGCCAGTAATTAATAAAATACCGCCAAATTGTTTTATTTTCATAGAATATAGTTAGTTAATAAGGCTTAAAATAATAATAAATAATGCAATTATCATTAAGCTAAGTAATAAAGGCTTTCCTCCGGTAACTTGATATCCTAATGCGCATTTTTTAATATAGCGTCCACTCCAGGCCATCATAGCCGGTAGAAGTATTAATAGAATGGCACAGAGTACGCCTGCATAAGATAAAGCCATGATGAAAGCATGAGGGTAATGGTTAGCAATGAATAACGGAGGAAAAAAAGTGAGCGCATAAAGATTCAATTTTTTTAAACCTTTTTTCTCAATTTGCAATCCATCACTGAAAAAATCAAACAAGCTTAAAGCGACGCCTAAAAAAGAAGTGGCAAAACATATTGATGTAAATATTTTCGCTAAAAAATTAACTAATTTGTTATCAAGTAACTGACCCAATGCAGCTATTAAATCACTAGTGGAATGACCGGAGTGGGACATGAATATTAAACCTGAGTTTCCATATGTGGGTATGGCGCCCACAATGGTTAATTCCCATAAAATATAGCAGCATAAGGGGATTAAGCTGCCAATTAGGATAGCTTTACGTAACATAAACAAATCATTATTAAAATAACTACGCAAGCTTGGGACTATTATCGCGAAACCAAATGAGGTCAAAATAACCGTAGTGCCGCTTAAAATAATACTAAGCCGATAAACCTTTTCCAAGCTAAGTAAATAATGCATAGAAATAAAAGGGAAAATAGCAATTACTAACAAAATAAAGGTTAGTAATTTGCTAAACATTAAACCCCTATTAAAATAATCAACCGAACCTAGTCCTTTATAAACGATCAGACTTAGCATTCCTGCAAATAAGAGTGTGGAAATTTTTACTGATAAGTTCAAGTGGAATGTTAATAGAAGATGTTGTAAGAAATCGCCGCCGCCAGCAATATAAGCAGCTAATAAAGCATATAACAGTAAAAGATAGCTTAACCATGCGGCGATCTGACCAAACGTACCTAATGTTGTTTTGGCCATGCTAATTAAATTACTATTTAAGCTATGCCAAAGATTAACTTCTAAAATAAGAAATGCAGAAATAGTCATTACAGCCCAGCACAATATCAAAAAAAATAGGGTATTTATAAAACCTAATTGTGCAGTAGCAATCGGTAAAGCCAACATTCCTCCTCCGATGCTAGTGCCTGTGATGAGTAATATGCCGCCGATAAGCTTATTGTGCATGGTTACTTTTAATAGAGATAAGGGCCACCTTGGGGTCTTGTTTTAAAACGTCGATGTATCCAAAGATATTGTTCTGGATGGGCGCGAACAGCATGTTCTAACAATTGATTAAAGAGCAGCGTATCTTGATAATCATCCCCCTGGGCAAAATTTTCTAAAATTGGTCCGATGGTAATTTGATACCCTTCTCCTTTTGGAAGACGATGATAAAACAAAGTGATAACTTGTGCTCCAGTTCGATTTGCATAGCGACTTGGTGTTGAGATGGTGGCAGTAGAAATATTGAAAAATGGCGAAAAAATGCTGTGTGTAGGCCCATAATCTTGATCGGCCGCATACCAAATAGCTTTGTTTTGTTTTAAAGTTTTAATAATTTGTCGGATAGCATGACGATGTATTGGCTGCATCCAATTAAAATGCCGATGTTGCTTTAAGAGCCTATCGATGACTTGATTTTTCTGTTCACGATAAACGACATGCATTGGAAAAATGCTTGAAAAAAGACGGCCGCAAATATCCAGCGATGTAAAATGACCGCTTAAAATAAGCACCCCTTTTTTTCTGGCTAAAGCTTCTTGTAGGTGTTCTAATCCTTGTACATGAATCAGCGAATCAAGTTTACGATCAGGCATCCACCAAGCCATAGCAGATTCAATGAGTCCCATCCCTAAGGATTGAAATTGCTTTTTTAGTAAGCTTTTTCGTTCTTTATTGGATAATTCTGGAAAGCAAAGTTTTAGATTAATTTCCCCTATATGTCGAAATCTTTTTAACAAATAATAAGAAATTCGGCCTATATTTTTTCCAAATTGTAGTTGTAATGGATAAGGTAGTTTTGTTGTAAGATATAAAATTCCTAAACCTAACCAAGTAGGCCAATAACGAGGATGTATCAGATCTAAGAGTTTATTTTGCATTAGATAATAATAATCGATGTACTATTTGTTGTTTAACTAAGTGTTGTTGAATAATTTCGTCAATATCATGTTGTGTTTCGTAATGATACCAGGTGCTTTCAGGATAAATTACTAATATAGGTCCCAAATTACAACGCCCTAGGCATCCCGAATGGCTTACTCGAATTTTTTTTTGTTGATGTTCAACCAATAATTTTAGGTTTGTTTTTAAATAATCTAATAAGAGTTTGGCGCCACGTTTCCCACAACAATCCTTATTATTTTCCCGTAGATTAGTACATAAAAAGATATGATGTTGATAATAGGACATAAATTTTATTTTACAGTAAAAATAAGAAAGTTTTTACTCTACCAGAAAAAAATAAGTATCTCTATTAAACAGTCGATTTTTAAGCATCAAAAATTTAATTCAAGTTTAAAGAGCCATTAAATCATTAAACTGATCAAATGCTTTTTTTGAGTTAAACTAGTTGTTTAACAAGGAGGAAGTAGCTTATGGCAAATATTATACGATATAGATCCCCTTCTTTATTACTTCAATTGCATCGTTTATCGCAAGAATGGGATCAATTATTTGACCCCAGTCATCAAGTCATTGAAGATAGTTCAACGGTTGAAACAAGCCATTGGGCGCCTGCAGTGGATATCAAAGAAGAGTCTACTCGTTTCGTGCTCTTTGCAGATATTCCAGGCGTAGATCCAAAATATATTGAAATTTCGATGGAAAATGGAGTATTGACGATTAAAGGTGAAAGAGTTACAACCCAGGTTGAAGAAAACGAAGTATATACGCGAAATGAGCGCTCAAAAGGGGCTTTTTATCGGCGCTTTGCTTTGCCTGATACCGCAGACGCCGATAAGATATCAGCTGAAGAAAAACAGGGTGTACTCAGAATTATTATCCCTAAAAGAGATAAAGCAGCCGCCAAAAAAATAAAGGTAGGGGATAAGAAAGATTAATTTTAACAAGCTCACTATGAATTGGGTAAAGAATTCGTGTATAAGCTAATAATCTCTTAGGGGGCTGTACTTAATAATGTGGCGCATGCTATACGTAAAGCGGGGAGAGTGACTTTTTCGAACCATGGGTTTTGTTTTAACCAAATGTTATTACGTGGTGAGGGATGTGGAAGTGGAAAATGGGTGGGGAGATAATCTCCGAAAGAAGCTATGGTTTCGGTTAAGTTTGTTTTAGCAAGCTTACCTAAATAATGTATGCTGCGCATACTGACCTATTAGTAAGATTAGCTGAATGTTTGGTAGATTAGCTAAAAGTTAGGTAGCCATAAGCTTGAACATTCCTTACACGGAGGTAAATCGCCCGAAGGGCTTGTTCCAGGGTAACAGAAACCCATGGGTATGATGGCAATTTGATTAATATCATAAAATGTTTTTTTATCGAGCTGTATCCAGTGCCGTAGACGATCTCCGCTAGGATCGTTGATCGTTCTCAGGAATTCCTGTGTTGTGAACACGAATCCCTGGGGCTTGGCCAACAATAATAAGTAGAAGACTTTGGATATGTGCTTGGAATACAAGTCTAGGGTTTAAAGGTAAGTGACTGGCACAGAGTCGACACTCACGAATGTTTTTGATTAGAGGTAAAAGTTTATTCATAACAGGATGGAGGTTTTTACTTGCCAAATGGGTATTACACCCACTAAAGTAAGCGCTGAAATAGGCTGCTATTAATAGGTAGGATCTATGGAGTATAAAGAAACAGAGGCTTTATTAGAAGAAGATGATGGCGATGGAGGTAGTGATACTGAATTACCACCGGATATCTTAGATATTGAAGATGAGGAATTAGATACATGGCCTGAAGAATTGGCCTTAGATGCATTAAGTAAGAAAGCAAAAGTCTCGCCCGTTCGATTTTCACTTGAAAAACGCCGAGCTATTGAAGATTATTTAGAGCAACGACGATTACGTGAAGAATTTGATTATGAGTTTGAAAATGAACAATTAGAAACTTCAGACGCAACAAAAAGTGAGTAGCTATGCACTTTAAGTTTTTGGATTTTGAACAACCTATTGCAGAGCTTGGGGCAAAAATAGAAGAGCTACGTAAGCTCGGTAACAATGCCGATCTTAATGTCAACGAAGAGATTAAGCGTCTAGAGCAAAAAAAAATAGAATTAACTGAATCTATTTTTCAATCATTAAATGCTTGGCAAATAGTTCAATTAGCGCGTCATCCACAAAGACCCTATTTTTTGGATTATATTAGTAGAATTTTTTCTGATTTTGACGAGCTACATGGGGATAGAGAATTTTCAGATGATCCTTCCATTATCGGCGGCGTTGCTAATTTAGCCGATCAACCGGTTGTTATTATTGGCCAACAGAAGGGGCGTACGACCAATGAAAAAGTTCAACGTAATTTTGGCATGCCCAAGCCAGAAGGTTATCGTAAAGCAATCCGGTTAATGGAATTGGCCGAACGTTTTAAATTACCCGTTTTGACTTTTATTGATACACCAGGTGCTTACCCTGGTATAGATGCAGAAGAACGTAACCAAAGTGGTGCGATTGCCAAAAATTTACAAGTGATGTCTCTACTTAAGACGCCTATTATCTCGACGATAATTGGAGAAGGTGGTTCAGGTGGGGCTTTAGCTATTGGTGTGGCAGATCGAATTTTGATGCTGCAATATAGTGTCTATTCAGTTATTTCACCTGAGGGATGTGCTTCTATTTTGTGGAAAAGTGCAGAAAAGGCGCCTGAGGCAGCTGAAGCGATGGCTATGGATGCGGGTCGTTTATATAAACTAAAACTGATAGATGCTGTGATCCAAGAGCCTTTAGGTGGCGCACATACTGATTTTGATGACATGGCTAATCAGCTAAAGATTGAACTTGTTAAACAATTAGCACAGATCCAATATTTCTCTGTGGAGAAGTTACTTGAACTGCGTTACAACAAAATTTTAGCTATAGGACTTTAAAGCTAGATCATTCTAGCTTCCAATCAATTGATTAAAAAATGAAGCTGTCATATATCGAAACAATAGCTTTTATGTCGGGCGTAGTAAATGTATACCTATTAACTCGGTGCAGCTTATGGAATTGGCTATTTGGGATCATAACCGTTTCTTTTATACGCAGTCATTTTTTTTAATACCAAACTTTATGCCGATATGGGCTTGCAGGGAATTTTTTTAATTTTTCAGTTTTATGGACTTTATCAATGGTGCTATGGTAATCGTGAAAATAAGCCTATAGCGGTACAAGTAATGAAAAGTTCTAGTTATTTATCCCTAGGTTTAATCGCTATTATTTTATTTTCCGGTACTAGTTTTATTTTAAAACACCATACAAATTCTACTGCTATTTATGCTGACGCCATGATTACTTCATTTAGCTTGATTGCACAATGGATGATGGCTAAAAAATATTTACACCACTGGGTTTTATGGATAATTATTGATTTGTTTTCTATTGGTTTGTATATCAATAAAACCTTGTATTTAACGGCATTACTGTATGCAGTATTTATGCTGCTATGTATCAAAGGTTATTACCAATGGAAAGAGACTTTAAATAAATCAGTTTGGTCTCATTCCATCGCGTAGGTTAAAAAGCTGACTAAAATTATTTTTGTCCTTTCACCCGTTTATTTAATTATTTTGAGGTTAGACTTTACACTGTCTAAGCAAATTTTGTAGAGTTAGCTTATGTTTACGCACGAAAAACTTGAGTTTTTATTAAAAAAATACACTGCATCCGCTGGTTATTGGGTAGCCTATAGCGGTGGTTTAGATTCGCAAGTTTTACTCTATGCATTAAATCGCATATTACCCAGAAAACGTTTACGAGTTATCCATGTCAATCATGGTTGGCATGTTGACTCGATGAAATGGGCAAATATTTGTCGACATACTTGTGAAAAACTAGGTGTTTACTGCGAAATCATTCCCATAGATGCCCATCCTAAATCTGGGGAGAGCCCAGAGGCATATGCTCGAGAAGCGCGTTACAGTGCTATGGCTAAAAGAATTCCTTCGGGGGACTTTTTATTAACGGCACATCACCGCAATGATCAAGCAGAAACTTTACTATTACAACTATTACGTGGCTCAGGTCTTAAAGGCTTAGTGAGTATGCCATTTTGTCAGACGTTTGGAAAAGGCTATCTAATACGACCTTTGTTAGACTTTATGAGAACAGAACTTTATGAGTATGCTCAAGAACATCAATTAACTTGGATAGAAGATGAGAGTAATATGGATTTACGTTTTAATCGTAATTTTATTCGTCATCAAGTACTGCCATTTATTCGGCAACGTTGGCCACAAGCCGATAAAACCATCGCAAGGGCTGCAGCAAATTTAGCAGAAGCGCATTCTCTACTGGAGGAACTAGCCTATCAGGATAAGAGTATGGTTCAAGGGTCCGCATCTAATATATTAATTATTTCTAGTTTGATGAAATTAAGCGCTAAACGTCGAAGAAATGTTTTACGCTATTGGTTAAAGCAGTTACATTTTTCTTTGCCTAGTCAAAAGCAATTACAACAAATTGATATTTTATTAATAAGTAGAATGGATGCATCTCCTCGAGTTAATTGGGGAAATATTCAATTACGCCGTTATCGTGATTGTTTATATGCGCTTACTTTGGTAGAAAAAGAAAAAATTTTTAAAGAGTGTGCTACATGGAAGTTGGGTCAAACATTGATATTGCCAACATTCGATCAACTGACTGCAAAGCAGGTTCTAGGCGCAGGGCTGAACTCTTCATTATTAAAAGAAAGACAAGTCGATGTGGCTTTTCGACAAGGGGGAGAACGGTTTTATGCAAGCAATCGTCAGGGTTCCCATCCATTAAAAAAATTATTTCAAGAATGGAACGTTCCTCCATGGCAGCGCAATAAGGTACCTTTAATTTACTATCAAAAGGAATTAATTGCTGTGATAGGATATGGTATAGACCCTCGTTTTGCAGCGAAGCAAAATGAGTTAGGTTTCGTCATTGAACTAATTCCGAAATTTTCAAATTCAAAATTACTAACGAATTGCCTAACCACATAAAGTATTACAAATAATAATCTATATTTCTAATTAATTGATCAATTATTAAAACGATCGATTGGTAACTAGAATTTTTTATTTAATCACTACAAATCTAATGCCACCACGGGATAATACGTTAACTAAAAGTTCTTGCTTGCTTTGTTTAGCGATCTCTTGTAGTTGAGTGACATTAGTTACAGGTATTTGATTAGCAGAGGTTATGACGTCTCCAGGACGGATACCTGCATGCCAGGCTATACTATCTTCATCTATATCCACGACTTCAATGCCAATCAAATGGCCACCTTGTCCTGTAATAGTTTGATTAAAGTCACGCAATACTAATCCATAAAGAAACGGATTATCATGTTCAGCAACTTTTTTATAATCCTTAGGATCAGTCAGACTTAATACGGTATTAAATGTTTTTCCTTTACGTAATAGCTTAATGCTAATTTTATCACCCACTCGTAACATACCAACGATATTTTTTACCTGTCCACCATTATGGATAGGCGTACCGTTAATTGATGAAATAATGTCGCCGGTTTGAATACCAGCGGTTTCAGCTGGCGAGTAGTTAGGTACTTGGGCAACTAATGCTCCGTTGATATCAGGGGAAATATGTAGAGCGATGGCTAATGCAGGCGTTAGGTCTTGCACGAGCACCCCCATTAAACCCCGTTTGACTGAACCATATTCGGCTAATTGTTTCATAACGCCGTGGGCCATATTAATGGGTATGGCAAAACCAATTCCTATATTTCCTGCATTCGAGCCAGGGGCTAGGATGGCTGTATTGATGCCCATTAATTGGCCTTGCAAATTAATTAAAGCTCCACCGGAGTTACCAGGATTAATGGGAGCATCAGTTTGAATAAAATTCTCATATCCTTCTATCCCCAATCCTGTACGCTGCAATGCACTTACTATACCTGAAGTGACTGTTTGATTTAGCCCAAAAGGATTACCAATAGCGGCTACAAAATCACCTACTTTTAAATCATCGGAATTACCCAAGGGGATAGCCGTTAAGTGATCAGGCGTGATGGTCAGTAAGGCTATATCAGAAGCCGGATCTGAACCTTTAAGCGTCGCTTTAAAAACGCGGCCATCACTTAAGGTAACGGTGATAGTTTTGGCCTCGTGAATAACATGTGCGTTAGTTAAAATATAGCCAGCTTTTGCGTCTACAATAACGCCTGAACCCATGCTTTCAAAATGACGCGGATAAGGACGTCCTGGTATCGGAGGTGGTAATTGATTGGGTGGAATATCTCCTTGAACAGAAACATTCACTACGGCTGGTAATATAGGCTGTAGCATCTGCGAGATGCTATCTTTATTCATTTTATGAGCTAAGTTAAAAGGCCAACCGGCATAACTTAAGGAGCAAAAGCTGATTATAAGTAAGGAGCTGAGTAAGAATTGGTATAATAATTTCTTCATAGAATTTGTGATGTCAAATTAATAGCCGCTAAGCTTAGCGTATTTATTGGTTTTGTTGCAATTATTGATTATTATACACTTTAAAGGTTATTTAATGCGCTATTATTCTTTTTTGGACCAGTTAATTTTACATATTGATGAAGCTTTATCGTCTCTACAACTGTTTTCTGCTTCTACTCGGCCCAATCCAGCTGCAAATTTAACAGCAGAAGATCGTGTTTTAAATAAAAAAGAGCGCCAACTTTCAGGTAGCTTGATGCGAATAAATCATGTTGGTGAAGTTTGTGCGCAAGCTCTCTATACTGGCCAAGCACTTACTGCCCGTTCCAAAAACACTAAACAAAAATTAAAAAAAGCGGCAGGAGAAGAGGTTGATCATCTCAATTGGTGTCAACAGCGTATTCAAGAGTTAGATACCCATGTTAGTTATTTGAATCCTTTCTGGTATACAAGTGCCTTGTTAATAGGTTTGACTGCAGGTTTATGGGGCGATAAGGTGAGCTTGGGATTTTTAGCTGAAACAGAACATCAAGTAGAAAAGCACTTACATAAACATTTACAGAAATTGCCGTTACAGGATAAAAAAAGTCGCGCTATTCTTGAGCAAATGCGTAAAGAAGAAATAGAGCATGCCTTAACCGCTGAACAGGCTGGCGCTATTCCTTTGCCACTTTTAATTCAATGGAGTATGCAAGGGTTGGCTAAATTTATGTCTTTAGTCGCTTATCGAATTTGATTCTAAGTTAGGAAAAAAGGTGAATTTTTTGCAAACACTATTTAGGGCTTTATTGCAATTTTGTATGTTGAAAGCATTAATTATCCTTACATTAACGGCTATACTCTGTTTTTTACTACCTCTTTTCTATCAAAAATACAAGCGACGTTTAGAGCGTAAACCAAATATTTTAAGTGTTGCATTACTAGAGTCTATTTATAAACCACTAATGATATTAATTGCTATTATGGGCATACTTTATGCTTTGGAAGCATTATGTATCGATTGGAAAGGCATTACTACTACTAACCCATTTCATTTAATCCGAAATTTGCTCTTTACAGGCTTACTTGCATGGTTTTTATGGCGATTTGTTTCTTTTTCGAAAGAAGCGTTTCTAAACTCTAAAAATAAAACTCGGAATAAAACTATTGATAAAACGTTAATTCATGGATTAAGTCAGATTGCAAAATTAGCCATTATTATTTTAACTGCTTTATCTTTATTTCAAATTTTTGGCTTTAGCATTGCCGGAGTCTTAGCTTTTGGTGGTATGGGAGGCATCGTTATTGGTTTTGCTGCTAAAGATTTATTGTCCAATTTATTTGGTAGCTGCATGCTTTTTTTAGATAGGCCTTTTGTAATAGGTGATCAAATCAGCTTGCCTGCACTCAAAGTTGAAGGGACTGTCGAAGAAATAGGTTGGCGTGTTTGCAGGATTCGAACTCCTGATTGCCGACCTGTGTATATTCCAAATGCTTTATTTTCAAACTTAGTTGTAGAAAATCCATCAAGAATGAGATCCAGGCGATTCTATTGTCGAATTAGTTTACGTTATCAGGACTTAATGAAAGTTCCCATTATTTTAGAGGACATGCATTTAATATTAAAGAACAATACGGCTATTGATCAAAAAAGACCCATTACTGTAAACCTTAATGAGTTGGGTAATACTTCTCTTAATTTAGTAGTGATGGCTTATACTCATATTGTTAATAGTTTGGATTTTTTAAAACTACAACAAGCATTGTTTTTGGAATTATTAGCCTGTATTCAACAGCATGGTGCTGAATGGTCTTTTCCTAGCCATAATGTGTATTTAAATAAAGAAGGTACGGAGTTGGTTGCTTCTCAAAATCAAAATAATAAACAATTACAATAAGCAAAGGGTCTATCCACAGCAATTGGATTTTTTGGCAAGGCGCTACGAAAATAAAGTAACTGGAGTGTTTACAATATACATGAGGATTGCGAGTTGAGTGGCAACGCAGACAAAAATTCAAGTGTAAAGAGTATAAAATGAAATTAAAACTTAGTGTCGTAGGTTGTGGTCGTTTAGGAAAAACCTTGGCTGCTTTGTTCATTGGGACAGAACTTATTTGTATTCAGGATATCGTCAATTTAAGTCTCGCTAGTAGTGAAAAAGCGGTTGCTTTTTTAGGGCAAGGTAGCGTGTGTCAGAACCTTAAACAACTTAAGCCCGCCGATATTTATTTAATCGCTACGCCTGATGATCGTATTGAATTTATATCGCAACAAATAACTAAACAAAGTATTTTAAAACATGGCGACGTAGTTTTTCATTGCAGTGGTTTGTTATCCTCTGAGTCCTTGTATTCTGTAGCTCGTTTAGGTTGCTACGTAGCGAGCTTGCATCCAATTTTTAGTTTTTCTGACCCTGTAATGGATGTAAAAAATTTTAGAGGAACATATTGTGCATTTGAAGGCAATAAAAAGGCATTAGATCGGTTGTTACCATTATTTAATGCCATCGAGGGACAGCTATTTTTAATCGGAAAAAAAGATAAGCCGCTGTATCATGCGGCCAGTGTACTTGCTTCTAACTATCTAGTTACCTTGTCGTCTATGGCTAAAGATTGTTATTGCAAAGCTGGCTTAAAGAATAAATTAGCTGAAAATCTTACACGAGCGCTTATGTCTCAAGCCTTAACCAAGACACGACGACTGAAGCCTAAACAAGCGCTGACAGGACCTCTGCAGCGCGGAGATATTAATACTTTAACGCAACATCTAGCTGCGCTAAAACCTTTTCCAGAATTAGAACATATTTATAAAAGCTTGGGAAAAGCTACATTAGCATTGACTAAACATAACCAAAGCCTAAAAAAATCATTAATACAGCTTTTTAAAGGTTAATGAGGATTTTAGGCGGCAGCAGTATCCGTTAATTTACGAATTCTGGCTAATAAGCGACTTTTATGTCTTGCGGCTTTATTTTTATGTATGAAACCCTTAGCGGCCATACGATCAATAATAGGTAAAGCGACTCGGTAGGCTTCATCCGCTGTCGTTGCTTTTCCGTCCTCAATAGCGACAACAACACGTTTAATATATGTCCGCATCATAGAACGATAGCTCGTGTTATGCTGGCGATGTTTTTCTGCTTGTCGTACACGTTTTTTTGCTTGTTTTGTATTGGCCAATGGACAACCTCCTGAGTTAACAACAAACGAGCTTACAATTAGATTAGCGTAAGCATAAGTAAATAGTCGCCAATCATGCCTTTACAGAGGATATTTGTCAATCAAGAGACGAGATCTTCTTATTAATTACTCTTCTTCTATTGAGTTTTCATTATCATCTTTATCTTGAGTATTTTGCTCCTTACTAACTGTTGTCTTTGAAGCTACTGGGGCTATGGGATTTTTGTAGGATTTGTCTGACAGCGCATCTGGATATTTTTCAGATTTAATAGGGGGTGTGTCGTTTCCCAGGCTTCTATCTTCGTCATCTTCATCTTCATCGTCTTCGGTTTCGAAGTTATTAGCATTATATAGCGTTGAAGTATCAGTAACCTGCGAGGAATTTGATGGGTTTTTAGATGCAGCTAATTGACTATCAGTTTTTTCAGGAACAATAACGGGGAGCACTTTCTGAGAAGTAATAGTGGGTATGGGCGAAGGAGGTATTAAATAATAATCTAGGAGTTTGCGAGCAATTTGTGGCGATGGAGTAAAGCTATTCTGGATAACAATAGCAAGAGCAATTGAAGGGTTTTCAACGGGAGCAAAAGCAATAAATAACGAATTATCTCGCAGCTTGGCAGCGACGGTCTTGGTATCATAACGCTCATCGTTTTTTAAACTATATACTTGTGCGGTTCCAGTTTTGCCTGCCAGCGTATAGGGAACACCTGGAAAGAATCGTTCAGCTGTCCCTCCTGGTGCATTAACGACATGTTGCATAGCGGTACGGATAAAACTCAAAATATCTTGAGGTAAATTAACGGGCTCTAAATGTTGTGATTTAGTAAAGCTTACTGTGCCATCACTTTTGCGCCAGCTTAATACGACGTGAGGTTTCCAACGCTCTCCCCACTCGGCAAGAGTGCTGACTGCGAATGCAAGTTGTAGGGGAGTTACTAATAAAAAACCTTGGCCAATACCACAATTTAACGTATCTCCGGCATACCAGGGGGTGCTATAAGATTTTTCTTTCCATTCAGGACTTGGTAAAACACCACTACCTTCATCAGGAAGATCGATATCGGTCGGACTTCCAAACCCAAATCGCTGTAGGCTGGTGTAAATCCGATGTATTCCCATGCGTAAACTCAGATTGTAAAAATAAATATCGGAAGAAACTGTCAGCGCTTTTAATAAATTGACGTCACCATAAGCATGACGACGAAAATTATGATAAATCCGTCCTCTGCCGTTAATTTGAAATTCCCCGGTGTCATGAAGGGTAAAGGTTGGATTAACCACGTTTTCAAGAAGAGCCCCTGTGCTGATAAAGGGTTTGATGGTAGAGCCGGGATGATAAGCGCCACGTAGGGCGCGGTTATAGAGAGGGTTTCCAGGCTCATTTTGTAATATTTCGTAATCATGTTGTCGAATTCCACTTACAAATAGATTGGGGTCGAAAGTGGGATTACTTACGAAAGCTAAAACTTCGCCATTACGAGGATCCAAGGCTACTATAGCCCCTTTTTGGTTGCCTAATGCTTGTTGTGCTAATTTTTGTAAACCACTATCGATAGTTAAAGAAATACTTCTTCCTGCTATAGGCCGAGTTTGTTTTAATATACGTACAATTTGACCATGAACATTCGTTTCTACTTGCTGATAACCGACTGCACCATGTAGCTGTGCTTCATAGTATTTCTCTACGCCTGTTTTCCCAACGAAATTACTTGCACTATAATTGACCGGGTCTAAGGTTTGTAATTCTTTTTCATTAATTCTTCCCATATAACCCACTATCGCCGCAAAAGACACCCCTTGAGGGTAATAACGAATCATTTGTGCTTGTATCGCGACACCAGGAAAACGATATCTTTCTAGAGAAAATTTAGCGACTTCTTCTTCATTTAATTTCAAACGTATGGGTACAGGTTCAAAACGATGATGTAAGTGCCGTTGACGATTAAATTGCTTTAAATCCTCTGCGTCTATCTTAATAAAAGCAGCTAATTGTTGAATGGTTGAATTTATATTTTTTACCAAATCAGGGGTGATAACGAGATTAAAAATAGGTTTATTTTCTGCCAGCAATATGCCATTTCTATCATAAATTAAGCCACGATTGGGCTCTATTGAAACAAGACCAAGCTGGTTCTGACGGGCTAAGGTGGTATAAAGTTTATGCTGAAAGATTTGCAAATAGATTAATCGACCTATCAATAGAACGCTTAAAACGGATATCCCAATAAGAATAGCGATAGCTCTACGCTTAAATAATTTGTGCTCTTGATGCGTATTCTTAAAGGTATTAATTGGTTTGAGCATAAAATTAATCGTGCCTTAGTTAAATGCTGAATAACAGCAGGGTCCTTGTTACACTCTTCACACTTGAATTTTTGTCTGTGTTGCGGTTCAACTCATAATCCTCATGTATCTGGAATACACTCCGGTTGCTTTATTCTCGCGTCGCCTTGCCAAAAATCCAATTGCTGTGAGTATATATAATCAAATTTGTTATTAACATCATCCCAGGTTGTTTTAAGTTCTTACGCTGGTTTTAAACGGGGGAAGTAGTATTTGTATGATTAATTATGAGCTTTAAGATGACATGTAAGCCTTGTGATGACATTTTTACTCGTGCTTATCGTTTACAATCGAATATATTACCGCCAGGTAAGAAAAATATATTTTAACAAACATTTAATTTTTCTGAGTATATAAAAAAGTAAAGCTTTAAGACAGGTCTAATTAAATATGATTTCATCACATGAGTTATTTGCAAAAGCTAAACAATTTATACCAGGGGGAGTTAATTCTCCGGTACGCTCCTTTAATGCAGTGGGCGGCGATCCGATATTTTTTTCGCATGGGAAAGGGGCTTACATATTTGATGTTCAAGGTAAATCCTATATCGATTATGTAGGTTCCTGGGGCGCATTAATTCTTGGACATGCTCCAGAAAAAATAGTGTCGGCTGTAGAGGAAGCCGCTAAACGAGGGTTGAGTTTCGGTGCTCCCACATCTGCAGAGACTGATTTAGCAGAAAAAATTAGCAATTTAATGCCCAATTTAGCAAAAGTACGCTTAATGAATTCGGGTACTGAAGCTACCATGACAGCGATACGCCTTGCCCGAGGGTTTACCGGTCGAAATAAAATCCTAAAATTTAATGGCTGTTATCACGGTCATGTTGATGCATTGTTGGTAAAAGCAGGTTCAGGATTAGCCAGTTTTGGTATCCCTGATTGTGCAGGGGTGCCGGAAGAAGTGGTGCAACAAACCTTGAGTGTTGACTTTAATAATCTAGAACAAGTCACACAAATGTTTATGCATTACGGTAAGGAAATTGCTGCTGTTATTATAGAGCCGATCGCAGCTAATATGAATTGTATTTTACCATTATCTGGTTTTTTAGAAGGATTACGTGAATTATGTGATTACTATGGAAGTTTACTAATTTTTGATGAAGTAATATCCGGCTTTAGGGTATCTTTAGGCGGCGCACAAGAAATTTATCAAGTGAAACCCGATTTAACCACGCTGGGTAAAATTATTGGTGGTGGTTTGTCGGTCGGTGCCTTAGGCGGTCGCGCAGAAGTAATGGATTGCTTAGCTCCAGAAGGAGATGTTTATCAAGCCGGCACTTTATCCGGTAACCCTGTCACTGTAGCAGCAGGCCTAGCTACTTTAGACATAATCAGCCAACCAGAATTTTATTCTGAACTAAACTTTATAAACCAAAAATTGATATCTGGATTATTAGAGCTTGCTAAAGATGCCAATATTGGTTTGCAAACGCATAATGTCGGAGGATTATTTGGATTTCTTTTTACCAAAGAGACCGAAGTTTATAATTACCAACAAGTAAAATCAGCCAATCAATTAATTTTCAAAGAATTTTTTCACAGAATGCTAGCGGAAGGTATTTATTTTTCACCCTCAGCTTTTGAATCCGGCTTTATATCCAGTGCCCATGGAGCGCAGGAAATAGATTTTACTTTAACAGCTGCAGAAAAGGTGTTTTTTAAACTAAAAGCACAGAATTTAGTTCCCGCCTAATTCGTCACACTAAGTACACCCAAATTATTTTTTAAAAATTTTCCTCTAATCAAAGGATAATGTTATCTTACTATAGGATATCAGATGTTGCCTCTAGAAATTTAAACTAATTTAATGGAAAATAAAAAATGCTAACGGAAGCAGCGTTATATAGTAGGGAAACTGAATGCATGAGTGAATTAATAAAAAAACCAACCTTACTTTATTCTTTATCACAGGAATTACGTACAAGTGTAGAAGAACTAGCACTTTTAGAAAAAAAACTTGCCGTGGTAAATAGATTATTACCTGAAGTTAATGATCAAGTTGTAATTTTAAAATTAGAAAAAGAGAAAGAAGGATTCGAAAAGCAAAAAACAGACCTAAGCATTTCAATAAAAAAACTAGAATCCATTACGGGTTCTATTAAAGATTTTACTTTATTTTATATCTTCATTAAAAGATTTCATACTCTGGCAGTTCAAAAAGAAAATTTTGAGCACGCGAGCAAGAAAATCTCTTTAAAATTAATCGGTAATTTAAAAGCCGAGGAAGAAACTTTATATCATGAGTATATCGAGGGAGATTGTTTTTCTAAAGTATTGCAAGTCTTTTCTTTTGAATCTTATCAGTGTTATTTCCAGGACTAGGCCAAAAATTTTTTTGATAATATTCATCATTCTAGTGATCTTTACGTAAATTCGCTTTTAAGCCTGAGTGCAGTATCTAATGAATGTACGTATTTTGATAGGGATAATTTTGATTTAACCAAAATCAAATTTTTCTTATCAAAAAATATACCTGCCGATGTTCCCCTGCCAAACACAAATTATGAATTGGTAGCATTATGTTGTTTTTTTTACTATGAAATCCTAAGCGAGTATCTTAAATTAAAGCCTGTTACGACTAATTGTGAAGACTTGAAAAAATCAATTAACTTAGAATTAAGGATTGTTAATTATAAAGCTAATGCTCAGAGCACTCTCATATTCAGATTAGATGGTTTGCAAAAATACTTAATCCTTGCATAGAATTGAAAAAAAATTAAATGATTTTCTTGAAAAGGCGACGGCGGAAGATAAAGAAGCGGATATAAATGAATCGTTAGTATTTTTTAGAATATTAGAAAATGAAATTCAAACCATTAATAAAACAAATAAAAATTTAATTAACAAATATAATAGCTCAACAAGCATGCGACATTTATTAGCAATTATCGTAAATGAAGCCCATCTCCCAAAATTTTTAGAATTATTTAATGCCAAAATAGGCAAGGATTTTTCATTAAATACAATGAAAAGATCAGAGTATCTAGTAACAAACAAAGATTTACTCAATCATTTATTTCATACCATCTGTAGAGATGGATTTTACATCCCCTTAACTGAAACAATTAATTCATTTATAATTGAATTAATTAAAAAATATCCTAAAGAAGATACTTCGGCGCTTGATAATTTAGAACTTGGGGATTTAATTGAATTTAGTTTTTATTATATTTTCACTTTACGTTATACAGATTTTAATGCCACCTTAAATGCATTTAATAATAAATTACTTTATTCTGAAATGGTTGCATTTAATATATTTTGTAATATTAAATTGGAAGCTTTAGAAAAATTAGAAAAACAAAAAAATATAGAGATAAATCAATTTCTCAAAACAAGTTTTAAAAATGAAAAAGAGTTTTGTCGGCATAAAAAAAATATTTTGGAAGAAATTAGACTAAGCTTAGAAGTGATACAAGATACCCAGCGTATCTTATCTGGCATCAAGGGGTTAGAAACGGCTTTAACTCCAAAAATGAAATCCAGTTTAGTTCCAATGCCTGAAAAAGATTTATTAATAAACTCAATAAGAATTTTATAAAAAAAACGAAAAACATGTGAATTAGTCTTTAAAAAAATAGAAAAACATAAATTTATTCCTGAAATTAATGAACTTCAAATAAAGTTAGAGAGAGATAAAAAATATAACAAAGCGATTAAATATTTTTCAAAGTCATTAACATGTCTATTAGAAAATTTATCTGAAAGTTTAAAAATTATAAAAGCCAAGACATGTGATATAAATCATTTTCAACAAAAAATCTCACCGGCTATTGATCAAGTTTCTTTATCTATGAATAAGCTTGCATCGAGCTTAAGTATTTGGAAAAATACTAATGAAACTTTAGATTTAACAAGTTTAAATTTATCAAAACTATTAGAGATAGCAGAAGAACTTTTATTTAAAAATGATTTAATTAAAAAAAAATCTTATCAAGAGAAATTGGCTGAATGGAAAGCACTGCTTAATCGTTCGATTGAGTTGCTCGATCATCATGTTGAAGTAATAATTGAAAAATATCAAAACTTTAATACTGAAGCCCCTGAAATTATAAATGTACTGCCTTCTTCTAACGGTAATACTACTGACCGAGTCATTAAATTGTATAGCATCATGCTTGCAGCTGATGGCTACTATAAAACCTGTCAACTTTTTAATAAAAAAAATCTTTGTAAATCGTTTAATAAGTCTAAGCCAACTCTTAAGCCAAAAAAACCTTATAAGGGTAATAAAAAGATAGATCTTTCTTCTGGAAAGCCTAAAGAGGTGATTTCTGGAAGCTTGAGTGATGCACAAACAGTAATTGAGAGCCCTGAAAAAAATTTGTTGAATATAACCGTACTACAAAATTATGAAATCTGGAACCTTGAATTTGAAAAATGGAAAAGTGAAAAGCATAAACAGCTATACGAACTTTTTCATATTATTGAAAGTTGTTCTAAGTTAGTTTTAAATACGAGTGGACATGCATTTTTAAAATATTTATCCTTATATCATAAGGAATTTGTTGATAAAAATGATGAACTAAGAAAGCATAAAAGTGAAATACTTGTCTATTTCAAAGGCTAAGAAAAAAATAGGTTAATACATTGCTGTCTGAATCAATATCAAAAATGGTTCGATGAAATCTTTCAACGCATTATATTTTCTGAAAAATTAATACGACAGGATAAGAGAAATTCTGTTGTTCAAGAATCTCCTTATTTGCCCAGCACTTGGGCGGATAATAGAGCGAAGTTTAAGGAGTTGTTAACTTTTTATCTAGGCGCTACTGATAAATATAATAAGTTTCGACATAATTTAATTAATGAAGAAAATAAATTAAATAATTTGAATCGGAATTTTATTAAACAAATACTAAAGCTAGGATCGCTCGATGAAATAAACAGCGAAGCTAATGTATTATTCGATTTTAGTAAGCAATTAGATAGCGTAAAGCAATTAAAACTCGCAATAGAACAAGAATTTGAAACTAAGCAGAGAGTCAAAAATAAATTATTATTGATTGCAAAACCTGAGATTGTTAAATTTTATTTAAATCGTATTGATCCTTATGATGCCGACAGTTTAGAAATTGCAGAAAACCATTTTCCTCTGCAATCAACTATAACAACAAGTTATGTTGTCCCCACATTGCCAATGCCACAGGAGTATAATGTTTGCACGACAGCCGCATTTTTTTATCCATCTGTTGTTTCCGTTGGTGTAGGACAGCCACACAGTCAAACATTTTATTCAATGTAGTTATTGTTTGCCTAGCATAACGATAATCATTTTTTTGGGTTTAATCCTTTGAAAAGCATATCTAATTTGCTCTAAACTGACAGAGTTAATTTTTTGTTGATAGGTCTCTAAATAATCTAAAGGAAGCTGGTAAAAACCAATTTTTTCTGTAACCACTAAAATACCTTCATTACTTGCAATAGAAGAGGGGAAACTGCCGATAAGTGCTTGTTTGGCACCTTGTAGTTCTTGTGGAGTAGGACCTTTGACAAGGAACTTTTTTAAAGCTTGTTGAGTTAAAAAAAGTGCTTTTATTGCTTGATCGCGGCGAGTTTGTAGTACAATTAAGAAAGGGCCAGCGGCTTGTAGTGGCTTGAATCCACTGCTTATCCCATAACATAAACCTTGTTTATTTCGAACCTCATTAAAAAGTCTTGAAGTAAGTATCCCGCCACCTAAAATTTGATTACCAACGACAAGTGGAAAATAGTCAGGATCTTTTACAGCAATACCGATTTGACCTAAAAAAATAGTCGTTTGTTTGGAGGGATAAGGAATTTTTATGATGTTACTTTTTAGTTGAGGCGATGAGGGTGTATTTACAGGAATCGATTTTTTTCCTATCGCCAGCATAGAAGAAAGCTGGTCTGCAATATTCATTGCTTTTGTTTTGGTTACGTTCCCGACAATAGCTATCATGGCATTTTTTGCAACGTAATTGAGATGATAAAATTTTAATAATTGTTCTTGAGATATTTGCTCAATACTTGTTTTATTTCCTAATAGAGGTGAAGCATAAGGGTGAAGACCGTATAGAGTTTGGTAGAAGGTTTTAGCAGCAACTGCACTAGGTATTTGTGCTTCTTGTTGTAGAGAGATTAGAGTTTGTTTTTTTATTCGATTTATAGCAGTTTGAGGGAAAGTGGCCTCTGTAAGTAAAGCAGAAAAGGTGCTTAATGCTGGGTTGAAGAATTGTGGAGCGCTGAGTGAACGTAGATTTAACACAGCCATATCTTGGTTAATGCCAGCAGTATAATGAGCCCCAACCGCTTCAAAACGGTTGGCAATTTTATCGACATCTAGATTTTGGGTGCCTTGATCTAGCATTTGTGCGGTAAATTGAGCAATTCCTGGCGAATTTTCATCTTGAGCGGAACCCGCATGAAACAATACGCCAATATCTATAATAGGTATTTCCTTTTTAGGAACGAAATAAACCGGTATACCATTTTTTGTAGACCAATGTTCAATTTTAAGAACAATAGAGGAAGTTTCTGCATGCGTAGTACCAATAATAAATATTGGGAAGAAAGTTAAAAAGTAAAAAAAAGATTTAACGCGCATGCATAGGTCCTATGACGGATAAAGAATTGAAATTTGGAGCAGTTGAATGGATGGGCAAAGGAAGTAAGTAAGCTATAGTCAAATGGGATGCGAGCAAATATTTATTGGCAACAGTTTGTATTTGACGTGGAGTGATGCTATCAATATATTTTAGATAATCGCGTTCTATTTGCCACGGTAAGTTAAATGCCGCTAAACTTCCAAGTTCATACGCTTGTGTAGTTATAGAATCTCCACGATATATTTTATTAGCCGCTATTTGTGCTTTTGCTCGTCTCAATTCTTCAGGACTTACGCTAAAGGTTTGTAATAATTGGATTTGCTTTAATAAACTTGATTCAAGTTCTGGTAAAGTATGTCCGGGTGTGGGCGTGGCTTGTAGCAAAAACAAATTATCTAAACGACTTACGGGATTATAAAATGCGTTAGCGTCAGCCGCGATTTGTTGATCTCGGATAAGATTTTTCGGAAAGCGAGCACTATTACCCTCTGATAATAAAGTTGCAATAAGATCTAAAACATAGGGATCCAGACTGTTTAAATCTCTTTTAATAACAGGTACCGGATAAGCCATGACTAACCAAGGTAACTGAGCCGGTGTTCGTATGACGAGACGTTTTTCTCCTAATGCTGGAATATCTTTGTCCGATTTTATTTTAGGGACTGAGATAGGTTTTAAATCAGAAAAATAAGTTTTGGCTAATTGATAAACAAGATTGGGCTTTACATCGCCGACGATAACGAGTATCGCATTATTAGGTGCGTACCAGGCTTCATACCATTTACGTAAATCTTCAACAGTCATATTTCGTAGATCGTTTTTCCAGCCGATGACGGGATGATGATAGGGACTTGCAACAAAAGCAGCGGCGTTAAAACGTTCTAATAAAATTTCTTGAGGATTATCGTCGACGCGCATTCGCCTCTCTTCCATTACGACCTGAATTTCTTTAAGAAAATCTTGTGGACGCAATAATAAATTTCGCATTCTGTCGGCTTCTAATTCAAAACTAATAGCTAGTTTATTGGCAGAAAATTTTTGATAATAAGCAGTGAAGTCTGAATCGGTGAACGCATTTTGTTCTCCTCCATTTTCTGAGACCATTTTTTCAAGCATCCCCGGCCCAAATTTTTGGGTTCCTCGGAACATCATATGCTCTAAAGCATGTGAAATGCCTGTTATTCCATTTGGTTCATAACTGCTACCGACTTTATACCAGATCTCGGAAATGACTATAGGCGCTCGATGGTCTTCTTTAACGAGTACGGTTAATCCGTTTTTTAAGTGATATTCATGCACATCGCCGGCCCAAGATAAAGAAGGTACGAATAATAAACTTAAATAGACTAAAATTTTTTTAAAAAACATCGATTAATTCCTAAAAAACTCTATTGTTCACGCAATTTAACGGTAATCACTTTTTATAGTCCTTTTAATCTTATAAACTCCTCAATTTGTGGCTAAGAAAGACTTAGTAGTAAAAAAGAGGATATTTTGTTTGAAAATGACTGAATGGAGTTATATATATCTATGATTAGGGTAAAATGAATACAGTAGTGCAATCTCCCAAGTTAAACTTAGGTTAGGCATTCAAGAGATGAGCGGCGGTCTTCTCTTGAAATTCTCCATCGCGAGATAAAGTCCGCTGTAGCAGTTTGCCCAAATCGTACAATGTCATAGTATGGTAACACATTGACATTATTTGACATCACTTTATGGGGCTTTCATAATCATTAACAGTAGTTTAAAAAGTTTTCGGCATAATCTCTGTTATTTAAACAGATAATGAGGTCACTTTCATGGCAAAGACAAAAAAAAATGTGGTTTTTCAGTTCGAAAAAGGTTTACAAGAACTTGAAAAAATTGTTGAACAAATGGAACGCGGCAATTCGACGTTAGAAGATTCTCTCGAACAATTTAGCCGAGCGGTGAGCTTATTAAAAGACTGTCAATTAACTTTAAAAAAAGCTGAGCAACAAGTGCAAATTTTAGTAAATACAGAGGCTAACCAGAAAAATGAACTGCTACCTTTTGAAGTAAATGAAGAATTAGCCTAGTGAACATAGGGCCTGAGTTTATAAGTTATCAAGAGCGCATTAACCAATTTTTAGCGCATTGCTTGTCTAATCCCCCCCCATTATCAAGACGGTTATATGAGGCAATGTCTTATGCCGTTTTAAATGGCGGAAAACGCTTAAGACCTTTATTTGTTTATACTTTAGGAACTGCTCTAGGCTTACCCTTGCAGGATTTAGATCATGCAGCGTGTGCGATTGAATTAATACATGCGTATTCATTGATTCATGATGACCTGCCTAGTATGGACAATGATGACTGGCGGCGTGGGAAGCCTAGTTGCCATAAACAATTTGGCGAAGCGATAGCTTTATTGGCAGGTGATTCTTTGCAAACTTTGGCTTTTGATGTACTTCTTAAGGCCCCCTTAGACGCGGTTAAAATAGTAAAGATGCTCAATGTAATGGTAAAAGCTGCAGGGTCGTGGGGTATGGTGGCTGGGCAAGCTATGGAATTTAGTGGTTCTGATTGTCTAGAGAAATCGAATTCGGAAGACATTCATTCCTTAAAAACCGGTGCATTATTTGTAGCTGCTTTTCAGTTACCCGCCATAATTGCTGATTTGCCTGCTGCTACTCTTTTAACCTTAAAGAAAGTGGGCAATAGCATAGGTTTAGCATTCCAGATTCAAGATGATGTCTGTGACAATGAAAATATCAATTTTTGGCAGGATGCTATCGAGAGAGAAAACTACCTAAAAAAACTTAAAGATAAAGTTTTAGCGGATTTAGAGTCGATTTTGACTCATTCACCGTCAAAAAATCAGTCTTTGATGAAGTTGATATTGGCTTTGTTTAAGAGTAAACCATTGAAAAAAACTATCAACTAGATAGAAAAAATTCATTTCATTAATAAGGAGGGGGCTGTTATAATCATCGTGTAGTTTCAATGCTAGGGTAGATAGTAGGTACGATAATACCTTATTGTTTCCTAGTCTAATTCTAGAAGCTATCCTAGATGTTTGTGAAACCTAATTGCAGGCGTTCTATTACTAAATGAAATGAGAGGAAAATAACGATATGTCAATGCTAAAAGTAGGGGATAAATTACCTGAATTTAAGCTTACAGCGACAGTTGATATCGATATCAACAAAGCTTTTACTGAGATTAATCAGGCTTCTTATCCCGGCAAATGGTTAGTATTATTTTTTTGGCCTAAAGATTTCACCTTTGTATGCCCTACTGAAATCGTGGCATTTAATGATCTCAATGCTAAATTTATAGAAAGTAACGCCGTATTATTAGGCGGTAGTACCGATAGTGAGTTTGTGCATCGCGCTTGGCGACAATATAACGAGGATCTACGTGATCTTTCATTCCCTATGTTGAGTGATATTAAGCGTGAATTATGCGGCAATCTAGGTATATTAGATAATGAGGCCGGTGTTGCACAACGAGCAACATTTATTATCGATCCGGAAGGTATTATTCGCTTTAGTATGGTAACAGACTTAAGTGTTGGTCGTAATCCTGAAGAAGTATTACGTATTCTTGATGCTTTACAAGATGGCGGGCTCTGTCCTTGTAATTGGCAAAAAGGTCAGCGTACCATTAATATTGCTGAAGCGGCTTAAACTATAGTCAATTCAATTCCATAAAAACCCCGCTTCATTTGCGGGTTTTTTAGCTTTATCCAAACATTACATTGAATTTATCTAGTGAAATTATTAGGTTTAGCCTATAACTTATTGCTCCTTTATTTGGATTTATTTAAATAGTATGAAAAAACTGAGCCCCGAAGAAGAAAAGGTTATCTTATTAAAAGGCACTGAACCCGCCTATTCAGGAAAGTATTATCGTTTTTATGAAAAAGGAGATTATACCTGTAAACATTGCGGAGCATTGTTATATCACTCTTCAGCTAAATTTGATTCCGGCTGTGGCTGGCCTAGTTTTGATGATGAAATACCCGAGGCAATTAAACGAATACCTGACTCAGATGGTCATCGGACGGAAATTACTTGTGCGAAATGTGGAGCACATCTCGGCCACGTATTTCTGGGTGAAAGTTTAACCCCTAAGAATATTCGGCATTGCGTTAATTCTATATCGCTGGAATTCATTCCTGAAAATCCAAGCAAAAAAGACTTAGATGAAAATTGGGATAAAAAAAATCCAGAAACAGAAACCGCTATTTTTGCAGGAGGATGTTTTTGGGGGGTAGAACATTTAATGAAGCAATTACCAGGAGTTATTTCAGTAACTTCTGGATATATAGGTGGCAATAAGTCTAATCCAACTTATGAAGAAGTTTGTAATCAACATACCGGCCATGCCGAAGCAGTGGAAATTATTTTTGACTCTAGCAAAGTAAATTATGAAACGTTAACTAAACAATTTTTCGAAATTCATAACCCCGAACAATTGAATCGACAAGGACCCGATAAAGGGGATCGATATCGTTCGGAGATTTTTTATACTAATCCTGCGCAACAAAAAATCGCTTTAAAACTGATTAATATTTTAAAAGATAAGGGCTTTCAAATAGTTACTAAAGTTAGCCCCGCAACAAAATTCTGGAAAGCGGAAAATTATCACCAAAATTATTATGAAAAAAATCAAAAACAACCTTACTGTCATTTTTATGGCAAAAAATTTTAATACTATCTATTGATTATCGAGTCAAAGATGATTTTTGGCTAACGCAAGGAGCGACAAGGTTGCGTCAACACCTTGTTGTTATATTTTCGGTACGATACTGGTAACGGTGTTGTGCTAAGCGAAAATAAAAGCCTAATCAAAGTACCTAGCCGAAAGGGAAATGAGGGCGAAACAAAGTTGATGTATGGAAATAGGTTAAACGCAAGTGAATCCTCCACCTAAAATGTCGTGATTTGCAAAGTGTGAAATCGGATGTTACACACTAATGAGAAAGCACTCCTGCGACGAGACATGGAGAGCACAAAGTAGTTTTTCAGCATTTCAATATGTGCTTCTGTAAAATCAGAGAAACCACTAAAACTATCTATCCAAGATAAACTTGATAGTAAGGTCGTTCCCATCAACGTCATAAAAAGGTGTTTTTGATTACGAAAGGAGCGCATAATCGCTCATGATTGAATCAATAATTAAGCCACACCAATCTAAGTAATTCGGTAAGCACGTGGAAAAAGCATATCTTTAGTCACAGAAATATTAAATTCATATCCAGGTTGTATCTTCAAAGTGGGTTGAATATTAAGATTTTTTGCAGTGATACTTGAACTCGTATTGACGAGATTACTATTCAAACTTTGCGCTAAAGCTTGCTTTACTGTCAGTGGTGCAAGTGGATTATCAGATGTAGGTGCAGCGAGTTGTGCCCCTGTTCCAAGTACACTCATCAAAATAGCTGAACCAAACAAACGCATATAATGGTTATTTACATCTCCCTTAAATCCTGCATAACCTTGCCTATCAACACCCGGCATACCCTGTATAGTAACGCTTTGCCCATTTGGAAAAATAATTCGATTCCAAATAATCAAAATTCGTTGCTGGCCATACGTTATTTGTGAGTCATACATACCCGTTAAACGAGAGCCTTGTGGAATTAATAAGTATTTACCCGAAGGAGAATCATAAATATTTGAGCGTACCTGCGCAATAATTTGCCCAGGTAGATCAGAATTAATTCCGGTGATCATAACACCTGGGATAAGACTACCGGCTTGCAATTCAAAAGGACTATCCAAATTCTGTAAACCAGAGTCTAAAGTATCACTTACAGTAGTTGTATCGCTGATTTGTATAAATGCTTTTTTTTCATTTTGCCGATTCTGATCCGTACTTGATTTTTCCTTTGTACCATTTATCGCGTTAGTCACAGAAGGCTGATCCGCTTTGAGTTGATGACTGCTAATAGGTTCAGACATGGCCCTTAAATCGTCTGCAGAAAATTCCATTTGGGGTTGCAGGTTTGGCTTTGGAGGAACAATCTGTGGTGGTATCGGTAACGAGGCTACATTTTGCTGTTGATACCAACGCGTATCCGTCGCGCGGGCAGTAACCAGTGTTTTATTATCGGTTGCCATTGAGTGATGCGGTTTTTGATGGGTAGCTTGATACAAGTTATTGAGCACTAATCCAACAATCACTACCAGTAAGATACTGGCAATCAAGATCCAGGTTTTTTTTAAAACAACTGTTTTTGGATAGTGTTGTAACATGTAAAATGCTCTTGCTTATGCTTTATTGCTAATTAATAACTTCGTTTGCGCTCTGCCCACACCTAATATCAGCACAGCCTGTTTAAATATTTTGTCCACAACGAAATACGGTGCTTGGTAACGATAATTAACTAATTCATCCGTTCGGTCACGTAGTACAAATAAAACGGGCATATCCTTTGTTGCCATAGTTGATGGGAATTGAATATAAGTATGTGTACCATCATCAAAGACTCGTTTCGGTGTCCAGCTAGGTAATGAGCCTCTAAAGCTATTTATGCGATAATCAAAATTCAATTGGTTTAATGCGATATCAGCCACACTACTTTGATCATTAGCCATTTCTGTCGTCGTCTGCATTTCTTGCGGATACCAAAATCGTACGGTACGCATGCTGTTGCTGTCAGGATTTGGTACTGAAACTAAACGCAAATTATAAATACGCTTATTGGTCGTAATAACCATATTGGTACCGGTACCAGGTACAGAGGGTTTAACTAAAATATGCTGTTGCTGTAGTATTCCTTGTCCAGACGTGGCGACTGCATAGGACCAACGACTGGGATCACCCGAGGAAATGTTTTCAAATTTTTCTCCCGGCTGTAATGAAATGACTGTTTCTTGTAATGGTGCGGTATTAATGACGGGTTCCTGATCAGGACTATAGGCAAAACTCACAAAACCCTTACCCACAATATTGGGTGCTTTACCTGACTTTAGATAACGAGAAAAAGCTTGTTCTAAGGCCGGATCAGAACCATATCTAAAATGGTAATGACTCGAACTCGTGCCTACCCGATCTATTGCTGATTGCTGCGCCAATTGCTGTTTTGCCGAAATAAAAATCGGCGCTGGCTTGGACGTGCTAGCACAAGCCGATAAAACTGTAAGTATCAACAGGCTGCAGATAATTTTAATTGGCATGGCTAGCTCCTATCTGATTTTGCGACCAAGTAATATGAGTGATATACAATCCAAAAGGATTATCATTAATAAATTGAGGATTAACTTTTCCAAATTGATGGGTTAACTGCGCTATCCAACGCGTTACATTGAGAACATGATGATCAAGACTACTGTATTGTGTTTCATCCCAGGTTACTTGCCAGGTATGCGAACTAATCGGTAAAGAATTAATGATTTGTACTGTGACCGTATATTGTGCGCTTAACCTAAAGGGATCATTTTTTTGATAATAATCGCGCAAAAAGCTGATCGCTTGGCCCGCTGAAAAAGCATAAACCTTGTTAAGTAAAGTCTTTTCAGCTGTCGTATCGTGAATAAGACTACGCGCATTGATAATATATTGATTAATCGCAAAATTAATAATGCGTGGATCGGCTGAAGAAGCAGCACGCATTGAGCCGATCGCATAAGGCATACCACGATTGGTTTCCACAATGAATGGTTTTATCTGTGATTGCGTCGCAATTTTGGCTATCACCAGCGCAAAGATAACATTTATTATCATGGAACAAAAAAACGCGCGTTGCCAACAGCGGCTTGATTGCCGCATGCTACCATAACGATCATTCCATTCTTTACGCCCTTCGGAGCCGCTGATATAAGGATTCTCTTTTCCAGAATTACGCATAGACTATTTCTTAACCCTAGGTTTTTTCTTCTGATTATTTTTATGCTGGGCTAACAGATTAGATCTCACTGCCAACTTACGAACAATCTGACCAAACTGAGCAGACAAATTTCCATCCAGGATCGTAGTATGTGGCTGCGTCGAAATATGACTCCACTTATTACTGTCCGATGGCGCTAAGGACGCGCCGATGGCGCTCATTTTTTCAGCGGTATGCTGGATACTACTGGTTTGCCATGCCTGATGGCTATTATGCATGTTCATGGCTTGGGTCGCGACCATTGTTGTCTCAACGAATCCAGCCACAATATGACTCAACTGTCGTGGCACCGTTTTTGATAAAAACCAAAACAATAATACGACTGCACTGATCCAAACGTACGGATCGAGCTCTGTATATTGCATGGGCACGACGGTAGTGAGTGGTCTCATGGCTTGCAAACCCACTGCAATCACCAGATATAAGCCAAGTAACTTCATACAGTTGAGCAATAGAGTATTAAGTGTTTGGCGCGCTACTGTTTCACTTTGTGGTGCTAAACCCAGAAAAAAACTGGCCATCGAAATCAAAAGCGTGGTAGTAATTAACGTCACTAACAAATCTAAGATCACGCTAAGAAATACAAATAAAACTACTAAAGAAACCAATAGTGGTACAATGAATCCAACCCCGCCGGTTAATAAATTCCCTCCAGCCAGTGGTATCATTATTTTACTGCTCAGTTTAATTCCTGAAGCGATAATAGCTTGTGGTGTTAAACTTATTTTTGTTAATGTGCCACCCATGAATTCTGCCGTTTGCAGTAATTGCGTCAACCAATCAGGATGGATCATAATCGTGTAAAAAACACCTATAACAAAAAATTTCCTGATGAACGCAGGCATACTTTGCGAAAATGAATCCTGATCAAACGCATGCCATAAAGCCATCCAAACTAAGTTAATAGTCAATAAAGAAATAAATAACCATTGTCCCCAGTGTAATAATGGATTGAGATAGCTACTAAAGCTGGTTAGATACTGTGTAAGCGCTGCGGAAAATGCTTTCATTGGGTTGTCGTCATAAAAGATGTATGCCCCTCCTGCTGTAACCAATGATTTAACCAATTAGCTGGGTCAGTGTATTGGCAATGTAGTAAATCCTTAGTTTTTTCACGAGACAAACCGACAAAGGCTAAAGCCAAACTTTCGTGTAATCCTAAATCGAGCAAACGATTACCTTCCGTACTAACTAGATAGTACTGTTGTTTTGGTAAGGCCGTCATAATAATTTCCAATTGCCGTTCTGATAATCCGATCTTCTTATATAAACTCTTAATTTCAGCTTCCATGCTAGGGTTGGGTAAGTAAATTTTACTGGGGCAAGATTCCATAATGGCCGCTGTAGTTTCCGTCAAACTCTTGTGCGTAGGATCGTAGAGATCGGCCAAAGATTGGGTTGCAAAGACCACGCGGGCATTTTTTTTTCTACATGTTTTTAACCAATTTTTGAGTTGTCGAGAGAATAATTCATGTGAAACATATAGCCAAGCTTCTTCCAGTACGATAAGGGTCGGTTTTTGCCTAGTGTTATTTTCTAAGCTCGCCTCAATACGATTGAAAATAGTCCTTAGTATCGGAATATAAACTTCTGGTTTCTGGGTTAATACCCAGCCCATTTCAAACGTTTGTAAATAAGCATCCGTACGGACCACATCATCACTTGCATCCAATAATTTAAGTTGGCCTTCGATGGTGTAATAACTTAAAGCAGCACGCACTGCTTCATTTTGCACTTCAGAACGAAAGACCGTTAGCGTGCGACTGTGCACATGACCCTCGTCTGCTAATGCAACGATCGCCGTATGAATAGCCGCGCGTATCTCGGGTGTTAAGGTGACGTTTTGCAAAAAAACCAGATCTTCAATAAATTGTGCTGCTCGCATCTGTTGCGTTTCGGTGGATAAATCGGTCAAAGGACAAAAAGATAAGTCTTCACTATGGCCTATATCATAATGATAACCTTCTAAGGCTGCCGTTAATCCTTGTTGTGAATAATCTTTGTCAAAGACAAAAATCTGCGCTCCTTGATAACGTAGAAATTGTGTGATTAAAAAACCTAAGTAGGTTGATTTACCTGATCCCGTAGGCCCTAGTACCACTTGATGCCCAACATCGGCCACATCCATATGAAAACGAAACGGTGTTTTTCCGGTTGTTTCAGCATAAAACACAGGAGGAGAATGCGCAGGCAATAAAGATTCAGGAGAGCTATAAGTAGCACCCGCCCATAGTGTGTGCAAGGGTAAAACATGTGCTAAATTAATTGAATTAATAAACACACGGCGCAGATTAGAACTACCATGACCCGGAATCGTACCCAGCCAGGCATCAAAAGCATGTACATCTTCACGTACACAAGAAAAACCGGATTGTTCTAAATAAGCAGATAGATCACGGGCTGCTTGCTCTAATAGTGAGATATCCGCATGCATTAACACCAACGTACTCGTCCAATAACCAAACCGCGTACACCCACTACTGTTCAGTGTACTCGCCTCAGTTGCCTGCCTACTCATCTGTAAGGCATCTTGGTTCATTTTATTCGAAGGCTTACCAAAGATGGCTTCTTTCAAAATGCCAGAAAACCCTTTAACTTTATTATTCCAATTACGCACATAACGCTTTATTTCTCGTTCTGCTGTGGTATCACTTAATGGTATAAAGCGATTCGACCAGCGGTAAATCAAAGGATAGGTACCCAGCTCTTCTAATAATCCCGGTAGTGTTTCTTCATTGAGATAACCTATGATCGATAATAAATAAATAAAATTCTCGCCAACTCGTGGTAAATAACCTGCGGTTACGTTACGACTCGCTAATACCACATCGAGAAAGCAGCCATCGGGAGGTAGTGCTGCAGGCGCAACATCACCGGTAATACACAATTTTAAATAACTCAGTAAATCGACACTATTTAGTTTTTCTAAAATAAACTGCGTACTCAATAAACTGCTACAACGATCCACCGTGTCATAAAACTGCTTAAGTAAGTGTGTGAGATTCTGGTGATCGTCATCCGGCAAACCATCAATAAACCAGTGTCTTGTCGTTTTCACAACAGTCAAAGGAAATTTCCAAACAAAGCTTAAGAACTGTAAATTTTCATAATGATTACCTGCCGTCTCATAAGCCCGACTCCGTTCTTCATCAATTAATGCCGCAACAACACTAGGAAATGCACCTGCGTCTGGATAATTCAAACTAGGAATACGTATTTCATCGATATGCAGCATCCAACCATCTTCTAAAAAACTAGCCATACGGTTAATAGTCGCCGTCAACGCATCTAATTGTGCACTACTTGCAGAATAGAGGTCCGGGCCACGAAAACGATATACTAATAAAAAAGCACCATCTTTATTAATGATGACACCGTCGTCGATGAAATGTGCATAATTTAATAAATCAGAAAACCCTTCGTTGCGGTGGCCGAGTTTATTCTTAAACATTGAAAAAACCTCGCTTTCCCTGATAGAAAGGTACGCTGGATTTAATCAAAACGTTCTTAGCATAGACACTGGGATACGTCGGATAGTACTCTTTGTAGTGAATATGTCGGCGATAAATTGCCAGCATTTGTTTATCAATTCGTGTGATAAAGACTCCAGCCATATAGAGAATCATAAAAATGCATAACGCAATCAGATCCATCAACCAATTAAGATGGGCAGACACTGCAATCGGCAGACACAAACCGACAAATAAATAAAATAATTGACGATCAACACCTAAAACATGAAAGTCTCGATTGAGTGCTTTAAAGTATAGAGTCGATGTGCCACGCATAAATAAATTAGCTAAGCACTGAACAAAGTGGTAACAAAACTAGTGGCTGAAAATGCAATTGACAACCACAACACAATGTTGATTAATTTTTTAAACCCATCACCCCATTCTCCGAAGGCCAGCATCAAGCAGGTTACTACGATCATGATGATCGATACCGACATAAGAAACGGACCCGTAATTGCATTTTTTAAAAGGTTCATGGTTGAATTAAAAGGCAGATCGGCGTCTGTATCAGCAGAGGCTAAGCTAACCCACCCCATACTGCACAAAATAAAAAACGACTTAAGCCAATCGTTTAAACGTAAATTGCTCATTTTGATAGGACCCTAAAGTTAATATTTCATGAATAAAACCCTTTTGATGTCCTTTTCGATTGATCGATACAACAGCATCTATGGTATGAGCGACTAGTTGTAACGGCGGAGCTGTCAATCTATTTTCCATAGCCAGATCCAAAATACGTTGGATCGCTTCTTCCGCTGCATTGGCATGTACCGTGCACAATCCGCCTGGACAGCCGGTATTCCAAGCTTTTAACATATCTAAGGCCTCAGCACCACGAACTTCACCAATCAAAATACGATCGGGACGCATACGCATCGCCATTCGCACTAAAGCTGTCATGTTAACGGTCGAGGTGGTCAACATCGATACCCTATTTGGCGCTGTACATTGTAATTCTGGTAAATCCTCCAAAATCAATAAGCGCTGGCTATTATCCTGACGCACAATTTCTAGGATCAAGGCATTGATTAACGTAGTTTTTCCAGAACCTGGGCCACCACAGATCAAAATATTTTTTCGCTTTCCTATTAAATCACGTAATACCGAGACTTGTTCCTGTGTTATACGCCCCGATTGCAAGTAATCATCTAAAGTAAAGACACTCTCTGAGCGCTTACGAATAGTAAAACTTGGTGCAGCCACCATAGGCGGAATTTGTGCGATAAAACGCTGGCCTTGCATGCTCTGGAAGAAAGGTAACTCTGCCTCAATCTGAGGATTATTCGCCGTAATCACAAAATTATGTAATCCAGCCACGGCATGAATAATCGAAAAAGCTTGGGCTGGCAGTAAGTGAGCAATCGACATCAGCCCTACGTCGCGACTATCAACCCAAAGTTGACCATCTGGATTAAGCATGATTTCATGAATTTTCTTATTCTCCAAACAGTCAACGATCGTATCACCTAAATCGTGATACAATTTTTCACATAAACGTCGTTGTGACTCAGAATGCTTCATCGCAACAGCATTTTTTAGTTCTTACTTAAAAAATGTTTGGCATATTCATTAGGTTCTTTCTGCAGACTGCCTCCACTACATACAGGACTAGCCCAAGCATCTGCACAGGGGTTATCACGAGCCGCCGACCACATGGAAGTAAGGCCCACACCTGTATGCACCGCAAATTCCCGTACTACATCAGCATCAGCTAAAGTAAATTTTTCTACATTCACATCATTAATACCTATCATCGGAGTAATACCGACCATTTGCCATACTGCAGCATCGGACTTTTCTGGATAAAGTGTTTTGAGAAAAGCAAACAGGTTACCTGCAGCTTGTGTAGCATACTTGCCCATCCCTTCTTTGTAATTAGGGCCGTAATCCATGGCCATAACATTGATCACGTAATTTTTTATCCCGTTTGCTTGTGCAGCCCGGACGACAGACTTACCTGTGTCAATCAAACCTTCCGGTAAAATGGGTAGAGTAAAACTTATCTTTAATTCTGGATGGCTGGTTTGCACTGTCCGTACCGCCTTCATTAGCTTCGGTACGTCAATGGAAGAATTTTCTATATCAAAATCTAAGCCTGCAGGTTGATAGGTTTTAATAATTTGCTCATACGCCGCAACCAATTGGGCCTCATTATCGCAGCCGGATGAAATATCAGTACCGCTGGCACCACCAAATGCAATGGTATAGTGAATACCCTGTGCTCGCATATTATCCGTTAAATGCGACCCCCAAGCTTTTTCCACCGAATAATCTGATTGACCAGCCCAAGCAGGATGACAAGCGCCTACATCAGTAATAAAAGCCAAATGATAGTTTGTAACCCCGCTATCGGCACTTAGTTTCACTAAATCGGGGGGTTCCATATCTTGGTATTGTGGATCCCAGTGTGCATTAATGCTGATATCGGCATAAGGGCTAAATATACCATGGGTCTCTGTTGAGGCTTGAACGCCGGCCATGGGCGTACAAATAAAAAGGGAGATTATAGCTAAGAAAACATTTTTTCGAAAACGCATAGTCCGTACTCTTTTGTTGTTGTTATAGTTTCTATATCGAAATAACGGATGCACTAGGTATCCTAGTTATAAAATAGGATGAAGGCTCTGTCAAGCATTTAATTTTTAGATAGTTTTCACGTAACAGCGTATAGGACGGGAATTTTCAACGTAGAGAAATCACGCCGATTTATCCCTTGAAGGCCCTAAAGCGGGGGAGATGTTTGGCATACATAACTCTCATATTGTTATTTTAGGAATTCATGGGTTTTTTTAAGTATTAACAAACAATAACTCCTAAGAAAAACTTACATGAAATATTTTTATTTAGTATTTCCTGACGCTCGCTCGTGTTTACTTATTTGAGGATCGTTAAGATAGAGGAACCTTGTTCCTACAAAAATGTTCCCCAATCTACCTATGCAAAACGCTGTAAATAAAGTTTTTCTTATAAATTTATATTTTAATAGAAGAAAGCTAAATTAATAACCATTTCCTCTAAAGGATAATGTAAAAAAGATAATGTAAATAGGCAGGGTATACGCATCCCTTCAAGGTAGACCTCCATAACACGGACGTTAAACTCAGCCTGGAAAAAAGCACGAGTGCGAGCGGGTTTAGCGCATGTAAGAGTACATGATCTAAAACATACTTTTGGACGACGTTTACGTACAGCTGAAGTTAGTTTTGAGGATCGGCAAGATTTGCTAGGCCATAAGATGGACGTATTATTACTCATTATTCAGCGGCCGAATTAGCTAATCTGATCCGTGCTGCTAACAAGGCTTGCGATACTGTCAGTCAGCTTGTTGTTCTAAAGCGTGAACAAAATGATACAGCTCCCGCAAAAGTCCCGTAAGGGAATTTTGCGGGTTAGTTAAAAATAGTGTAAGTGTTTGATTTAATTGGTGCCAACGAGACGAATCGAACGTCCGACCTACTGATTACGAATCAGTTGCTCTACCGACTGAGCTACGTTGGCGATGCGCTTGAAAGAGCCGAATTGTAGTCAATTTGAGTGTTATTAGCAATTTCATCTTTATACTACTTATGCTGTAGGTGTCAATTTTGTGCAAGGTAGATGCTCGACAGTTTTTTGCTAGGGTCGCATTGTAAATGTGTAGGCAAAAAACTCTATCAAAAGACCCTCCTTTCCAAGCTTGCAACTCTTATAATAATGTGTCCTATGGCATGTGGAGCTACCAAAAGTCGTAAATCATGCCAACGAAAGCTTTTTGTTTGGTTGGACTAAAAAATAAACTGATAAAGGCTTATCTATTGCCATCCGAATTTAGATTTTTCATGGTCTTTGTATTTCGGTTGTCGATAAAATTAAACAAGCGTAAAATAAATTAATATATTTTATAAAGCATAATTTTTTAAATTTATTTTATAAAAATATTTGAAATATTCTGGCAAATGCTAGTGATTAATTATGGTTAGGTATATAATGAAATTAAAAAAAATTAATAAAATTTAAAAGATATTTTAATAGGAGATTAATTATCATTATGAAACTTTATTACTATTTGAAACTAGCTTTTATGGGTACATTGTTTTTTGATAGAACCACTGCAGAGACCTGTTTAAGAGCAGACGATTTTAATTATGGCTGCAATAAAGATGGATGTTATTTTTTTGAGGGAGATGCTATGGCTACTTCGGGAGTAGCCATAGCATCTAGACCGGTAAATTTTACAGGTGCTGAATTTAGAGAAGAAAATCAAGCAAAGTTAAGAGAAAAAAACCAAAAGGTTGGTGAAATTGCTTGCCAATACCAAGCAGAATCAGGCGCAAAATTTTCGTCATTTTATAAAGGCGATGCAACCATTTCATCATCATCAAACTGGCAGCGTAATAAAAAGAACAGTGATCTTTTTGATTGTAAATCTAAATCTAACGAAGTTAATGATTGTCCTTTTGCGGTTATAAAAAATAGTTAACAATTTCGTACTAAATTAATTTAACATGATTAGCGGTTTCAACTTTAAGCTACTATCGACGCATACTATTTTGTAAGAACTATTCATTCAACTGTGCGGTGCTTATTCCTTAAAAAGGGCATGGCGCAGAACTTAATCAAAAGATGCCTAGTCTTATAGATATTTGGAAGCCTTATACTGGCGGTACATCTTGAACATGCTCGGCTACCCAAGTATGCAGTAAGTCATATCCTTGAAAAAATTATATTCTTGCTCGACGTAATTTTTCTAAACAGTAGTTACAATACTGTTTTGTTGTATTTGCGTGTGATTTTTCTACTCCCCTTTCGATACATAATATATCGATTACTCTTATTAAGAATGACACTAATATTTCTTATAATTATAATAAAACAACAAAATGAATATGAGAATTAAAAAATGATTAAGCAAAATTATATCCAAGCATTATTGGATACTGATTATCTAAATTGGCCGGATCTTTATCCGAATAACGATCACATTATAGACGAATTAGAAGAAGAACTAATACTTAATAAGGGAGTATTGCCAAATACAATAAAAAATAAAATTTTTTGGTTTTTTAGAGATTTTTTTAGTAGTTATAAAAATAAATTATCCAAAATACAAGCGAAAAAACTTTATGGTGTCTTGTTGATAATATTGCAACAAGATGATTGTTTGCGTAATTTGCGTGACACTGATCTTAGTATCTTAGAAGAGATATTAATTATTTTAGAAAGAATGCTTTATATATATCCTGATTTGAAAGGGGATATTACAATATTAAACCCCATAATTAAAGCAGCAAGCTTAAAAAAAGAGTTAAAATATACTAAAAATGCAGGCACATTTATTGCTAAACTTTTGAGTTGTTTTAAAATTTATTTACAGATTGAAAAAATTACTAAGTCGATTGAGCTAATCCATTCAACTCAAGCTTTACAAGAACTTTTTGATAAACAGCTCGTTTGGAATAAAAACGACCCCGATGCTATGTTGATGCATGGATTATTTTTTTTAAAAGATTTACGTTGTATCTATAAAGAACATTCTGAGATTTGTTCAGCCATTGATCGTTATGCAATCAAGCTTTGCGATATGGCTATTCATAATATTCCAAAAACATTTTCCCATTATTCAATTGAATTTATTCAGGAAGATATTGGTGCTGCCTATGTTAAATATTTAGAGCCAGACAATCGTGACTTATTTAACGGAACTTACAAAATTCTTTATCCTAAAGATGTTTTATCTCAGGTTGATATACATACATTAGTAGGTGCTAGCCATTTGCCGACTACCCATATAACAATGAATCATACCGGACTTTCTTTAGAAAGAAATAATAAGGTGTTAAATTTGGTAAATGAGCTCCATTTAGAATTAAATGGCTTTTTAAGCTCAATAAATATAAGGTGCTTGGAGTTAAACGAAATACATATTCAACTTAATTTATTTAAGCATCAAAAGCAGTTTGAGCGGTATGCTTACCTTGTGTGGAACGTGGATAGTAGTGGAGGAGGCATTTGTATACCTGCCGAAAACAACCAGCCTACAACTGCTTTTGTATATCAAAGCGATCAAGGATTTGAAAGCCTGAAACATGAATTGACACATGCTTTTATGGATAACATTTTCGGAAACCCTTACGCTGATTACCTTTCAGGAGTTTTTACTGAAGGTATAGCCGTTTTTTTTGATATAGGCGCTTCTAATCTTAATAAACTAATACAAATGCAGCGCATGCTTCTTAAAGAACCACTTAAAGCCTTACCTGAAATAGTAACAATGAATGAAGGAGGTTCAGTTGTGTCTCTATATGGTTATTTTTGGATAACCTATTTAGTTGAGGAAAACCTATCTATACTGGCTAACATCCTAAGCGAAGTACAAAATAAAAATCAATATCAGGTAAGTAAGTTAATTGAACATTATGGGATAGAACAAAAAGGTGGCTTTAATAACTGGATGCAAAATAAATTATCACAACTTATCATTCATTTGTTTAAGGCTATACGCCAGCAAGATAGGGGGAGTGTCAATCAATTATTGGCAGGGATGAATAACCAACGAGTTAATATACAGGAAGCTATTTCTAAAAATACATCTTTACACATAGCTATAGAAATATGGATACAGCTTAAAAATGATATTACTGAATCTAGAACAACGATTGCTTTAAATATTATTTGGTCACTTTTGTTAAAAGGTGCTGAATTGAAAAATGTGAGAAATGCTAAAGGAAAAAGCCCTTTGGATTTGATTGAAAATAAATCAGATCGAGAACTGATAGAAAAGTATGCAATGGACGCTAAACATTATATTTATTTAGAAAATATACCTTACACAGAAAGAAAAATGGAAAACATTACAATCTGCTAATAAGGATATTGATTAGGGATAGCATGTTGAAAAAATTATTATCAAAGATCCCTCTACCACCCATTACTTCATTAATATTTGAGAGAGTGGTATTGGAGATTTGGAGGCATATTGGAAAATGATCGAAATTCAACCTTTAAGAAGATTGTTGTCGGTATGAAAAAATTTAAAGCTTAGTGTTATTGGGTACTGGTTTAAACAAGTAGGGCTTGTTAAACTGGGGTATCAATTTTATAAGGGTGCTAGGTTTATGTATTTTATAAAAGCAAAGCAAAGAGGTCTTACTTTATTGGAACTCATGATTGTTATTGCAATTATTGGCATCTTGGCGGCAATAGCCATACCTAGTTATCAAAATTATAGTAATCGAGCGAAGTTTGCAGAGGTTATTCAATCCACTGCCCCCTTTAAATTGGCGGTCACTACCTGTATGCATGAACACGATAATTTAGCAGCTTGCGGCATCCCCGGTCAAAATGGAATTCCAGCTAATTTTAAAGCAGAAAGTCAAAATAAAGGCTACATAGCCACTGTGGAAGTGAGTAAGAGTGCCCAAATTATTGCTACTTCTCAGAGAGTTCGTAGTAATAAAATTGATCATTTTACGTATATTTTAACCCCAATTTATCAAACAGATGGACAGTTACGATGGGATGTCAGTGGAACTTGTATCCAGTCGGGCTTGTGTAAAGCAGAATAAGTTAGATTCTTCCCTTTATAAAGAGGTAGGGCACTTGAAATTCCCAAAATAGGTTGCCTCATATAGCCTCGAATTTTTTCGATTTTGACTATATTGCAAGCCCTCCAAGCGTGTTATTCTAAGCCTTCTAAATTTAAGACCGAATATGAGCCTCAATTAAGATAAAATGACTGACTATAAAAACACCTTAAATCTCCCTCACACTAAATTCCCAATGAAGGCTAATCTGTCGCAAACAGAGCCAGCTATTTTAAAACAGTGGGCTTCTTTACCGCTTTATAAAAAATTACGCGAAAAAAATCATGGTAAGGCTAAATATATTCTTCATGATGGCCCCCCGTATGCGAATGGCCATATCCATATTGGGCATGCGGTGAATAAAATTTTAAAAGACATGGTTGTAAAAGCGAAGACCTTGAATGGTTTCGATGCTCCTTTTGTTCCAGGTTGGGATTGTCATGGATTACCTATTGAATTAAACGTCGAAAAAAAAATTGGCCAAGTGAGTAATAAATTAACAGCAAAAGCTTTTCGACAGGCTTGTCGTGAATATGCCGGTCAACAAATATCGATTCAGCGTGAGGAATTTAAGCGTTTAGGTGTGATCGGTGATTGGGAACATCCCTATCTGACTATGGATTTTCAGTTTGAAGCCAATATTATTCGCGCTTTAGGTCAAATTATCAGCCGAGGACATCTGCAACAAGGATTTAAACCCGTGCATTGGTGTGTCAATTGTGGTTCGGCTTTGGCAGAAGCTGAAGTTGAATATGCTGACAAAATTTCTCCTGCAATTGATGTGCGATTTAAGGTAATTGATGAGGCTGATTTTTTAAGTCGAATTTTTGCTGAAACAGGACATGGGCCTTTAATAATACCCATATGGACCACAACACCTTGGACATTACCTGCTAATGAAGCGGTTGCCTTAAATCCAGATATTGAATATGTATTGGTCCAAACTGAGATTGAACGTTTATTAATTGCTGAATCTTTATTAACAAGCTGTTTGCAGCGTTATCAAATAACGAATTACAAACGTTTAGGTAATGTCATGGGTAAAGTTTTTGGAGGGATTGTGTTGCAACATCCTTTCTATCATCGACAAATCCCCGTAATCTTAGGTGAGCACGTTACCATTGAAGCAGGGACAGGGGCAGTACACACTGCGCCCGCGCATGGTGTAGAAGATTATATTGTTGCTCAACACTACGGATTGCCATTAATTAACCCAGTAGATGGCAATGGCTGTTTCTTACCGGGGACAGCTCTATTTGAAGGTAAGCATGTATTTAAAGTTAACCCTTTAGTGATTGATCAATTAAGAGAATCCAAGAATTTATTAAAAGAAGAAAACATTAAGCATAGTTATCCACATTGTTGGCGCCATAAAACACCTTTAATCTTTCGTGCTACTCCGCAATGGTTTATTAGCATGGAACAGCAAGGCTTAAAGAAAGATAGTTTAGCGGCTATCAACAAAGTTACTTGGATTCCACAATGGGGAAAAGCCCGTATTGACTCAATGATTAGTAATCGACCTGATTGGTGTATTTCTAGACAACGGAGTTGGGGTGTTCCCATACCTTTATTTGTACACCGTTTGTCGCGTGATTTGCATCCCAATAGTCTTAGCTTGTTAGAAGAGATTGCAAACCGTGTAGCAGAAATAGGGATGGATGCTTGGTACGATTTAAATCCAGAAGAAGTATTAAGTAATGAAGCAAAAGACTATGAAAAATTAACCGATTGTTTGGATGTATGGTTTGATTCGGGCGTAAGTCATTATGCTGTTTTAATGAAAAATCCTGCTTTGGCTTGGCCTGCTGATCTTTATTTAGAAGGTTCCGATCAACATCGGGGTTGGTTTCAATCTTCTTTGTTAACGTCTGTAGCGATGAACGGTCAAGCGCCTTATAAATCTGTTTTGACACATGGATTTACTGTGGATGAAAAAGGCCACAAAATGTCTAAATCTTTAGGGAATGTGATTGCACCAGAAAAAGTCATAAAAAGTTTAGGAGCGGATATTTTACGTTTATGGATTTCTTCAACGGATTATCGTAAAGAAATTGCTGTTTCTGATGAAATTTTAAAACGCACTGCAGAAGCTTATCGACGGATTCGAAATACTATTCGTTTTTTAATAGCTAATTTGCATGATTTTGATTCCTCTGCTTGTGTAGCAACGAGCGAGATGTTGTCTCTAGATATTTGGATCTTAGAACGGGCAAAACTATTACAGCATGAGATTATCGACGCTTATGAGAATTTTCAATTTCATACGATTTATCAGAAACTACAACATTTTTGTATTAGTGATTTAGGCGGGTTTTATTTAGATATTATCAAAGATCGTCAATATACTTTACAAAAAAATAGCATTGCTAGACGTTCTGCACAAACTGCACTTTTTTATATTGCTGAAGGGATGGTGCGTTGGTTAGCGCCTATTTTAAGTTTTACAGCAGAAGAAATTTGGCGCTATCTGCCAGGCCAACGCGAAGAAAGTGTATTTTTAAATGAATGGTACCCCTTATCTTTTTCATTTGTAAAAGATCCATTACAAGCAAGTTATCAGCAATATGATCGACAAACTTACTGGAATGAGCTTATCCAAATTCGAAATGAAGTTAATAAAGTGATTGAAAAATCACGCATCAGTGGTGATTTAGGTTCTTCATTGGAAGCTGAGGTTGAACTTTATGTCAAAGAAGATTCGCAACTTTATAAAATACTTTATGCATTAAAGAATGAACTAAGATTTGTATTGATTACATCTGATGCAACTTTGTTGACGAGCACACCACCAAAACAGGCTTTATTGTTTAATATTAATGCTGAAGAACTCGGTATAAATGTTATTTCTACAGTAGGGAAAAAAACAAAATGTGCGCGTTGTTGGCATCGGCGTTTAGATGTAGGAAAAGATCCAGAACATCCTGAGATTTGCCTGCGCTGTGTCGAGAATCTTCCCGATGGGAAAGGCGAACAGCGAATTTATGCGTAAAAATCGAGAGTTTTACCAATTTTTACGCACAGTCTGGGCAGCCTGCAAAAAAGCAACCTTAATTAGCATTAGGTTAGCAACTTCTTCGGCAACACAGACAACAATTCGAATGTGAAGATTTGATATTATGCAAGAAAGAAAAACACATCAATTAATATGGCTTTGGTTAAGTGCATTTATTATTGTTCTCGATTATTTAAGTAAGTTATGGATGACGCATTGGTTAGATCAAACCAGTATCATTCCAGTATTTCCTTGTTTAAACTTCATTTTGACGCACAATTTTGGTGCTGCGTTTAGCTTTTTAGGTCAAGCGAATGGTTGGCAACGGTGGTTTTTTGCAGCAATTAGCGCGGTTGTTAGTATTTGGTTAGTGCGTTTGCTTTATCGCGGAGGGCATACCAATTGGGTAGCTTGTGCAATTGCGTTGATATTAGGTGGAGCGATAGGCAATCTGTACGATCGGTTGAGCATAGGTTATGTAATAGATTTCATTGATTTTTGCATTGGTCATTGGCATTTTGCTACCTTTAATTTAGCTGACACGGCTATTTCTATCGGTGCTGTTATCTGGATCGTTGCTAGTTATAAACCCGGTAAAAGATAATGATAGGGGCTACTAAAAATAAGGTTATTAAAAAACCCCTGGGAGTATTTAGTTTAGCTATGATGAATGTCATTGCTGTTGATAGCTTGCGCTCATTACCTATCGCCGCAAAATTTGGTTATACGTTAATATTTTTTTATTTACTGGCCGGCTTGTTGTTTTTTATTCCGACCGCTTTAGTGACTGCTGAATTAGCAACTTCTTGGCCGAGTACAGGGGGTGCGTATATTTGGATACGCACTGCTTTTGGAATGCGATGGGGTTGGTGCGCAATTTGGTTGCAATGGATATACAACGTGGTTTGGTATCCCACGATATTGTCTTTTGTTATAGCAACATTTGCCTATTTAATAGATCCACAACTAGTTCACCATAAATTTTATCTCTTAAGTACAATATTAATTATTTGGTGGTTGGTTACAGCCTTAAGCTGCTTAGGTTTACGTGTTTCGAGTTGGGTTAGTAGTGTTGGAGCTTTAGTAGGTACTTTAATTCCTATGCTCTTTATGATTGTGTTGGCTAGTATTTGGATTAAAAACTCGCATCCCCAAGCGATACATTTTTCCTGGTCCTCTTTTTTTCCTAGTCTCAATAATTTTAATAATTTGGCGTTCTTAACGACTATTATTTTTGGTCTGATGGGCTTAGAAATGTCAGCTGTACATGCAGGTGATGTTCATAATCCCCAAAAAGATTTTCCTCGAGCAATATTTTGGTCGGCAAGCTTAATATTGATAAGCCTGATACTGGGCTCTTTATCCATAGCGCTTATTGTTCCAGCTAAGCAATTGAGTATATTGTCGGGTTTAACCGAAGCCTATGTGGCTTTTTTTAATAGTTATCATTTGCCTGTTTTCATCCCTACCATTATTTCTTTAATTATCATTGGCAGCTTATGCAGTATTTCAACCTGGGTAATAGGTCCTACGCGAGGTCTACTGGTAGCCACATTCGAAAGTCAAATCAGGGGTTTGCAGGGGCTACTTAAGGTCAATAGCTATGGTGTACCTGTAAGCTTATTGGTATTTCAAGGTATATTGGTATCGTTGTTAAGTAGTATCTTTATACTGATTCCTAGTGTACAAGAGACTTATTGGTTATTGAGTGTTATGACGGCCCAATTAGCCGTATTATTTTATATTTTTTTATTTTTAACTGCGCTACGATTACGGTATAAAGAACCCAGCAGAACTCGTACCTATCATATTCCAGGAGGTAAATGGGGGATTTGGATTGTTTGTACTGCAGGTTTAGTAGGTTGTTTGATTACATTTATACTTGGGTTTTTCCCGCCTAGTGATATACAGGTGCATAATCTATTAAACTTTCACTTGATTTTGTTAGGTGGGCTTTTCTTATTTTGTTTGCCGCCTATTATCTATGCAGGATGGACTACTTTAAGAAAAATTGAGAATAATAATCAAATTGGCTAAAAAAACACGAGGTTGTTTATGATAAGCGCATTAGAAATTCATGACGTGCCTATCGAATGTATTAATCAAGCGGCGATTGCTTATCATATCCCAGCTACTTTAATTCTTTCCGTTTTAGCGATAGAAAATAGCAAGAACGGTAAAGCCTTAGCTAATCGAAATGGGACTTTCGATTATGGACCTATGCAAATTAATTCAATTTGGTTATCAAAAATTCGATTGTATGGTTATACGCAACATCAGTTACAATATGATCCTTGTGTCAATGTCAACGTGGGTACGTGGATACTTAGTCAACATATTTCAAATGATGTTTCAAGTCCATGGCGCGGAGTAGGTAGTTATCACTCACATAGCGCTCGATTAAACCATACTTATCAAATTAAAGTTTCAGAAGTATATCGACTATTGGCTACTTATTTGTCTCATCCAAATAATTCGATATCATCTGTAGCATAAGATTTAAATTTTTGACCTTAGATTAAAAATCGACATGCAAAAATTTTTTCATCTTTGTTTTTTGCTAAGCAATTTAATCGTAGTAAAAACCAAAAAAAAAATAATCAAATTAGATAATGAACGTTTAGCTGTTGGTATTATTTCAATACTAGGCTTAGGGTTATTACTTCCTCTACTTCTTATTGCGCCGGGTCTATTTGAATCAGAATGGTTTCTAAATCTAATAACAGTGCCTGCTGAATATGGAAGTTTCATAGCTGATGGGGCCTATTTAGGCAGATTATGGAATTTGTGCACCGCGCGGTCTTCCGCAAACGGTAACCAGGCTAAAATTAGAAACTTTCTAAGCCAAGAAATCATAATGGATCGGAAAATTGGTTATGCTGAAAAATTGTTTACTCCTATTGGTATGTTGTTAGGCATTAGTTTAGGAATTTTTTGTCTTTCTTTGCATGCGGTGGTTCCTTTTTGGGGCGTATTTTCCTATTTTGCATATATTTTATTTACTTTAGGGTATGCCTGTGCTTTGGGGGGCTTATTCAATCGTTTAGCGAGTTCGTTTGATGGAGCGCGTTTAAGACAAGAAAAAGCAGCAATTTTTATAGGGTTTGCTTTAGGTTTTGTGATCGCCTTAACTTTATTTACGGTACTAATGGTTACGGGAGCTATTCCTTTTGTAACCGTGATAGGTATTAGTAAACCATTCATTGATCTGTTGTTAGTACATAAATTTCTTTTTACATTACCATTTGTAGTAAGTTTGACGAGTATAACGACATCTTGTTTTGATTATTTTGCTAAAGCGTATTGCTTTTTAAAATACCGTTTGGGTACGGAAGATGAATTTGTCAATGAACGGATAGAATCGCGTTATTATGAATATAAATGTGCTTTTTTAGGTATAACTTTCGGGTCTGTGTTGGCTTTAGGGATCACTTTAGGTCTATGCTTAGTAGGAAGTTTAGTTGCCACCCCCATAGCCATAGCCGCTACAGTTTTTGCTATAATTATTATTTGTAATAACACCCTAGCAGCACTTTTTTCAAGATTAGGACGTTTTATTGATGGAATTAATTGCGTTGCTACAATAAAAGAAGACTTTTATAAAAAAGAACTTTTAAAAATAGATGACAGCTTGATTGATGCGAGTTGTATTTTTCCAAAAAGAAAACTTTCCTTACTTTCCTTGCCCCCAACAAATGGTTATTCAGCTAAAGACCAAGATGATGACCCCATTAGATTTAAATTAAAACGAACGCAAAGTAGTCCGGCTTTTTTTTCTGCAAAACAGGAAGCGGATGCAGATAATCAATTGTTTTTTAACACTAGTTTATTTGACTTTGACGCTGAATCCTTGCCAAGTTTAATGGCTTAACCAAAGTGGGCAGTGGAGTTCACTACGAGGCTAGTTCACATTTTGGAGTACAATGGGTATAGTTACAGACTCCCAGCCCCCATATCGGTCTGATTGGCTATTTATGCGTGTTTTAATCATAAAAATGTCCTCAATGGGTGATATTATTCATACTTTACCCGCAGTGACTGATGCAGCTAAGGTTATTGCGAATGTTCAATTTGATTGGGTAGTAGAAGAAGCTTTTACAGAAATTCCTAAGTGGCATAAGCAAGTGCAACGAATCATTCCCATCGCCTTAAGACGCTGGCGAAAAAAATTTTGGCAAGCCACCCAAAATGGAGAAATTAAACAATTTTATAAACAATTGCGTGATCAGCAATACGATTTTGTTTTAGATGCGCAAGGGTCGATCAAAAGTGCGATTACAACGCGCTTAAGCCGAGGGTATCGCCTCGGGATGGATAAGAACTCAGTTAGAGAACGTTTATCCTATCTTGCTTATCAGCAAACATTTTCCGTACCAAAACAGCAACATGCTATTAGTCGGTTGCGTCAATTATTCGCTAAAGCCTTAAAATACTCTTTGCCAAAAACGCTACCTGATTATGGTATAAATAAAGAAAATTTAAGCCCAATTCCCCTCGAATTATCAAAAGATTATCTAGTATTTATACCCAATACCAGTTGTGCAACTAAACATTGGCCTAATCATTATTGGTCTTTACTCATAAAAGAAATGACGCATCAGGGAATACGTGTTTATATTCCTTGGGGTAATGAAAATGAAAGAAAAAATGCAAATCAATTGACACATAAGAATCCTCTAGCTCAGGTATTACCTTACTTAAGTCTCAACGAAATAGCCGCAGTTTTAGTAAATGCTAAAGCAGTAGTTGCAGTAGACACAGGGCTGAGTCATTTGTCGGCAGCTTTGGGAATTCCCACGATTGTTTTATATGGGCCTAGCAACCCCTCATTGATAGGAACAATAGGTTCTTCGCAATTTCATATCAAAATGGGAAGTAAGCAGGACACTAATGCTTATGTCCTAAAAAAAATAATCGACAAACTGCAGTTCTTTTAACTTTTAAATTGATTTAGGCTACAAAATTTTTATCTAAAAAGAGCCATAGTTTTCAAACTGAACAGAGCAATTTAAATTTTTTTATTGGTTAATTAAATGTTTATGCTTATAGCAATTGAGTTTTTGGCAAAACCCCACGAAAATGCAGTAACTGGAGTGTATATATTATACTTGAGGATTACGCGTTGAGTGGTAGCACAGATAAAAATTCAAGTGCGAAGAGTATACTGAAAATTGCTATTCAGGCACCCTTACATCAATATTTTGAGTACTTGGCACCTGCTGACTTTCCATTAACGCAGTTAAAAAAAGGTTTGCGGGTATTGGTGCCGTTTGGCAAGCAGAAAAAAATTGGTTTTTTAATGGAAATAAGCGAAGAATCAGTTTGGCCAAAATCGCAGCTCAAACAAGCGATTGCTATTCTTGATGAAGTTCCTCTTTTACCGAATTCGATGCAACAGTTATTAGAATGGACAAGTCGTTATTACCATTGTCCCATCGGGGAAGTGTTTGCTAATGCCATGCCCTCTATATTACGCACAGGAAAAGATACTAAAAAACTTAAAAATGCGGTTAAAAAACAGATGGGAGAGATGAATAAAGCAGATGAATTCACTATTTCCTCTGAGCATGGTTTAAATTTATCGGGACCAGTTCAATTAAATATCCATCAGCAACAGACTATTAAAAGTATTATTAATTCATTAGGTAAATTTCAAGCTTTTCTTTTAAATGGTGTAACGGGAAGTGGAAAAACAGAAGTTTATTTGCAGGTAATACAAGAGGTGCTGGATCGGGGGAAACAAGCATTAGTATTAGTTCCAGAAATTGGCTTAACACCGCAAATGTTAGCACGGTTTCGAAATCGCTTTTCAGTTCCTTTGGTATTGTTCCATTCTAAACTAACGGATAAACAGCGCTTAGAAAATTGGTGGCTGTCTAAATTAGGTAAAGCATCTATTATCATTGGCACACGCTCAGCTTTATTTACACCTTTATTACGTCCTGGCCTTATCATCATCGATGAAGAACACGATAGTTCTTTTAAGCAGCAAAAAGGCTTGCGTTATCACGCGCGAGATTTAGCATTAGTACGCGGACGTTTAGAAAATATACCCGTTATATTGGGTTCAGCAACAGCATCTTTAGAAAGCATTTTTAATGTAAGTCAAAATCGTTATCAAATATTGCACTTACCTGACAGGGCAGGATCCGCCATACAACCTAAATTTCGTTTTATTGATTTACGGCATCAAAAACTTGATCAAGGTTTTTCACCTGAATTATTGCAAACTATGGAAAAACATTTGCAAAATCAATCGCAAGTGCTTTTATTTTTAAATCGACGTGGCTTTTCGCCAGTTACCATTTGTCAGGATTGTGGTTGGACAGCAGATTGCTTACGTTGTGAACAAAAAATGAGTTCTCATAAAAAACCAGCTCACTTGCAGTGTCATTACTGCGGTTATCGACGTCCTTTGGATGCTCGCTGTCCTGCATGCCAGGGACAACAATTATTTGCTTTGGGTCAGGGTACCCAACGTTTGGAACAAACATTAGAAAAATATTTTCCTGGCATCGGAATAGTTCGAATGGATCGAGATAATACTCAACGTAAAGGAAGTTTAGATAAGTTATTGAAAAATATACATGAAGGCGAAAGTCAGATCTTGATTGGAACACAAATGTTAGCAAAAGGACATCATTTTCCAAATGTTACTTTGGTTGGTATTTTAGAAGCAGACAGCGGATTGTTTAGTGCAGATTTCCGTGCTTTGGAACGTACCGGTCAATTATTAACACAAGTTGCAGGCCGATCCGGACGATCCGATAAACCCGGAGAGGTATTGATTCAAACTTATCACCCCGATCATCCACTGTTAAATCATTTGTTAGAACAAGGTTATCTTAGTTTTAGCCAAATATTATTACAAGAAAGGAAGGGTTCTCTATTACCCCCTTATAGCTATTTGGCACTTATTCATGCTGAAGCTCTAAGCTCAGCTTATCCATTTGATTTTTTAAATGAGGTAAAAAATCAGGCTGAATTAGTGGGGAAAGATATCAGCTTATTAGGGCCAGTCCCTTCATTATTGCCACGTCGAGCGGGTTATTATCGCTGTCAATTACTATTACAGGCAAAACGGCGTAATGCTTTACAGAGTTTATTAGAACAAATTATTAAACCCATTAGTTTACTTGCTAGTAGCCGTCGCGTTCGTTGGTCACTGGATGTCGATCCTATAGAGCTTTTTTGATTAAAAACACTTCTTTTGAATTCAATTAAGTGCTAGAGTTTTGTCCAATAATGAACTAGAAGTAATGGTTTATCACTTGTTAGTGTGTTTGATTTGTTATCGATGGGTGGGTATAGGCTCTTTGAACTCACATACCGTCTCCATAATGCGGTTATTTTCTTTAAAAGGCTTAAAGTCATTTTTAAATGACCTATTTTTAAGGAGTATCCACATCCTATTATGTACAACATTGACAGCAGAGAACCCATAACTGATATTTTTTGAATAGAGAAAAGCGTTTTCAACTATGTTTATCTATATGCTTTCAAGATAGGAATGTCGACAGTTATTAGTATTAGTCTCAGAAAAGAGGAAACATGCTCATTTTATAGTGTTTTTTATGCTTTCTGGATGCAGTTTTTCTGAATCTTTATGATAAAGTATAGAGTCTATATATCTAGTTACTTTTTCGTAAAGCTCGCTTTTTATGCAAGCTATATAATGTCAAAATGGGACCGGAAAGGGCATAGCAGAAAAAGAGCAAAAATAATATTTTAGGTGGATCAAGAGAAATTCCCACAAAAGCTAATACCACCAATAAAATAGCGACAAAAGGAACGCGCCCTTTGAGATCAATTTCTTTAAATGAATAATAACGGACATTACTTACCATTAAAATAGCAATGATGATTGCTAATATAGCTGTCATCATGCTAACCACATCACCGAGAATTTCTGAATCAACGCACAACCATACCATACTGGCCAAAACACCCGCGGCGGCAGGGATAGGCAATCCTTGAAAATAACGTTTATCAGCTATCAGTACTTGTGTATTGAAACGCGCTAAACGTAGTGCCCCAGCCGCTGCAAATATAAATGCGGCTAACCAACCTAATTTACCTAATCCTTCCAAAGACCAACTATAAATAACGAGGGCGGGAGCGACGCCGAAAGAAACCATATCCGATAAACTATCTAATTCAGCTCCAAAAGCACTTTGGGTATTGGTTAGTCGTGCAACCCGACCATCAAAAAAATCCATAATCATAGCCACAAAAATAGCAATTGCCGCATAATTAAAATAACCTTCCATGGCAGTGACAATGGCATAAAAACCTGCAAATAAACCAGCGATGGTAAACAAATTTGGCAGTAAATAAATCCCACGACGGCGATAAGCTAATCTTTCTCCGTCTTCATGATCGTCATGGGTGCTAGCTTTTTCTTCAATAGGCGGGGTGAAAAGTTTTGGGTCATTTGGGTTATTCATACAGGAATTCCTTGCAGGGATTTTAATTGATAAATAATTTCAAGTGCTTCTTTTGGAGCTAATTGATCGGGATCTATTTGTTCAAGGAGATCCATAATACCAGGGTTGACACAGAGTTTCTGTAAAGTGGCGGGTGGGCTTATTTTGTTGTGATTAGCACACAAAGAATTTTTTTCAAGTTCGTTAAGTTTTTCTCTAGCGCGCTGGATAACGGGTTTGGGAACGCCTGCTAGCTGCGCTACTTGTAAGCCATAACTTTGATTTGCTGGCCCTTCTTTGACGGTATATAAAAATACAATGCTATCGTTGTGCTCTCTTGCATCGACATGACAGTTGTTTATTACTTTATTTTCTTCTGTTAAGCCAGTCAACTCAAAATAATGAGTTGCAAATAAAGTGTAGGCTTTAATATGCTGTGCTAAATATTCAGCACAAGAAAAAGCTAAAGCGAGTCCATCAAAAGTACTGGTACCACGCCCAATTTCATCCATAATAATTAAGCTTTGTTCAGTTGCATTATGTAAAATGGAAGCAGTTTCTGTCATTTCTACCATAAAGGTGGAACGACCACTAGCAAGATCATCAGCAGCTCCGATTCGGGTAAAAATTCGATCAATGGGGCCTATCGTAGCGCTTTTTGCTGGAACAAAACAACCTATCATTGCTAATAAACAAATTAAAGCAGTTTGGCGCATATAGGTTGATTTTCCACCCATATTCGGACCTGTGATAATTAATAAACGCTGTTCAGGGGTTAAATGGCAATTATTTGCTATAAAAGGACTGTCTAAGGCTTGTTCGATAATTAAATGTCTGCCTTCTTCAATATGTATGCCTGGATTTTTACTTAATAAAGGGCATGTTAACTTGAGTGTTGTCGCTCGTTCTGCGAAACAAACCAGTATATCTAACTCAGCTAAGGCATTGACGGTTTTTTGTAAGTCGGTTAAGTAAATGGCTAGCTTATCCAGTAACTCATCATATAATTTTTTTTCCAAGCTTAAAGCTTTAGAACGAGCGCTTAAAGCTTTATCCTCAAACTCTTTTAATTCAGGGGTAATAAAACGTTCGGCATTAGTTAGTGTTTGCCGACGGATATAGTGTGCGGGAGCCTGTTTGGCTTGTACTCGACTTATTTCAATATGATAACCATGTACACGATTAAAACCAACTTTCAGTGTACTAATGCCGGAAAGTTCGCGTTCACGTTTTTCTAAATCAATCAGGAATTGTCCAGCATGATCACTTAGGTTTCGTAATTCATCAAGTTCAGCCTGATAACCTTTAGCGATCATACCTCCTTCACGAGTAACCGCAGGAGGATGTTCAACAATAGCTTGTTGTAATAAACAAAATAATTGTGGAAAGGTTTTTATCTGATGATTTAATGAAATAAGTAATTTTGATTTTTCGTCAGAAGCCTGAGTTTTTAAACAAGGGCCAAGTTTATTAAGAATATCTGGCAAAATCGCAAGGCCCCAACGTAATTGACTTAAATCTCGTGGCCGTGCGGATTTTAATCCAACGCGTGAAATAATACGCTCAAGATCGCCTAATGGTTTTAACAACGAGTGTAAACCTACAAAGGATTGTGTAACGACTAAATCTAAAATGGCTGCTTGACGCGCTTCTAGAGTCAATATCTTACGTAAAGGTCGATGCAGCCATCGATTAAGTAAACGACTTCCCATGGGAGTTGCCGTGCTATCTAAAATAGACATTAAGGTATGGTTTTTCCCCCCTTGTAAATTGAGCGTTAACTCTAAATTACGCCGGGTAGTGGCATCTAATACAATACTTTCTTCGCGTCTCTCTATGCGCAGTGGCTGAATATGTTGTAATTGAACACGCTGTGTGTCTTTAACATAATTTAATAAACAACCTGTCGCTTGTATCGCCAAGGGCAAATCTTGACAGCCAAATCCATTAAGATCGCGCGTTTGAAATTGCTGTGTTAATAAATGAGTGGCCGTATTAAAATCAAATTCCCAAAGTGGGCGACGTCGAATCGTTTTATAAGGTGTTAATATATGTTCGCTTTTATATTCTTCACTGATTAAGAGTTCACTGGGATTGAGTCGTGCTAATTCACTGGCAAGCGCTTCTTCACCCATAATTTGTAAAATATGAATTTGGCCACTTCCCATATCAAAATAAGAAAGTCCAAATTGTTCATCATGGCTATAGAGCGCAAGTAAGAGACTTTGATTGCTTTCTAGTAATGCTTCATCGCTAAGTGTTCCTGGCGTAATAATACGTGTTACCTGTCTTTCCATCGGACCTTTGGATAGATTCGGATCGCCTATTTGTTCGCAAATAGCAATTGATTCGCCAAGTTTTACAAGTTTGGCTAAATAGGTTTCGACGCTATGAAAGGGTACACCTGCCATAGGAATGTCTTGGCTAGCGGATTGTCCTCTCTTCGTTAAAGTAATATTTAATAATTTTGAGGCTTTGATGGCATCTTCATAAAATAACTCATAAAAATCTCCCATGCGATAGAATAATAATTTATCTTTATGTTGCGCTTTTAATTGTAGATATTGACGAATCATCGGCGTATGTTGTGATAAATTGATGCGCTTACTCATAAGACCTCTTGCAAAACCTTTGCTTCTTATTAGATTGTTTCATTAATTTTAATTTTTGAAAATGTTCGAGTATTCAAAAATAAAGAAATAAAGCTTTTAAAAGCTCGAAATTAATATTTTACTGAGAAAAAATCCCTATGTTGAATTCCATAAAGTAGTTTAACCAAAATGTGAATTTAATTATACTCTGCGCCTTTGAATTGATGTCTTTATTTTGCCTTAACCCGAAATCCCAAGGGTGTATACATAGGTCTTATTTTTGTGCACAACCCCCCCCCCCATTACTTTGAGGG